>CALLKX010000077.1 GCA_938083085.1 uncultured bacterium
CCGACCCCCAGGAGCTCTCGCTCGATCGGGAGCATGAACTCCGTCTTCACGCGGCCGAGATCCTCCACGTCGCCCGCACGGACCCGCCGGACCACGCCGCGGGCGCACTCCAGAGCATCCTGGATGTCCTCTGGCCCCCAGGTGACCTTGCCAGCCACGAGCTTGAGCTCCACGCGGGTCCCGTCTCCGGGCAGGTTGACGTAGCCAAGGCCCGGCACGACGCCGCTTCCCACCAGGGGCTGCACCATGTGAGCGTAGAGCGGGAGCTGAAGGTCCTTCCAGTCCCCGTTCGTCTTGCGGTGCACCTTGGCCGGTTCATTGCTCTTGTGGCTGGTCTTGTAGTCAAGCACGCGCCAGAACCCGGTCTTGGAGTGCTGCTCGATGCGGTCGATCTTGCCGCGGACCCACGCCGGCTCCTCACCTGCACCCATGTCGAGCCGGGCACAACCCTCGCGACCGATGGAGGCATCGCCCTCGGGGCTCCACTCCGCGTGGCGGATCCGCCACCCGTCGCGCACCTCGCCCACGTGCCAGAGGGCGAAGCTCTTGAGGCGGAGCCGCAGCTGGCCCAGCTGGATCTGCACCGCCGGCATGACGGCCCTCGGGAACCTCATGGCCGCCCGCCGGTCGAGTCGATCGAGGAGGTACCCCTCGACGTCCTTGACGCTGGTGGACTCCCGCAGCGCCTCGTTCGTGCCGAGATCCTCGAGCACGTCGTGGGCGAGGGTGCCGAACCGCAGCGCGTCGAGCTCGCCCGCGCGGTCGTCCACCGCCTCGAGGCGAAGGACGCGCTGGACGTAGTAGAGGAGCGGCGAGTCGAGGAAGCTCTTGAAGGAGGTCACCGCGAAGCGGTCCTGGGGCCGCGGGTCCGCGATCACAGGGGGAAGCTCGGCGGACACGTCCCGCTCGCTCGCCTCCACCGGCGCGAACCCCACGGGCTCGAGGGCGTGGTCTACCCTCGCGGCCACGTCCTGGATCCCCGCCCTGAAGGCCAACCGGCTCGGGAACAGCGGGTCCCCGTCCCGGGTGACCCTGCCGCTGATGAGGTGCAGGGAGCGCTTCGAGTGGAGGAGCGCGATCATGGTGTAGACATCCCGCGCGGTGCGCCGCGCGTCATCCTCGAGCCCCAGCACCGTGCGGACGGAGTCGGGGAGGAAGGGGTCGCGGGTGGAGGGCTCGGGGACCTTCGACTCGTTGAAGCCCGTCACCACCAGGTGCGGCGCCCCGTCGAGGAGCAGCTCGAGCCAGCCGAGGAGCTCGACCACCGGCTGTCCGTCCAGCCCGGTCGGGTCCGGGACGGCGGCGCCGGCCGCGGTCCGGTTCACCAGGCGGAGCGCGTCCGCTGCCGTCATGGAGCGTGCGACTGCCGCGGGAATGCGCTCGAGCTCGTCCAGAGCGGTCCCCAGGCGGCGCAGAGCAACCTCCACGTGGCGCGCGGGTTCGCTCCGGCTCTCCGCCTCGAGCAGCGGGTGCTCCCCGTAGACGAGCAGCAAGAGCGCGCGCAGCCGCCTGACGTGCTCGGCGAGCGAGGCGCCGGCGTCGGTGAACAGCCCGCCCCCAAGCTCCTGAAGCGCGCCGAGAAGCGGGCGGATGTCCTCCCTCCCCTTCACCTGCCCGGGGAGATCGAACACGCCGCTCTCGGGGCTCGGGTCCAGGGTCCGCGGGAGGTGCTCCGGCCGATAACGGTCCAGCCGCGCGACGGGGTCATGGCCGAGGCGCTGCGTGAGCCAGCGCGCGAGGTCCGCGTGGCGCACAAGACACGCTGCATTCTCGGCAGTGTGAGCCCGTGCGAAGGCCTCCAGCGCCGAAACCAGGCGCAAGGGAGCCGTGAGCGCGAGCGAGGTCCCCGCGGCGCTCCGGGCGTGAATACCGGCCCCGCCGAACCGACGAGCGAGCAGGGGCGTCACCTCCTCATCCGGGACCCCCACCGTCAGCTCGCCCGCGTGCGCCGGCGCCGCCTCAGCGGCAAGAGACAGCGCCAGGCGCGCCTGGTCGTCAGGCGTGCCAACCACGTGCCATTGATCGAGCGGGAGGTCCACCTCGGCCTCCTCCCAGCGAGAGGTCACGAGGGTGCCCAGCTCGTCAAAGCCCTCTGCCGCGACCGCCGGAGCAAAGACCAGCACCCGCGGCGCCTCATCGAGGGCGCGGAGCGCCCCACGGAGCAGCAGGTTCATCTCGAGGACGCCCACGAGCACCACCTGTGCCCCGCGCGCGACCCGGCCAGACTCGAGAGCCAGGAGGCGCCCCTCGTGGGGATCGGAGAGCTCCAGCTGCTTCATCTTCCCGCGCCACGCGTTCTGGATCTCTGCGAGCGCCTCCCAGCGACGCAACTCTCCGGCCGGGCAAGTCGGGTGGGTCTCGAGCCGCGCTCGCACCGCGGCGAAGTCATGGCCCCATTGAGCAAGTTCCGCGTGGAGCACTCGCAGGTCCTCTGCGACGCGCCACCAGGCGGCGCGGTCCCCGCGTGCGGGCGGGCGCGAGAGGAGCCGAAGGAGCATCTCAGGCCGAGTGCTCACGAGCGCGCTCTCCCACGCGAGCGTCCGGGTCGTGCGGTCGGCCGGCGCGTGCTCAAGCGGCAACAGAGCGTCTGCGAGCGCCCCCGGCGTCATGATCGCTGGCGCGAAGTAACCCGCCCAGCCCCGCGCCAACGCACAGGCCCGAAGCTCCCTGGCCAGCCGGCGACCGGCGCGAGCGCCGGGGACCGCGATCATGAGGTCACCGAGGTCCTCGGGGCCCTCCGCCCGCTCGACGAGCTTCGCAGCGGCCCGCTCCAGGAGGGGTCCTTCGTATCCGAGGAACTCGGGGGAGGCCGTGGCAGCGGCGTGTTCTTGGGGCGTCGGCGGCATGATCCGCCGAGGCTACCGACTCGGCCTCAGAGCTTCGAGAGCCAGTCGAGGAACTGACCCTCGAGGTCCTTCTTGGAGGGCTCATTCGCGCTCAGCGGCTTGCCGTACTGCTCCTCGAAGGTGGCCTCCAGGGACTCCGCACCATTCTCCGCCTGGGCCAGCTGGGTCAGGTAGGCCGCAAACGCCGCCTCAGAGGTCTTCTTCGAGCGCTGCCCCTTCGTCCTCAGCCAGTAGACGAAGCCGGTCCGGTAGGACCGGTAGAACTCGAGGCTGTCGCCCCAGAACTCGTCGGGGACAGGCGGTGAGTCGGCGGCGGGGGTCCCCAGAAAGGGCGCCTTGACCACCATCCGCTTGGCTTCGCGGTCATCGACCAGCTCGAAGGTGCCGTTCTTCTCGTACTTCTTCTTCGCCTCGCTAGCACCGGCGGCCTGTGAGGACTGAAGCGCCACGAGGAAATGGTCCTTGCCGTGCTCCGAGCGCCACCGGCTGTCCGCCATGTTCGGGGGCAGGACACCGCCCTCGGAGAGCCCGCCGGGGACGAAGATCTCTCGGGCCTGGGTGCGCCGCGCGCGCAGGTCGCCGTCGACCCGCGTGTTGCACTCTCCATAGATCTCGACGACGAGGTTCACCGACAGGGCGCCCGCCAGGGACGGCGGGATCTTGTCGCCGAACAGGTTGTCGATCATCGCGTTGCCGGCGAGCTGCGAGATCTGCTGCTGCATTCCGGTCGGCGTCCGGGAGTTCATGCTGATCCCCGCGAACGCGCCCCCGGTCGAGCTCCCCAGGCTCGCGAACTCCAGGGCGACGACAGAGATATCGTTGAAGTAGGTGTTGGTCCAGGTCGCGACGTCGTTGGTCCAATAGACGCCCTGGTTGTCCGGGCTGATCGCGCCGAAGGTGCTCAGCAGCTCAAGGAAGTCCCGCCGGCCCGGCGCAACCAGGAACGTGTCCACGTACTCGTCCTCACGATCCAACCCCAGACCCGTCCCCCGAGCCATGTACTCGCCAAAGCGCTGCTGTGCCTCGAGGGCTTTCTTGCTCGCCCCGAGCAGCGTCATCACGTCGCCGGTCTTGCTCGGGTCGAGCTTGTTGATGGCGTTCCCCCGGAGCTTCTTGAAGTAGCTCCTCAGCGTCTTCAGGTCCTTCTCCGCCTCCTTGATCCCCGGCGCGTTCGGGCCGAGCCACTCCAAGAACTGCGCCTGGACCTCAAGCAGCGCTCCGGCGAGGAGGCTGAAGTTGTCGCCGTTCGATCGGCTGAGGGCCGCGTAGGAGCTCAACCCCAGATCGAAGACGCCGATGCGCATGGTGAAGAACGATCGCTGGAGCAGGTCCTCGGTCGAGACCTGCGCCGCCGCCGCAGGGTCGAACCCAGAGCGCTTCAGGAACTCTGCAGCGAGCTCCTCGTGGTTGATGTCGACCTGAGGCGAGCCGATGGATTGGGCCGATGCGCCAGAGGCCATACTGGCCGCGGCGCCCGCGGTGAGGAGCAGGGAGGTGAGGGTCGAGCGAGCTTGGTCGAACATGGAAGAGACGGCGTCAGTGGTGCGAGACAGGGCCCCTTTAATAGGGACTGGGGACCGCCGTACGTGTAACGAGCGGGCAAAGCGTGGTCAGCGGCGTCTTATACGCCGTGAACGGTCAGGTATTCACTTCCACGGGCAGTCCGTTCGCCACATCCCAGTCAGTGATCGACACCGGCACCGGCTCCCCGTCGAGGAAGACCTCGAGGTCAATCACCTGCATCCGCGTGCTCTCCGAGCGCTCGATCATGGGGCTTGCTACGGGAGATCCCGCCGGGACGCCGTAGGGCACCCTCAGCTCAAGCTCGCCTCCTTCGATCCCAGCCCGCGCCGCGCCGCGCCATGTGAAGACGCTCCCACGGTCGTCGGCGAGAGTCGCCACGACCTGCAAGAGCCGCCCCTCCGCGCGCAGCCTCGCCCCAGGCACCACGTCGAACGCCCGCATTCCGCCAGTCGCGACGCTGGGGTCGATCCAGCGAACCAGCCGCATGAATCCGGGGTGCCGAGCGGAGGCGTCCTCGCCCCCAGCACCAAGCCGGGCCCCCATGGTTTGCGACCAGAAATCATCGCCCCGCTCGCCGAGGCCGAGAGCCGCGGAGATCTCGCCCTGCCGCGCCGCTGTCCGGCCATCAATGATCACCGAGCCGACCCCGAGCCGCTCAAGCATTTGCAGGGCCGCCGCCTCGTCGGTCTCCGAGAAGAAGCGCCAAGGAGCCAGGAAGGAGGCTTCGCCGAGGTAGAGGCCGAAATTGGTCGCGACGCTCGGGCGCTCGGCGCGCCACTCGATGGAGTGACCCAGGTCCCACTCCGCGAGGACGGCTGACGGCCCGGCCTCCGGCCCTGTGACGTCGTCCCCCAACGCCCGAAGGAGCGCCGCCTGTGCACGCTGCCGGCGAGCCATGTCCGTCCTTGTCACAAAAGGCGCCAGCTCGGGATCAGCGATCCGCTCCCTGGAGAGGACGCTGTTGACGGTGCCAGGATTGGCCGCGACGGCGAGGAGCGCCAGGGCCGCAGCCGCCGCGAGCCGGAGCTCCGCGCGCCCGAGCCGGGAGAGAACGCTGGCAGACAAGAGGGCTCCCATCAACACCGCCATCGGGGCCGTCAGTCCCTCCGCGAAGCGCCGCTGAAGGAGCGCCAAGAGGAGCAGGACGGGGAGGGAGATGACCCAGGGCAGGAGCTGCGGCGCTGTTCTGATCTGCCGCAGCGCCAGGACCCAGATGAGGGGAGCGAGCAGCACCCCCGCACCTGCAAACTTCAGCAGCTTCGAGGGAGAGCCCATCAGGGGTTGAGACTCGTTGATTCCCCCCATGAACGGGTTCTCTGCCCCGACCCACGAGAACGCGTCGACGAGGCCTGCGCCGGTGTCCGCGCCGAAGAGGAGCGCCGCGGCGAGGGCGATGGCGGGGAGCGTCGCCGCGAACCGGCGCCGGGCGGCGAACCGGGGGAGCAGCGCGTAAGGCGCGAAGATCAGCCAGCCGATCGCGAGCCACACCATGTGGAACCAGGACAGCTCGATGAGGCTGAACGGATCCGAGGAGCTGAAGGGGCTCTCGATCGCCGCGGGCATGACGATGAGCAGCGCCGCCTTGTGGAACGTGGTGGCGAAGATCGGCAGACCCCGCGCGCTCTGCAGGCCGCGCTCGTCCCTGAAGGGCAGCGCTAACCTCAGGACCAGCACCAACTGCACGAGCGCGACCCACAGGATCGAGGCCGTCCAGCTTGTGATCATGACCCCGGCGATGAGCCCTGCGGCGCCGCCCCGGGCCGCGCTGCCCACGGGCCGGGTGATCCGATCGGGCCGGAGGCTCGAGCCGACGATCGCCAGCAGGGCCACGTGCAACAGCGAGATGAAGGCGTGGTGGTCCCCGTTGCCCAGGTGGGAGTAGCGGACATGCCCGAACGTGAAGGCCACGCTGAGCCCAGCAAAGAGCGCCGCAGCGATCGCTGCGGCCCCGCGGCGCGGAGCCGGGACGAGCGCCCGAGCGAGCCCTGCAGCTGCGAGGGCTGCAATCAGGGCGGTCAGGGCACCGCACCACATGGGAACGGAGGCGACGAGTTGTTCGATGCTTCGGCGGGTCGCGGGGAGAAGCGGCTCGGCGACGCGGCTCGGGTCGAGGTCGACCTCCTCTGGCGCAGAAGGGAGGAGCGCCTCCATCGAGGGAAGGCGGCCGCGCACCAGAGCCGTGAGCAAGAGGTCGTAGGCCGGCGGCCACGGGATCGCGGTCCCGAGGCTGTCCGGCCCATCCCCCTCTGGGTACGCGAGGAAGGGGTCGTAGGACGAGACCCACCCGGCGTTCTGGACGGCGCGCGCCACCCGGCGAGCGTGATACAGGGTGTCCGGATCGTACGACCCCCATGTGAGCGGCTCAGCATCAGCGGCGCCCGTGGCCGGAGCAGCGGAAGGGCCACCGAAAGGGGCAGCCCCGGCCGGCTCGAGGGCCACCCCGATGGCGCTCCTCTCTCGGACGCCGAAGGCGACGAAGGCGGTCAGGCACGCGAACGCCACGACGGCAGCGCGGACAGGCAGCGGCATGATCTGGGCGGCGCGGCCTAGCGGACCTTGAGGAACTTCGTGCACTCGCTGGCCATCTTCTCGAGCGCGGAGCGCTCGGTGCGGCAACGCAGGGCCACGTCTTTGACCGGATTCCATGGGAGGTCGTAGCACTCGAGTTCCTGGACCCAACCGCCGATCCCCGGAGCCGTCAGCGGGATGTCGAAGATTCCGGACTCTGTCCAGAGACCGATATCGCTCCACCCCGCGACAACCCGCTCGCGGCTCTGCGGCGGATCGAGGAGATCGGCGCCGAGGCTATATCCACCGCGGGCCGCCGGGTCCGCCCCGAGCAGCTCGAGCATGGTGCTCGAGAAGTCGAGGTGGGACGTGGGTCGCGACTCCCTGCCGGGCTCGATGCCGGGCCCACGGAAGATGAACGGCACCTGCACCTGCGGCGGCGAGAAGTTGGAGGTGTGCCCCCAGAACCCGCACTCGAAGAACTCCTCCCCGTGGTCGCCGGTGACGATCGTGTAGGTGTCCTCGGCCTCGCCGGCCCGCTGCAGGGTCTCGAGCATGCGGCCCGCGGTCTGGTCCGCGTGCATGACGGAGTTCTTGTAGGCGTTGATCACCCGCTCCTGGAGTCCAGCCAGCTCGGGCCCCTCCGTGGTCCGTCCAAGCTCGATGTAGTCGAGGGACTCGACCGCGGGCGAGTGGGGCCCGCCAGGGTTCTCGTACGGCTGATGCGGCGCGTCGATCAGGACGAAGGCGAAGAAGGGGCGCTCGTCGCGGGTGACGCGGCGACGCTCCATCCAGCCGTCGAAGGCCTCCGCGAGCAGCTCGTCCTTCTGATACGACACGAGCCCCGGCGGGAAGGAGTCGAGGATCGACTGATCGTCCACCCCCACCCACGCGGTCTCCCTGAACTCGGGGAAGCTCATCGAGGCGCTCGAGAAGACGCGCACGTCGTAGCCCGCGGCCTGCATCGCCTCGACGAGCACAGGGGCACGGCGCTGGGCGAGCACCGGGAACCAGTAGGACCCGTGCAGCCCGTAGAGCATCGTGAACAGGCCGTAGCGCGTCCCGTTGCCGCCGGAGAGGTGATCCTCGAACACCCGGGCGCCCTCCGCAAAGGCGCTGATGTTGGGCGTGAGCTCGGGGTCGAACATGTCCCGACGCCACGAGTCGAGGACGCAGACGAAGACGTTGTGCCTGGGAGCGTCCGCGGGGAGCTGCGGGCGCTCGTGCGGCCAGTCGAGCTTCGCGTCCACCGGCAGCAGGTCCATCTCCGGCGGACGGGCGGCCTCCGGGTCGAGGAGCGGCTCGATGATCTGCCCGAGCCGCACCCTCGGGACCACGGGGATCGGCTGGATCGCGCGCAGCGCCTCCCGGTGCTGAGCGACATCCGCCGCGGCGCTGACCGACTGGCTGAAGAGCAGCGTGGGGAGCAGCCCGAGCACCACGACCGTCTTCGGCTGCAGGAAGAGGTTGCCGCGCACGCCTTCCTCGTTGAGCCCCTGGATCCGGCGTGCGAACCACGCCGAGCAGAGGCACTGGATCAGGGTGAGCCCCCCGATGACCAGCCCCGCCGTCTCCCAGACGTAGGCGCCGAGGATGATCGAGTCTCCGCTGCCCTTGGTCAGGACGACATTGAGGACCGCGCTGTCAAAGAAGTGATAGCGCAGGAGCCGGTAGACGATCGTGTCCGTGTAGAGGATGGCGAGGAACCATGCCCCGACGAAGCCCGCGAGCAGGCAGGCGAGGCGCCAGCTCCTGATCCAGCGCCAGATGACGAGGAACGCCGCGCCGGGCACCAGGGCGAGTACCGCCACCGAGGAGACCAGAGCGAGCGACACGTACACTCGGATCCACGGCGCTCGATCCACCGGCGCGTCGAAGAACCAGAGGGACCCCACGAGGGTGCCCGCCAGCACATTGAGCATCCAGAGCCGGAAGAGGGCGTGGCCCAGATCCCCTCGCGAGGGCGCCGAGCGCGCCGGAGGGCCGCCCGCGAGGCCGCCTACTGCGACGTCAAGGTTTTGGGAGTGATCGGACATTGGGGCAGTTCTGGCGCCCAGGCGGGCTGCTCGTCCGGCTCTCCCCGCGGGAGAAGCCGAGCTTCGCATGCTCCTACGCAGCACCTCGGGCGACATTGTGGCGTTCTGGATCCCCCCTTGATGCTTTTCCCATGATTCCTCCTTCCGGGATACGTCCCCAGGATTTCCGGAAACTCATCGGAGCCACAGGCGACGACGGTCGCTATCCTCCCCGCCCGTGCGGAGAGGTGGCAGAGTGGCCGAATGCGCCGCCTTGCTAAGGCGGTGAGCCCTCACGGGTTCCGTGGGTTCGAATCCCACCCTCTCCGCCACCCATCTCCCATGGGGATGGGCCGCGCTCTGGCTAGAAGAGGGCACGGGGGCGCCGGACCCCGCGCGCGCCGTGACGGCGGATGCCCCCCTGAGGCCCCTGGGCGTTAGAACCCTGGGCGCGGGGACCCTGGAAGTCGAGTCCCAAGGAGTGGAGACCCAGGGAGTGGAGACCCAGGAGACGGGGACTCTGAGAGTGGGCGACCTGAGATCTGTCCACCCGCTGGCAGGTCCCGTGATCAGCCGTTGGACCAGCGGGAGCGAATAACGCCGGCGAGCCAGCGCAAACGACGCGCGCTCGTCGAGGTGAGCACGCAGATTCCGGAGCGCCCGCGCCTCGAACCGCTCGTCCCCCGCACCGAACTCGGCACCCAACTCGGCACCAGACCCGCAAGGCTGCTCTGGCTCGTCGGGTCCGCGCGCGCAGCCAAGCTCCGCCTCTTCGCTGCGTCGAGCGCTGCAACCGATGGAGCAAGCCGTGGACCGCCGGCTCGAACCTGGAGCACCGCGCCCCTCAGAAGGTCCAGCCGACCCCGATGGTCATGCGGAAGTCGTCCTTCTTGGGAACGATCCCGCTCGAGTTGGCCTCCGGCGAGTTGATCCGGTCCCAGGTCACCGAGAAGTCCAGGTCGAGATCACCCGAGAGATCAACGGAGAGCGTGCCCACGACGTTGTGGTTGTACTCATCAATGTCAGGCATTGGGACCGTGATGTTGTACTTGGCGTTGAACTCCACGTCCCCCGTGATGTCCCAGTCGTAGAGAGTCGAAAAGACGCCAGCGAAGGAACTGTCGGTCGCTCCGCCTGACGCCAGCTCGGAGTCGAAGCGCTGGTACTGAAACGCGGGCCCCGCGCTCACGGCGAGCATGTGATCTGCGGTGTCGACCACTTCGTAGCCGATCGCCGCATAGGGCGTCACTCGCACCCCGATGTTCTGGAAGGGGTCCCTGTAGATATCCACGCCTGGCACGGTGAAGAACGTGCGCTTGGTGACGAAGAGATCGTACGTGCTACCGATGCGGTGGTTGTTGGCTGTCTCCGTGCCGTTCACCTGGCTGATCGCGCCGCTGTAACGGCTGGCCCACCTCGTGCGCGCGGTCTCCCGGGTTGCCGCCAGGACCGCCGAGTAATCCGTCTGCTCCGTGTTTCCGGTTCGGATCGCGATGCCCGCAGAGACCTCCCCAGACCAGGTCGAGATCCCGTCGCCGTCCACGGCAAGGACCGAGAGCACATCGGAACGGGGGATCTTCACCGTCTTGTCACCCTCGATCCAGATGGATGATCCGTCCGCCGACAGCTGTCCCTCGAAGATCCGTCCATCTTCGGTCAAGACCACCTGGTGGTTCGGACTGATGATCCGCAGCACGTCGCCAAAGTCGAAGGCCTGATCGCCCAGCTCGTCGCTGTCAAAGTCGAGGCTGTCGTCCCGTACGCGAAGGATCTCGCCTCGCAGCCACTCCCCTGAGACGATCTGGATCCAGTCCGCGCCGTCGTCCGTCCGCAGCGTCACCTCCTTCGAGGGCGCCTCGTCGTCAGCGGCTGGAGTGACGGTCATCCCATCCACGGGGCCCTGGTCCTCCAGGAAGCTCGAGAGGTTCCGGCATGCCGGCGTGAAGGCGAGGACGAGGCTGACGATCAGTAGGCGGCGGGTCATCGAGATGAAGAGTGCTGTTGCAGGGAGAGCTGAGGCTAAAATCCTAGCGTTGGATCACCCGGCCACGGCGCGCCGGTAATGCCGATCTATCGCTGCCCTTTGATTCCCCGGAATCCGCGGGATCCACGCGCCCTCGGTCCGCATTCTCAAACGATGAGCCAGGCCCAAATACGGCGCTCGCCGCGCCGCCGCGAGGGCCCGGGAATCCTCGTTCCCGTCCTCGCGCTGGCGGCGCTCGCGGGCTGCCGCGGCGAGCGGACCCTGTCGCTGACGTCCACCCCCCTCGGCGCCGAGGTCCGACTGGATGACGAGCTGGTCGGTGCGACCCCCGTGGAGGTCCCGATCGACCACTACGGCACCCGGCGGCTCACGATGTATCGCGCCGGTTCGCGCCTGTACAGCGAGCCCTTGGACCTCAAGGCGCCGTGGTGGACTTACTTCCCGGTCGACATCTTCACGGAGATCCTCAACCCCATCCGAATCAACGATCGGCAGGCGTTCCACGTCGATCTGCTGCCCGCAACCGGAGAGGAAGCCGACCCAGTGACCGCCTCGTTCATCGAGGAGGCCATACGTGTGCGAAGCGAGAGCCGCGCGCGAGCCGCCGCCATGGAGCAAGAGGGGAAGCCACCTGGGGGCCCTGCGGCGGCCACGACAGCTGTCGCCGAGCCGGATCAGCCGAGACCATGAGCCGCCGCGGCACGGCCGGAGTGCAGAGTCTCGCAGGATTGCGCGTGACCGTGATGGGCCTCGGTCTGTTCGGGGGCGGCGCGGGCGCCGCGCGCTGGGCCCTGCGCCAGGGCGCCCGGGTGACCGTGACCGACCAGAAGAGCCGCGAGGCCCTGAGCTCCGCGGCGCAGGAGCTCGAGGACGTTCGCTCTCCGCACCCGGTCCATCTCGCGCTCGGCGGTCACCGGAAGGAGGACTTCGAGCAGACCGATGTGCTCATCGTCAACCCGGCCGTCCCCCCCACTTCTCCGTGGATCCAGCTGGCGCGATCCAGCGGCGTGCGGGTCACCACAGCCACCGCCCTCCTCCTCGAACACAACCCGGCCCGGGTCGTGGCGATCACGGGGACACACGGGAAGTCCTCGACGGCATCCTTCGCGAGGGATCTCATCGCGTCGGCGCTGGACTCATCGGGGCGGTGCCTGCTTGGAGGGAACATCGGCGGTTCACTCCTCGAGCACCTCGATGACCTCTCGGAACGCGATGTACTCGTGCTTGAGCTGTCGTCCTATCAGCTGGAGCACCTCCCGCAGGACGTGAAGAGGACGGTCGACGTCGCCGCTATCACCAACATCGGAGTCGACCACCTCGAGCGCCATGGAACCGCGGTGCGCTACCGCGACACCAAACTCCAGCTCATGAACCTCATCAGGGAAGGTGGAGTCTCCGTGGTCCCCCACGGGGAGCTCGCGGAGCTGGCGCGGCAGCAGACCGTGGAGCGGCTGGTGACCCATGGAGCCGTTGGGGACTTTCGACTGGATGGCGCCGAGGCCTTCGACCACACGGGGAAGACCGCCGTGCAGGTAGCCGACACCTCGGCGCTCTGTGTTCCCGGAGAGTTCCAGCGAGCGAACCTGCTCGTCGCCCTGGCGGCGGGCCTTCAGCTTGGCTTGCGTGCCGAGGATCTCCGCCGGGGGATCCCTGACCTCCGAGGGCTCAGCCATCGAATGGAGTCCCTCGGCAGGTTCAGGGCTGGAGGCGGGTCCGTGGAGGTGATCGACAACGGCGTCTCGACGACGCCGGAGTCCACGCTGTCCGCGGTGGAGAGCGTCCCGTCCGCCGGCCGCTCGATCCTCGTGGCCGGCGGACAAGCCAAGCGCGGCGTCAGCCTTGAGCCGCTCGCCCGGAGCCTCGCGGCGAGCGGGGACTGGATCATGGTGCCCTTCGGCGCGGCTGCCGCCGAACTTGCCCGCGCCGCCCGGCAAGCGGGCGCAGCGGTAGACAGCGGGCCAGAGTGTGCCTCGGCAGAGGACGCCGCCCTGCGGGCCATGGCCATCGCCGAGCGCGAGGGCGCACAGACGGTCCTCTTCTCCCCGGCCTGCGCGTCGTTCGACCGCTATGCCAATTTCAAGGAGCGCGCCATGGCGTTCCGAGGGGTCCTTCCCGACCCCGACCCAGGACCACCTGAAGCCGATTGATCCTCCAATCGTGCCTCCCCATCGTGCCCCTCCCGTGGTGCCCCTCCACCGATGCGGCCCTGAGGGCCAGAGGCGCCGGGTCCCCGGAATGGACGGTTCGGCGAGTCCAGGGCAGGGAGCTGGACCGATGCGGCACCCCCGGCGAACGATCCGACTCCTCCTATTGACCGCGCCCGCGCTCACGCCTAAGACGGTGGTCCAGGGCGACGAGCCCTGATTCAGAATGCTCTGCCAGCAGTGCCAAAAATCAAACGCCACGGTGCACATCGACGAGGTGCAGAACTTCCTGGGCCCGGGTGAATCCGGCAACCAGGTCGAGCAGCATCACCTCTGCGAGACCTGCGCGCAGGAGATGGAACTTCCGGGCGGAGAGGTCCAGCACAAGCCCATGGATGAAGTCTGGAAGCTCCTTCAGATGTCTGCGCTGAAGTCGAAGAAGCACGCCCCGAAGAGCGTCCGGAAATGTCCGAGCTGTGGCACCACGGAGGACAGCCTGCGGCGCAAGGGCCGGCTAGGCTGCAGTGAGTGCTACGAGGTGTTCTCCGACTACCTCGAGGGGCTCTTGGAGCGGATGCATGGCGCCTCGACCCACTCCGGGCGCGTCCCCGGGCATTGCCCCGAGGCCAACCAGCGGAAACGCCGGATCGAGGAAGCCGAGAGCGAGCTCACTCGGGCAGTCAAGGAGGAGGACTTCGAGCGGGCTGCAGAGCTGCGCGATGAGGTCCAGCGCCTGACCGAGGAGCGCGACGCCGCCGCGGACGAAGAGTCCGCATCGCCCTCCTGACGCACGCGCGCTCCGGCGGCGTCGCCCCGAGCTCGGGGCCCGCTGCCCCTGCCGGCCTGCCGGCCTGCTGCCCCTGCCAACCCGCCGGCTTCGATGCCGGGCGGTCTACGGCCCCCTGCCTGCTCCGGGTCTCCGGCTGGCCTCAGCGCCAGCGGAGTCCGAGCATGAGCACGACCTCGACACGCTCCAGCCGTGCGCGCTCCGATTCGCCATCCTCCCAGTCGCGAGCACATGGCGGACCCTGAGCGGCGAATCGCCCCTGGGAAGGAGTCGGCCCCAGGGCCCGAGCCGCCCTGGAGCCATGGAGCCATGGAGCCATGGAACGATGGGCCCTGGCCGCCCCTCAGGCTCCTGATGCTTGCCCTTGCGACGCCTCCAGCCCCCCGCCCCCCCCTGCTCTCAAGCCGAAGGGCTCCGCCGCCTGCTCATGCCTCAAGAGGTCCTGAGGCGGTCTGGCGGCCTGACCCCACCCACCCCCAAGGCCGCCGGGGCTCTTGTCGCCTGTCGCTTGGCCCCGACGTCCACCCCTGGGCTCGGGGGCACCCGTTCCCGGAGCCAGGCGGCCGTCCTTGGACCTTCGGGGGTCGGATGGCATCATCCGCCCCAGGAGGCTTCGACCCGCAGGGTCTCCTCCTCAGCCCGCGATTTTTCGAGCGTACCGAAGTCCTCGTGAGCCCCAATGAAAGGGGCTCCACGGGCCGCCCAGGGCAGTCTGGACGACGGACCGTCAACTCCTGGGCCTTGAAGGCCGAAGAATAGAACCCAAGAGGTTCTGCCCCTCCCGCACCCGCCCGACGCCGCCGCAAGCGCGGGCAATCAACTACCGCTCCCAGGTCCTTTCGAGGCCGCCCCAGCCGGGGTCGGTCCCCGACAGGCCCTCGGAAGACACCACACGAAAAGCATGTTCGATCGTTTCACGGACCGCGCCAAGAAGGTCATGAACCTCGCTCGCCAGGAGGCGCAGCGGTTCAACCACGAGTACCTCGGCACGGAGCACATCCTCCTCGGCCTCGTTCAGGAGGGCAGCGGCGTCGCCGCCAACGTCCTCAAGAACATGGGGATCGACCTGAACAAGATCCGCATGGAGGTGGAGAAGATCGTCAAGACCGGTCCCTCCATGGTGACCATGGGCCAGCTGCCCTTCACCCCCCGCGCCAAGAAGGTGCTGGAGCTCTCGATGGAGGAGGCCGGGAACCTCGGCCACAACTACATCGGGACCGAGCACCTGCTCCTCGGCTTGATCAAGGAGAACGAGGGCATCGCCGCGCAGGTGCTGCTCAACCTCGGTGTGAAGCTGGAGGACGTCCGCGAGGAGGTCCTCGACTTCCTCGGCGCCGACAC
The DNA here is from genome assembly GCA_938083085.1 of uncultured bacterium. GTDB lineage: Bacteria > Planctomycetota > UBA1135 > UBA1135 > Saltatorellus. Next base: position 15,150 of record CALLKX010000077.1, read on the forward strand.
CGCTGACGAGGAAGACGATGAGACGGGCGTCGGCGAGGAGGGCCCGAGCGGACAGTCCGGGAACTCGAAGTCGAAGACCCCGGCGCTCGACAGCTTTGGCCGTGACCTGACCGAGCTCGCGAGCGAGGGCAAGCTCGACGTCGTCATCGGACGGGAGCTCGAGATCGAGCGGGTCGTCCAGATCCTCTCACGCCGCACGAAGAACAACCCCGTCCTGCTCGGCGAGCCCGGCGTCGGCAAGACCGCCATCGTTGAGGGACTCGCCCAGCAGATCGTCGATGGCACGGTCCCCGAGATCCTGCGCGGCAAGCGCATGGTCGTCCTGGATCTCGCCCTCATGGTCGCTGGTACGAAGTATCGCGGCCAGTTCGAGGAGCGCATCAAGGCGGTCATGACCGAGGTCCGCCGAGTGAAAGACGTGGTCCTGTTCATCGACGAGCTCCACACGCTCGTGGGTGCCGGCGGCGCCGAGGGCGCGATCGACGCCTCGAACGTGCTGAAGCCAGCCCTCAGCCGCGGTGAGATCCAGTGCATCGGCGCGACAACTCTCGACGAGTACCGTAAGCACATCGAGAAGGACGGCGCCCTCGAGCGGCGCTTCCAGTCGGTGAACGTCGAGCCGCCGAGCCCCGAGCAAGCCGTCGCCATCCTCAAGGGGCTGCGCGACCGGTACGAGGCCCACCACCGGGTCAAGTACACCGACGAGGCGCTTGAGAACGCCGTCGAGCTCTCGACGCGCTACATCAACAACCGGTTCCTCCCGGACAAGGCCATCGACGTGATGGACGAGGCCGGTGCCCGGGTGCGGATCAAGTCCATGGTCCCGCCGCCCGACCTGCGCGAGGTCACCAAGGAGATCGAGCAGCTCGACCTCGACAAGGATGAGGCCGTCGCCTCCCAGGACTTCGAGCGCGCCGCCCAGCTGCGCGACCAGGCGTACCAGCTCAAGAAGAAGAAGGAGCAGATCCAGGACGAATGGCGCGAAGAACAGCAGGAGAAGGAGTCCGTCGGCGAGGTCGACATCGACGTCATCCAGGAGACCGTTTCTAAGATGACCGGCATCCCGCTGACGCGCCTCGAGAAGGCCGAGGCCGAGCGCCTGCTCCAGATGGAGGTCGAGCTCAGCACGGTCGTCATCAACCAAAACGACGCTATCGCGGCCATCGCCCGCTCTGTTCGCCGCTCCCGTTCTGGCCTGAAGGACCCGCGCCGCCCCATGGGCACGTTCCTCTTCCTCGGCCCGTCCGGCGTCGGTAAGACCTACCTCTGCAAGCAGCTCGCGAAGTTCATGTTTGGTGATGAAGACAACGTCATCACCATGGACATGAGCGAGTACATGGAGAAGCACAACGCCTCCCGACTCGTCGGCGCGCCTCCGGGCTACGTCGGCTACGAGGAGGGCGGGCAGCTCACCGAGAAGGTGCGCCGTCGCCCCTACTCGGTCGTCCTGCTGGACGAGATCGAGAAGGCCCACCCCGATGTGTTCAACATGCTCCTCCAGATCATGGAGGAGGGCCGCCTGACCGACTCGTTCGGGCGCCACGTGGACTTCAAGAACGTCATCCTGATCATGACGAGTAACCTCGGCTCGCACACGATGAAGGCCGGCGCCCAGCTCGGCTTCGGCCGGTTCGACCAGGCGTCCGCGGACGCTGGCGACCGGAAGAAGAAGATGCGGTCGGACGTCATGGTCGAGGTCGAGCGGCACTTCCGCCCCGAGTTCCTCAACCGGGTGGACGAGGCCATCGTCTTCAACACGCTCACGAACGAGGACCTCTCCCGCATCGTCCACCTGCAGCTGGACGAGGTCCGGGCGCGCCTCGCGGAGCACGACATCGAGGTTGAGCTCACGAAGAGCGCCATCGACTTCCTGATCAACAAGGGCTTCCACGAGGACTACGGCGCGCGACCGCTCCGACGGGCCATCGAACGTCACATCGAGGACCCCCTCGCCGAGCACCTCCTGCGAGGCAAGTTCGAGGACCAGTCCAAGGTGTGGATCGATCGAGCGCCGGACGCCGACGAGGAAGCCGGGCTCGAGTTCCTGGACGAGGCCCCGATTATCCGCGAGGCCATGAAGGCCGCCAACGAGTGAGCGAGGCCCCCCTGAGGGCTCTTCTTCACTGACGAACGGGGCCCCGCGCAGCTTGCGCGGGGCCCCGTTCCAATTTCACCGCCAAGGCCGGCGTTCAGGCGCATCGCGCGGGACGGCGAGCCCTTGGGACCGGCCTGGCCCCGGGGCGGCCCGGTGACCCATTCCGAAGTCCAAAGGCCTCCACGAAGGGCCAGGCCCCCCCCTCGCGCGAGGTTGAAGGCCTCGCTCAGGGGTCGGAATGCCTCTCGCCAAACCGGAAGCGCCGTGGCCGGTTCAGAATCCGTCGAAGGACCTCGGCATCCACGACGGCGCTGCAGCGCTCCAGCAACGGCCCCTCGACCGATCCCCGATGAGTTCGAGCCGCTCCGCGGGGTCCTCCGCGGGGTCCTCCGCGGGGTCCTTCGCGGAGTCCTCGGCGGGGTGGAAGAGCGCCCCTTGCTCGCCGCGCGTCGCCGCGACGCGGACGTACTTCCACTCCTCCCCCACGACGGCTCATCCGCTCACCGAGCCGAACCGCGGCCCCACGAGGAGGAGCGTACGGCGAGGGGAATCTGGATGGACGGCTCGTCGGCCACGGCCTTCTGGCGCCGGCCATGTTCGCCGAGCATGAGCCCGTTGTCTGAAGTGAAGATCATCACGGTCCGGTCGCGCTCCCCTGACGTACCCGGCGCATCCGGCGCATCGAGAAGACGGCCGACGCCGTCGTCGATCGAGAGGACCGACTCCCGGTACCGCCGGCAATCGACGAGGAAGGCGTCAGGGTGATCGGGGGACTCGGCGCCGGCGGCGTGCTGCTGCGGGATGAGACTGTCCACGTTGACGTCCACCTCAGCGCGGAACGCGGGCCGGCCCTCTGGAACCTCCCGCTATCGGTGCCCACCCATCGCGTCGCTTCCTCTGCGTCTCCCTGGGGCGCGCAGCGGACTCCTGGCGCGCCACCGGGCGCTGAGAGCAGCAGCCCCCCTTATCCCCCGTGGACAGCTCTCGTGTGCCCACTTCGCGAGCTTGCCCTGCTGGCCGACTCGGCTGGTGCCATCGACTGGCACGCTCGGTCAGGGCGCTGGTTTGCCCCTCAGCGCCTGCCCAATAGAGCGGCCCGCTCACCATTGATCACCCCTGCATCGAGCGCCGGTGCCCGCCCCTGTTCCGTGCACACCCAGCGCCCCGCCTGGTCGGACCGCGTATGCCTCGTGCAGGTTCCGCAGCGCTCTCCGCTCGGATCCTCGAGAGCGCGCGCGGTACCGGCGCCATGAGGAGGAGATGGGCAGCCTCGAGACCTCGCCGGGGACATCCACCGGACACGAGACCGCCCAAGGCTCTCTCCTGGTCACTCGCCGCCCTCCAGCCGCCGACGGCGCGGGGCCCGAGCGCTCCCCATCACGCCGTCGACCTGGCCCTCCAGCAGCCGTCCAGAAGCCCTGACGCGAAAAAGCGCCGGAAGTGCGACGATCTGGCAAGCCCCGGCGCATGTGATGCCAACTCAGCCTCCCCCGCCAAGCCCATGCCTCGTAAGAACTCCGCCCTCCTCCTCGTCGCCGCAGCGCTCGCCGCGGTGGCGCTTGGCGTCTTCCTCCTGTCCGGAACGGGCCCCACCTCCAAGACCGAGAGGGTCGGCAGCGGCCCGTCCGAGGTCGTCCGGGCGGACGGACAGGAGGCCGACGCCGAACTGTCCGTCCTGGAGGTACGCCCGTCCGAAGGCTCCCGGAAGGTGGCCGAGGCGGGCACCTTGAGCGAGGTCTCCAAGGTCCGAAGCCAGGTGCGGCCCAGGCTCGGAAAGGTCGCCGAGGACGGCCCCTACCGCGGCCGCATCCTCGACGCGGCCGGGCGGCCCCTCGCGGGCGTGCCCGTCGAGCTGATGCCGTGGGAGCAGGCCAACACGATCGCTATCCGGTCCTTCGGCGGGACCCGCCAGCTTCGCATCAAGACGGTCACCGGAAAGGACGGCCGCTTCGAGGCAAAGGACTCGGAGCCGCTCGGACTGACGATCGGGGTCAAGGCCGACGTCCGCGGCTTCGTGGACGCCCCGGCCAAGCACATCTTCGGGCAGGAGAGCACCACGGATCTCGGGGACGTCATCCTCGCGCCGGCGGTGGTCGTAGAGGGATGGGTCCGCGACGACCAGGGCCGAGCGATCGAGGGAGCTCGAGTTCGCCGCATTGAACGCGAGGGGGACCAGATGATCGCGACCATGGATCAGATCGGCTTCTCGAACCTCCTTGGCCTCGAGACCACCGACGCCGAGGGGCGCTTTCAGCTGGAGCACGAGCCCGAGGGGAAGATCGTCCTCCTGGCCGAGCACGACTCCATCATGCCCGCACGCTTCGAGAGCGGCGCCAAACGAGCTGGGGACGTCCTGCTGAACGTCGAGATCACGGCGGAGCGCGCCGGAGTGATCCGCGGCGTCGTGTCCGGCTACCCGCAGGGCCGGCAGTACGGCAAGGTCGCGGCCACGACCCTGGAGCCTGTCGCGTCGGACGGCAAGTCGCGCTTCCAGACCCTCATGGCGGCACGCCTCTCGCCGGCAGGCGAAGAGACCGCCGAGGTCAAGGAGGACGGGAGCTTCGAGCTCGGTGGGCTCGAGCCCGGTGGTCGCTACCGGATCCAGGCCATGGAGCGGCGGCAGTTTGTCGAGACGGTGCTGCTCTCCAACGCGGTGGAGGCTACCGCCGACGGCTCGTTCACCTCCCTGAACTTCGATCCCGGGGCGCAGGTGGAGCTGAAGGTCATTGACCGGATCAGCCGCAAGCCGATCGAGGAGTTGACGGTCCTCGCGAAGTGGGGTGAGCGATCCGCCAAGGTCATGCTGACCCCCAAGGGCGGGCGCCCCCCGAAGCGGATCAAGAACGGCAAGCTGACGCTACACGAGCTCCGCCCCGGGGCCGAGCAGGCGGAGCTCACCGTGACCGTCGACGCCCCTGGCTACCAGCGCGGCGTCACGCCGCCGATCACCGTCGCGGAGGGCGCCCTCGCAACCGGCGGGACCCTCGAGCTTGAGCGAGCACGCCGCCTCGAATTCGAGGTGGTCGACGCCACCACGGGGCGCCCCATCCGCAAGGCTCGGGTGACGCTCTCCAACCGGCGTGAGGCCAACCCGAGGGAGATGATGCTCGGCGCCAACGGGCGGGAGGTCTGGGCCAAGACGAACCGAGAGGGCCGCTGCCAGCTGTCCGACCTCGCGGACCCCGAGGCGCGCCTCGAGGTGAAGGCCCGGGGCTACGGGACTTACCTCGAGGAGCCACTGATCCGCCGCGCGGATGGACAGACGGCCCGCATCACCATGTCGCGCGGGGCGGAGCTGTCCGTCGCCGTCGTCGGTGATGGAGAGCTCCTCATCCCCGGCGCCCGCGTGGAGTGCCGGAGCATGGATGAGTCACGCCCCTGGAAGGCGGGCAAGGCGTCCGGCAAGGACGGCATCGCGGTCTTCGACGGCCTCCCCGCGGGCGCCTACGAGGTGCGCGCCATGCGCAACGCCGGTCAGCCGTTCGGCAGACGCCGGGGGATGGGCGACGAGCAGAGCGACTGGCGGACCGTGGAGCTGGCCGCCAGCGCGAAGGTGCGCTTCGACTACCTCCTGCCAACCTCGGCCACCCTCAAGGGCGTAGTGCTCATTAGCGGCCAGCCAGCCGAGGGGGCACGGCTGTCGATCGTGTCCGCCGCGGACGCGGACCGCAGTGAGCGCTTCATCAACATCCAGGACCAGTTCGCGGGCTTTGGCAACCAGCCATCGACGGACACGACAGACGCCGAGGGCCGCTTCGAGATCGCAGACCTCGGGACAGGTCCAGCGGCGGCGCTGATCCGCCATGAGGACCTGACCATGGCCGCACGGGTCGACATCGATGTCGAGGTGGGCGTCAACACCGTCTCCTTCGACCTCGCCATCAGCTCGATCAAGGGCCGCGCCGTCGATCCCAAGGGCGACCCGGTCGCTGGCGCGCGGGTGGAGATCCGCAGCTCTCTTGGGGACGAGTCCGCGAGGATCTCGCGCCAGTTCCTGGGGATGACCGAGACGGGGGTGAAGACCGGCTCGGACGGAAGCTTCCAGATCAAGGGCGTGAAGTCCGAGTCCACCCTCCAGCTCGTCCTGAAGGCTCCCGGCTTCACAGACCGCGTGCTCCCCGACCTCACGGTGGGCCAGGGAAGGACCCTCGATGTGGGCTCCGTGAAGCTCGCCCAGGGCGGCTCAGCGCTCTTTGTGCTCGCAGACAACGGGGAAGCGGAGGGGGTCGCATGGGTCACCCTCGTCCCGGCCGACGAGGAGTCCTCGGGTCAATCCAAGGTCGAGATCCTGCGCGCTGGACGCGCCCGCGTGGGCGGGCTCGCCGCCGGCGAATGGACCGTCATGGTGGAGACGTCCGAGCCCAACAACAACTCAACGCGGCGCGCGACCGACCCCATCTCGTTCGAGATCCGCTCCGGCGAGGAGACCGAGGTCGAGGTCGAGTTGCCCCGGTGACGCCAGTGCTCCGTGTGGCGCGCGCAGGCCCGGCTTGCCCTGTTCACCCGGTACCACGCTGCCGCTGGGTCTCGCGCTGGGGCCCGGCGGTCCGGGACGCAGGTTCCGACCCTGTAGAAGCTCCGGTTCAGCCAAATGGCTGCCTCCCAATGGGGCTGCCCATCGACCATGATGCTGCAGAACCCGGAGACACCCCATGAGCCGCACCAAGATCCTCCCCAGCCTCATCGCCCTGTCCGTGCTCGCCTGCTGCGCCCCTGCGCCGGACGGCCCGGCTGAAGGCGAAGGGGCGGCCTCCACAGAGCAGTCCTCCGCGGCCGGAGCCGCCTCGACTGCCTCGACTGCCTCGACTGCCTCGACCGGGTCGCCGGCGGTGCTCGCAGCGCCCGCGGCAAGGCCGGCCAAGGAGACCTCCAAGGGGTCACTCACGGGCCCTCTCCCCGACGCGCCCGCCAGGGGCGCTTCGACCTCCGACGGCTCCACGTCCGATCTGACCTCGGCGGGCGAGCAATCTCCGTCCAGCACCGACCCCCGATCCCCCATGCAAGACTCCGCCGAAGGTGAGTACAACCAGCTGAGCAGCTCAGAGGAGTACGTCATCCTCAGGAAGGGCACGGAGCGCCCCGGGACGGGCGCGCTCCTCGACAACAAGGCGAAAGGCACCTACACCTGCAGGCGGTGCAACGCCGCGCTCTACCTCTCGGAGGACAAGTTCGAGAGCAACTGCGGGTGGCCGAGCTTCGATGACGAGATCGCCGGAGCCGTTCGCCACGAGCGCGACGCCGACGGCCGGCGGACCGAGATCCTCTGCGAGCATTGTGGCGGGCACCTGGGCCACGTCTTCGTGGGCGAGCGCTTCACGGACAAGAACACGCGCCACTGCGTGAACTCCGTGTCCATGAGCTTCGTCCCCGAAGGCGAGCCGCTGCCCGCAAGGATCGACTCCTGAGCCTGGTCCCGGCCCCAGCGG
>CALLKX010000078.1 GCA_938083085.1 uncultured bacterium
AAGTACACGCCCGGAGCGGGCGGCGCGCAGCGCTGGGAGTGGACCGTGGGGCGGAACGCTCCGGTCGAGGTGCGACTTCGGCCCGTCCCCGCCGCAGATGGCCCTGCCAAGTAACGTCCACTCCGCGATCCCCACGCCGCCTCACGGGCGGGCCCAATGCGCCCGCCCGCTCACCGACTCTTCTGACATGACCTCCGAATCCAATCCCTCCGCGGCCGAGCTTGGCGCCGACGATGTCGCGGCTATTGACGCGCTCCGCTCTGACTACCAGCGCGTGGTCGACGAGCTCTCGAAGGTCATCGTTGGCCAGCGTGGCGTGATCGAGCAGCTCGCGATCTGCCTCTTCGCCCAGGGGCACGCGCTGCTCATGGGTGTGCCCGGCCTGGCGAAGACCCTCCTGATCAGCCGGCTCGCCGAGACCCTGGATCTGGGCTTCAGCCGGATCCAATTCACGCCGGACCTGATGCCCATGGACATCACCGGCACGGACATCCTCCAGCAGGGCGAAGGGGGCCGCCGGGACTTCGAGTTCGTGAAGGGCCCGCTGTTCGCCAACATCGTGCTGGCGGATGAGATCAACCGCGCGCCGTCCAAGACCCAGGCCGCCATGCTCGAGGCCATGCAGGAGCACCGCGTCACGGTGGTGGGGCGGACCTACACCCTGGACGAGCCCTTCTTCGTACTCGCCACCCAGAACCCCATCGAGCAGGAGGGCACGTATCCGCTCCCCGAGGCCCAGCTGGACCGGTTCATGTTCATGGTCGAGGTGGACTACCCGAGCCTGGACGAGGAGATCGAGATCGCGCGCTCGACCACTGGGGCTGCCGCTCCGCCGCTGGAGCACGTGCTCGACGGCGATCGGGTGCGGGCGCTGCAGGACCTGGTGCGTCGTGTACCGGTACCCGAGCACATCTTCGAGTTCGCGGCCAAGCTCGTGCGGCGGACGCGGCCCGGCTCCGAGGAGGCGCCGGAGTGGCTCGGCCGCCTGGTGTCCTGGGGCGCGGGGCCGCGGGCCGTGCAGTACCTGATCCTCGGAGCCAAGTCCCGCGCAGCGCTGCAGGGGAGCTACATGGTCCGACTGGAGGACGTGGTGGCGGTGGCCGAGCCCGTGCTCATGCACCGGGTCATCACCTCCTTCGCCGCAGAGTCCGAGGGGACGGGTAGCAAGGAGATCGTGCGGCGCCTGGTGAGCGACCTTGAGCGAGAGGGCTGAGCTCCGGCTGAGGTGAGGCATGACAGCGGCCCCTGGAGATTTGCTCTCCAGGGGCCGCTGGTCATTGGCAACCCTCTCAGGGCCGACCGGCGTCGACTACTGGAACTGAATCTCCAGGCCGTCGGTGAAGTTCGACGTGGCCGAGCCGGCGACCGCGTCGCGGTGCCAGCAGGTGAAGCTCCAGGTCTCGCCGGCCTGGACCGAGACGAGGCCCGTCGGCTGCGGCGTGGTGTTGAGGTCCAGAGTCAGGGAGAACTCGCCCCCGGAGCCACTGTTCAGGATTTGACCAGGCCCCACGTAGCGGCCGATCGAGCCACTGAGGCAGAGGTTGCCCGAGCTGCCGCCAGGGTTCTGCGTGAACCCCTGCGCCTGGCTGGTCAGGAAGAAACCAAACGAGTTCTGGGGGAGCGACGAGGTGCTCAGGACGACGTTGTTGTCGGCTGCGACGTCGCTGCCTTGGGCCGAGATTTCGCCGCTGATACCGGTGGAGTTTGTCGCAGCGGTGCAGAAGTTCGTGCCGATGGGAGTGAGGAGCGTCTCCACGACGAGGTTGTCGTAGATCGCGAAGTTGGTCGGCCCCGAGAGGGAGCTGAAGCGGTCGAAGAGCCCGAGGCTCACGAGCCCGTCGAAGGACCCGGAGAAGTCGCTCTGGTAGGTGAGCTGCCCGTCGAAGCTGTAAGTGATCACCCCGGCGAAGTTGTCGACCTCGATCTCCAACGTGGTCCAGATGTTCCCCGGCGACCCCGAGATGGTGGCCGGCGGCGAGGGGAAGAGGGCCTGGTAGAAGGCCCCGGAGGCGTTCGTGCCGTACCCCATATAGCTGTAGTGCGAACTCGGCATGGTGGCGCACTCGGGGTCGGTGGGGAAGGCGTTGTTGCAGTCCCTGAACCAGCTGTAGTCGGTGACCGATCCACCGTCGCCCGTGAAGGCGATGTAGGAGCCGGAGCCCGCGGAGGGCGAGAGGATGGTGTTGCTGGAGACCCCGTCCCCCGCGACGCCGATCTGGGCGTACTCGGTCGTCCCGGACGAGCCGACGAAGTTCATCCAGACGTCGACGGTGAGCTTGTAGCGCTCGGCGGACACGATCGTGTTGTTGTAGACGGTCCAGGCGTCCGAGGAGCCCGCCGTATCGTTCACGGTGAGCTTGAGCCCGCCGACGTCGCCGGCAGCAGAGCGCGGCGCGAGCGGGACACCAGCGGCGACGTAATCAAACGCGAACGTCTGGGAACCGTCCGGTGTGCCGTCGTCGACCAGGGTGTAGCTGGCGGACGAGTTGACCTCGAAGTCGTCGTTCAGGATCACGGACTGAGCGAGGGAGGGGCCGACAAGGACGGCCGCGCTGATGGAAGAGAGCAGGATTCGCATGGGAGGTGGCATAGAGGAAGCGAGCGGAGCGGCAACGGCCGGCCCCGAGGGTGCTGGTGACCGTACCACGGGGGTGCCTCGCGCCAAGGGGGCAACGTCGCAGTCGGTCGGGGGCCGCCACTTGGGCCTGAGGATCGTGCTTGTAGGGGGGGCAGCGGGTGTGGGGCGGAGGGCCTTGGCGGGTCGAGCCCGGCCAACTAGGGTCGTTGCATGACCTCTCTTGCCCCCCTGCTGCTCGCCCTGATCCTCCCGCCGCCCGGCCTCTCGGGTCCGGACCCTCTCGTCCCCGCGGCCGCGGAGACGCCGCCGCTCAAGCGGCCGAACGTCGTCATCATCCTCGCGGACGACCTCGGGATCGGTGACGTCTCGCCGACCTCGGCAGGCTGCAAGATCAAGACGCCCAACCTGGCGACCATGGCGGCCAGCGGGATGACCTTCATGGACGCGCACTCCACCAGCGCCGTCTGCACGCCGACCCGCTATGGCCTGCTCACGGGTCGGTACAACTGGCGGAGCCGGCTCGCGAAGGGAGTGCTCAACGGCAACAGCGGCCACCTCATCCCCGCAGACCGCGCGACCATCGGGCACCTCATGGGAGAGCAGGGCTACGCGACCGCGGCCATTGGTAAGTGGCACCTGGGCCTCGACTGGAGCCGGGCGGGCGGCGAAGCCGGAGGGGCGATCGACTTCAAAGGGCCGGTGACGAACGGCCCGGACATCAACGGGTTTGGCCACTACCACGTTCTCCCCGCGTCGCTCGACATGGCGCCCTATGTCTGGGTGGAGTCGGGCGAGGTGACCGGACAGCCGGATCGCAGGGAGGGCGTCACGCGCCAGGAGGACCGCTATGGCTGGTATCGCGAGGGGGCGGTCGGAGAGGACTTTGTCATCGAGGAGGCTCTGCCGCACCTGGTCGCGGAGGCCTGCCGCTTCATCGGGGAACGCGCGCCCGCTGCACGCGACGGCGACCCCTTTCTCCTCTATCTCCCGCTGCCCTCACCGCACACGCCCATCGTCCCGGTGCCGCCGTTCGAGGGGGCCAGCGAGATGAACCCCTACGCGGACTTCGTGATGCAGGTCGACCATCACGTGGGCCAAGTGCTGGCCGCGCTCGAGGCGGGGGGCGTCGCCGACAACACCCTCGTGATCTTCACGAGCGACAACGGCTGCTCCCCCGAGGCGAACTTTCCGCTGCTCGCCGAACACGGCCACGATCCGAACGGCGGGTTCCGTGGTCACAAGGCCGACATCTACGAGGGGGGCCACCGGGTGCCGCTCATCGTGCGCTGGCCCGGGGTGGTCCCTGCGAATGAGACCTCCGCCGCGCTCGCCTGCCTGACGGACATCTACGCCACCCTCGAGGACGTGACCGGGGAGCGCGGCCGTACGACCGGCGGCGAGGACGGCTACAGCTGGCTCCCGATCTTCGGGGGCGCGCCCTCCAGCGGCCGCCGTACCCTCGTGAGCCACTCGGTCTCCGGCCACTTCGCGATCCGCGAGGGGGACTGGAAGCTCTGCCTCTCCGGTGGGAGCGGAGGCTGGAGCGCTCCGCGGGAGAACGCCGCGAAGAAGCAGGGCCTCCCGCCCCTGCAGCTCTTCAACCTGGCGGAGGACCCCGCGGAGCAGAAGAACCTCTCGGCGGAGGAGCCCGAGCGGGTCGCGCAGCTGCTCCGGAGCCTCGACCGGACCGTGGGCGCGGGTCGCTCAACAGAGGGGCCGGCCCTGGCCAACGACCGCGAGGTCACCTTCCTACCCGAGGGGGTGGTGCTCCCGGCCGGGGACTGACGTCTTCCTGCCTCCCTGGCTGGTCGCGCCGGATGCGCCCGCCTAGCCTTGGGGCCATGTCCAGCGCCAAGCTCCTCCTGTTCGCCCTCGCGGCGCCCGCGTCCCTCCTCGCCAGCTGCGCCAGCGCGCCCATGCAAGACACCCCTGCGCCCGCGGCGAGCGGCCCGGTCATGATCGCGACCTGGCCCTTCGGCAAGCTCGCGGTGGACGCGGCGGCCGAGAAGGTGGCGGAGGGGGGCTCCGGGCTCGACGGGATCGAGGAGGGTATTCGCCTGATCGAGACCCTGGGTTCGGACGGATCCGTCGGGCTCGCGGGCCGGCCCAACGCGGCGGGCTACCCTCAGCTCGACGCGTGCATCATGGAGGGGCCCACACGGGGCGCTGGCAGCGTCGGCGGCATGGAGGGCATCGTGCACCCGATCACGGCCGCGCGGCGGGTCATGGACAGCTCGCGGCACGTGATGCTCGTCGGGGAGGGGGCGCGATGGTTCGCGCTGGAGCAGGGGCTGGAGACCGTCGACGTCTCGGACCTCGACGCCAAGAAGGCCGCGTGGGTCGAGCGTGAGCGCGACCCCGCCGAGCCGGCGGAGAAGGGGCACGACACCATCACGCTCCTGATGCTCGACGAGAACGGCGATCTCTACGGCGGCTGCTCAACGAGCGGCGCGGGCGGCAAGCTCCCGGGGCGGGTGGGGGACTCACCGGTCCTCGGGGCGGGGCTCTTCCTGGACAACGAGGTCGGCGCCGCTGGCGCGACCGGCGTGGGCGAGAACGTCATGCGGTACAGCGCGACCACCGTCATCGTCGAGATGATGCGCCAGGGCATGCACCCCCAGGAGGCCTGCGAGGCCATGGTCCACCGGATCGCCGCGGTGGACCCGCTGGGCTACGAGCTCGACGTCTGCTTCATCGCCCTCGACAAGCAGGGCCGGACCGGGGCCGCGGCCTCCAACCAGCGCTTCCCCTTCGCCGTCGGAGAGAAAGGGGCCAGCGAGGTGCGCTCCGTGGACGCGGTGAGCCGCCGCTGAGGGCCGCCTGGCGTCCATCAGGGCGCCGGATTTATGGGTAATCGTGGGTAACGTCGCCGGCCGCAGCGGCCTCTGATATCAGACGACCCGCCACCACGCCCTCTCCGGGCAGTGGAGCGGGCGCCCCAGCAATGGACAAGGAACAGCAGTCCCCTTCGGGCTCCCCTGCGGAGCCAGTGCACCGCCCCGGTGCCCTTCACGCCGACCTCTCGGCGGCGGTCGAGCGGGTCCGTGGCGGTGACCGGGGGGCATTCGAGGCGCTGGTCGCGGGGCTCGAGCGGCCCCTGCGGGCGTGGCTCGTGGGCCGGGCGTGGCCAGGCATTGACGTGGACGAGGTCGCCCAGCGCGCCTTCGTCCAGGCCTTCGTTCAGCTCCACCGCTTCGAGCCGGGCTCGGACTTCGCCGCCTGGCTGTTCACCCTGGCGAGCTTCGAGCTGCGGACCGAGATGAACCGGGCGCGGCGCACGGCGGACTACCACTCGCGCTTCGCCTCCGACCTGCTCGAGGAGTACCTCTCGCGCCAGGAGCAGCCGGGCGGGGAGCCGGAGCTGCGGATCGAGCACCTGGAGCGGTGCCTCTCCCAGCTGGACGGCCGGCACCGGGAGTTGCTCGGGTGGAGGTATCGAGAGCAAGTCTCGCTGGTGGAGATCGGCGAGCGCCTCGGGCGATCGGTGCCAGCGATCAAGAAGGCCCTCTGGAAGCTCCGCGGACGCCTCCGCGAGTGCGTGGAGCTCAGCCTCGCAGGCCAGGGGGAGAGCGCGTGAAGGACCGAGACCATACGAACCGGGGGGACGGCGATCGCGGCGAAGGGGACCCGGGACCCGATGCCCTCTGGCGCGACTACCTCGAGGGAGACCTGAGCGAGGCTGGCATGGAGGCGCTACGTCAGTCCTTCGAGTCCGACCCGGGCGCGCGACCTGGCCGCATCGAGGCCCTGCGCCTCCACCGGGAGCTGGGGCTGGTGCTCTCGACGACCGCGGGGGACCGCGCTGACTTCGTGGCGGCCACCATGGCCCGGCTGCCCGGTGAGGGCGGCGGTCGACGGCCGCGTCCGGGTCGGTGGATGGCGATCGGCGCGGCGCTTGCCGCGGCCCTGATGGGTGCCGTCCTGTTCAACGCCTCCGGGCGTTCTCCGGCTCCGGTGCTCCGGGTGATCGAGGCCGCTGGATCTGTGGAGTGGGTCGCCGGAGGCGGGCAGGCGGAGCCGCTCCCGGGGCCGGGTTCGACGCTCCCCGGCGGCGTCCTCGCGCTCCACGGCCCTGATGCCTGGGCCGAGCTCGCGTTCAACGATGGGTCGACCTTCACCCTGACCGGGATCGCGCGGGCGACGGTCTCCGACGAGGGGCGGAAGATCATCGCCCTGGACGGCGGCCGCCTGCTGGCCGAGATCGAGCCGCAGGGGGAGCACCCGCTGTTGGTGTTCACGCCGGCGGCGGAGCTGGAGGTCCTTGGGACCAGCTTCCGGGTCCTGGCCTCGGAGGAGCGAGCGACCCTCGACGTGACGCAGGGCCGGGTCGAGATGGTTCGGCACGCGGACGGTCGGCGGGTGGAGGTGGCCGCCGGTGAGTTCGCGGTGGCCACGCGCTCCGCCGGGGACGCTTTCCGCTCGCGGGAGAGGCCCGAACCCACCGCCAGCTGGAGCGCGAGTCTCAGGAGCGATCCGACCCAGGGCCGGTTCGTGACGGACTTCAAGGCGCTCAAGGCGGACCTCGCCCGGGCCGTGGATCGGGGGGAGCTGACCGAGACGGAGGCGCTGGAGCGTTTTCTCGCGGCGGATGGGGGCCTTGAGGCGGTCGCGCTCTGGAAGAAGGCCGGCCGGTGGAAGAAGGGGGAGGCGATGCCAGGAGACCTCCAGGGCCCCTCGGGTGGATCCGAGGGGGGGAAGACCGAGTGGCGGAAGACCGGGTGGGGGAAGACCGGGGGAGCGCTGATCGCCGCCGGGCCGGTCTCTGCGGGCGGAGACAGCGCGCCGGTGCTCCTCGCGGACGACTCGAGGATCCTCGTCACCGGCTGGGTTGCGCGTCCCACGAGGCTGACGGTCGGGCTGACCCTGGCCCACGCCGATCGCAGGCACGCTGGCAAGGTGAGCTTCACCTCCAGCGTCTTGCCTGGCGGCACCTCCTTCGAGCTCGACCTGCTGGGCGGAGACTTCGTGCCCTACCAGCCGGCGAAGAAGTTCGAGCCCTTGGGCGAGAGCCTACCGGCCGTCTCCAGTGGTGCATCCACGGGCCACCGTTCCGGGAGCATCATCGAGGACTGGTGGTGCCTCGGTCACGACCTCGGCTCGGGGCTGAAGATCCACAGCGTGGTCATTCAGCCCGCAGCAGGCCGGTCCCGGTGAAGGCCCGGCCCCGTGATGGCCCAACCCAGCCCAACCCAGCCCAGATCTGCTCAGCCCGGTCACCAGCCAGTCCGCCGTCCGACCTCGCCATCAGCTTGTCGCACCGACCTACACTCCTCAACCCGGTCCCTCGGTCCCGTTCAGCACACCATGAAGCTCCTGCTCCTCCTCTTCGCCGCTGCCCTCCTCGCCAGCCTCGCCCTGCTCATCAACCTCAACGCTGGCCCGAGGCCGGAGCGCGTCGATCCGATCGTGAAGAACGACAAAGGTCTCGACGAGGTTCTTGATGAGGTCGCGGCGCTGCGCGGCGAGTTGGAGAAGATGTCGGGGCGTCTCGAGATGATGGCGAACCGTCCGGCGGCGCCCGCCCGCATCCCTGCGGGGGACCTCGTGCAGCAGTCGGACCTCGACGCGCTGCGGGCTGACCTGCTCGCCGAACTCTCGGAGCCAGCGCTGAAGTCGGGGGGCAAGGCTGCCGTCCCCGAGGGGCTCAAGCAGGACGTCGCGGCCGCGCTCGAGGAGGTTCGCGCTGCGGAGCAGACCGCCAAGGCCGACTCACGGAGGGCCGAGGCCATGGCGAAGCTCGACGCCCAGATGCCGGAGTACCAGCGGCAACTCGGACTCACGAGCGCCCAGACGGATGGGCTCCGGGGCGTCATCGAGGCCCGTAACGAGCGGGTCGCCGAGATGATGCGGCTCTGGGAGTCGGGCGACCGCGCGGCGGCCGGCGAAATGAAGAGCAACGAGGCCGAGGCGTATCAGACGGGGCTGCAGGGCGTGCTCAATCAGCAGCAGGTCGAGCAGTTCAGCGCCATGGGCGGCGGTCGCCGCAGCGGCAAGTAGAGAGGCGAGGGCAAGGGAGGGGCGGTGCCCTATGGTGGGCCCATGAACCCCAAGCTCGCCGCCCTGCTCCTCGTCCTCGCCGGAACGCCGCCGCTCCTCTCCCTCCACGGGCCGGCTGCCCCGACGCCGGGGCCGCAGGAGAAGCCGCGAAAACTCCACGTCTTCCTGCTGGCGGGGCAGTCGAACATGGAGGGCCAAGCCGTGGTCGACCTCGATCACGAGCAGCACTACAACGGCGGCCGCGGGACGCTCGCGAAGCTCCTCGAGCAGCCGGAGTTTGAGGAACGCTGGGGCTGGGTCCGCGACGAGGGCGGGAGCTGGCGCGAGCGCGAGGACGTCGGCGTGTGGTACCGCTCTGCCAACGAGGAGAAGAAGGGGCCGCTCTCGATCGGATATGCCGTCTATCCCGGGCGCCACCACTTCGGGCCGGAGCTCGCCTTCGGGAAGGTGCTCGGGGACCGCTTCGAAGGGCCCGTGCTCCTCGTCAAGGCCTGCTGGGGCGGCAAGAGCCTCCACGTGGACTTCCGTCCGCCGTCGGCGGGCGGTGAGGTGGGCCCGTACTACGAGCGCATGTTCGAGGAGCTGGACGCGGCCCTCGCGGACGTTGGGGCGGCGTTCCCGCAGTGGAAGGACCTGGAGCCTGAGCTCGAGGGCTTCGTCTGGTTCCAGGGATGGAACGACGGATGCGATGGCGAGGCGACGCGGAGCTACGCGGACAGCCTGGAGCACCTGATCGACGACGTTCGCGCGCGGCTCGACTCCAAGAAGCTCCCGGTCGTCGTTGGGCAGACCGGCAACATGAACAATCCGGCGCTTCACGAGGGGCAGGAGGCTGGCGCGAAGGCGGCCCGCCGGCGCGGGCCCACCGCCTTCGTGGAGACGGATGACTTCCTGCGCGCGGCCGAGGACTCGCCCAACACGGGCCACGGCCACCACTGGTACGGGAACTCCGAGAGCTACCTGCTGGTGGGGGACGCCATGGGGTCCGCCATGGTGGAGCTCCTCCCCAAGGCGCGCCGGCGCTGATCCGGGTACCCTTCTCCCATGGCGCAGCGCTTTGAAGGTGACGGCTGGGGCATGCAAGGCCCCGAGGGCTGGGACATGGCTTCCGAGGAGGGGGCGGTCATGTACACCTCCGAGGACGGTGGCTGCCTGCAGATGCAGGGGCACCGGAAGAAGGACGGTGAGGTGAACGACGACGACCTCGATGAGGTCGCTGCCGATCACCTCGAGGCGGGCGCCCCCGTGCGGGACGTGCGCCTCGGGGACTTCGTCGGCTTCGAGGTGGACTACGACGCCGGAGAGCTCAGCTGCCGCGAGTGGTTCCTGCGCAGCGGAGGCGTGCTGCTCTTCGGAACGCTGGTGCGTCCTGTGGAGCGCCGCGGCGCCGAGGATGAGACCGTCGAGCAGGCGCTGATCTCCCTGCGCGTCGCCGCCGAGGGCAAGGGCGGCGCAGTGGACGAGGGCAAAGCGGCCGCCAGCGGCGGAAGCTCTAGCGGCGGAAGCTCTAGCGGCAGAAGCCCCCAGGGCAGCGGACCCCGGGGCGGTGGACCCCGGGCTCGCCGCCGCTGAGCGACTCAGCGACTCAGCGCCGCAGTTCGATTTCGACTTCGCGTCATCTTGTCGCGTGTGTGTCCCGGTCTGGAGCACAGATCGAGGGGAAGCCCCATCGTCCAGGCCTTGGGCCCCATGTCCTCGCGGGGTAACATTCCTCTCATGCGCTTCCCCATCGCCGCTTCGCTCTTCCTCGCTCTCCCCGCTCTCGCCGCGGCCCAGTCGCTCGGCCCTCCGCCGTTTCCGCCGGAGAACCCGATCACCGAGGCGAAGAGGGTCCTCGGCAAGGCGCTCTTCTGGGACGAGCAGCTGTCGTCGGATAACACGGTCGCTTGCGGTACCTGTCACATCCCGAGCGCGGGTGGTTCGGACCCCCGCGTTGATATGGGAAGCCGGCACCCGGGCCTGAACGGGGTGTACGGAGATTCGGACGACCGCTTTGCCTCGGCCGGGGTTCGGCTGGCGGACGGCGGCGGCAACCTCAAGCCCGACGCCACCTTCGGCTTCTCGCCTCAGGTCACCGGGCGCCGGTCGCCGTCACCTATCGGGGCCGCGTTCTTTGACGAGCTCTTCTGGGACGGCCGCGCGGGCTCCACCTTCATCAACCCCGAAACGGGACAGGTCAGCATCCAGAGCGGCGGCGCGCTCGAGTCCCAGGCCGTTGGACCCATCCTCTCCTTCGTGGAGATGGCCGACGAGGGGCGCACGTGGGCGGACGTCAGAGGGAAGCTCGAGCAGGTCCAGCCCCTCGCGCTGGCGGCCAACCTGAACCCCGACCTCGTCGCGGCCCTCGCAGTCAACCCCTCCTACCCCGACCTGTTCAACAACGCGTTCGGGGACCCCGCCATCACCGCCGAGCGGATCGGCTTCGCGCTCGCCACGTACCAACGAACGCTGCACCCCGACCAGACGCCCTGGGACCGCTATCAGAACGGCTTCACCGGCGCCCTCAACTCCCAGGAGCGGAGCGGCATGAACCTGTTCATGTCGGGCGGGCTGCGCTGCTCCCAGTGCCACACACCGCCGCTCTTCTCGGATGGCTCCTACCGGAACATCGGGATGCGCGCCATTGCGGAGGACAACGGGCGCCAGGGCGTCACCGGCAACTTCTCTGACCGTGGGCGGTTCAAGGTGCCCTCACTCCGCAACGCGGACCTGCGGCCCCGCTTCTTCCACCACGGCGACCCCAACTGGGCGAACCTCTTCCTGGCGGTGTTCATCTACAACCAGGGGGCCGGCCCCTTCGCCGAGAACAAGGACCCGCTCGTTCAGAACGTGTTCTTCTCGCCCGGAACGGCCTCGACCATCGAGGCCTTCATCCGAGGCGGGCTGACCGATCCCCGCGTCGCGGCCGAGCTCCCTCCGTTCGACAGACCGCTGCTCAGGAGTGAGATGGGCCCTGCGGCCACCCTCGTGGGCAACGGCCGCGCCGGGTCGGGGGGCAACGAGCCTCAGATGCTCGCCTTCTCGCCGCCCAAGGTCGGCAACGGCCAGTTCCGCGTCGCGGTGACCGAGGCCCTCGGCGGAGCCCCCGCCCTCCTCGCGCTCCGCGATCAGGCGCCCGGGGCCGGCGGCGGTGGCTCCATCGGGGGGGTCATCAATCGTTCCCCGAGCCGCATCGCCTTCCGAACCCAGCTCTCTGGCGTCGGTAGTGGCCAGGGCTTCGGCACCTGGAACGCGGCGATTCCCGCCGACCCGGCGCTGGTCGGGACCCAGTTCTGGATGCAGTGGCTGGTCCGCGATGCCGCGGCAGCGGGCGGCGTGGCGCGCTCCAAGTGGGCCGAGGTCACCCTCTACTGATCCCTGGGCCCCGGCGCCTTGAACGAAAGCGCCCGCGCTCCGTGAGGAGCGCGGGCGCTTTCGTTCATCCGGCCTCGCTGTCCGCGCTCCGGGCGCAGGCCCCGCCAGTGGCCTGGATTAGCGGCTCCCGTCGAGGCCGCACTGGTTCTCGAGGGTGTTGCGCGTCGTGATCCCCAGCTTGGAGCGAGTCGCGAGCATCTTCTCCACCAGATCCGGTGCCAGCGGGTCGAGGCCGCCCTTGGCCACGTGGGCGAGCCAGAGGATCTTGGCGGTGTGCTCGAGCATGTCGAGCTTCTTGTAGGCGTCCATCAGGTTGGTGCCGAGCGTCACCGACCCGTGGTTCTGCATCATCATCACGTCGGAGCAGCGGACGAGCTCGCGGATGGTCTCGGGGAGCTCTGGCGTCCCAGGTGTGCCGAAGGGCGCCGTGGGGATGCCGCCGATGGTGACGATGATCTCCGGGATGATCGGCATTTGCAGATCCACGCCGGCGATGGTCAGCGCGACCGCGTGGGGGGGGTGCGCGTGGCAAATGGCCTTGCAGTCCGGCCGCTCCTGATAGCTGACCAGGTGAATACCCACTTCGCTCGAGGGCTTCGGCCCGTCGTCGAGCGCGCGGCCGGTCATGTCCACATGGGCGATGTGGATGGGCTCGAGGAAGCCCTTCATGGCGCCGGTCGGGGTGATCAGGATCGTCCCGTCGTTCATGCGGGCGCTGATGTTGCCGTCGGCGCCCACGATGTAGCTGCGGTCGTAGGAGAGCTTGCCGACGCGGCAGATCGCCGTGCGGAGCCGCGACTCCTCTTCGCTCCAGGTGCGGGCGCTCATGAGGGGGCTCCGTGGTCGTAGACGCGACGCCCGTCGATCTCCACCTCGTCGACGAACCCGATGATCAGGGTCTTCACCGGCGCGTTCGGAGCCGAGAGGATCTGGCGGCCGGCGTTGCCCTCGTCGATGACGAGCACTCGGTCTCCGACGCCGGCGCCGATGGTGTCGATGGCGATGCGGGGCTTGGGACCGACCGGCGCGCCCTCAGGCTGCACGGGGCGGACGACGAGGAGCTTGCGCCCGTCGAGGGCGGGGACCTGGACCGAGGGCGAGACCACGGTTCCGATCACGTCGGCGAGGATCATCGCTGGCCCTCCGCTTGGGGGGCGCCTTGGGGGGCGCCTTCGGGGGCGAGGTCCAGGGGGAGGTCGGCGCCGTTCACGTGGGCCTGCTCCACGAACCCGGTGATCGCCACGTCCACCGGGACGAACGTCTCGTCCGGGAGGGCGAGGGCCGCCTCTCGCCCGTCGATGTAGTGGACGAGATCGCCCGGGCCCACGGAGAGGGCACAGGCCGCCACGAGCTGCTCGCCGGTCGGCTTGCCCGCCTCATCGAGTGGCTCGAGGAGCTGGAGCTTCACGTTGTCCATCCCTTCGTAGCGGACGGTGGCGACCAGGCGCCCTGTGACTCTGCCGAGGTACATGGTGCGCTCAGCTGCTCCACTTCTCGTAGACGTTCTCGCCGCCCACGTCCCAGGAGTCGACGATGGCCATGACGACGGCGTCGCAGGGCTTGTCCTTGGTGGTGAGCGTCTGCCGCGCGGAGGAGCCGGTGGCGTAGAGCACCAGGTCCCCGGTGCCCGCGCCGACCGAGTCCACGGCGATCACGTACTGGTCCTTGGGCTGATTTGAGTGATCACGGACCTGGACCACGAGCAGCTTGAAGCTCTCGAGCTGCTCGTCCTTGCGGGTCGAGACCACGCTCCCGACGACTTCTCCGATCAACATCTGGGTGCACCGATCAACATGGGGGGGACTCTCACTTGGAGTCGAGGTAGGTGATGACGGAGTCGCGTGAGAGCGACTCCTCGAGGAAGCGCCGCCGCAGCTCGCGGTGGACGTGCTGGCTCATGGTCTCCCAGGTGGGGGAGGGCAACCGGTTGGAGAGCTGGGCCAGGAGCACGCCGTTCTCGAGCCGGATCGGGCCGATCAGGACGCCGCCGGGAGCGAGCGTCCCGCCGGTCCGGTCGAGCTCCGCGAAGGTCGCCTCGCGCAGGGCCTCGGGGACGCCGGGCGTGCCGCGGGTGAAGCGGCCCACCAGGCCGCCGGCTTCCCGCGTGGTGCGATCCTCGCTGTGGATCTCGATGACCCGGGCGAAGTCGGCGGGAGCCTCGATCGCCGCGAGCATCTCGGCCATCTCGGCCTCGACCTTGGTGAAGGAGGGGCGCAGCGGATCGTCCTCGCGGGGGGATGCGTTGCGGAAGCAGACGCGGACCTCGACCGACTCGCCAAAGAGGCCGTCGAAGTAGGCCCGCTCTGCTGCGTACACGGCCTTCAGGCTCTCGTCGTCATGGGCGCGGTCGACGGCCTCATGGGCCAGGGCGGCGGCGCGGATCGCCGGGTCGCGCCGGATGGCCTCGATGGAGAGGCCGCGCGCATCGAGGAGCTGCTCGTAGGAGGCGCCCTGGTAGTTCGGATCTGCCAGGGCCTCCGCGGCGCGCCGCTCGATCTCTCGGTCGAGGGCGGACTCCAGACCCTCGGCGGTGACCTCCGGCATGCGCGAGCGGACAGCACGCTCGAGGAGGATCAGGTAGAGGGCGTTGCGCTGATCCTCGGCATCGATCTGGTTGCGGAGGTGGGCGCCGAAGTCTGCGCGGGTGATGGTCACATCCCCCGAGACGCAGACGACCCCGTCTGCCCAAGGGTGTGCTGTTTCAGTGACCCCTCGCTCGCGGAGCGCGGACTCAAGCCACAGCTGCTGCTGGTCCGCGGTCAGGGGCGCGTCCTTGGGGAGGCCGAGGGCCTCGCGGGTGAGCGCCTCGTGGATCATGGCCAGGCGGAGGTACTCGCGGAACTCCTCCGGCGCGATGCCCCGAGCCGCGATGTCTGCGGCCAGGCCATCCTCGGCGCCACCCTGTCGGGCCATGGCGTCGAGCTCGTCGAAGCGGGCGCGGAGGGCTTCGTCAGAGATTTCCAGCCCCGCGGCCCGTGCCATGGCAGCCAGGACCCGCAGCTCGAGGAGCTGCCCCAGGGCCTGCTTGCCGTTGGGGCTCCGTCCGTCCCGCCAGATAAGCACGTCGTCGAGTCGGGCGAAGGAGACCTCGCCAGCCGCCCCGTGGAGCGCGGCGCCTTCCTCGGCGAGCGGGCCGGCGACCCGGGCGGCAGGATCTTCGGCAGGGCCTTTGACGGGGCCCTCGACGGGGCCTTCGACCGGGCCTACGACCGGGCCTACGACCGGGCCTTCGACCGGGGACCAGGTCGCGCCGGCCAGGCTCGACCCCGCGGCGTTAGCCGGGGCGGCCGGTCCGACTCCGGCGAGGAGCCCCCAGGCGACGGGAGCGACGAGGAGCAGGGGGATGGAGAGGGGGTGCGGGGATCGGGACATCACGCCGGAGAGCATAAGGCCCCGGCCCGCCCCTCGCCGCACCTCGTACCTCCACTCAGTCCCGGATGAGCCTCGCGCCAGCCTTCATCGTCGCTCCCGCCGCTCGCTGGCCGCGCAGAATGGGCCCCAGGGCGCCGTCCATCGGGAGCAGAAGCACGGTCTGCTCGTCCGGGACATGCCGCCGCAGCGGCTCGAACCGGTCTGCGAGATACCGGGCCCCTTGGGACAGGCGAACCTCGTCGATATCGCCCCGCAGGGTCGAGGTGGCCGCGCCGCTGCCCAGGACGTCGCCGCCGATGATCAGGGGGAGCTGGTTGGTCGTTCGTGAGCCGCTCGCGGGGACGCGCCCGACGACGGCCCCATCCAGGTAGAGCCTGACCTCCTCCCCGTCGAAGACACCGGCCACGTGGTGCCAGGTTTCGGGTGACATTCTCGTCTCCTCGGGGGCCTCCGCCCTGGCGTAGGCCCCGTCGAGGTGGACGGAGAAGCTCAGGCGGCCGCTATCGGCGAACAGGCCGTACTCCGAGTTCTCCGTGCGGCATACGAGCCCCTGCCGTGCTGCGAAGGTCCGGGCGCGGACCCACGCCTCGACCGTGAAGGGGCCGTCCGGCAGCGGGACGGCCGCCGCGCCCACCATCGCGTGACCAGCTCCGCGCAGCTGGAGGAACATCTCCGAGGCCGGGCGGGGGACCGGAGGGAGCGACGACACGTCGAGGGACAGGGGGTGGTCGCGGACCGGAATGGCAAAGCGCGCCGTGTCCGTCAGATAGTCGAAGCCGACGGCGAGGGAGGGGGCCTGGAAGGCCGCGTCGATCGCCCCTGGGGCGTGCTCGAGCCTGAACTTCAGGGTTCGCGTCCCGCGGGGCGTCAGCCGGCCGTGGGCGTGGTCTGGGGTGAATCGCCAGCGCGGGTCGCCGGAGGTCAGGCGCAGCTCCATATCCACAGGGCGCGCCACCGGGTTCTGGAGGGTCACCTCGATCTCGGTGTTCACGCTCCCGTCGGCCGCGACCTCGATGGGGCCGCTCACGGAGGGCACGACCCTTGTGAGCCTTGGCGCCTCCGCGCTCACCTCGCCGGTGATCTCCCGCGGGTCCATCACCGCGCCGACAGGGAGGGTGGCGCGCTCGATGCGGTCGGGGCGCACGGTGACGAGGTCGTAGCAGTGGAGATACCCCGCCTCGGGCACCGAGCCGCCCTGGTTTCCGCCGACCGTCGCCAGGGCGAAGTACTCGATCCCGTCCTTCGGGTCGTACCGCATCCTGTGGATGTGTCCGCCGAAGACGCCCTTCACGTTCCCCGCGGCCACCAGCCGACGGTGCACCTTGTCCCAGTCGTTCCCGTACTTCCCGCCGATCCACCGCGGGTGGTGGCAGAAGACGAAGACGTGCGGGGCGTCCTTGGTCACCTCCAGGGTCTCATCGAGCCAGGCGAGTTGCTCGGGGCTCATGGTCTGGCACTCGGCCTTGTTGAAGTTCCGCTCCCCGGTCTTTGGGTTCGCCTCGTCCGTGTAGAGGACGATGAACCAGGCGCTCTTGTGCTTGAACGCGTACCAGAGCGGTCCGAAGTGCATCTCGTAGCGCCCCTCGTGCTCCTCGGCGGGGCGCGCCGAGCCAGCGGGCGCCCGGTAGTAGATGTCGTGGTTGCCGGCCACGGGAAACCAGGGCGCACGCAGGCCCGACATCGCCCCGCGGAACTCTCGCATCTGAGTCATCCAGGGCTCGGTCGTGTTGTAGCCCTGGATCAGGTCCCCGACGGTCATTACCAGGTCCGGGCCGAGCAGGTTCGTCTCATCGACCGCCGCCCGAAGGATCTCGACCCCCTCGTCCGGGCCGCCTGTGCGGTCGCCGTACACCACGAAGAAGAACGAGTCCGCCTCCTCGGGCAGCGGGAGGTTCACGGCGCCGCGGCGGGAGGTGATGAAGCGGGCAGCGTCGATCGTGTCGGGGCGCTGGCCCTCGGGCTCTTGCGAACTCTCGTCGCAGGCGCTCCGGGCGGCGGCCAGGGACGAGCCGGGGGCCGAGCCGGGGGCCGAGCCGGGGGCCGGGGCGAGGGCCGGGGCGAGGGCCGAGAGACCGGCCGCGGGGGACACCGCGGCGCAGAGCAGGAGGCTGAGGGAGGCGTACATGTCCTCGATGCTACTCCCACCGTCATGGGGGCAGGCAGGGGACCCTTCACTAGCCTGTTCAGCCTCGGGTTTGGGGCCGTCCGTGCCGAGGCCGGGGAGCCGGCGTCCTCGGGGGCCCCAATGGTCAGCGGCGGAGAAAGGTTGCTCAAGATTCCTGGGCACGTATCTTCGCGAGCCGCGGATATTCGAGGGCGTCCACGCGCTAATTTTGGTCTAACGTCCCGCAGCAAGCGCCCGACTTCCAGTGAGCACTCCCCAAGCGACCCAGCAGCCCTCCTCGAGCGGAGCTCACGTCATCGTTCTGCGCGTGGCGCTCCTCTTCTCGCTGCTCTATCTCTTCCTCGTCGCCATCAAGCTGCTCGAGAGCGGGATCAAGCTCGCGGGCGCCGGCGCGGCTGAGGGGATCTTCAACGGGGTGTCGAACCCCTTCGCCGGGCTCGCGGCGGGCATCCTCGCCACGGTGCTGGTGCAGTCGTCCTCGGTCACGACCTCGACGATCGTCGCGTTGGTCGGATCGGGAACCGTCAGCCTGGAGGCGGCGGTGCCCATGATCCTGGGCGCCAACGTCGGGACCACCATTACCAACACGCTGGTGTCGCTTGGGAGCGTCGCGCGCCGTACGGAATTCCGTCGCGCCTTCGCTGCCGCCACCGCCCACGACTTCTTCAACCTGCTCGCGGTGGCCGTCTTCCTGCCGATCGAGATGGCGACGGGGTTTCTGGCCAAGACCGCTACGCTGATCGCCGACAAGCTCCCGGTCGGTGAGGCTGGCGGCAAGCTGGATAGCCCGATCAAGGGCGCAGTGAAGGCGGGCGCGGGGGTCGTGAAGGACGGCTTTGAGTCCCTCGGTGCTGGGGGGGCCCTGCTCACCATTCTGCTCCTGGTCGCGGGGCTCGGTCTGATCTTGATCTCCCTGACCACGATCACCCGCGTGATGCGCAAGGTGATGGCGGGTCGAGCGGAGCAAGCGCTCAACGCTGCGGTCCGCAAGTCCGGGCTGCTGGC
Source organism: uncultured bacterium (assembly GCA_938083085.1). Classification (GTDB taxonomy): domain Bacteria; phylum Planctomycetota; class UBA1135; order UBA1135; genus Saltatorellus. The sequence continues at coordinate 18,432 of CALLKX010000078.1, forward strand.
CGTGGCTGCGGGGGCGTTGATCACCATCTCGGTGCAGTCCTCGAGCATCACGACCTCGCTGCTGGTCCCCCTCTGCGCGAGCGGGGTGCTCTCGCTGGAGAACGCCTTCCCGCTCATGCTCGGGGCGAACATCGGCACGACCATCACGGCTTTCCTTGCCTCCCTGGCCACGGATCTGGAGGGGCTGAAGATCGCGCTCGTGCACATGATCTTCAACACGCTCTCGGTCTCCATGGTCCTCCCGTTCGCGGCCGTGCGTCGGATCCCCATCAACATGGCGCGCGGGCTCGCCATCGCCGCGGTCCGCAGCAAGCTCTACGTCATCGGCTACGTCGTCGTGACCTTCATCTTCATCCCGCTGATCGGGATCCTCCTCTTCTGATCGCAGGTCGCGATCAGGCATCGAACCCGTTTCCCTCCGGAGACCCCCAATGTTCCACTGGCTCACGCGAATCCAAGAGAGCACCGATAGCGCCGACGAGATCATGCGCTACTTCGGGCAAATGCT
>CALLKX010000079.1 GCA_938083085.1 uncultured bacterium
CCGCGCCGGGGAGGTCCCCGGCGCGGCCCGCGCGATTCCGTCCTTGGTGCGCCCGGGTGGGGGCGCGGAGGGATCAGTGGTGGTGGCCGTGGCCCGCGGGAGCAGCGGGCTCCTCGTTGTCCGGGCTGTCCGAGACGAGCGCGTCGGTGGTCAGCAGGAGGCTGGCGACCGAGGCGGCGTTCATGAGGCCTGAGCGAACCACCTTGGTCGGGTCGATGACGCCGGCCTTGATGAGGTCTTCGTAGGTGTCGGTCGCGGCGTTGAAGCCGTGGCCGGCCTTGCCGTTCTGGAGCACGTTCTGGACCACCACGGCGCCGTCGAGGCCCGCGTTGGCCGCGATCTGACGCAGGGGCGCCTCGATGGCGCGGCGCACGATCATGGCGCCGACGCGCTCGTCACCGTCGAGCTTGAGCTTCTCGATGGTGTCGATGCAGGAGAGGAGTGCCGTGCCGCCGCCGGGGACGATGCCCTCTTCGACGGCCGCACGGGTGGCGTGGAGCGCGTCCTCGACGCGCGCCTTCTTCTCCTTCATCTCGGACTCGGTCGCGGCGCCGACGTTGATCTGCGCCACGCCGCCCGACAGCTTCGCGAGGCGCTCTTGGAGCTTCTCGGCGTCGTAGTCGGACTTCGTGTTCTCGAGCTCGCCCTTGATCTGGTCGATGCGGCCCTTGATGTCGCTCTTCTTGCCGGCACCCTCGACGATCGTCGTGAAGTCCTTGCTCACGATGACCTTCTTGGCCTTGCCGAGGTCCTTGACCGTCGCGCCCTCAAGGGTCGCTCCGGTGGACTCCATGACGGGGGTCGCGCCGGTGAGGGTCGCGATGTCCTGCATCATGGCCGTGCGGCGATCGCCGAACCCGGGGGCCTTGACGGCCACGCAGGGGAACGAGCCGCGAAGGCGGTTGATCACCAGGGTCGCGAGGGCCTCGCCCTCGACGTCCTCGGCGATGATGAGCAGCGGGCGGCCCTGCTGGGCGACCTGCTCGAGCATCGGGATCATGTCCTTGATGGAGCTGATCTTCTTCTCGTGGATGAGGATCAGCGCGTCCTCGAGGACGCACTCCATCTTGGCCGCATCGGTGACGAAGTGCGGGGACAGGAAGCCCTTGTCGAACTGCATGCCCTCGACCCACTCGACCTCGGTCTCGACGCCGCTGCCGTCCTCGACCGTGATCACGCCGTCCTTGCCAACGCGCTCCATGGCCTGGGCGATCATCTCGCCGACCTCGGGGTCGTTGTTGGACGCGATCGAGCCGATCTGCGCGATATCCTTGGTGCCCTTCACGGGCGTGGACATCTTGGCCAGCTTGCCGATGGCGCCCTTGACGGCGGCATCAATGCCGCGCTTGAGGGCGACCGGGTTGGCGCCGGCGGTGACGTTCTTGAGGCCCTCTTCGAAGATGGCCTCAGCCAGGACCGTGGCGGTCGTGGTGCCGTCGCCGGCCGCGTCGTTGGTGCGCTGCGCGACCTGCTTCACGAGCTGAGCGCCCATGTTCTCGTAGGCGTCCTCGAGCTCGATCTCCTTGGCGACGGTGACGCCGTCCTTGGTGACGGTCGGGCTGCCGAAGGACTTCTCGATGATGACGTTTCGGCCGCGGGGGCCGAGGGTCACCTTGACGGCGCGCGCGAGCTTCTTAACGCCCGCGCGGATGTGCTCGCGCGCTGAGGCGTCGTAGCTGATCTGTTTGGCTGCCATGGGATGGTGGTGGTCAGGGGTGGAGCGGGTTCAGCTCGATCAGCCGATGATGGCGAGGATGTCGTCCTCACGCATGATGATGTACTCCGCGCCGTCGTGCTTGACGTCGGTGCCGGCGTAGGAGGTGAAGAGGACGCGGTCGCCCTTGGAGACGCAGAAGGTGCTCTTGTCGCCGTTGTCGAGGGTCTTGCCGTCGCCGGTGGCGACGATGATCCCTTCCTTGGGCTTCTCCTTGGCGCTCTCGGGGAGCAGGATGCCGCCGGCGGTCTTCTCTTCGGCCTCAACGCGCTGGATGAGGACGCGGTCTCCGAGGGGGCGGATGGCGACGTTCTTCTTGGTCTTGGTGGCCATGATGGGTTCGCGCCGCGTACGGCGCCGATTGCTTTCGTGGGGTCTAGTGGAGGGGGAGGGAAAGAAGATGGCGCCACGCGGCGGAGGCCGGCGCGACGTCGATCGATGTTCTGTCTAGCTGGCGCGGCCCCAGACCTCGTCGAGGACGCGCTGGACTTCCTGGCGCAACTCGAGGGGCTGGACGGGCTTGCGGAGGAACGCTCGGGCGCCCTTGTCGAGGGCCCAGCTGGCGACGCCCTCGGAGGCGGCGCCTGACCAGAGGATGCAGGGGAGCTCAGGGCGCTGCCCCTGAAGCAGGCTGAAGAGCGCCAGGCCGCCGTCCCGAGGCTCGAGGCCCAGGTCGTTGGGCTGCTGGGGGGGCGGCATGTGGACGTCCGCCAGGATCAGGTGGAGAGGCTCGCCGGCCTGGAAGGAGCGCTCCACCATCACCATGGCCTCTTCACCGTCCCCGGCCTCCACGACGGTGAGGCCTGAGCCGACGAGGAGCTCAGCAGCTCCCTGTCTCACACAGGTGTCGTCGTCAGCGATGAGGATTCGGCGGTCCATGGTTCCGCTGTCAGGGAGCAAACAGCGTGCCGCTTGCGGGGCGGGGCTCCGCGTGCGTCCGATGCCGGGGCCCGCGGGGCCTGCCGGACGGCCCAGGTACCCTCTCCGGGCCCTCCTGGGGGTGTTTCGCCGCTGCCAAGGTGGCAGGGCCCGGGCGGCGGGTCATTCGACCCTGTCACCGTGGCAGGGTCGAATGAACCGCCGAATCAGGCTCGCCCGACGCTACCTTGGCGGGATGCTGCCCGTCTTTGATTGCCACGCGGACGCCCTCCAGAGGGCCCTCGACCTCGGCCATGACCTCGGCCGGGAGACCCACGGCCACCTGGATCTGGTCCGGGGGCGCCGCGGAGGCCTCGCGGCGGTCGTGCTCACCGCCTGGATTGACGGGCCCTACGCCGAGGAGTCCGGCGCCGCCAAGCGGCGGACCAACGCCCTTCTCGACGCCGCGGACGACCTCTTTGCGAGGCACCCGCAGAGCCTGCGGCAGGTCGTGGACGGGGCGGACCTCCTGGAGCCGAATCCCGCCCACCTCGCGTGCGTCCTCGCCATCGAGGGTGGCCACGCCATCGAGGACGACCTCGACCAGCTCGACCACTACGCCTCGCGGGGCGTACGGGTCATGACGCTGACCTGGAACAACCACCTCTCCTGGGCACGCTCTTGCCGCGACGGCGCGGGCTCCGCGGTCCCCGAGGGGCTCTCGAAGTTCGGGGTCCAGGTCGTGGAGCGCATGGGGGAGTTGGGGATGCTCGTGGATCTCTCTCACGCGGGCGAGCGCACCTTCTACGACGCCCTCGAAGCCGCGGCCGCGCCGCCCATGGTCAGCCACTCTGGCTGCCGCGCGCTGAGCGATCACCCGCGCAACGTGACCGACGACCAGCTGCGTGCCCTCGCCCAGCGCGGCGGCGTGCTCGGGATCCCCTTCGCGACGGCCTTCCTTGACGAGGCCGAGCGGCGGGCAGAGCAGGCCTTCCGCAAGACCGAGCCCTATCAGCGCGCCGGCGGCGACAACCCCACCGAGCGGCTGCTCCTCGAGGGCGACGCCATCCAGTCCGGCATGCCGCCCTTCCCCCTCGACCGGGTGGCAGATCACGTGCTGCACGCCCTCGAGGTCGCGGGCCCCAGGCACGTGGCCCTCGGCGCGGACTTCGATGGCATCGACCGTCGCCCCGGGGGGCTCGAGGACGCGAGCGGATACCCCGCGCTCCTGGAGGTGCTCGCCCGACGTGGCGTGGACGACGAGACCCTCGGGCTCATCGCGTACCACAACGCGGCGCGGGCGCTCGCGGAGGCGGCCGCGCCGGCTGCGGCGCCGTGACGGCGCGCGGCGGTCTCCCCCGCGGCAGTCTCTCTCGCGGCAGTCTCCCTCGCGGCAGTGCCGCTCCTGGCGGTGCCTCGCGCGCAGGGACCCGGGGGGCCCGGTAGACTGCCTCGCCCGTGCGCGTCTTCTACTGTGATCACTTCGAGGTGGTGCTGCCCCCCAAGCACCGCTTCCCCATGCACAAGTACGGTCTGCTCAGGGAGCGGCTCGTGGGGGAGGGGATCGTGGACGAAGGTGACCTCGCGCCGGCGACGACGGCGCCGCTCGAGGACCTCTTCGCCGTCCACGACCCCGCCTACGTCCAGGGTTTCCTGGATGGAGACCTGCCGCGCAAGGTCGTCCAGCGCATCGGCTTCCCCTGGTCGGAGGACATGGTGATGCGGTCCCTCGGGAGTGTGGGGAGCACCCTCGCCGCGGTGGACGCCGCCCTGGAAGACGGCATCTCGGGGACCCTCGCGGGCGGCACGCACCACGCCTATCGGGACTTCGGCTCGGGGTACTGCGTGTTCAATGACCTCGCGGTCGCGGCGCGGCGTGTCCTCGACCGGGGCGCGGTGCAGCGCGTGCTCGTCTTTGACGTCGACGTCCATCAGGGAGACGGCACCGCGTCGATCTTCGAGGAGGACCCGCGGGTCTTCACCTGTTCGATCCACGGCGAGCGGAACTTCCCGAGCCGCAAGCAGCGCAGCGACCTCGATGTCCCACTGCCGGACGACACCGGCGACGAGGCGTATCTCGCCGCCCTCGACGGCGCGCTGGACGAGGCCATGCAGCGCTCGCGCCCGGACCTCGTGCTCTACCAGGGAGGGGTGGATGTGCTCGAGGTCGATCGGCTCGGTCGCATGGCGCTCAGCGAGGCTGGCGTGGAGGAGCGGGATCGCCGCGCGCTCTCGCGCTTCCGCGGCGAGGGGCTGCCGGTGGCCCTCACCCTCGGCGGCGGCTACGCGGACCCGGTGGAGGTCTCGGTGTCAGCCTACGCGGGGACCTATCGCGTGGCGCGCGCGCTCGAAGACGGGATCGACGGGGCCACGCCGTAACCAGCGGCCCGCTTGGTCGTCCTGGATTCTGAGGGCGCGCGACGGGGTGCGCTCCAAGACCCTTGGAACGGAGTGACAGCGATGCGGATCGAGGCCTGTGACGGGACGGATGTGGACGATTTCGTGGTGGTGGACGACGGAGAATATCGGATGCGTGTGGGGGAGGTTCGCCCGGTGGAGACCGGAAACGGACGCGCGGCGTGGATGCTCCGCATGGAGCTGGCGGACGGAGAGCTCGCCGGTCGGACAGCGGTCCTGGACTGGCTGAACTTCACAGACCGCGGGCTGCGCCGGGTGCGTATGGTGCTGGCCGCTCTAGGCTTTGATGTGACGGTGTCCATGGATGTGGAGCCAGGGCAGCTCCTCGGCCGGACGGCGATGGTGCAGATCGCGACCCAAGAGTCCCAACGGGAGAGCGACGGCCGGCTCCTTCGTCGGAGCCGGGTCGCCTACGACGGCTGGCGTCCGGCCGCCGCCGACCTGGAGAGCGCCGGGTGGGCGGCCCCTCCCGGCTGACGATCTGGGTCGGCCAGAAGGCTCTCGGAGAGTGTGATCCCCGGGGAAGGCTGGGGGAGGGGGCCTGGTCGCGCTGGAGGTGAGTACGGCCCATGGAAGGGCCACCTTGACGGGCCTTCTGGGCGGGCCTTCTGGGCGGCCTCCTGGACGAGCTTCTTGAGTGGGCTTCTTGAGTGGGCTTCTTGAGTGGGGTTCTTCGGCGAGCCCGCCGAACGGAGCTGCCGTTCGGGCTTGCCCGGGAAGGCCAAGGGACCGAGCCACTGTGGGAAGTGAAGGCCAAGGCACAGGGTGAGCCTGGGGCTGAAATGGACCACCAGGTGAAGCGGTCCAAACCACCCCCGCAGGTCCGGTCCACAGGGAGGTGCTGGCGCGTTGGAAAGCGGAGGAGCAGGCGGTGGGCGTTGGGGAATGAGCCCGGGGCTTTACACCGGCAGTCGCGGGCGTGAAGCTCAGCCCGTGCCCGAGTCTTTCGAACCTGACGATGCCGCCATCGCGCGCGCCCTCGAGGCCGCCCGCTCCGTGAAGGATGCAGCGCACGCGCCCTACTCCCGCTTCCGGGTGGGGGCGGCCGTGCTGGATTCGGAGGGCGGCCTCTTCAGTGGCTGCAACGTCGAGAGCGCCAGCTTCGGTCTGACCCTGTGTGCAGAACGCAACGCCCTCTCGACCCGCGTCGCGCAGCTCGGGGGAAAGGGAGAGGGTGCAGCGGCGGTGGGCCCGCCGATCACGGTGGTGGCGATCCGGACGGACGCGGAGACCCCCACCGCTCCCTGTGGTGCTTGCCGCCAGTGGCTCGCGGAGTTTGCCCCCCGGGCCACCGTCGTGGCCGAGGCCGCGGACGGGACGACCGCGCGATGGTCGGTGGACGAGCTGATCCCGGATGCCTTTCGGGGCGACCAGCTCGGCGGCTGACGTCTTGGACCAGGCGCTCGGCCGCCCCCGAACGCCCGGCTGAAGCAGAGGGCGAAGTTGCTGCGAGAGGCCCGGTCAGCCGCCACCGCTGGTGATCCCGATCGTCTCCCAGGCATGGGAAATCTGGCCAGGGGATGGTCTCGATGGGCGCGCCGGCGCGGCCCTTGTCGCTGGGAGCGGGCGAGTACGAGCGGTCGAGTTCGTCAGAGTCGTCAGAGTCGTCAGAGTCATCAGAGGCGTCAGAGTCGTCGCGTCGGTGCTTGGGGCTGGGGGTCCGCCCGCGGGGGGCGCGGTACGAGGCGGGGCGTCATCTTCCTCGCCATGGTCGCGGGCTCCTGCATGGACTCGGCCCCCTCTGTGCGGGACACTCTCCTCCATGGATCGGCGACGGCAGCAAGAGAAGCGGGGGGGGACCCCAGAGATCACGGGGTCCCAGGGGCGCGAATTGGACGGTGCGGGGCGCCGGCGAGGTCTGGGAATGGGGGCCGCGCGACGGCGTCCATGTCCGTGGACCGCAGCGACGGGGAGGGCCCAGTGAAGCCGGCGCCCAACCCGAGTGACGGCCAGAGCGCAGACCAGGAGCCTGAGGAGCGTCTCCACTGGCTTCGTGCGGAGATCCTCCGGCACGACCAGCTCTACTACAACGAGGGGCGGATCGAGATCTCGGATGCCGAGTACGACGCGCTCTTCCGTGAGCTCAAGGCCCTCGAGGCAGAGCATCCCGGGCTAGTGACGCCCGAGAGCCCGACCCAGCGGGTTGGGGCGCCCTTGCCCGAGGGGGACAGCTTCGAGAAGGCCCGGCACGCGGTGTCGATGCTCTCCATCGAGAGCTTGCGGAGCGCGGAGGAGGCGCGGGACTTCGCCGCCAAGGTGCACCGCTTCCTGGGTCTCGAGGAAGGTGAAGACTTGACCTGGCACGTCGAGCCCAAGTTTGACGGTGTCTCGGCGGCGTTGATCTTCCGCGACGGCGCGTTCGTCCAGGGCCTGACCCGGGGTGACGGCACCATGGGCGAGGACATCACCGCCAACCTGCGGACGGTGCGCGACGTCCCTGTGACCCTCGGCCTCGAGGCGCCTCCAGCGCTGCTCGAGGTCCGGGGCGAGGTGCTCATCGCCCGGGATCGCTTCGATCGCTTCAACGTGTACCGCGAGGAGCGTGGACAGCCCCCCCTGGCCAACGCACGGAACGCGACGGCGGGCGCGCTGCGGCGCAGCGACCCCTCCGAGGTGCGTCGCTACCCGTTGGAGTTCCACCCCTACGCGATCGTGCGCTGCGAAGGCGTCGACCTCCCCGCGTCCCACGCTGCCCGGCTTGGTCTTCTCGCGGACTGGGGGTTCTCGCCGCCCAGTGACGACGCCACGGTGCAGGGGATCGAGGGGTGCCTTGAGTACCACGCGGCGATGGAGTCGCGGCGGGATGAGATCCCCTTCGAGATGGATGGGATCGTCGCCAAGCTCGATGACGTGGAGCTGCGGGACCGCCTCGGCAGCACCGCCCGGGCCACCAAGTGGCAGTACGCTCACAAGTTCGCGCCGGTGGAGGTGACCACGATCCTCCGGGCCATCGAGATCCAGGTGGGGGTCAACGGTCGGCTCACGCCGAGGGCGCACGTGGACCCCGTTGAGGTGCTCGGGGTCACGGTCCGGCACGCGACCCTGCACAACGAGGACTACGTTCTGACCCTGGGGGCTCGGCCCGGCGACCGGGTCCTGGTCAAGCGTGCTGGAGACGTCATTCCGCAGATCGCCGGGGTCGCCAAGGCCGGGCCGGCTGAAGCCCCTGCGGGCTGGTCCGAGGCGATTCCCGCGAGCCTCCGAGACGAAGAGGGGGCCCGTCGCGCCGGGGTCATCGTCGACCACCGGGAGGCGTTCGCCATGCCGGAAGCGTGCCCCGCCTGTGGCACAGGTGTGGTCCGCGAGGGCAAGTATGTTCGTTGCCCCAACGTCTACGGTTGCCGCCCGCAGGTCATCGGCCGGACCGTCCACATGGCGGGCCGGGGCGGGTTCGAGATCGACTCGCTGGGTGAGAAGATGATCGTCCAGCTCTTCGACGCCGAGCTCCTCGTCTCTCCTGCGGGCCTGTTCGCTCTGAGAGAGGTCGCAGACGAGGCGCTCGTGGCCCTCGATCGCTGGGGACAGAAGTCCGTGGACAACCTCAAGCGTGAGCTCGACGAGGCCCGCAAGGCCTCCCTGGAGCGATTCCTGGCAGCCCTCTCGATCCCGGAGGTGGGGGGCGCCACGGCGCGCCTTCTGGCCCGGCACTTCCACGAGCTCGACCATGTCCAGGGCGCGACGCTGGAGCAGCTGGTTGTGGTCGACGGGATCGGCGAGGAGGTCGGCGCCCGGATCGTCGCGTGGTTCGCTGAGCCTCGGAACCTCGAGCTCATCGCGGCGCTCCTTGAGAGCGGGGTCGAGATCGAGGCCGAGGATGCAGCCTCCGGCGGGTCCGCCTTCGACGGGACCACGGTGGTATTCACCGGCACCCTGGAGGGGATGAGCCGGTTCGAGGCCAAGAAGGCGGTCGAGTCCCAGGGGGGGCGCGTGGCCTCCTCGGTGAGCGCGAAGACCACCTTCCTTGTGGTGGGCGGCAAGCCCGGCTCGAAGGCCAAGAAGGCGGAGGCGCTGGGCGTCACCGTCCTGCTGGAGGCTGACTTCCTCGGCCGGCTCGCCGGCGGGGAGGGTGCCTCGGGCGAGCCAGGCGTCGAGAGTGGCGGCCCAGAGGGCTCCGGTCTGGGTCTTTCCGCCTCGGACGGGGACGAGGGTGGGGAGAACTGAAGTTATTGGTCGGGCTCCGGGGTGGGGAACAGACGACAACTCACCAGCCTGACGTCCGTCCTCGAGCGGGGCACTCTCCGCGTAACGAGGCTAGACTCTGGACCTCCCATGGCTGACGAGACCAAGAACGAGAGCGGCGACGACGAGATCAGGAAGCTGGTCGACGCTGCCCATGACGGCGACGTGGAAGCGTTGAACGACCTGTTCGCTCGCTACCACCAGACCATGGTCGAGGTGGCCCGGCGCAAGCTGGGCCCCAGGCTCCGCCTGAAGGAGGACCCGGACGACCTGGCGCAGACCACCTTCCGGGAAGCGACTCGGGACTTCGGCCGATATCAGTACCAGGGCCAGGGGTCGCTCTTGCGCTGGCTGGTTCAGATCCTGCAGAACAAGATCCGAGACAAGGCGGAGTTCTACTCGGCGGGCAAGCGGGACCTCTCGAAGGAGCGAGCCATGGACGCGGGATCCTCTGATGGAGGAGAGGCTCCGACCCCGATGGAGTTCGTGAGCGGCGACCTCTCGGTCACGAAGGTGGTCCAGCGGGACGAGAACTTCGAGCTGCTGAAGGAGTCCCTCTCGGAGCTGTCGCCTGAGCACCGCAAGGCCATCTCGCTGGTCTTCTTCGAGGGGCTGCCGCTTCGCCAGGCGGGCGAACGAATGGGCGGCAAGAGCGAGGACGCGGTGCGGATGATGCTTCGGCGTGCGGAGTCGAAGCTCGGGGACAAGCTCCGGGCGACGCTCGGGGACGACTGAGGCCCTCGCGGACCACTCGCCGAGCCTCGACCTGCTCCGTGGACTGCGGCCGCTCCACGCTGCGCGGTGGCCTCAAATGGCGCGAGGGCACCATCGGGGTCCAAGATCCTGGTCCTGCTGCCGCCCCGGTGGGGAGGATCCCTGGGCCCCGGTGGGTGTGAGACCGGGCGCACTGCTCGTCGCGCCGCTCTGCGGGCCGCTGGCCTCGCATCCGGGCCGTTCGCTGGCTTCATCGGCCGGCTGACCTCGGAGGTCCCCACTGGCCCTGGCGACGGGCCGGTGGCGGAGCCGCTGCATGGCTCACCACCAAGCCTGCCATAGAGCTTGTCCCTGAGCCGGCCATAGAGCCGGCCGCTGAGCCAGTGCCGAGCTCACCACCGAGCCTGCGGCTGGGCTGACCGCCGGCCCGTCCGCGGTACCGCCGTGGGATGGCCGGGTAGCGGGCTGATGGCCATGCAGGGTGGGGCGCTGCCGGAGGGCCCGATGGATCGCGTCCTTGGGTCGCCCGTCGGGCTTCGCCTTGGGGGCCTCCTGCCAGGGAGCCTGCGTGGCGGGCCTCTCATAATTGAAAATATCCCAACCCTGGTTCAAAAGTGCACACAATAATGTATCAGAGGATACGATAGCATGTACCTAGATACGCAGGAAGAAGTCTGTGTGAAACAATGCTACCAGAAGACATTTGAATTTCAAGGCTATCTTAATCAAGAATTATCATT
>CALLKX010000080.1 GCA_938083085.1 uncultured bacterium
CGCGCGCTCAGCTCCTCCTGGGTGACCGCGGCCCGATCGCGGACCGAGTCGAGCTCCTCGACGAAGCGCAGCAGCCGGTCGCCGAGCTCGCGCAGCATGAGCCGCTCCCGGTCCGCGAGCCACTCCACGGGCACCACGTCCAGGTGCCCCATGGCGTCCCGCTGGGGAGCGAGGAATCTGCGGAGCCCGATAGCCCGACGGCGGAGGTCGCTGATCTTGGGTCGAAGCTCGCGTGCCTCCCCGCCGAGGATCTTCTCCTCGATGTCATCTGCCTCGTCGTCGATGCTGGACACCAGCTCCGAGAGCGGGTCGAAGATGCGGGCGCAGAGTTCGACCAGCAGCCCGCCGCCGCAGGAGGGGCCGCGCCCTCCGAGGAGCGCGTCCCTGACCTCATGGGGCACCTTCAGCTGACGGTGCCGCAGGGACACCGCGCAGCGGCCGTCCAGCCACAGCCGGAAGGCCACCATCTCATCGGGGTCGCCCTTGCTGGCGGGGTTGATGGCGCGGAGGTTGACCAGGAGCCCCTCCCCGCGGCACGACGAGCGCGGGCGTGTCGCCTCCGCGCAGAGGGCGTCGATCAGCACATCATCGAGCCCGGGTCCATCGCGTAGCCACTCCCGAACGCCGGGGGCGCGATAGTCCATGTGAACCCAGAGGAACCCCTGCTCGGGCGCCCAGGCCTGGACTCCGCCCCAGTCCAGCTCTCGTGCGCCGCCCTCTCCATCGAGGAGGACGGCGAAGAGCAGGCCACCGCCACTGGCAGTCTCAACGCTGAGGTCGTGCATACCGGACCAGCATACTGGCCCCTGCCCGTGATCCTCTCTACCGGCCCCTCGCCCCCTCGCCCCACAGCGCCACGCCGACGCCGGCAGGACCCGCCACTGGAGCCCGCCACCAGACCCCGCGGCCAGGGACGCCACGCGCTCCCGAGGCCGTATGATCGCGGCATGAAGACCGTGATCGTCCTGTCCAGGGACCAGATGGGAGAGGGCGACGCCGACCTCGGCGCCCGGATCCTGAAGACCTTCCTCCAGAAGACCGGCCTGCTCAAGGAGCTAGAGGCGCTGCTCTTCTACAACGCCGGCGTGAAGCTGGTGGGCGCCGACTCCCCCGTGCGCGCCGAGCTCATGCTCCTCGAGGAGAACGGCGTGGACCTCGTCCCCTGCGGGACCTGCCTGCAGCACTACGGGGTCACGCCCTCCGTCGGCAAGGTGGGCTCCATGGACGAGATCCTGAGCGAGATCGAGCGCGCCGAGAAGGTCCTGACCCTCTGACCCGTCGAGCCCCTCGGCTTCCCGCTCCCGGGAGCGCCAGCTCGCTGAGGCTCTGAGGCTCTGAGGCTCTCAGGCTCCGGGTCTCTGAGTCTCTGGACATTCGCGCTTCAGATCGAGCGCGCTCCTCCATCCGGGCGCCCCAGCCTGCATCAAGCCGATCGCGGTCGACATGACCCTGGCATCCACTCCCCCGACGATCCACATGCCTGACCCTGTCCCGCAGCCGGCCCCGCAGCTCCCGCTGCGAGTCGCCACCTCTTGCGCGCTCGTCCCGATGCTCCTCGGTTCACTCTCGTTCTTCGGCTGGCTCGTCCTCACGGGCGGCAAGAGCGACGAGGGCAAGGCCTTCGTCATGCTGGGCGCCGGGACGCTCGGCGCCGGGCCGCTGCTGTTCCCGGTCGGACTGGGCGCGCTCCTGATCGCTCGACGCCGCGGGGCGCAGCTCCGAGCCATCGGGGTCCGGGTGGCGCTCCTCCTCGGGAACTTCCCGCTCGCGCTCCTCTTCCTCATGGGCACCGACCTCGCAGCGATCCAGCGGATCGAGGTCCGCAACCACTCCGGCGAGCCCATCGAGGAGCTCGTCCTCGTGGCGTCCAGGGTCGAGAAGGTCATGGCCAGCCCCCTTGGCCCGGAGGCGCGGGACGTCTGGCGCTTCAAGCCGCGGAGCGAGGGCGTCCTCAACTTCACTGGCCGCCAGGGAGACACCCCGGTTCAGGGGGATAACCTCTGCATGTTCTTCATCTTCGACCGCAAGGACGTGGTGCTCGAGTTCACCGGGACCGGAGAGTGGAGCGTCACAGAGGCTCCGGGCGCTCCCTGGTCCTTCCTCCCCTGGCGCTGACCGAAGACGACCCGTCCGTCGCCTCCTCCATCAGAGTCTCGCCCACTGCGGCGCTCGCCTCTCCCCGGCGACTCCACCACGCTTCAAGACCATCGCCCCCATGCCCCCTCTCCTGCCGATGTCGCTGCCGCTTGTCCTCGCCGGTTCACGACCACTCGCCCTCGCGGTGCTCCTGCTCGGCTGCACGGACGCCGCGCTCTGCCGCACGATCCAGGGAGAGCCCCCCGCCCTCGATGTCGAAGAGGCCCCGGCGGAGTCCGCCTCGCCTGACCGAGAGTCCCCCTGGCTCGTGACCCCGACCATGAGCGTCGACCCGAAGCTGGGCTCGACCCTCGGCGGGGTCGCCGGGTACATCCGCAAGTTCGATCCCGATTCGAACCCGTCCCTGCTGACGTTCTTCGGCGGCTACAGCAACACCGACTCGCACTACCTCGGGTTCGCGGCGGACACCTACTTCAAGGCCAACCAGCACAAGCTGATCTTCGGCGCGATGAGCGGCGAGGTCCGCAACGAGTACGACGACTTCCTGGGCAGCGGGCTCCCCGCCGACACCCAGGACAACATCGGCGCCGTCGGAGCCCGCTACCTCTACCGCGTGAAGGGCGGCTGGTACGGAGGGGTCCAGGGCATCTCCACCGACTACGTCATTGGCGCGGAGGGGCTCCTGGCGGGGGCCCTCACTCAGATCGGTCTGACCGGCCTGCGCTCCAACGGTCTGGGTCTCGTGGCCGAGTTCGACGACCGGGACAACGTCCGAAACCCCACCCTCGGAGAGCACTTCACCGTGCACAACGTGGCCTACCGCGAGGGCCTCGGCGGCGAGGACTCCTTCGACTCGCTGCACCTTTCCTACGCGAAGTACTTCCCCTTCGGCGACGGCAACGTCCTCGCGGCGGACATCAGCGGCCGCTGGACCAAGGACGCCCCCCAGTCGGGCTTCTCCTCCATCGACATGCGCGGCTACACCCGGGGCAACTACCTGGGTGAGCACTCGACCCAGGTCCAACTCGACGCACGCTTCGCCCTCAATGAGCCCTGGGGCGCGGCCCTCTTCGGAGGAGTGGGCAGCCTGTATTCGACCCTCTCGGACCTCGACAGCTCCGACGCCCTCTTCTTCATGGGCGGCGCCGGGATCATCTACGACCTCAAGCCGGAGGCGGGCATTGTCCTGCGCCTCGACTACGCGATCGGCGAGGACGACAACTCCGCCCTCTACCTGAGCTTCGGCCAGCCGTTCTGACGGGGCGCGAGGCGGCCCCGCGCCGCGCTACTGGCGGCGACGCGGCTCGTAGGACTTGCCAGGAACCACCGGCTCGGCGTACTCACCCTGGAAGGTGGTGTCGAACCAGCGCGCGAGCCTGGCCCCAACCCCGGCTCCCTCGAGGAAGAGGCTCACGTTGCGCGAGGTGGTGAAGTAGGACCCCTCCCAGTTGCTGGATCCGATCCACGCCGCGCGCTCGTCGGCCACGCAGAGTTTGGCGTGGGCCACCCGGGAGAACTCCACGAAGCCGGTGCTCGCGTCGGGGATCACAGCGAAGCGCACGTCGATGCCGTCGAGGCTCGCGAGGCTCTGCAGGCCGTCCACGCACCCCTTGCGCTTGCACCAATCCGCCACCAGTAGCTCCACCCGGACCCCGCGCGCGGCGGCCCGACGCAACGCGCTCTCCAGCCGATCGAAGAAGCCGCCGCCGTAGCCCGTCGCGTCATAGGTGAGGACCTGCACGCGGAGCCGCGCCTCGGCGCTGTCGATGAGCTCGAGCAGCAGGGGAAGGTCCCAGGGGACGCCGCCCGGGAGGTGCCCCTCAGGGCTGCAGGCGAGGGTGGCCTTGACGGAGGGCGCGGCGTCTCCGGCCTGGTCCGCCGCGAGCGTGAGCTTGGATGGAGCCAGGGCGGCGGCCCCCGTGGGCGCCGCCTCGCCCCCGGCGAGCGCCCAGTCCATCTCGAAGATCCGCGACAGCCCCTCGGCGATGGACCGGTCCACCAGGTGCGCCCCGAGCTCCTGGATCTGATCCATGGCCCGGAAGTCGAAGTTGGGGCTCCCGAGGAAGGACTGCTCACCGTCCGCCACCATGTACTTGGCGTGCATCACGCCGCCGGCGACCTCCCCGTAGTCGACGAAACGGACGTCGATGCCATCGACTTGACCGAGGCGCTGGGCGAGCTCGGGATACGTCTTCCGGAAGCGCTCGGCGAGCAGGAACCGGACCCGGACCCCACGCCGAGCCGCCGCCTCGATGGACGCGATCACGTCGTTCAGCGGCGACCTGGGCGCGGTGGAGGCGTAGAAGTGCGAGAGCAGCAGCTCGCTCCTGGCCCCGACGATCATTCCCTTCCAAACGTCCGCCGTCTGGGGCAGGTCCGGGGAGTCCAGGGAGGTCTCCAGGGGCGACGACTCCACCAGGGTCAGGCGCTGAACGGCGGCGCGTTCGTCGATGGCCGCAGGGTCTTGGCCGGAGAGGAGCAGCGCGGTCGTCAGCAGGGGAAACAGCATGAGCCAACTAGACGCGATGGGCTCCCCCGAGATGGGCGCCGAGGGACAAAAACGTCGGAGCAGCGGGGCGGACCGCCCCCCCACATGTGTCTCCCGAGCCCCCCAGGAAGCGCCCCCACGGGTCTCCCGGGGCGACCTACGGTAAGAAGCCGTACGTCTACGGCAAAACACCGTAGGCATGCATGGGGAAGTCGGTACAAGAGACGACGACATGAGCGCCAGCCAACTGACCAACGCCGAACTCGCCGTCCTCGAACTCCTCTGGGATCGAGGCGAACTGACCGCGCGAGAGATCCGAGAGCACCTCTACCCCGACGCCGAGCGGGCGCAGCACGGGACGGTGCAGCGCTTCCTCCAGAGCCTGGAGGAGAAGGGCTGCGTGGTCCGCGACCGCAGCCTCCACGTGCACGTCTTCACGGCCGCGGTGACCCGGGAGGACTTCGCGGGCGAGCAGCTGGTGGGCCTCGCCGAGCGCCTCACCGGGGGATCCTTCGCGCCCTTCCTCACCCACCTCCTCCGCTCGAAGAAGATCAGCCGCAAGGAGCTCGATCGCCTGAGGGCCCTGATCGACGGCGCGGGCCGCGGGAAGGCGTGACATGAGCGCCTTCTGGCTGGAGCTCACCCTGAGCAACGTCTGCGTCTCCTCGGCCCTGGCCCTGGTCGCATACGCCGTACATCGCCACGGCCGGCACCCCCTCCTGGCCCACGCGCTGTGGCTCGGGGTCCTGCTCAAGCTCGTGACGCCGCCGGTGCTGACCGTCCCTCTCATCCCGTTCGAGGGCCCCGCCCTGAGCGCCGAGCTGGCGCGGGTGGAGGAGCAGCTGGCCTCCCTCTCGACGCCGGTCACCGCCGGCGCTGAGATCGGAACCCTCAGCCTCATCGGCGCCGACGAGGCCACGACCACCATGACCGGCGAGGCCCCCCCCCTCCGCGGCGCCGCCGGCTGGACCTGGCTCTTGGGCTCGGCCCTGGCCCTGGCGATCTCCCTCTTTCGCGTCGTCCAGTTCCACGTCGCCATGCGCCGCGCGACCACCGCCGCGCCCCCCGAGGTCCAGGGCCTCAGCGACCGCGTCAGCCGATCCCTCGGACTCCGTCGCTCCCCGCCCGTGCTCACGACCACGGCCCGCATCACGCCTTACGTGTGGTGGTTCGGCGGGCCTCCGCAGATCGTCGTGCCATCACCCCTGGTCAAGAGCCTCCCTCCCGCACAGCTGCAGCTCGTCCTCGCCCACGAGCTGGCCCACATCCGGCGCCGTGACCACTGGGTCCGCTGGGTCGAGTGGCTGTCCGGGGTCGCCTTCTGGTGGAACCCCGTCACCTGGTGGGCCCGCCGCCACCTGCGCGCCAACGAGGAGCTCGCCTGCGACGCCGTGGTCCTCTCCACCCTTCAACCCGATCAACGCCGCTACGCCAGCTCGCTCTTGGCCGTCGCGGAGTTCCTGTCCACCGAGGGTCTTCGCCCCCCTCTCGTGGCCAGCACCCTCACAAGCGGCGAAGAGCTCGAAGCTCGATTGACCATGATTCTCTCCAACCGACTCCCGCGGACGCCGCGCTGGCTCCTGTCTGCCTCCCTCGCTCTCGGGGTGTTCTGCCTCCCCATGAGCGTCGCCTACGCCCAGGACTTCGAGGCCGTCCAGCGGCGGCTCGCGAGCGCCGTGGAGGCCGGCGAGCTGACCCCGGCCCAGGCCCGCACCATGATGGAGGCGCTCCGCCGCGCGTCCACCGACCGGCCGGCCGACGCGAGCGTCGACCAGCGCGCCCTGCGCGAGCGCTACGCGACCATGGAGCAGCGCGTCGAGGCCGGGATCAAGAGCGGCAAGATCACCCGGGAGCAGGGCGCCGCTCGCCTCGCCGAGGCGCGCAGGTCCATGTTCGGCGACGCCCCCAAGGACAAGGTCGACGCGGACCAGCGGGCGAAGCGCGAGCGCTATGCCGAGTACGAGCGGGGCCTCATGGAGCGCGTCAGGAAGGGCGCCATGACCAAGGACGAGGCCAACGCCAAGCTCGAGGAGGCCCGCGAGAAGATGTTCGGCGGCGCCGAGGAGGCCCGGCGCGGCGGAGAGGCCGATGAGAAGGCCATGGCCGCCCGCTACGAGGAGCTCGAGCGGCGGATCAAGGCCGCGGTCGAGTCCGGCCGGATCACGGAGGAGCAGGGAATGGAGCGGCTTCAACAGGCCAAGGAGCGCATGTCCCAAGGCGCCAAGAAGGGCGCCGAGACCGACAAGCCCGGGAGCGGCGAAGCCAAAGCGGACCAGGCCGCCCTGCGCGCCCGGTACGCGGAGTACGAGAAGCGCCTCAAGGCCGCCGTCGACAAGGGCGAGATGACCGCGGACGAGGCGGAGGCCAAGCTGAAGGAGGCCCGCGCGAAGATGTTCAGCGACCGCCGCTAGGCCCCGCCACGTCGTGAGCCCACACGGGGCCCGGTCCCCAGGGGCCGGGCCCCGCCTTCGTTCGACGCTGCTGCGCGTCGCGGACTATCCTCGTCCCATGACCTCCGCCCCGTCCTGCGCGCTCCTCTCCGCGGCTTCCCTGTGGCTCGGCTCCTGCGCGGCGACCGCTGCGGCCACGGCCGGCTCCACCGACGCGCCCCCCACACCCAACGTCATCCTCCTGATGACCGACGACCAGGGCTGGGGTGACCTCGGGCTCCGGGGGCACCCGCGGCTCGAGACACCACACCTGGACGAGATGGCGCGGAGCGGCGTCCGCCTGGACCGCTTCTACGCCGCCTCGCCCGTGTGCTCCCCGACCCGGGCTAGCGTCCTCACGGGCCGACACCCGGCGCGCATGGGGATCGGCGGCGCAAACTCCGGGCACCTGCCCGCCACAGAGCACACCCTCGCCGAGGAGCTCCACGCCGCCGGCTACCGGACCGGCCACTTCGGCAAGTGGCACCTCGGCACGCTGACGACCGAGGTCAAGGACTCCAACCGCGGCCGGCCCGGCGCCACGGAGCACTACTCGCCACCGTGGGAGCACGGCTTCGACGTGTGCTTCTCCACCGAGGCGAAGGTCCCGACCTTCGATCCCATGGTGACCCCGGCCCGCGAGCACGGCGGGGTGGCACGGGGCCTTGTCCCCGGCGGCCCCTACGGCACTGCGTATTGGACCGGCCCCGGCGAGCGGGTGACCGAGGGGCTGGAGGGGGACGACTCGGCCCTGATCATGGACCGCGCCCTGACCTTCATCGACGCGGCCGTCGCCGAGGATCGGCCGTTCCTCGCGGTGGTCTGGCTCCACGCCCCCCACCTCCCCGTGGTGGCCGACCCCGCCCGCGCGCGGCGCTTCGCGGACCGCCCGCTCCAGGAGCAGCACTTCCTCGCCTGCCTCGAAGCGGTGGACGACAGCGTCGGCCGCCTCCGCGGGCGGCTGCGCGAGCTCGGCGTCGCGGACGACACCATGGTCTGGTTCACGAGCGACAACGGCCCCGAGGGGAGCCCGGAGAGCGGGCTCGGGATCACCGGCCCGTTGACCGGCCGCAAGCGCAGCCTCAAGGAGGGCGGCGTCCGGGTCCCCGGGATCATCGAGTGGCCAGGCCACCTCGCTCCCGCGGTGACCGACGTCCCCGCGGGGACCGTCGACACCCTGCCAACGGTGCTCTCAGCCGCCGGACTCCCCCTCCCCGAAGCTGTGCTCGACGGGGTGGACCTCGGCCCCGTTCTCCGGGGCGAATCCACTGAGCGAGGAGCTGGCATGGGATTCCGTCACAAGGGGGCCGAGGCCTGGACCCGCGGGCGCTGGAAGATCCACCGCAAGGGGGATCAGCCCTTCACCCTCCACGACCTCGAAGCGGACCCCAGCGAGGCGCATGACCTCGCGGCCCAGCGTCCCGAGCTCGTCACGGACCTGCAGCGCGAGCTGGCCGCCTGGAGCTCGACCCTTCGCGCTCCCTCAGAGGCCGAGGCACGCTGAGCCGCCCCGCTCAGTCCCAGGGGGAGGAGGCCGGTTGACCCCGGGTTCCGCCAGCGGCGCCCTTCGAGGCCCAGCCCCGTAGCCCTGCCACCTCGATGAGGTCGTATCCCCGCATGCGCCCATAGTCCCGCGTGACCCGAAAGCGGCCGACGACGGTGGCCTCGCCCAGCGCCTCGAGGTGCGCGGCGAGGTCGGCGGACGGCTCCCACAGGTGGTGCCCGGGGTGGTCCGTGAAGGAGAGCTCCACGACCGCCGTCGACCCGGGGCCCTCGGACGCCACGATCCAGGCCAGCCGGTGCTCGA
>CALLKX010000081.1 GCA_938083085.1 uncultured bacterium
GGATGGCGCCTACCAGACGCTCGCGTTCCGCCGGGCCAGCTGGGGCAGCGAGGGGAGCCTCGCATATCCGAACTCCGAGATGGGGGCCATCGCCCTCATCCGACAGGCCCTGATGGACGCCGACCATCACGCGGCGAGCCTGGCGGTGGACGCCACGGGCGTCGAGGGCCACGAGCCCCCGCAGCCCAACGAGGCCCTGGACGCGCTGCAGCGCGGGGGCGCCCCGTTCCTGTTCAACGCCTCGAGCGAGCTCCAGCTTCTGCGCGCGGCGCGGCTCGCGGCCGAGTTCAACCGGTCGGTCATGGTGCTGGGCTCGGGCACCGAGTTCCGGCGCCTCGACGCCGTCCTCGCCGCGGGGCTGCCCCTGGTGCTGCCGGTCAATTACCCCGAGGCGCCGGACGTCTCCACCTCCATGGCCGCGGACGCCCACAGCCTCCGCGACCTCGCCACCTGGGAAGAGGCGCCGAGCAACGTGCGCCGCCTGGTGGACGGCGGCGCCGTGGTGGCGCTGACCTCCGCGCGGCTCGACGACCGCGGTGACTTCATGGGCGGCGTCCGTGAGGCCATCGAGCGCGGCCTTGACCCCGAGGACGCGCTGCGCGCCCTGACCGTGACCCCCGCTCGTCTATTGGGCGTCGACGACCGCCTCGGGAAGGTCGAGGCTGGTCGCCTGGCCCACCTTGTGGTGCGCACGGCGGACCCCTTCGCCGAGGACTCCGAGATCCGGGACGTGTGGGTCGCGGGGCGTCGCTTCGAGATCGAGGCGGCCCCGGCGCCCACCCACGAGGGCGACTACGCCTTCCGCCTTGAGGCCGCAGAGGGCCCCATCGAGGGCACCCTGCGCCTGAAGAGCGCCTCGAGCGCCGAGGTGCTCGTGGGGGAGGACAGCATCAAGCTCGCGGACCTCAAGGTCGGCCCGCAGCACATGCACTTCCACCTCGAGGCCGAGGCGCTCTCCCCCGAGGGCGTCTTCTCTGGCACAGGGCTCTTCGAAGGCGAGGCGATCCACGGCTCCCTGGTGGGGCCGAACGGCGTGATGATGCGCTGGTCCGCCACGCGCACCGGTGACGTGCCGGATGAAAACGAGGGCGAGGAAGGAGGCAGCGACGACCAGGGCGGCGACGACCAGGGCGGCGACGACGAGAAGAGCGCGCAGGCCGAGGAGGGCCCGCCGGGTGCGGACGACGCTTCCGAAGCCTCGACCGAGGATGTCACGGAGGAGCTGATCGAGGAGCTCGCGGAGTCCATCGAGGACTCGCCGCTCCCGCTGCCCTTCGGCGCCCACGGCCTCGCGGCCTATCCGGACGCTGAGACCGTGCTGATCCGCAACGCCACGGTCTGGACCGCGGCGGACGCGGGCATTGTCGAAGGCGCGGTGATCGTCGTCGAGGACGGAAAGATTCGCTACGTGGGGCCCGAGGCCCTGGCGCCTGTCCCTGACGGCGCGCGGGTCATCGACGCCCAGGGCGGACACGTGACGCCCGGGCTGATCGACTGCCACAGTCACACGGGGATCAGCGGCGGGGTCAATGAAACCGGCCGCCGCGTGACCAGCGAGGTGCGCATCGGCGACGTCATCAACCCCGATGACATCAACTTCTACCGCCAGCTCGCCGGCGGCCTCACCGCCGCCAACCTGCTGCACGGCTCGGCCAACGCCATCGGCGGCCAGAACGCGGTCATCAAGCTCCGCTGGGGGGCGAGCCACCCCGAGCAAATGAAGGCCGAGGGCGCCATGCCCGGCATCAAGTTCGCCTTGGGCGAGAACCCCAAGCGCGTGGCGGCCGGGTCGGATCGCTCCGATGAGTACCCCCAGACCCGCATGGGCGTCGCGGCGCTCATCGAGGACCGCCTGGTGGCGGGACGCGAGTACCGTGAGAGCCTGGAGCGCTACGCGGCCCTCTCCGAGTGGGAGCGCGCGCGCACCATGCCCCCGCGCCGGGACCTGGAGCTCGAGGCCCTCGGCGAGATCGTCGCGGGCGAGCGCTGGATCCACTGCCATAGCTACCGCCAGGACGAGATCTTGATGCTGGCCCGCTTGGCCCAGGCCTTCGGGTTCAAGATCGGCACCTTCCAGCACGTGCTCGAGGGCTACAAGGTCGCCGAGGAGATTGCCGAGGCCGCCGTGGGCGCCTCGACCTTCTCGGACTGGTGGGCGTACAAGTTCGAGGTGGTGGATGCCATCCCGCACAACGCGACCCTCATGAGCGACGTGGGCGTGAACGTCTCCATCAACTCCGACAGCAGCGAGCACGCGCGGCGGCTCAACACTGAGGCCGCCAAGGCGGTGAAGTACGGCCGCATGGAGCGGGCCGAGGCCATCAAGCTGGTGACCCTCAACCCCGCCATCCAGCTGGGGCTCGGAGACCGCACCGGGTCCATCGAGGTGGGCAAGGACGCGGACCTCGCCATCTGGTCCGGCGACCCCCTCAGCTACCAGTCGCGCTGCGTGTCCACCTTCGTGGACGGCCGGGAGCTCTTCTCCCTGGAGGCCGACGCTGCCGCGCGGGCCGCCGCCGAGGCCGAGCGCCAGCGGATCATCCAGAAGCTCCTGAAGAAGGGCTCCAAGCCCAAGAAGAGCAAGGGCGGCCGGGGCCGCCGTGGAACGGGTGAGCGGGTCGCTGACCGAGACCTGGCCCGCTTCCGGGACGAGCTCGAGGACCTGTGGCGCTCTGGCGCCGACCCGACCCTCTCGCGGCCCGGGGTATGCGGCTGCTTCGATGTCCTCTACGAGATGGCCGCCACGCGCGCCGGGAGCCGCTGATATGAGCACCTCCATCCACCTGAAGCTCGCGGCGCTCGCCGCCCTGACCGCGCCCGCCCTGTCCCAGGACCTGACCCCCAGCGCCGCCGCCCAGGAGGGCCCGGTGCTCCTGCGGGGCGCGACGATTCACACCGTCTCCGGCGAGGTGATCGAGGGCGGCGACCTGCTCTTCGAGGACGGCGTCATCCAGGCCGTGTCCGCCGAGCGCCTCGACGCGGGCGAGGCCCGCGTCTTCGAGCTCGAGGGGCGCCACGTGTTCCCCGGCTTCGTCCTCGCCACCAGCACCCTGGGGCTCGTGGAGGTGGACTCGGTGGACATGACCATCGACACCTCCGAGGGAGGCTCTATCAACCCCGAGGTCTACGCCGCCGTGGCCGTTAACCCCGACTCCTGGCACCTGCCTGTCACCCGCCGCAACGGCGTGCTGGTGGCCGGCGTATTCCCCCAGGGGGGCCTCGTCCCCGGCCGCGTCTCCACGATCCAGCTCGACGGCTGGAGCTGGGAGGACCTGGCCCTGGACCGCCACGCCGGACTGGCGATTAACTGGCCGTCAGAGCGCTCCTCGCGCTTCCGTCGCTGGAGCGGCGGGGGCGGCGATTCCGGCGACCGCGCCAAGCGCCAGATCGCCGAGCTGGACGCCCTCTTCGACGCCGCCGCCGCCTACGTGGCCGCCAAGGACGCCGACCCCACCGTGCCCACGGACCTGCGCTTCGAGGCCATGCGGCCGATCCTCTCAGGCGAGGACCCCGTGTTCCTCTCGATCACCACCCGCAAGCAGGCGGAGGCGGCGCTGCCCTGGTGCGCGGCGCGCGGCCTGCGCGTCGCCATCGCCGGGGGCCGCGACGCCCTGGAGTTCGCGGACCTCCTGGTGCGCCACGACGTGCCCGTGGCGATCACCAGCACCCACCGCCTCCCGCACCGCCGGGACCTCTCCTACGCCACCACCTACGAGCTGCCCGCGAAGCTCGAGGCCGCCGGCGTGCGCTGGTGCCTGACCATGGGCGCCCGGGACAGCTCCAACGCGCGCAACCTTTGCTACGAGGCCGCCGCCGCGGTGCCCCACGGGCTGACCCCCGCCCAGGCCCTGCGCTCGGTGACCCTGTCGTCCGCGGAGTTCCTGGGCATCGACGATCACGTGGGCTCCCTGGACAAGGGCAAGCACGCCACCCTCTTCGTGGCGGACGGCGACCCCTTCGAACTGGGCACGAAGATCGAGCACGCCTTCGTTCAGGGCCGCAAGATCTCCCTCACCGACAAGCAGACGGCCCTCGACGCCAAGTACCGCGAGAAGTACCGCCAGCGCGGGACCCTCAAGCGGGACTGAGGGGCAGCGGCTCCGCGGTCACCCCCTGAAGTGCCGCGGAGCGTTGTGGCCCCTCCGCGGCATCCGTTGCACGGGGCGCCGCCTTCTGACTCCCGGGGCCTCTGGGCGTGGGGGGCGCCCGGTCCGCAGGCTGTCGCGACGGGCGGGGGCTGCGATGCGTGAGGTCCCGCTCGAGCGGGCGGGCCAGCGTCCGCCGATCGCTTGCCGGTCAGCGTTCCCCGGCGCTCGGGCCCTGCAGTAGCCGCCTGCCGAGGTGCAGGAGGAGGCCGAGCACCACGGCGCCCACGGCCACGGCCCAGACCATCGGTTCGGCGGCGGCGTCGGCGATCACCTCGAGCACGCACACGCCCCAGCCCCAGGCGAAGTAGAGGGAGCCCGAGAACGAGCGCGTCCGCCAGAGTTGCACGGAGGCGTAAAAGCCCACCAGCGCCACGGCGAACGTCAGGACGTACAGGCCAGGGCCGTACGCCCCCTGGCCGAGCAGGATCGCCGCGAGGGTGATCCCGGCGACCAGGAATAGGCTGCACTGCCGCGGCGTGAACATGGGAGGGGGTACCCGCGCCCCTTCCGGCTATTCAGAGAATCGCGTGGGGAGTTGGGGAAGGCGGGTCGGGTGCTCTTCAGTGTCGATCGTGGGACCTCAGCGGTCCGCGGAAGGGAGCGCGCCGCGCCCCTTTCGTGACCCCGGCTCGGGGGAGCCAGGCCGCCCGCGGGCGACCTGGCCCACGGGCTCACAGCTCAAGGAGGAGATCGTCGCCTTCGCCGTTCTCGTCGATGCCGTTGGCGCCGATGGACCAGATTCTGACCTTGCCGCCCTCGTTCGAGTACTTGAACCCTCGGCCCCAGCCGTCGCTGGGGAGCTCCTTGATCGTCCCCGGCTCCGAAGGGCCGCCTCCTTGCAGTTCGGCGAGGCTGGCGGGGGCCTTCCCTTCGTTCTGGACCTGGAACATCTGGATGCCCATGGAGAGGCCCATGAGGCTGGACTGGGTCTGTCCCGTAGGACCAGGCTCCACGCCCTCCTCCGATTCCAGGGGCTGGCCAGCGAATTCGATCACCATCTCCTCGTCGTCCCATTCGTCTCCCGCCCCGTCGAAGCCCGCAGAGGCTCCGAACACGCTCGCGCCGCCGATGGCGGCGATGCCCATGAGCATCGAGACCTCGGGGCCGATGGAGGACTCGGTGACGTCCATCCGGCCGCCCTCAAGGGCCAGGGAGTAGCGAGCGCTGGGTCGGAAGTGGCGGGTGAGGACGGTCATGTCCGGGAGCGCCTCCAGCTGGAAGGGGAGGTCCATCTCGCCGCCGCCTCCGGCCAGGCCGCCGAGCATCGGGGCGAGGGCCTTCAGCTGGGTGTAGAGGTTGCCCATGAAGAGCGGCCAGTCGGCGAAGTTGACCATCGAGGCGCCGTCCGCGATCCCCGTCTCGACCAGGCCCGCATGGAGCGTCGCCTCCTCGCCGGCCTTGAGGAGCTTGGCGACCCGGCGCACTTCGCGCTTGGCGTGGGTGGGGAGCGTGGAGAACAGCACGCGGTCGTCCATCACCGTGATGGTGGGGCGGACGAAGGTCGAGGGGTCGATGGGGAGACCGCCCATGAGGCCGCCGGCCCCCATGCCACCATCGCCGCCGGCGTCGGCGAGGGACCAGCTGTAGAGGGTGGCCCCTCGGTAGTCGGTGCGCTGGCCCTCGATCTCGCCCAGCTCCTTGATCATGCCCACCAGGCCGTCCATCCCGCGGGTGAAGGTCTCGCGGTCCTCGAGCTCGGCGACGGCCATCAGGTTCGGGGCCGAGAGCAGCGAGCGGAGCTTCGGCAGGCTGTAAGAGATCGAGTCGCCGAGCGGCGCGATCACGTCGCGGTCTACGCGGAAGCCGAACTGCTGCTCCAGCTGGGACATCATCGCCTCCACGGACTCCGGGTCAGGGGCGGCCTCGGTCACCATGTCGAGGAGCATGGCGGGGTCGAAGCTGGCGACCGCGGTGACGAGGGCGTCAGGGTGGGCGAGGCCGAGGCTGGACGCTTGGATGGGGGAGCCGCCGATCATGTCGAGGCCGGGGCTCGGGGACTCGCCAGGAATCCACCCGCGGGTCGAGAATCGACCACCTTCGAGGATGCTCACGTCCCAGTGTCCACCGCGGATCATGGCGGAGGCCGGGGCGCCCATCATGAGCTCGAGCATCGAGCCCCCGGGGCCGAGGAGGAGCGTCTCCGTGAGCCCGGCGCCGCTCTCCATGGACTCCATCAAGGAGTTGATCCCTGCGTACGGCGAGACGTAGGCCTCGATCATCCTCACGCCAGCGCTCTCTCCGAGCTTGGCACGACCGGCGGCGATCTGGTCGCTGACCATCCCGAGCGCCACGCCGCCCATGCGCTGGAGCTCGGCGTCGATGTCCTTGACGCCGGCGATCAGCACGGCGCGCGTTCCGCCTTGCACGATGTACTGGGGCAGGGAGCCCTCCGTCGCGCCGATGCCGTTGATCGTGACGCTGGCGGCGCCGAAGGAACCCCCGTCGCCTCGGAGCGTCAGGGCGCGCGTCGAGAGCTTGGGCTTCATGCTCTCCGGGAGGCCCGCGGAGTTCGCTGCCGTGTAATCCATGAGGGTCTCGACCCAGGCGGCGCATGAGGTCTCATCCTCGAAATCAACCACCCAGCGAATTGCGATCTGGGGCTCCTCGGACGGGAAGCCCAGGGTGAAGATCGCCGAGAGCAGGTCCGCGTCCCCGAGGAAATCCAGGGACATGGACATGGCCCGGACGCCCTGGTGCATGTCGAGGATCGGCGGGAGGTCGCCCTCCATCCCGCGCAGCTGCTGGACCAGGAGCTCGACCGGGTCCACCGGCCCGCTCCCCATGACCTCACCGATGGCGCTCTGGAGATCAGCGTCCGCCATCATCTTCGCCATGGCGGTCTTGCCGTAGCTGCCCATGGTCCCCTGGAGGTCCGGGACGCTGAGGACGAACTCCGCGGTGTCAGGGTGGAGCCCCGGGCTCTCCTGGGGAGTCAGGGGCGTGAGCGCGGCGGCGAGGGCAAGCGTGAATAGCATGGGGATCGGGGTCTCGGGGGAGGGCTTTTGGGCAGGTCGGGGTCTGAGGGGAACCTAGCTTTTGGGGCCGGACCCAACGATGGGTTCCGTTCCGCTTTCGCGCGCCGGCGCCAATATTCTAGTTGGCCGTTCCTTTTGTCACTCCGAGAGGCCGCTGCGAGGGCTGAGCGGGCCTGGCAGCGTGGACGAGCTCTCCGCCCCGATCGCAGTCAGGGCGAACGGGGCGGAAAGCGGTCTTGCCCTGGCCAGAGCCGGTCAGGCGCCCTGTAGCGGCGGAATTCTGCGGCCCTGGCCCGCCTCTGGAGGGCTCCGCCTCCGTACCCTCTTGCCCGGATTCCCCTCACCGGCGTCGCCCGTCCGGGCGCTTCGGGTGGGGGGACCGGGCTCGCTGGCCCCTCATTGATGGGCCAGCACCAGGCTCCCGGCCGCGCGCCTCCCTGGCGCCCGCCGAGCTCTGCTGAACCACGATCAAGCGGTGCCTCCCCGACCGCTACCGGGCCAACGGGCCCACGACCCACCGATGACCATGAGCGTTTACACCGAATACCTCGAGCAGATCGAGGCCCGTAAGGGCCAGGGCCTTCACCCCAAGCCCATCGAGGACGCCGAACTCGTGGAGGCGCTCATCGCCCAGATCGAGGACACGGGGCACGAGCACCGAGAGGGCTCGCTCCAGTTCTTCATCTACAACACGCTCCCCGGGACGACCAGCGCCGCGGGCGCCAAGGCGCGCTTCCTGAAGCGGATCGTGCTGGGGGACGTGTCGATCGAGGAGATCACCCCGGCCTTCGCGCTCGAACTCCTGTCCCACATGAAGGGCGGCCCGTCCGTGGACGTGCTGCTCGATCTGACCCTCGGGGACAACGCCGGGCTCGCGCGCCAGGCGGCGGACGTGCTCAAGACTCAGGTGTTCCTGTACGAGGCGGACACGGATCGGCTCCAGGCCGCCCACGGGGCGGGCCACGCCCTCGCGACCGAGATCCTCGAGAGCTACGTGCAGGCCGAGTTCTTCACCTCGCTGCCGGAGGTGGACGAGACCGTTCAGGTCGTCACCTTCGTCACGGCGATCGGGGACGTGTCCACCGACCTCCTCTCCCCTGGAAGCGACGCCCACTCTCGCTCCGATCGGGAGCTGCATGGCCAGTGCCTCTTCGAGCACGACAAGGAGAAGCAGGACGCGCTCAAGGCGCTGCAGGCCCAGCACCCGGACAAGCGGGTGATGCTGGTCTCGGACAAGGGGACGATGGGCGTCGGGTCCTCGCGGATGTCGGGTGTCAACAACGTCGCGCTCTGGACGGGCGTCCAGGCGAGCCCGTACGTGCCGTTCATCAACATCGCGCCGGTGGTCGGGGGGACGAACGGGATCTCTCCGATCTTCCTCACCACCGTCGGCGTCACCGGTGGCATCGGGCTTGATCTCAACAACTGGGTCAAGAAGCTCGGCCCCGACGGTGAGCCAGTCCTCGATGATGGCGGCGAGCCCGTGCTCGAGGAGGTCTTCTCGATCGATACGGGGACGGTCCTGACGATCAACACGCGCAGCAAGAAGCTCTACGACGCGACGGGCGCGAAGGAGCTGTGCGACATCTCGCCGGCGTTCACGCCGCAGAAGCTGGAGTTCATCCGGGCCAAGGGCTCCTACGCCGTCGTCTTCGGCAAGAAGCTGCAGTCCACCGCGGCCGAGATCCTCGGCGTGGAGAAGCCGGCGGTGTACGCCACGGCCAAGGAGGTCTCGCACGCGGGTCAGGGGCTGACCGCCGTGGAGAAGATCTTCAACCGCAACGCGGTGGGCACGACCCCAGGCGCGGTGCTGCACGCAGGCTCTGACGTGCGCGTGAAGGTCAACATCGTCGGCTCCCAGGACACGACCGGCCTGATGACCTCCCAGGAGCTCGAGATGATGGCGGCGACCGTGATCTCACCCACGGTGGACGGCGCCTACCAGTCCGGCTGCCACACCGCATCGGTCTGGGACCAGAAGGCCCAGCGCAACATCCCGAAGCTCATGAACTTCATGAGCGACTTCGGGCTGATCACGGCGCGGGACCCCGAGGAGAAGTACCCGGCGATGACTGACGTCATCCACAAGGTCCTGAACGACCTCACGGTGGACGACCGAGCCGTCATCATCGGGGGCGACTCGCACACCCGTATGTCGAAGGGCGTGGCCTTCGGCGCCGACTCCGGCACCGTGGGCCTGGCCCTGGCGACGGGCGAGGCGACCATGCCGATCCCGGAGTCCGTGAAGGTGACCTTCAAGGGCACGATGAAGGACCACATGGACTTCCGGGACGTGGTGCACGCCACCCAGGCGCAGATGCTCCAGGAGTTCGGGGACAACGTCTTCCAGGGCCGCGTCATCGAGGTCCATCTCGGCACCCTGCTCTCCGACCAGGCGTTCACCTTCACGGACTGGACGGCAGAGATGAAGGCCAAGGCCTCGATCTGCATCTCAGAGCCGGAGACGCTCATCGAGTCCCTTGAGATCGCCCGGGACCGGATCCAGATCATGATCGACAAGGGCATGGACAACGGGGGCGCCGTCTTGGCTGGCCTCGTGGCCCGCGCCGAGGCGCGCATCGCCGGGCTGCGCTCTGGCGCCGAGCCGGCCCTCTTGCCGGACGACGACGCCCGCTACGCGGCGGAGTTCACCGTGGACCTCGACATCATCGACGAGCCGATGATCGCGGACCCGGACGTGAACAACGCGGACGTGTCCAAGCGCTACACCCACGACACCATCCGTCAGGTCTCGCACTACGGCGGTACGAAGGAGGTCGACCTGGGCTTCGTGGGCTCCTGCATGATCCACAAAGGCGACATGCAGATCATCGCGCAGATGCTCAAGAACATCGAGGCGAAGGAGGGCTCGGTGACCTTCAAGGCGCCCCTCGTGGTCGCCCCGCCGACCTACAACATCGTCGACGAGCTCAAGGCTGAGGGCGACTGGGCCATCCTTCAGAAGTACTCGGGATTCGAGTTCGACGACCTCCTCCCCAAGAGCACCGCTCGCACCGAGTACGAGCCGATGATGTACCTCGAGCGGCCCGGCTGCAACCTGTGCATGGGCAACCAGGAGAAGGCGGCCAAGGGCGACACGGTGATGGCTACCTCGACGCGCCTCTTCAAGGGCCGCGTCGTGGCGGACAGCAACGAGAAGAAGGGGGAGTCGCTCCTCGCCTCGACCCCGGTGGTCGTGCTCTCCACGATCCTCGGTCGCACGCCGAGCATGGACGAGTACCTCGCCGCGGTGGACGGGATCAAGCTCACCAGCTTCGCGCCTCCTCTGAGCTGACGGCGCGCCTCGGCAGGCCCGCTCGGCGCCGCCTCTCCCTCCGGGGGAGTCGCGGCCCGATAGAGCGCGCAGGGTCCGGGTCAGGGGTTCGCTCTCGCAGCCCTCGGCGTTGCGGGCAGCTGGGGGCAGCCCCCCCCCGTTGGTACGCGGCGCCTCGGGCTCGGTCGCGGCCAGGTGCTGGAGGCTCCCTCGGGTGACCCTCAATGCTGACGAGGGTGGTCGATCGACTTCATGGTGATCGCGAACCGGTCCCCAAGGGGAGCTCGGCGCTGCTGCGCGACGGGCACCTCCTGTTCCGCGGGGCGTTCACCAGCGAGGCGGCCGAGGGCACGCCGGTTCAGGTGGAGCCATCAAGTCGCGCCTCGTGGACCCGAGCGCCTCGTACACAGGCGATCACGCCCGGGCCTCTGGAGCGGTAGAAGCGGTCATCAACCAACGTCCGCACCCGCTAGCGTGGGGGCCCGCTTCGGTAGCTGTTGAGCCTGTGGTACGGTCCTGCCGGTGGTTCAGCTATGGCCGGTGCCCTCTCCTGGGGTGCGGGCGAGAGCGATCTTGAGCGCCCCGGTCGCCCGATGCTTGGCCCTCCTCTGACGGGGTGCCACCGGCCTTCTCACCCCGGGTGCCCCCCCCTGCCGTGCCCTTCAACTTGCTCCTCCCTCGCCAGTCCCGCGGGGCGCCTGACCAGGCGCCCGTCCGTTCTCGTACAGCTTCGCCGCCAGCCACGGTCTTGCTGGCAGCGCTGCTCGCCGTCGGATGTCGGGGCGACGCCACCACCGGATCGCCCGAGACTCCGCCGAGCGTCATTCTGATCTCCCTCGACACCCTTCGTTACGACCATTGCGGGTTCAACGGATACGAGCGCGACACCACGCCGTTCCTGGACTCGTTCGCGGAGCAGTGCATTGTCTTCGATCGGGCGTACTCGACGATGTCATGGACGCTCATCGCGCACATGTCGATGTTGACGGGGCTCTACCCAACGCAGCATGGAGTGACGGAGGCGGAGCTAGCTCTGTCTCCCGAGTTCCCGACCGTGACCGAGCGCTTGGCGCGGGAGGGGTACAGCACCGTTGGCGTGCACTATCCCGGCTGGTTGGATGAGCGCTTCGGGTTCGGACGAGGCTTCGGGTTCTATGAGGACGCGCTGAGCGCGAGCGAAGCGGAGCGCGAGCTTGAAGTGGGGCTCGGTGGGCTGCGGCCGGGTTGGCCGTACTTCCTGTTCATTCATCTGTTCGACATTCACTCAGGTGTCCTGCAGGGACCCTCGTCGGCGATGTACAACGCCCCATCGCCCTATGACGAGATCTTCATGCCCGGTGCGAGGGCTCTCGTGGCCGGCGTGGACATCCAGGGGTGGTGGGACCGGCCCGCAGCTCCGACGGCGCAGCAGAAGATGGCCATCACGGCGCTCTATGACGGAGGGATTCGGTACACCGATAGCCAGCTCGAGGCCTGGTTCACGGAGTGGGAGTCGCGAGGGCTACTTGAGAACACGATCGTCATCATCACCTCGGACCACGGGGAGGGCCTGAGGCAACGGGAGGCGCGGTTTGGTGGCCACGGTGGGTTCAACGAGGAGGGCCTTCGGATCCCACTGCTCATTCGGCTCCCCGGTGGAGCGCGAGCTGGGGAGCGGGTGGACTCGCTGGTGTCCCTTGTGGACGTCGTCCCGACCATTCTCGAACTCACCGGTGCGGAGGTGGACGGTCGGCTCCCCGGTACTTCGCTCACGGGCGAAGGTCGGTTGCCGGGCGATTGGGTCTTCGCTTCAGCGACTGGCGCAGGGGCAGCGATTCGGCGCGACCGGAAGGTCATCTACGAGGGCGGGGAGCCCAAGACCGTCTTTGATCTGGTGCAAGACCCTGGGGAGCTTGATCCCATGACCTCCGAGCGAAGCCCCGATCGCTTTCAGCGGGAAGCCTCGAGCCTCTGGGCCGATGCCTTCGGGCAGCTGAGCTCATACTTCACCCCACCGGATCCGCGCTTGATAGGGGAGCTTGATGAGGAGACCCGCGAAGACCTGAAGGCGCTCGGATACGGCGGGGAAGTCGGGAGCAAGTGAGGTGCTGGCGACCGCGGCGGGCTCGGGCGGCGGCCCCCGCCCCGTGCGTCACCGGAGTCGGGTTGGCCCTTCCCAGGATCGAGTCCTGCCCCTCCACCCGGGTTCGCCCGTCCCGTCCGGAGCGCCATGACTGCGCGTCTGCGGAGCGGCTGTTGCCTGAGGCGAGCGCGCGCCTCCCTGCGCGCCAGTCAGCCTCTCCGTCTGTCGCGTAGATCGTGGCTCCTACGGGCCCATAGGGGCACCGCTGGTGTCGTTCCCCGTCGCCCACCCCGTAGTGTGCGGGGGGCTGCTCAGCTGAGGAGATAGGACCGCAGGGCGGCCGGGGTCGCGGGGATCGTTGTGGCCTGCTTGGGGCGGTCGATGATCGCCGCGAGCCGCGCTGGCATGTCGGGGGACCGGCCGATGGCGGGGGCGACGACCTCACCAAACTTGCAAGGCGCGGCCGTGTGCAAGAAGACCCCGAGGGCTTCGGGCTGCTGGTCCAGTGGCGCATCCAGTCCGGCGTGGCCGATGGCGCCGTGGGGGTCGACCACGTAGCCGGTGGCGTCGTGCACCTGCCTCATTCGCTCGCGGGTGGCGGCGTCATCGAGGTGGTAGCCGCGGACGCTGGCGCGGAGCGCCTCCAGGTCGTCCCCGAAGAGCCGAAGCAGCCGGACGAAGTTGCTCGGGTCGCCGACGTCCATGGCGTTGGAGATGGTGGGGATGCTCGGGCGCGGGTCGTACTCGCCGGTCTCGAGGTAGTCCGGGACCACGCGGTTCAGGTTGGTGGCGGCGACGAAGCCTCTGCAGGGCATGCCCATGCGGTGTGCGAGCAACCCGGCCGCGAGGTTCCCGTAGTTGCCGGAGGGCACGCTGAAGATGAGGTCCCCCCCGAGGCGTTGGACCGCGCTGGCGAAGTAGGTGGCCTGTGGGATCCACCGGGCGATGTTGATCGAGTTGGCGCTGGTGAGGGGCCGCGCAGCCTGGAGCTCGGCGTCGAGAAAGGCGGACTTGACCATGGTCTGGCAGTCGTCGAAGGCGCCCTCGACCTCCAGCGCCTGCACGTTGCCGCCCACGGTGGTGAGCTGCTGCTCCTGCACGCGGCTAATGCGCCCCTTGGGGTACAGCAGCACCACGTCGATGCCGTCCACGCCGTGGAAACCCTGGGCGACCGCGCTGCCCGTGTCGCCGCTGGTGGCGACCAGCACCGTCACCTTCCGGTCGCTGAAGTGGCTGATCGCGCGGGCCAGGAAGCGGGCGCCCACGTCCTTGAACGCCAGGGTCGGCCCGTGGAAGAGCTCGAGCGCGTAGCGGCGCTCGTCGGTCTCGACCAGGGGGAAGGGGAAGTCGATGGCCTCGGCGCAGATGCGCTCGAGGTCAGCGCGGCCCATCGAGCCCTCGGCGAAGGGCCAGAGGATCTCCGTCGCGAGCTGATGGGGCTCCATGTCCGGAGTCGCCGCCCAGGTCTCGAGGGGGACCGTCGGGATCTCGTTCGGGAAGTAGAGCCCCCCTCCCGGAGGAAGGCCGCGCAGGATCGCTTTGTGGAAGGGTGCCGTCTCGCCGCGGTCTCGTGTGCTGTGGAAGTCCATGGGGATCAGGCGTCGTTGCTGAGGACGTGAGCCCCCCGAGTGGAGATGGAGCTGAGATGAACCTGGTGGCCTGCGCCGGCCTCGTGGAGAGCTGCAGAGATCGCCCGACCCACGTCGTCGGCGGTGCGTCGGTCCAGGCTGACCCAGTAGCTCGATGGACCGCTCCCGCTGATGCCGCCTGCCCGGGCGCCGGCGCCCAGGGCCGCGTGCCCGATGGTCTTGAAGTAAGGCTGGAGCGGGATGCGGTGCGGCTCCGCGAGAACGTCCTCAAGGGCGAGCGCGGCATCCAGAGCATCGCCAGAGTGACAGCAGTGCACGAAGCGGCCCAGTCGCGCCATCTGCTGCAGGGCGTCCGTCATGGGGACGGCGTCGGGGAGCACTGCGCGGGCCTCCGCGGTCTCGATGACGGCCTCGGGATGCACCACGGTGAGGTGCCAGTCCGGCGGGGGCAGGCGGTCGACGCGCCCGTCTGGACCCACGAGGCATAGCCCTCCGAGCAGGGCGGGCGCCACGTTGTCCGCGTGCCGGGCTCCGCTGGCGACCTGCTCACCGTCCAGAGCCATGGGGAGCAGGTCCTCCGGGCTTAGGCTGGCACCTGCGAGCGCGGCAACGCCGAAGGCGGCGCTCGCGGCCGAAGCGGCGCTCGACCCGATGCCGCTGCCCGGCAAGACGGCCTTATGGACGGTCAACTCCACGCCCCACTCCACGTCGAGCGCTCTGAGGACGCTGCGTGCAGCCACCCCGCTCACGTTCCGCTCCACCTCCAAGGGGAGGTCGGCGCCGTGGATGGCAGCGAGGGTGACGCCCGGTTTCCGTGTGCGCCTGAGTTCCAACCGCTCCATCGGCCGCTCGAGCGCCAGGCCGAGGCAGTCAAACCCCACCGTGAGGTTGGCTACCGTCGCGGGGGCGGCCACGGTAATTTGCTCGAGAGGGGTCATCTGGAGGAGGCGTGAGAGCGGGACGGATAGGTTTGGCGGCTCGGTGCACCGGTGCGGGGCGCCGGCAAGGTTCGCCTCAGGGTCATGCGTGGACGTTGAACCAGCGCTGGCAGTAGGTGCACTTGACGTCCCCGCTCGGAGAGAGGTCGGCGCCTTCACCGAGGGCGGCGCCGCAGTTGGGGCAGGCCAGCTGGGTTGGGCTCTGCAGTGTTCCTGCTGCCGGCGATCAAGCGGCAGGTCGCGCTGCTGAAGACGAGGTGGCTCCAGGGGCCGAGCCCGGCATGGAGGGCTCGGCGGCCGCTGTCTTCGGCTGGAGTCCAAGGACCCCGGCGACACCGACGAGGACGAAGGTCGAGGCGATGAGGCTCCCCACGAGCTTGAAGAACAGCGGGGGCTCCCCGAATCCCTTCGCGGTCCAAAGGGACACGATGACCACGAGGCCAATGACCCCGAAGATGGCGGGAATCACGCGACTGAGGATCGTCGGCATGTGTGGATCATACGCGTGGGGGGCCATGAGACTGTTCGGGTTGCGGCCGCGTCTTTGAGCGAATCTTCGCGGCCCATGTCGCCCGCTGGTGGCGCCCGGCATCTCGCATGACGCTGGTCCCCTCGACGCCTCTCGCTCGCCCCCCCCTTGAGCTCCCGGGGCCATGCGCCACCGTGGCCGAGACGGTCCCCGCGCCCCGCGGAGCGGAACAGCTCTCACCCGGGAGACCCCGTTCGAGGCGCGGGAATCGGGGTGCGGGAGGGGCGGTGGTGTGTTCTGGGACGGCGTGGAGCCTCAAGGAAGGAAGGCTTCAAGCGGCTCCCTCCTGCGGACGATGACCTGGATCATGGACGGAATATCCAGCCAGCAATCCAGCGCACTTTCGAGGTCGAGCGCTTCCATCGGGAGCAAGATCAACGTTGCCGTCCTGGGCAAGGTCCAGGATCAGCAGAAGGCCGAGGGCGAGGCGGCGGTTCGATTGATCGACTCCGCCCGCCTGTCGAAGGAGCCTGGCAAGGGCGGCCGGCTTGACGTGAGGGGCTAGGGCCGCCCGCGTCGACCCCACCTCAATGGGCAGCAACACTCGTTGAGAGCTGGAGGGTGACCACGCCCGCGATGATGAGGCCGAGCCCTGCGATCGCCGCGGCGTCGAGCTTCTGACCGTGGAGCCACCAGGCGAGCAGGGTCACGAGGAGGACGCCGACCCCGGACCAGACGGCGTAGGCGATCCCCACCGGGATGTCCCGGAGGCAGAGGGATAGCATGTAGAAGGCGACGCCGTACCCGACCGCGACGATGGCGCTCGGGATGGGGCGGGTGAAGCCCTCGCTGGACCTGAGCGCCGAGGTCGCGGTGACCTCGGCAGCGATGGCGACGGCGAGGTAGAGATAGCCAGGTGACATGGGTGCGCCCCGGGTGATCGGCCCTTGGGGATGTGGCGACGCCGGTGAGTCTAGGTGGCTCACGGGGTGCGCCGTAGCCTGAGGCGGCGGGGCTCTCCCGATGCCCGCGCGCGAGGGTCCTTGAGCGCTCGAGAGACCACCGCCTGGCGACTCGACGGATCGTCGCACCCGCGGTGGCCCATGATTGGCGAGCGACGGGCAGGAGGTGGAGAAGCTGCGACCACGCAGCTTTCGCTGCCCGCTAATCTGTGCCCATGCGAATCGTCAGCTTGCTCCCTTCGTCCACGGAGATCGTCCACGCCCTCGGCCTCGACGCCGACCTCGTGGGGATCAGTCACGAGTGTGACTTCCCCGCCTCGGTGACGGACAAGCCGGTCTTGACCTCCTCGAAGATCGACATCGGCCAGCTCTCAGCGGACATCGACCGTGACGTGCGCCGGGTCCTGACCGACGCCCTCGCGGTCTATGACGTGGATGCCGAGGGGCTGGAGCGTGCCAGGCCGGACGTCGTCCTGACCCAGGACCTGTGCGACGTCTGCGCGGTGTCCATCCGCGACGTCGAGGTGGCGCTCCAGTCCATCGCGAGCGAGGGCGTCCAGCTCGTGAGCCTCCGGCCGACGCGGCTCGATGACCTCGACGGGGCCCATGGGGTCATGGGCGACATCGAGCGGGTGGCCGAGGCGCTCGGCGCCGCTGCCGAGGGGAAGCGGGTCGCGGATGGGCTGCGGGACAGGCTCAGCAGCCTGCGCCAGCGCGCAGCGGAGGCCGTGGGGGCAGCGGGCCGGCCGCGCGTCCTCACCATCGAGTGGATCGATCCCGTGATGGTCGGCGGCACCTGGATGCCCGAGCTCGTGGAGATCGCAGGGGGGGAGGCCTTGGTCACCGAGCCCGGCCAGCACGCCCCGACCCTGGACCGGGACGCCCTGGCGGCCCTCGATCCCGAGGTCGTGCTCATCAAGCCCTGCGGCTTTGACCTGCAGCGCACGCGGCAGGAGCTCGGGACCCTCCACGAGCTCATCGAGTCCATGCCCTGGCGAGACAGCGCAAAGTCGAGGACCTTCGTCGCGGACGGCAACGCCTTTTTCAACCGTCCCGGGCCGCGGCTCGTCGAGTCCGCCGAGATCCTCGCGGCCATGACCCACCCCTCGGCCTTCCCCGAGCTGGTCGAGCGTCACGGCGAGCACTACTTCCCGCTTCGCGCTGCGCCGTCCAGCTGACCGGTGACAGGGCGCTCTGACGGAGACGGCCGGGGGCCCCGGCCCCCTAAGGGTGAAGTTCCTCGGCCGGTGGGTGGCCGCGACGGCGGGGAGGTCGTCCACCGACGAGCCTGCGCGGGAGGCGGTGCGCTCGAGCTCTCATGGGAGCAGGAGCGGTCGCCGGCCGGCGCTCGGTGAGGATGAGGCCTGCCGCGCCTCGGATCGGTGCGCCCGGGGCGCGCTGCACGACCGTTGGGCGCCGTCTCGCCGAAGGCGCCTACTGGAGTCCCTTGAAGCGGACCTCGTGCACCCCTCCGGCCTCCACCTCAACGTATTGAGTCTCTGTGCTCGCGGAACCCTCGGTCGGTGCGCCCATGAGTCGGAACTGGTGCTTTCCCGGAGCCAGGCCGCTGAAGACCGCTCGACCGTCCACCAGTTGCTCCAGCTGCGGCGTCGCTCCTCCCGGCGGGCGGCCCATGACCATGGCGCCATCCGCGCCGCCCTCGAGGAGCACGGTGACGGTCCCGGTCTTGAGGAAGCGCAGGTCGACGCCCTGGGTGAGGGTTCCGGCGTCGACGACCATGGGCTTCGACTCCACGGATCCGTCTCCATCACTCTTTGCGGCGACGATTAGCTCGACGCCCCCCGCGACGCCGCGCAGGGAATAGCGTCCGTCCTCATCCGTGAGGACCGGGTCGGTGAGGTCAGCGTCGCTAGAGATGACCTGGGCGCCTCCGGCCGAGGAGCCGAACATCACGACTCCGACCGCTTGTTGCCCCCCGGCCTTGGGCCGGCGGGCGGACACGCGCACGCCGGCTGCGGCCTTACCGTTGGAGTCGAGCACTCGCCCCTCGATGAGAGTCACCGGCAGGTCCATTTCGAAGCGGGTGTCGACGGCCTCCACCTCGGCGTCGAAGCGTTCGTCCATGACCCGCGTGGGGTGGCTGACGCGGAGCTCGTACGCGCCCTCTGTCACCGCGTCGAAGCGGAATTCGCCCCGTCCATCCGTCTCGGTGCTCGGACCCATGGGGCCGAGGCCCAGGAATGCGAGCCCTGAACCGGGGCCCTCGGGGGGGGCCAGCACGACCCGCGCCCCGGCCAGGAGCTGGCCGTTCTCGGTGACCACGCCGGTGACCACCACTCGGTTCGGGGCCACGAGGGTCAGCGCCGTGATCTCGCCCTCGACCACCGTGGCCTTGGTCCAGCCCATGGACGCGCCCACGCCGACGCCGAGATCGTCGACGTTCAGGGAGATCATCCCTGCCTGGGCGGGCTCTTCGCCGACCTTGAAGCGCACCGTGCCTGCCATGAATGCGCCGAGGGTCACCGAGCCGGCTGGGCCGGTCCTTGCGGGTTCGCGCGTGTTGCTCCTTCGGCCATCGTTCTGACGGTACTCGACGATGGCGTCGGGGAGCGCGCGCCCGGTCCCGTCCACCACGGTCACCACGACCCATCCGGGTGCCGCTAGCCGGACGAGGTGTTCGGTGACGGTTCCTGAGGTTGACACGGCCACCGGCCCAGTACGGCTCTCCGGATGATCGGGGTGGGAAACGCGCACGTCCACGATTGCGCCCTGCTCCACGGCGAGGACACAGACGCCCTGGTCGTCGGTCTCGCCGCTCGGCGCGGACCCGGTGAGGTCCACCGGAATGGGGAAGTCGCCCGGGCTCGTCGAGCTCAGGCTCATTCTCATGCTGCGCCTGATGCCCCGGCTGCCCCCTGGAGCCGTCGGGATGTGCTCCGTCGCGCGCACCGTGGCGCCAGGGAGCGGGTCACCCTCGGCGGTGAGGACCGTCACTCTCAGGGATGCGCGCGAGAGGAGGCGCACCACTCCGAGGTCGAGTTGCTCGTCCGGCTGGATCCGGACCTCATTCTTCCAGGGCGCCATGCCCCGGGCCCGGACCTCGACCTTGAGGACCGGGTCGCCCCCTTTCGGGAAGAGGCGCTCCACGCGAGCAACGCCGTCGATGAGCTCCTCGTCGTCCTGAATCACCTGCGATGCCCAGCCGAAGCCAGCCAGCACCTCCGCGGAGAGGACCGGCTCTCCGTGCTCGTCCACCAGCCTCATCTCGACGGTCGCGCCCTCGCTGTAGGGGACCTTTACCCCGCGATCACCGGCGCGGACCGTCACGCGGTTGGAGCGCTGGGACTGCCCCGGGAGGATGCCGTCGCCGAAGCCCTCGAGCGTGACCCCGTAGTCAACGCCGGGGTCGAGGCCGGAGATGCGAAAGCGGCCGTCCGGGTCGAGTTCGGCCTCCCGAGCACCGAGGCCGTTGCCGTCCCCCAGGGCCCAGAAATTCTCCCCGGTCCTCGTCGCCGAGACACGCCAGGAGGCCTTCTCGTTCCACTCGGGGAGGCCTGTGACCCGCCCCTCGACCGCACCGCCCTCCTCGAGGGTGACGAGGATGCCCTCGACCTTGCCGCCTGCTCGGCTGAGCTCTCCCGTGAACTCCGCAGCGACGAAGGCCTCGTGGCTGACTCGATACTTGTACTCCCCGACGGCCTGGTCTGAAATTGTGAAGTGGCCCTGCGGGTCGGTCTCGACCCCCTCGGCCCACCCGTCCCACCCGAGGATCAGTTCCTCGATGCTGGAGTCCTGCAGCGCCTGGATCCGTGCCCCGAAGACCCCTCGCCCCTCTCGGTCTACCACGCGCCCCATGAGTTGGCCGCCTTGGACGAGGGCGAGCTCGCCGAGGTCCAGGGTCGCGCCGGTCTCCAGTCGGAGCTCCCTCTTCAGGGGGACGTACCCGGGGAAGGCCACCTCGAGCCGGGCCTTGCCCCCGGCCCCCTCGACCGTGAAGCGTCCCTCGCCGTCGCAGGTTGCGCTGGGCTCATCCGGTCGATCCTGGCCCCGATAGAGCCTCACCTCGGCACCGGCGAGCGCGCGGGCAGCGGCACCCAGCACGCGCCCCTCGGCGGCGGCCGTGGCCTCCACGCGGGCCTCGTCGGTGCCCGCTTCGATCGCTGGAGCCGAGGACGCCTCTGCGGCCGCCGCCTCCCGGCCGAGCTCTTCTGCTCTGGGCGTCAGGGACGCGAGCTCGGGCGCCACCGCGTCTCCGCCTGCCGCTTGCTGAGCAGGCGCCGCATCGACGGCCGGGGCGCCGTCGTCAAGCGAGGTTGCGGGAGCGCGGAGGAGGAACGTGCCTGCCCCGAGGAGTCCGAGGGCGAGGACCAACAGCAAAAAGAAGAGGCGCATGGGGCGGGGAGGGCCAGGGCGACGGTGGGCAGGGCGACGGTAGGCGGGCGATGACGTGCGCGTTACGGAGGAGCCGTCGGCGAGTTGGGCCTCAAGCTGCAGATTGCCCGGGGGCTCCGCCCGTTCCGGGCCTATGCCCTGAAGGGCGAGGCAGGTCAGGTCGTGTCCGCAGCCCTAGGCGTGGCAGAGCTGGTCGACGAGCTTGCTCAGGTCAGCCTTGCTCGTCTGGCAGAGGCGCACCATGTCGGAGAACGTCACGTCGCGGGGGCCTCGCTCGGCCAGCAGGTCGAGCAGGCGAAGCCAGAGGGCCGAGGTCATCTCGGCGTCCGCCAGCGCCCGGTGGAAGGTCCCGTCGCTGGGGAGGTCGAGGTGGTTCACCAGGGTGCCGAGCCGGTGATTGGGGGCCTCAGGGCAGAGCCTCCGCGCGGCCAGCAAGGAGCAGGCGAGGCTCCCGCCAGGCTGGCGGTCGATGCGGGCGTACTCGGCCTCGAGGAACCGGCGGTCGAAGGAGGCGTTGTGGGCCACCAGATTGGCCTCGCCTGCGAAGGCTGCGAAGCGCTCCATGACCACCTCGCAGGGCTCGGCTTCGTCGAGCATCGCGTTGCTGATCCCCGTGTACTCCTCGATGAACGGAGAGACGGGCATACCCGGGTCCATGAGGGACTGGAAGCGCCCGACGGGGACGCCGCCCTCGATGCGGACGGCTCCGATCTCGATCGAGCGGTCTCCCTGGGTAGGCGAGAGCCCGGTGGTCTCGAAGTCGAAGATGATGCAGGTCCTGGCGTCATCGGTGGCCGTCATGACGCCACGGTAGCGAGTGCGGTGGCCCCTTCACTCCACCGGACGGGATTCCATCCCGTCGCCAGGCGGCGAGCGGCGATGAGGTGGCTGGGCGCCTGGTGAGCCTCGCACGAGGGCCCTCGCCTGGCGGCACGAGGGCGCGTTGGTCGGGGTCATGGGGGATGAGCGACGGCCCATTCTTGGAGCCTGGGACCCTCGAGGCCCCCGTGCCTGCCAGCCAAGGGGTGCTGCGTCATCAAGCCACGTCGCGATCGGAGCGCGTCGAATCCGGGGACGCAGGGCCGCGAACCTCAAGATTGTGGGGCGGTGCAGATCGCACCCCCGACGGCGAAACCATGAGCAGCTGGCACGAAAAACTCTTCGAGGCGCTCCGGGGCCGTTGGGAGGCGCCGAGGACCCGCCGGCTCATCGGCTGGGCCCTGACGGCGTCGTTCTTCGTGTCGATCGTGTGCATCGAGCTGTCCCGCCAGGGCTGGATGCCGACGGTCCTCGGTCAGCCGCTCCCCACGAATCACCTGGCGGCGATCTCCTGGGTCTTCACCCTGCTGCTGATCGTTGAGGTGCTCGACCTGGTCTTCTCGCTGGCAGAGTCCATCGCCAACGCCCTGGGCAAGCAGCTGGAGATCTTCTCGCTGATCCTGGTCCGCAAGACGTTTGATGAGCTGGCGCGGCTCCCCGAGCCCATCGACATCGGCGGCGCCACGGAGGTCCTGCTCGAGATGGGCGCCCTGGCGGTCAGCGCCCTCGTCGTCTTCGTGGCGCTGACCCTCTACTACCGCCTCCAGCGGCACCGCCCGATCTCCACGGACGCGGACGACGTGGCGCACTTCGTCTCTCTCAAGAAGGCGGTCTGCCTCGGGCTGCTCTTGGCCTTCGTGGTCACCGGCGCGCTCTTCGGCTTCAGCTCCCTGACCGTGGACGCTCCCGACGAGGCCCTGTCCCTCGACTTCTTCGTCGTCTTCTTCACCGTCCTCGTCTTCTCGGACGTCCTCCTCGTCCTCGCCTCGCTGACGGTGACGCGCGAGTACCGCGTCGTCTTCCGGAACTTCACCTTCGCGGTGGTCACGGTCTTCCTGCGCATCGCGCTGGTCGCCGACCCTTACCCCAAGGCCATCCTCGGCGCCGCCACCGCGCTGTTCGCCCTCGCGGCCGCCTGGGCCTTCGACTTCAGCCGGCCAGTGGACCGAGAGCGCACGGAAGGCGTCGCACCCCCAACCCGCCAGCTCCGGTAGCGCCCGGTGAGCGGGCGACCACGCGACCAGGGAGCGCGGGGGACGCCGGCGCGGCCTTCGGCGCGGTGCCCTCCGGAGGTGTCAGTCCTCGTAGGAGCGGTCGTTGGGGAAGGCCGGGCCCTTCCTGCGGGCGGAGCCGCGACTGGCTGCGCCGCCGGCGCGGCCGCTCGCGTCTGTCGCGGTTCGTCCAGTGGCCCCGGCGGCGTCGCGGCCCTGCGCCTTGCGGCTGGCGCTCTCCTCGCGTCGTCCCTTGTTCTTGGT
Source organism: uncultured bacterium (assembly GCA_938083085.1). GTDB lineage: Bacteria > Planctomycetota > UBA1135 > UBA1135 > Saltatorellus. The sequence goes on from CALLKX010000081.1 coordinate 23,065, forward strand.
GGGCCGCCCTGCGCCGTCACCGCCGCGACGGGCCTCGCGTGCCTCCTTGGGGGCCTTGGCCGGGATGAGGCACTTGGGTCCGGAGCCGATGAGATCGGTGCGGCCGGCCTCGGTCAGGGCCTTGTGCACGGTGAAGTAGTTCTCCGGCGCGAAGAACTGCATCAGCGCGCGCTGGACCTTCCGGTCGCGCAGCTTGGTCACCGTCTCCACCGGCTTCATGGTCATCGGATCGAGGCCCGTGTGGTACATGCAGGTCGCGATGTCCATCGGGGCCGGGATGAAGTCCTGGACCTGCCGCGGCTTGTAGCCGGAGGCCTTGAGGTACTCCGCCAACTCGATCATCTCGGCCACGCCGGAGCCAGGGTGGGATGCGATGTAGTACGGGACCAGGTACTGCTCCTTACCCGCGCGCTTGGAGGCCGCCTTGAAGCGCTCCGCGAAGTGGTCGAAGGTGTTCGTCGCCGGCTTCTTCATGTGCTCGAGCACGTTATCCGAGGCGTGCTCCGGCGCGACCTTCAGGTGGCCGCCCACGTGGTGGCGGGCGAGGTCCTCGAGGTACTCGTCGTCGAACCGGGCGAGGTCCATGCGGATGCCGCTGGCGATGTTGACCTGCTTGATGCCGGGGACCTCTCGCACCTTCTTCATGACGCTCTTGGTGGGGTCATGGCTGGTGTCGAGCAGCTTGCACACCGTCGGGTGGACGCAGGACGCGCGCTTGCAGATCGCCTCCACCTCGGGCTTGGTGCACCGCATGCGGTACATGTTGGCCGTCGGACCGCCCAGGTCCGAGATGACCCCGTTGAACGTGGGGTCGGCGGCCATGGTCTTGACCTCTTTCAGGATCGACTCCTCGCTGCGGCTCTGGATCGCGTTGCCCTGGTGCATCGTAATCGAGCAGAACGTGCACCCGCCGAAGCACCCGCGCATGATCGTCACCGACTCGCGGATCATCTGGTCCGCGGGGATCGGCTTCTTGTAGCTGGTGTGGCTCATCCGGGTGTACGGAAGGTCGTACACCCGGTCGAGCTCCTCGGTCTCGAGGGCGAGGGCGGGCGGGTTGACCACGAGCGTGCGGTCACCGTGCTTTTGGGTGAGGCGCGCGCCGTTGAGCGGGTTGGTCTCCTGGTGCAGCGTGCGCGTCATCTCGGCGAAGGCGATCTTGTCTGCCTTGACGGCCTCGAAGGAAGGCATCTCGAGGGTCTTGGTCACCGGCTCTCCGCCCGGGCGGTCAAAGCCGTGGGCCGGCAGCTCGTCCTTCTTGCCCATGAGGTAGGCGACGCCGCGTAGGTCCCGGCAATCCCGGATGGTCTGGCCCCCGTTCAGCCGCCGCGCGATCTCGACGATCTGCGTCTCGCCCATCCCGAAGCCGCAGAGGTCGGCCTTGCTCGGCACGAGCATCGACGGCTTGACGGTCTCGGACCAGTAGTCGAAGTGGGCGATCCGGCGCAGGGAGGCCTCCACGCCACCGATCACCACGGGGACGTCGGCGAAGGCCTCGCGGCAGCGCTGTGAGTAGACCGCGGTAGCGCGGTCCGGCCGGAGTCCGATCTCACCGCCGGGCGAGTAGGCGTCCTGGTTGCGACGCTTCTTGTTGGCGGTGTAGTGGTTGATCATGGAGTCCATGTTCCCACCGCTCACCGCATAGAAGAGCCGCGGCTTGCCCATGGCGCGCCACGCGTCCGCGTTCTTCCAGTCCGGCTGGCAGAGGAGCGCGACCTTGTAGCCCTCCGCCTCAAGGGTCCGGCCGAGGAGCGCGTTCGCGAAGGACGGGTGGTCCACGTAGGCATCACCCGAGACGAAGACGATGTCGGGCTGCTCCCAGCCGAGAGCCTCGACCTCTTTCGGGGTGATCGGGAGTAGGTCGAGGTTGGCCATCCGGTCCGTAGGGTAGCCGGAAGCCTGAGGCGCGCATACGCCTGAGTGGCGAGCGGGACGGGAGGCTCAAGGTGCGTCACAGCGCCGCCCGCCTTGGCCCGCGGCTTGTGCGGCCGCGGGTGGTTGCAGAGCCCGAATGGGGTGGCTCCGCGCCTCCTGCGACCCCGGGTTCACCCGCTGCTACGCGAACCGCCGAGCGGGGCGGGGGGGCCGGTGTGTCCAGCCGGGAGTTTCAATGAGGGGCACAATGGCCCTTGATTCAGCGCCCGCAGTCTGGAGGATCGATACATGGACCACCGCCTCATGCCCGCTGCCTCGCTCTGCCTGGCAGCCTTGCTCTCCGCCTGTAACGTCACGCCGGACCTCTCGCGGGCGCAGGTTCCGGAGTCGGGATTCTTGCCGGACTACGCGCTCCTCGGCACCGTCAGCACTCAATCGCCAGACGCGCGGCTCTTTCGTTATCGCAAGCCAGGCGTGGACCCAGCGCTCTTCCACTCCGTCCTGCTGGACCCCATCCAGGTGAACCAGGGCGTGACGGAGAAGCTCTCACAGGCGACGCTCGATGAGACCAGAGCGACCCTCCAGTCCTCCATGGCGGAAGCCGTACTCTCCAGGGGGCGGGTCGGCCTCGCCGCCGAGCCCGGCCCCGGTGTGGCCCGCTTTCAGGTGAGCATCACGGGCGCTGAGAGCACCCCCAACGGGCTCCAGCCCTGGAACTTCACGCCTGTCGGGCTCGCCCTGAATGGCGCCGCGTACGTGGGGGGCGTGAACGCGAAGACGCCGATGCTTCTGGTGGAGAGCCTGCTCACCGATAGTGATACGGGGGAGCTGCTCGGCGAGGGGCTCCTGATGGTCCAGGGCGAATCCTTCCGGACGGGAGCTGGTTCGATCGAGTCGTTCGTTGCGATGGCGAACAGGGCCGTGAGCGTGGCCATGGAGTCGTCGGCCCCCGAGCAGCCCGACGACGCTGCCGAGCCGACCGCCGCCGTGAAGTGAGCGAGGCCCAGGTCCGCGGTGGGTTCCGTCTCCCCGCCCCGGGCGAGTGCCCCGATCTGGGGCCGGGGCGATGCCGCCGCATCTCCGGAGCCGAGGGTCGGCCAGAGGGCAAGCCAGAAGGCCGGCCTGACAGCAGGCCCGACAGCAGGCCCGACAGCAGACCCGACAGCAGGCCCGAGGAAGCTGCGGCTTCGTGAGGAGCCAACGGGCGTGGCGGAGGGGCAGCGTTCCCGACGGAGGTTTGCTGCTTCACTTCGGGGCTGCTCGGGCCGGAATCGAGGGAGGGCGGCTAGCATGAGCCAATGGGTATCCGTCAGTTCGCGCTCCTCCTCCTGCTCGTCCCCTCCGCTGCCGCGCAAGGCCCCCCGGCCGGCCGCGTCCTTTGGTTGACCGGGGAGGTTGGCGCGGAGCGGCGCATGGGTGATCAGGTCGAGGCCTGGCGCGACCGGAGCCCCTCGGGCCACGACCTGGTGCAAGGCGACGCCTCTCGTATGCCGACCTATGAGGCCATCGGGCCAGGGGGCCACCCGACGCTTGTCTTCGACGGCAACGACTCCCTGGCACGGCCCGACGGGATGCCCACGGGCAGCTACTCGAAGGTCGTGGTCTGTGCGGTCGATGATCTCTCGGCGACGAACAACGTCCTGTCCGGCGGCTCGCAGCACGCGGTCTACTTCGAGAGTTCGGACCGCGCGCGGATGTATCACTCGGGCATCTTCGTCACGAGCTCGGCGCCGGTCGGTCTCGGTGAAGTCGTGGTGCTGGTGGCGACCTACGACGCCCAGACCCAGATCGGCACCCTCTTTCAGGATGGCGTCCAGGTGGGCAGCGGGAGCGCCGCGCCGCACTCCGACACGGGGATCGAGGCGGGCTCGTTCAGCGGGGGCTTCGGGTTCACCGGGCGGATCTCCGAGGCGATGGTGTACGACCGCGTCCTCGACGCCAGCGACCGGGCGGCGGTCGAGGCGTACCTGTTCACGAAGTACCTCACCAGCGTCCCGCCGGAGGTGGCGTTCGACCGCGCCCCGCGCAGCGGCCAGGTCCTGCAGCGTGACGCCCAGGGCCAGGCGGACCTGCGCTTCGAGGGCCGGGTCCTGAGCAGCGGGTTCGACCACGTCGAGGTCGACGTCCTGCGGGACGGCCAGCCCTTCCAGACGGTGGACCAGGCGCTCACCTATGTCGGCGGCGAGGCGGCCTTCTCCCTCGGCGCGACGATCGGCGAGGGCTTCCACGACTACAAGGCCACCGTGCGCCTGCTTGCGGGGGCCACCGCGGCTCCGGTGGGGGTGCGCGATCGAATCGCCTGCGGCGACACGTTCCTGATCCAGGGGCAATCCAACGCGGCGGCCTGGGACTTCTCGAACGAGGGGGTCGCGAACCTGGCTCAGAGCCCCTGGATCCGGTCCTTTGGATCGACGCTGGAGAACGCCGGGACGGTCTTTGATCAGGGGTGGGATGAGGCGGACGCCGAGGTCCAGTACGGCCACGCCGGGATCGGTCAGTGGGGCCACATCCTCGCGCAGCGGCTGGTGGCCTCCGAGGGCGTGCCGGTCGCGATCGTGAACGGCGCCGTGGGGGGGACCAACAGCACCCAGCACCTGCGGGACGCGGCCGATCCGGAGAACCTGAATACGATCTACGGCCGCCTCCTGTGGCGCGCCCGCCTCGCGGGGATCGCCTCGACGGCCCGTGCGCTGCTCTGGTACCAGGGCGAGAGCGATAACGGCGCCGAGGCGCTGCACGCCCAGAACTTCGACCTCCTGTACAACGACTGGCACGCGGACTTCCCGGCGCTGGAGCAGCTCTATGTGTTCCAGGTCCGTACTGGCTGTGGGGTCGCCGGACGCAGCGTGCGCGAGGTGCAGCGTCGCCTGCCCGAGACCTACGGGGACCTGCGCGTCATGTCCACGACCGCGGCGCCGACCCATGATGGTTGCCACTACGGCAGCGCCGGCTACAACGAGCTGGGCGAGCGCATCACGCGCCTCGTGCAGCGGGACCTCTACGGCTCGACCGACATCCAGGACATCGTGGCGCCGAACATCCAGAGCGCCGCCTGGGTGGACTCGACCCAGGATCGCATCCTGCTGACCTTCGAGGCCGCCGGCGACGCGCTGGTCTGGGAGGCCGGGGCTCAGGTCTACTTCCAGCTCAGCAACGGTCAGCTCGTCGCGGGGGGCTCGGCGGTCGGAAACACCATCGTGCTTGAACTCCCCGGGCCGGGGAGCGCCACGAGGCTCTCGTACCTTGGCCACGCCCTGGATGGTCCCTGGGTCACCAACGCGCGTGGGGTCGGGGTCCTCGCCTTCTTCGATGTCCCGATCGACGACTGCCCGGAGCCGCCGCCCTCGAGCTACTGCGTCGGCGCGCCCAACTCCGTCGGCGGCGGTGCCCGCATCTCCGGAGGGGGGACGACTTCGATCCTGAACAACGACTTCCTCCTGCAGGCCTTCTTCCTCCCGCCGAATCAGGCAGGCTTCTTCTTTTACGGGGCGGCTCCGGGTCAGGTGCCGCTCGGGGACGGCTTCCTCTGCATCGGCCAGAGCGGCGGAATCCAGCGCCTGCCGGTGGTGCAGTCGACCTTCCTCGGGAGCGCCTTCTTCGCCCTCGACTTCGGGGCGCCTCCGCTCAATGCGGGGGCAGGGCAGGTGGTGGCCGGGACGCACTACTACTTCCAGTACTGCTACCGGGATCAGGGCGCCGTGGGCTTCAACTTCAGCGACGGCCTGGACGTGAGCTTCTGCCCCTAAGCGGGTGATGCGCCCCCTCCGGGCCGCGCATGGCAGGCAGGGAGGGGGTCGCGGCGACCCGCGCCGGCGGCGTCAGCGCTCGCCAGCCTGATCGGGGGCCTTGGCGCCCTTGCTAGCGGCGACCGCAAGCCCCCAGAGCAGGAGGTAGGGCGCCCAGCCCCAGAGGGCGAAGTTGAGGGCGACGGCGGCCATGGCTTCGACCACCCGCTCCGGCAGGAGGACGACGGCCCCGTCTGACACACGCTCGATCCCGTCGGAGGCCCAGGCGACCGCACAGCAGGCGAGCCAGACCAGGACGGGGAGCATGCAGCCCATGACCACGGGGTTCGTGCGTCTCTTGTGTTGGCCCTCTTTCATTTCTCCTCCTGCCCTCCGACTTCGCTCGGCGCGCCTTCCTGCTTTGAAGCCTCGGCCGGTACGGGTTCCGCGAGGGTCATGCTCCGGATGGCTCCGAAGCCCTTCCCCTCGAGCTTCTTGCCCGGCCGCTGAAGGTGAAGGTGCCCGGCGCGAAGCGAGAACGCCTTGACCTTGATCAGGCGGGCCCGGAAGGGCTTGCCCCACAGGGGGGTGACCATGACGTCCTTCCCGACCATCTCCTCCCAGCTGTCGAGGGTGGCCCTCTGGGCCTCCTGCTCTGCGGCGGTGGGCGGGGGCGCATCCCCCGCGAGTCGGCTCGTGAGGATCCCGCAGGCTGGCACGCCCATGGGCGCGATCATCAAGAGGGCGAGCGCGCTTCCGAGGCGGCGCTGCCGCTTTGTTGCAGGCGCCCTTGGCGTCTTGGGCTTCGTGCAGGCCGCCCTCAAGGAGAAGGGGCCGTAGACCAGCGCCATGAGGAACAGCCACAGGAGGAGGCTTGGCCCCCACATGATCGCCATGAAGAGATTGAGCTTGGCGATCTCTGCGTTCCACGAGCCCAGCAGAATCGCGAGCCAAGCGACGGAAAACAGGGACGGTGACATGCAGAGCCAGAAGAGCGCGGGGCAGGGCATGAAGGTGAACACGCCCCTCCGCGGCTCGCTGGTGTCGGGGTTTATTTGGGCATCGGTCATGGGGCAGCCTCGAGGTCTTGGGGTCCCGGAGAGGTGGCGGGCATGGCGCCGTGGTGAGGCGCCGCGCCCGGGGGAGGCGACGAGGAGTCCTCATCGCGGCAGGCCCTTATCCTCGGCGCATCTCGGGTCCATCGGCCTGCACTCGCAGTGGGCCGGTTGATCAGCCCACCTGATCGATCGCCTCCTCCGTCCCGCTGCCCCCCCCTCCCGGGGCCGATTGGGGCCGATTGGGGCCTATTCGGGCCGCACGCATGGCGCGCCGAGCGCCTCAGTCACATCAGCCCCGGAAGCGCCCGGGGCTCCGGACCGGCGCGGTTCAGCCCAGCATCGCTCCACTTGGGGTGCCCAGTTGGGGTACCCAGTGGGGGTGCCCAGCCTCTCCCAATCG
>CALLKX010000082.1 GCA_938083085.1 uncultured bacterium
AGAGCGGCCAGCAGCAGAGCGGCCAGCAGCAGAGCGGCCAGCAGCAGAGCGGCCAGCAGCAGAGCGGCCAGCAGCAGAGCGGCCAGCAGCAGAGTGGCCAGCAGCAGAGTGGCCAGCAGCAGAGTGGCCAGCAGCAGAGTAATCCCTCCCCCTCCGAGGCGAGTCAGCGTCAACAGGAGGCGGAGCGAGCCGCCGAGCAGGCCGCCGAGGAACTCACCGCCGCTCGAGAGGCACTCGAGGAGGCCATCGGTGAGGCGACGGGCTCGGAGGGACAGGCTCAGGCGGAAGCCGCGCAGGCCGCTCAGGAGGCCCTCGAGCAAGAGGTGGGCGAGATCGCCGAGGCCGCCCAGGCAGCAGGGATGAGCCCTGAGGCCTCCGACGCCGTCGAGCAATCCATCGAGGAGGCGCAGCAGTCGATGGGCGAGGCCAGCGAGGCCCTCGAGCAGCCCAGCGGGAGCACGGCGGCCGCGGAGGCGCAACGAGAAGCTGTTGATGCCCTGCGGGACGCGGCCCGGGAAGCCCAGCAGGGGGCTCAACCCCAGACCGAGGAACAGCGCGAGCGCGCCGAGGAGCTCGCAGAGCGCCAGCGGGCGCTCGAAGAGCAGCTGCTCGAACTCGCCGAGCGCAACCAGGAGCGCAACGAGATGGCGAACTCCAATGAGGCGCTCTCCGAGGCCGCTGAGTCTGCCTCGGAGGCCTCGGAAGCGCTGGAGAGCGGCGACCTCGACGAGGCTGAGGCGAAGGAAGAGGAGACCGAACAGAAGATCGAGGAGGCCCTCAATGAGCTGGAGGAAGAGGAGGAGCAGTACGACTCCCTCCGGCAAGAGGAGCTCCTGTTCCAGATCAAGGAGGAGGTGATCGAGATCGAGGCCCTGCACCGCGTACAGATGCAGGAGACCCGAGAGCTCGACGCCACCCGCAAGGCGCGCCCGTCGCGCAGCGAGAAGATCCGGCTGCGCAACATCTCACGCGAGGAGGAGGCCCTCGCGTCGCGTATCGACGGCATCGTCGAGGCCATTCGCGCCGAGGGCACCCTGGTCTTTGCCGAGGTCCTCGACCGCGCGGCGCGCGACCTCCGCCGAGTGGTGAAGGATCTCTCTGATGCCGGGGGCTACCGCTCCGGCGAGCGCACCCAAGCCCTCCAGGAAGATGTCGCCGACGGCCTCTCGCTGCTCCGCGAAGCCCTCGAGGATGAGCTCGAGCGGCGCGCCGAGGAAGAGCAAGAGGAGCAGCAACAACAGGAGCAAGATCAGGAAGAGCAGCAGCAGGAAGACTCCAACCAGCTCATTCCAGACGTCGCTGAGCTCAAGCTCCTCGCCAAGCTGGAGGAGGATCTCCTCCAGCGCGTGGATCAGCTCTACGACCTCTACCCTGAGATCGCTGCGGGCGAGGAGCTCGACCCCCTGATCCTGCGTGACATCGCGCGGCTCGCCAGCCAGCACGAGCGCGTCCTCGATCTGTTCACCGGCATGCGTCAGCGTCTCGGTTTCGGCCAGGGCCAGGATCAGGGCCAGGGAGCCGCGCCGGTTGAGGAGCAGGACAAGGAGAGCGAAGACCGATGAGGAACCAGACCATGAACCGGACCACGCCCCCCCTTCGCCGAGCCGCCGTCACGGCTTGCGCCCTCATGCTCGCCGCTCTCGCCGGAGCGCAGGAGCCCGTGGGCCCTGCCACCCCCAGCACAGGGCCGGCTGAACAGGAGGGCCCGCCCCAGGAGACTGAATCCCAGGAGACTGGATCCCGGGAGACCGATCCCAAGGAGTCGGAGCCGGTGTCCCCCTCCCCCGAACAAGACGAGACCGACCTGCGGGGGCTGAATCCCTTCGCGCCCCCCGGCGGCGCCGGCGGGCCGGAGAACATGGAGCAGCTCTTCCTCAAGGTGGAGAAGCGTCTCCAGCGCGTGACGGACCTCCTCTACGAGGCGAGCAGCGGCGACGTCTCGGGCGCGGAGGACATCGGCAGCGCCGGGATCGACGAGCTCATCCGCGAGGCCGAGCAGGGCGCTGCGGGTGCGTCCTCGGGTATGGCCCGCATCCTCGGGGCCACGCGGAGCCAGAGCGAGGCGACCCTGGACGACATCCAGACCATCCTGGAGATGGCCGAGCAGCAGAGCAGCAGCTCCAGTTCCAGTTCGAGTAGCAGCAGCAGTCAGAGCCAGAACCCCTCGGGTCAGAACTCGCCGCAGCAGGGACAGACCCCGTCGGGCAGCCGCAAGCAGGAAAGCGGCGAGCGCCCGCCCGAGCCTGGTGAGGGCGACGAGCAGCAGGGGAAACCCAACGACGGACAGCAGCCTCGCGGGAGCCAAGAATCGGACGCTGGCCAGGATGGTCAGGCCGACGCGCCTCCCCCGGGAGAGACTGGCGGCCCTTCCGGCGCCAGCGGCGCCGAGGAGTGGGGTGACCTTCCGGTCCACCTCCGCAAGGTCTTTCAGAACGGCGTCAGCGAGGACGTCCCCCCCCGCTATCGGGACTGGGTCGACTCGTACTACAAGCGACTCAACAAGGGCGGCAAGCGCTGAGCCAAGGACCCCCCTCGCTGATGTCCCTCCGCCTCACTGTCCGCGGCCTCCTGGCTGTCCTCTGCGTGAGCGTCTGTGCCCACGCGGCCGGGCCAGCGGACGAGAGAAGCAAGAGCACCGCCCCCGCGAAGGGCGGCCTGCTCCTGGCCGGACGCCAGCTCCCGCAGGACGACTCCCTGCGCCCCTACCCCCAGGAAGGCGACGCCGAACGGATCACGTCCATCAGCCGGGGCCTCAAGTGGCTTGCGACGCGTCAGAGCTCCCGAGACGGCTCCATCGAGGTCGGAGACGCCGGGCCTGGCGAGCGCGCGCCGCTCGCCGTCACCTCCCTGGCCGCGCTGGCATGGATGTCTGGCGGGTCCACGCTCACGCGCGGAGAACACCAGGAGCAGGTGCGTAGGGCCGTCGAGTACCTCCTCGCCAGCACCCACCGCGCCTCCGACGAGTTCCCAGGCTTCATCGAAGACCGCGGCGACAACATCTCACGGACGCACGGCCACGGGCTCGCGACCCTGGCCCTCGCACAGGCCTATACCGTCTCCCCCAACACGCCGCTGGGCAAGCGCATCGGCGAGACGCTCCTGATCGCGATTGAGCGCATCGAGGGATCCCAGGGCGCCGAGGGGGGCTGGTTCTATTCCGCCGCCCGCTCGATCCAACATGAGGGGTCCGTCACCGTGGCGATGGTCCAGGCCCTGCGTGCCGCCAACGACGTGGGGATCCGCGTGGACCCCGGCGCAGTGGCCGAGGCCGTGGACTATGTGACCAGGCTCCAGGTGATGAAGCTCTCGTCGCAAGACGACCCCGCAGTGGACGACAAGAAGGCGGCCCGCAAGCGCGCCCGGCAGACCCTGGGCGGCTTCAAGTACGGGCTGGACGATCCGCAGACCTCCATCGCCCTGACCGCGGCCGGCCTCGTGACCCTGCAGGCCAGCGGGAGCTATGACGGGCCGCGCGTCGAGGAGGGCTACGACTTCATCTGGCGCAAGCTCCTCGAGCGAGAGGAAGACGGCGCCGCCGCTCCAGATCCGTTCCCCTACTACGAACGCTTCTACCTCAGCCAGGCGCTTTGGCACCACCGGGACACGAGCCACTATCGCCGCTGGGCCGAGCCCGTGATGCGGCGCCTGTGCGCGTCCCAGGAGCCCTCAGGGGCGTGGAAGGATATCCGGGTCGGGTCGAACGGGCTCAAGCTCGTGAACCGCTACGGCGCGGCCTATGCGACCGCGTGCAACGTGTTGTTCCTCGCGCTGCCGGACGACACGCTCCCGCTGTTCCACCGCTAGGTCGGCCCCCTCTCCCCACCGGGCCTACTCCGGGCCTACTCCGGGCCTCCGCCGCACGCTCGCGGTGCAGCCAGAGGGCTCACGGGGCCGGGCTCACGGGACCGGCGACCGCTCTTCAGCGGCGCAGCTCGAGGTTGGCCTCGAAGATGCACTGCATGAGGTCCTGCTTCTGCTCCAGGCGGTTGTCCCCGGCGTCGAGCCCCTGCACCTCGGCGAACATCGAGGCCACCCCCGTGTCCGCGGTGCCGCGCGCACGCGTCCGACGAAGCTCTCCCTCCGTCTGCTCCAGCAGACCGGCGAGCTTCGTGATCCGACGCTCCAGCTGGCGAGTCTCGCGACGGCCCTCTGCCAGCCGTCGTTCGGCCGCGCGCCCCCGCATCTGGCTCAGCTCCTCGAGCGCCGCCTGCACCACGTCTCGCTCAAGCCCCGGATCTCCCGACGCCGGCCGCGACGCAAAGACTGCCCGCAGTCGGCGCTCCAGCGCCTCGTCTTCGACCCCGACGTCCGCCCCGCCCAGGCTGCGCCCCTTTTCCTCTAGCTCTGCGCGGCGCGCCTCGAGCTCCTCCCGCAGACGATCGAGGTCCGCGAAGGCGCTCGAGTCGGCGCTCACGTCGACGTGCCCCGACATCTCACTGCGCGCCAGCTCGAGGAAACCCTCCCGCGCGTTGGCGGAGAGCGAGAGCGCATCATCGGTATCCCCATCCAGGGTCCGAGCGATGAGCTCGCGGTTGATGGCCTTCTCGATCAGGGCCGCGATGCGCGACATGCTCACGCTGCGCACGCGCTTCACGCCTCGGGCCTCGAGCTCCTTCGGCGTCGTGGGCTTGGCCCAACGACGGATGGTGGAGGTCAGCGTGTTGTTGAGAGAGCGCGGCCCGGTCCGAGGCCGGCCCGGCTTCGCTTCGAGAGAGGCGCGCCCCGTCCCAGCTGAGCCTCCCCCGGTCCCTCCGTCCGACTCCAGCGCCGCGGCTTCCCCTCGCCGCTGGTCCGCGGACGGTACGTCGATCGACGCGGACCCGATCGGGGCGGAAGCCGCGAGATCCGTCGCGTCGACCAGAACGGGCTCACCGGCGGTCGGGATTCCGACCGAGGTCGCTCCGGTCCCGGCGGGTGGACCTTGAGTGCCCTCAGCTTCAGTGCTCTCAGCTTCAGTGCCCTCAGCTTCAGTGCCCTGGCTCCCGGCAAGCTCAGCCGCCGCGCTCCCGGTCGCGAGGTCCCAGGCGGCGGCGTGGCCGACGGCCACGACGCGATCCACCTCGGCTTCGGCCGCGGAGGGTGCACCAATGGTGGAGGGTGCACCGACTGACCCCGCGGGGTCCGCTGGATCCGAAGGCGGCTGATCCGAGGATGGCGCGGGGAGCATCACATCGAGCACGGGCAACGAGTCCGCTTCCCGCTCTTCCGCCTGGGGCGCCTTTGGCACATCCAGGAACGGCGGAGTGTTCAGCCCCCCCACCCCTCGGGCTCCGTGGGCTTCGCGGGTAGCAGGGCCCCGATCCAGAGGATCAGGAGCCATGGAGAGCGGCGGCTGAGACGTCGGCGGCTGAGACGTCGGCAGGTGAGACCCCGGAACAGGAGCCGTCGGAGCCGTGGCGCCCCCCATCCCCCCAGCCCCGCGGAGATTCTCAAGGGCGCGGGCCAGCGCGCTTCCCCGAGGAGCACGGGACGGAGCGCCGAACGGCTTCATCCCAGGCTGGAGCCCGTCTTCGGCCCTGGCCTCCGGCGCTGCCGGGGCCGGTGTCATCTTCTCCCTCGTCATATGCGGTGCGAGCAGCGGACCATACCCACCGTGCGGTGCGGGCCATGGCCGGCTCGATGCTGGGATGGTAGCGACTCCATTCCCGATCCCGATGTAAGGAACTGTGCCCGCGAATAATGGGCTCCTGCACCCCTCGGGAGTCGGTCCCGCCCGGCTTAGACTTCTGTCATGCTCGCGCTGCTCGCCCTCGCCCTATCGCCGTCGACGGTCCCGCAAGAGGCCATCGACACGGGGCCCTCGCACCTCGGTGCTTACCTGTCAACGACCACCGGGCTCCCCCGACCGGTGGCCGCCGCTTTCGGCCCGTCCCAAGGAAAGCCCAACGCTCTCTTCGTGGCGACCCGTGGGGACGCAGCGCGCCCGCCCACCATCCAGGTCTTCGAGGTCAGCGCGGATCCGGGGCGCCCAACCACTGGCATCGGCGAGGTCGGCGCCGGCCGGCTTGAGCGGCCCGTGGGGCTCGCCGTCTCCGACGATGGGGACGTGTTCGTAACGGACGAGCTCCAGCGGATGCTCTGGCGCTTCCCTTCAGACGGAGGGGACCCCGTCGCTGCCGCAGGCTTGGCGACGCTCACGCTCCCCGCAGGCGTCGATGTGACCGGATCCGGCGAGGCACAGCTGATCGTGGTCGCGGACCCGGGCGCCGGATCCGCGAAGCTGTTTCGCGGTGGTTCCCTGACCCCCACCGTTATCGGCGAAGCGCTGCTCGTGCGCCCGCGGGGCGCTTGCTTCATCGACGGCCCGGACGGGACCGTGCAGATCGCGATCTGTGATGGGGCGACCCACCGGATCCATGTGTTCGACCTCGACGGCGGGGACGTCGTCAGCTTCTCCCAGCTGGGCCCCCACCCGTCGCTCCTCTCCGGACCGAGCGACGTGGAGTTCGCGGACGGCAAGATCTTCGTGGCGGATCGAGAGAACCACCGGGTCCAGGCCTTCGACACGGGCGCGACGATTGGCGAGCTGGCCTACCGGTTCGGAGTCCACGCGATCCGGCCTGGCGAGGGCGAGGGCGCGCTCCACTATCCCGCGGCCTTGGCGGTCTCGGGCGACGGCCTCCTGCTGGCGCTCGCGGAGCCCATGGACGACCGGGTTCAGCTCTTCGGGCGCGCCCCCGGGGCCGAGCCGGTGGAGGATCCGAGCCGCGCGGCCATCGGCCCCCCCGCGGCCCACTTCGGACCGAGCATCTCGGGCAGCGGGCTCTACATCGCCACGGTCTCACCGGAGAGCCACCAGATCCAGATCCACGACCTCCGGGGCAAGGAGCCGGCGAAGATCTCGGACGTGGCGAGCTACGGGACTCGCTTCGGGATGTATCGCACCCCATGCGCCACGTGGCTCTCGTCCGGGGGGCGCTCGCTCCTCACAGTGGACGAGGGCAACGCGCGGCTCACTCGCTCTCTCCTACGCGTTCAGCCGCAGCGCCCGCTGAACGCGGACCCCGAGCTGGCCCAGCACCAGGACGGCGTGGACCTCGCCGCGGCGGCGGGGCGCTCGTTCTGGCCCGGCGCCGTGACCGTCCTGGCCCCTGGAGACAAGAACGAGCTGACCTTCATCACCGACCGCGTGACGGACTCGGTGCTGATGCTCGACCGCAACCTCGAGACGATCGGGACCCTCGCGGGCGACGAGGAGTCCGGCCCCATCCGCGGGATCGCCGACCTCTCGCCCGCGGCCCTTGGGACCGCGAGCACGATCCTCGTGGTGGACTCAGGAGGACAAGGCGGCCCCGGCTCGCCGGGTGGTCGGATCCTCGAGTTCGGGCCAGCGGGTGGACTGCTGCGAACCTTCGGCGAGGGAGTGCTCGTGGAGCCCGGCGGCGTCACTTCGCGCGAGAATCAAATCTGGGTCACCGACCGCGCCACGGACCGGGTCGAGCGCTTCGAGAGGAAGCCGGGCGGAGCGGTCGAGCACACCGGGGGCTTCGGTGGCCGAGGCCTCGGCCCCGGCCAGTTCCACGACCCCCGCGGGATCCACGCCATGGACGACGGGCGGCTCATCGTGCTCGACCACGGCAACCACAGGGGGCAGATCTTCGACCCCGACCACCTCACCCTCATCGCGGGATTCGGGGGGCGGCTCTACATCGAGCCTCTCAAGTCCGCCGCGACCTGGGTCCCCCTCCAGCTGAAGCGCGACCAGACCGAAGGAGAAGGCCGATGAGCCGATCCATCCTCCCCCTCCTCGCCCTCGCAGCCCTCGGCTGCGGGCCGGGCGAGCCTGACGCTGGGAGCACAAGCTCCGGCGCGGCAGCACCGGCCACCCACCCGGCGAGCCCGGAGGTCCGAGGAGACACGCTCGAGGGTCTGTCCAGCGGAGGCGCGTTCCTCGCGCGGGTGACCCCCCTGGTGGACCCAATCCCCATGAACGAGGCATTCGGCGTCTTGCTCTCGCTCGTTGATCCGGACTCCGGAGAGCCCTTCGTGGACTACGACGAGGTCTCCATCGACGCGCGCATGCCCGCCCACAAGCACGGCATGCTGCGAGACGTCGGGCTGACGCCGCAGGACGACGGCTCGATGCGCGCGGACGGCTTGCTGCTCCACATGTACGGGCACTGGGAACTGCACGTCGACATCCGGAAGGGCGCCCTCTTCGAGCGTGCCCAGATCAGCGTGAGGCTTCAGTACTGATGCGTAGCGGCTCGCTCCCCTGGCTCGCCCCGGCGGTGCTCCTGGCTGCAACGGCCTGCAGCCAGGCTTCGGAGGAGCAGAGCACGTCTGTCAAGCCGAGCGCAGCCGCGAGGCCAGCCGAGCCGGTGGAGACCGCGGTGCCCTTCAACGAGGGGCAGGCTCGGCGCATCCTCCAGATGTCGCCGCTCCCGCCCCTTCCTCCGGACCCGACCAACCGCTACGCCGACGACCCGCGCGCCGCCCATCTCGGCCAGGCGCTCTTCTTCGATGAGCGGCTCTCTGCGAACGGAGCCGTGTCCTGCGCCACGTGCCACGACCCTGACCGCGGCTTCAGTGATGGCCGGCAGCTGGCCATGGGGCAGAGCTTGGGCAACCGCCATACCCCCACGCTCTGGAACGTCGCCCACCACCGCTGGCTCACCTGGGATGGGCGCGCGGACTCCCTCTGGATGCAGGCCCTCGACCCGATCGAGGACCCCCGTGAGATGGGGACCACTCGTGGCAAGCTGGCGCGGGTCATCGCGGAGGACCCGGCGTTGCGGGCGGCGTACGAGGCCGCCTTTGGCCCGATGGATGAGGCCGCCCTCCGCGAGCGCCCGGACGACGCGCGCCCGGCGCGTGGCAGGGAAGCTGCAAGCGGGCCCGGAGCCCCAGAGCCCGTCCGCGCCTGGGCTGCTCTGGATCAGGAAGAGCGCGCCGCGATCGATGCGGTCTTCGTGCATGCGGGCAAGGCAATGGCCGCATACCAACGCCTCCTCGTGCGCGGAGACGCCCCCTTCGACCGCTTCGTCGAGGGCCTGCGGGAGAACGACGCGGAGAAGGTCGAGAGCCTCTCCGCCGGAGCCCAGCGCGGGCTGGCTCTGTTCATGGGCAGGGCGAACTGCATCCTCTGCCACAGCGGGCCCAACTTCTCGGACGGGGAGTTCCACAACAACGCGCTGCCCACGCTGCATGGAGGCGAAGCCCGGGACTCCGGGCGCTTCGACGGGGCCAAGGTGGTGGCGGCGAGCTCCTTCAACGCTGCGGGCCCCCACAGCGATCAGCGCGACGGCCCGGCCGCTCTCCGGGTCCGACAGCTGCGCCAGTCATCCGAGGCCTGGGGGGAGTTCCGGACCCCCAGCCTCCGCAATCTGGCCCACCGCGGCCCCTTCATGCACCAGGGGCAATTCGAGGATCTCGAGGGCGTGATCGAGTTCTACTCGGAGCTGAAGGGAGCCACAGGAAGGGGGCATCACCAGGAACAAGTCCTGGTGCCGCTCCGTCTGTCGGTGGGTGAGAAGGAGGACTTGCGGGCTTTCCTGGCCGCCCTGGAGGGTCGGGAAGCCGCTCCCCAGCTGCTCTCACCGCCGTCTCAATCTGCGCTGGCTCGTTGATTGGAGCGGTCTTGCGCTCCCTCAACCACCCTCTTACCCCTCCCTAGCATCTCTCTCGGGGGAGCCGGGTAGTGTTACTAGGCGCCCAGCCGTCATTCGCTCGCACGTCATACGGAACATGATCTTTCCCCTCCTCGCCGCGCTCTCGCTCGCCGCCCCGTCCACCCTCGCGCTCCACGACGACGATCCCAAGATCCTCGATCGCAAGCCGCCGGTCCCCGGCACGGGCTACACCGCCGCGGCCAACGCGCCGGGCCTGAGTGCGCTGACCGCCGCCGCCTCCCTCGGGTTCCCCGCGGACAACTTCACGCTCCAGTCCTGGATGACCATGAGCGACCTCGGCTTCAGCGGAGCGAACGGCAATGATTGCTGGGGGTACACCTCGCCCTCGGGCCGGGAGTACGCGCTCATGTTGACGACCCAGGGCACCGCGATCGTCGAGGTCTCGAACCCGTCGCTCCCGGACCTCATCGAGACCATCAGCGGCCCGAATAGCACCTGGCGCGACATCAAGGTGTACGGCTCGCGGGCCTACGCGGTCTCCGAGGGCGGCAGCGGGATCCAGGTCATCAACCTGACCAACGTCGACGCCGGCGTGGTGACCCTTGAGAACACCGTGACGGGCCCCGGTACGAACGCCACCCACAACATCGCCCTCGACGAGGTCAGCGGCTTCCTCTACCGCACGGGCGGCGGGAGCGAGGGGCTGCGGATCTACAGCCTCGCCAACCCCTCCAACCCCCAGTACGTCGGCTCCTGGTCCCAGCGCTACGTCCACGACGCACAGATCGTCACCTACACCACGGGCCCGTTCGCGGGGCGTGAGATCGCCTACTGCTGCGGTGGCCTGAACGGCGGCCAAACAGACACCGGCTTGACCATCGTGGACGTCACGAACAAGAGCAACCCGGTGGTCCTCTCGCAGGTCTCCTACCCCGCGCGCGCCTACAGCCACCAGGGCTGGCTCTCCAACGACCGGACCCGCTTCTACCTCGGGGACGAGCTGGACGAAGGCTCGACCGTGAACACGACGACCACCCGCGTCTTCGACGTGTCCGACCCGGCCAACGCCTCCTACATCGGCGCCTTCGAGAACGGCAACGCCGCGATCGGGCACAACATGTACGAGCGGGACGGGATCCTGTTCCAGGCCAACTACACCTCCGGGATCAGGGCCTTCGACCTGAACCAGAGCCTGAACTCCCCCCCCGAGGTCGGCTTCTTCGACACCGCGCCGAACTCCAGCAACGCCTCCTTCAACGGGCTCTGGAGCTGCTACGTCGGCTTCCCCAGCGGGACGATCATCGGCAGCGACATCGAGTCCGGCCTGTTCGTCCTGCGCTTCGGTCCGCCCGAGCTCTCGATCGCCCTCGCGCAAGGTGAGCCCGCCACGATCTCCCCCTCCGGGGGCACCATCCCCGTGGTCATCAACGAGCTGATCCCTGGCTCCCTCGACCCCGCGTCCCCCACGCTGACCTACGACATCGGGAGCGGCCCGACCACCGTCCCGCTCGTGGCCAACGGCGGCTCGTTCTACTCGGCCGCGTTCCCGCCGCTCCCCTGCGGCGCGCAGGTCTCCTACTTCATCTCCGCGACCTCGCAGACGGGACAGACCGTCAACGCGCCGTCGTCTGCCCCGTCATCCGCCTACTCGTCGATCGCCGGTGACTCCCTCACCGTCGCGCGATTCGACGACATGGAGAGCACCGCAGGCTGGGTCTCAGGCGCGCCGGGCGACAACGCCACGACCGGCATCTGGGAGCGCGGCAACCCCGTCGGAACCGCGGCGCAGCCCGAGGACGACCACTCGGCCATCGGCGCGCAGTGCTGGGTCACCGGCCAGGGCACCCCCGGCGGCAGCATCGGCTCGAACGACGTGGACGGCGGCAGCACGACCCTGCTGACCCCGATCATCGACATGTCGGCGCTGAACGATCCGACGGTCTCCTACTACCGCTGGTACTCCAACGACCAGGGTGCGGCGCCGAACGCCGACGTCTTCGTGATCGAGATCTCCAACAACGGCGGCTCCTCCTGGAGCCTCGTGGAGAGCGTCGGTCCGGATGGATCCGGTACCGCAGGCGGTTGGATCCAGAATGTCTTCCGGGTCTCCAGCGTCGTCACGCCCACGTCCCAGATGCGCATGCGCTTCATCGCCTCGGACCTCGGTTCAGGGTCCATCGTGGAGGCCGCTATCGACGACTTCGAGGTCGCCGACGTCAACTGCGGCGACGGCATCGGCACGCTCTACTGCGACGCCGTCACCAACTCCAGCGGCCGCGCGGCCACCATCATTGGCTCCGGCTCCGCTGAGGTCGCCCTCAACAACCTGACCCTCACCGTGGTCGACCTGCCGTTCCTCTCGAGCGGCTACTTCATCGTCTCCCGTAACCAGGCCTTCATCACGAACCCCGGCGGGAGCCAGGGCAACCTGTGCGTCGGCTCCAACGCCGGCCGCTACCTCGGGCAGGTCGGGAACTCGGGCTTCCTCGGCAGCTTCTCGATCACCGTGGACACGGGCGCCATCCCGCAGCCGACGATGACGGTCCCCGCCCTCCCGGGTGAGACATGGAACTTCCAGTGCTGGTATCGGGATCAGAACCCGGGCAACACGTCGAACTTCTCACGCGGTTACTCCGTGACCTTCCAGTAGAGCGAAGGGTCATCATTGAGCCGGCCCGCGACTCCAGGAGGAGACGCGGGCCGGCTGTCTTTTAGGGCGGGTTGGCATGCGCCCTCCGCCGACACGGGACCATCACCAGGCCACGATGTCGACCGTCTCGACGGCCATGGGCGTAAACGGAGGGAGCGACGAGAGGTCGTTGAAGTCCTCGTCGTACTGCCAGGCCCGGATAGGTGCCTTGTAGCGGTCGCCCCCGTAGCGCCAGTCGCCCGTGGCGTGCTCGCTGTCGAACAGGTTCACGAAGCTGCCAGAGATGTTGCACGGCACCCCGCTCCAGTTCTCATGGAAGCGCGGCAGGTTCTCAAGCCCCCCGCTGTAGCGGCCCGACTCCGTCTCGTAGGAGCCGGTGACCATGGCGAAGTTGAAGGTGGTCTCACTGGCGCTCGGCAGGGTCCCTGGAGCCTTGCTCCCGTCCCAGGAGTTCGAGAGCAGGTTGACGGCGTCACCGATGATCGACGCTCCCAGCTTGTTGACCACGTTGTAGTCGCCATGCACGTAGACCGAGGAAGGAGAGACCACCGTCAGCGAGGACGCCAGCTCCGAGCCGTTGGTGAGCAGCAGGCCGCTCGCGTCGGTGCCCGTGCCGAGCGTCTCGTGCGCCGCGTAGACGAGGCCGTTGTCCGGGAAGTAGCCCGAGTCAGCGAGCAGACCCAGGTCGACCTGGATCGTCTCCACCTCCGTTGAGCCTCCGTTGGACTGCCGCATGTCGGGGACGGACTCGAGGCTGACCGCGTCTGCGACCTCCATGGTCACGTCGTTGCCCTCGGCGTCAAAGACGGTGAACCCGTAGCCCGAGCTGTCCGCGATGATCGAGAGGCCCGCGTTCTCATGGTAGAAGCCGCGGTCGTGGTCCCCGAGGCCAGGACCGACGAACGAGTACTCGCCCGTGTTAGCGTCGAGCTCGTAGGACCCCCCCTCGACGGACTCGTACATCTGGATCGACCCGATCGGGGGGGTCACGGCCTCCTCGACGCCGTGCTGCCCGGTCATCACGGTCTGGCCGTAGCCCTCCTCGTACCCCGACGGCGGGCTCCACAGCTCGGCCGAGCCGAACTCGAAGGGCAGCCATTCGCCTGGACCGGTGAAGAGCCCATCGCCGTCAAGATCAAGGCCGTCTCGGTAGTTGCTGTCGTAGCCCGAGGTGCTCGAGACGGGCAGCTGTCCGCGGCTGAGCATCCGCTCGAACTCCGAGGGCGACGAGGGGTCAAAGGGGTCTTTGACCCAGCGACGAATGTCCACATTCCCGCTCGCCGCCTGGTCATTACGCTTGGAGTAGCGGAAGACGCCCCCCACCGCGTGGACGTAGTTGGTGTCCAGCGTGATGGTGCTGCCCCCGCCCAGGTACATGTCCCGGTTGGAGTGCACGCGCCCGCGCAGCGTCATGTTCGGCCCCGCGTGAACCTCCAGGTCGCTGTTGTAGAAGACGGCGAACTGAAAGAGCGGCGTCCAGGTCGCGTTGACGATCCGGTGAGCCCGCTGCCGTACGCCGTCCACCCGGACCCGGGTCTCGAGCTCATAGGGCTGAACGAGGTTCGATATGCCCGACTCGCTGGTGGTCGTGACCTGCTCCCCCAGGGCCGTCACGGTGAACTCGACCTGCTCTCCGCCGACGACCTTGGTGCCGCTGAGCGTCGGAGCCTTCCAGTTGGCCAGGTCATTCTGGAGCTCCTTGGCGACGACCCGCAGGGCGCCCTCGGCCAGGTAGCGGCCTCTCGTCTGGCCGTTATGGACCGCAGCTTGCCGGTCGCTGACACCAGCCATGGTGAACATGACCGAGACCATGCTGGCCACCACGAAGCTGCCAAAGACCGCGTAGATGAGCGCGACGCCCCGCCGCGATGCGACTCCCTTCCTCGTTCGAATCAAATTCATGTTCTGCCCTCGATAATTCGCGCGCCGTCCTCGGCGCGCGGTGTTGCCTGGCAGCGGTCCTCCCCCCATATCCCCGCGAGGAGATACAGCAGGGGCCGCGTCAGCCGTTGTTGTTCCTCAACCTCACCAGCGCCTCGGAGTGAGTCCTGAACAGGTGCCCAGAGTCCGTGGTCGCCCGAAAGTCGATCCGGACCCGCACCGTGCCCGCGGAGACGCTCGCCGCGCCAGGCTGGGAGGTCTCGAAGGTCAGGCGTTCCACGGAGCGCGCCAGCACCTCTCGCTCGCCCTCGCCGTTGGAGACCAGCCGGACGAGCTCGTTCTCCCCCGCCGCAGACTCGAGCACCATGTAGGCGATGTCCTCGTGGGACCAGACCAGCCGGGACCCGGCGCTGATGGTGTGCGCCCGTTCATCCCAGATCCCCTGGACATCCTCAGGCTCGTCGGAGACCACGCCGTCACCGTTGCCGTCCAGCTCCGGGATCCCGTCACCGTCCACGTCGATCTCTGGGCGCCCGTTGCCGTCCAGGTCGCTCGGGGCGCAGAGGATGATCGAGCACATGGGCCCGTAGTCGGCCTCGCCCGGGGTGGCGGCCTGCGGCGCCGAGGTGTGTTCGAAGTCACCGAAGTCCGAGGCCGGCTGGCCGTCCGCGAAGATGTGCGGGTACTCCCGCTCGTTGACCGTATGGAAGCCGGACATGCGCAGGTCCTCCATGATCCGTGCCATCGCCCGGTCGCTGTCTCGCTGGATTCGTGACTCCAGGTTCCCGCTCTCGGTCAGACGGCTCACGCTCGTGGTGGCGCTGATCATCGTCTTCGCGAGCAGCGCGAGGATCGTGGCCCCCAGGATCATCTCCAGGAGCGTGAAGCCCGCCCTGCCGCCCTGGCGCTGTCCCATGATTCGAATCTGAATGCTCATCGGCTCACCTCGCCACCTGGGTCGTCAAGTTGAGCCGCTGCAAGCGGCCGCGTGAGTCCAGCCAGGTGGCCTCCAAGGCCACCTCGAGGGGATCAGGGATCGCGCCGCTTCCCGAGTAACCCGAGAAGCTAGGCACGATGGACTGCTGCCGAAGGCGAACGTCGTCGTACCCCGGGATCGGTTCGCCCGCTGGATAGTCCACGGGGATGTTGTCGCTCGACTTGGTGAGCACCTCTTCCATGCACCGTTCAAGCTCGGTCATGGCCAGCGTCGAGTCGCGGCTGGAGTCGATGAGGCCGAAGCTCACGACCTGGCTCCCAAAGGCGGCAGCGAGCGAGATCAGCAGGACGGTGATCGCAACGAGGAGCTCGATCATCGTGAACCCCGAGCGGGCACGAAGCGCCCGAGCCGGCCGCAGCCTGCTGCGGTCTCCGTCGCGCCATGGTGCGCATCGGTCTTGGTTCCACTTGCCTGAGGCAGTGGGTGCAGTCGAGTTCATCTGGGCACAGCCCCCCCAAGGGCCGCTCCGGTGCCCATCCAACGCTCCAAGAGGAGCAATGGACGCTTCAAAATGAGGCCCCGGGATGACACGACGGCGAGCGCCAACTCGATCCGCGCCGCGAGGCGGGAGAGAATACCCCAGGAAGTCGCTTTGTCAAATGGAATCGAAGTTTGCCCGTTCGGTTTCGCCGACAAACGCCTGCGGCACGGCTACTTCTGTCCGTAGACCGCCAGCTCGTGGGTCTCGAAGCCGCACTCGACGAGCCGCGTCTCGATCTGCACCACCATCGCCCCGCAGGCCTCGAGCTCGTCCGCGCCCACCTCGACCCGGGCGTGCGCCCCATGGTGACGCACCCGGAGCACGCGAATCCCGAGCTCCCGCAGGGATGCCTCGGCCGCCTCGACCCGCGCCAGCCGCTCCGGCGTCACCTCGGTGCCAACGGGGATGCGGGAGGCCAGGCACGCTGAGGCCGGCTTATGCGCCACCTCGAGCCCGTGCTCGGCCGCGTATCGGCGGACGTCCGCCTTGCTGAGCCCGGCGCCGCTCAGCGGGGCCACCACGCCGTACTCTCGGGCGGCCTGGGCCCCCGGCCGGTGGTCACCCCAATCGTCGACGATCTCGCCAAAGGCGAGCACCTCGAAGCCCTCGCGTGCGGCGAACGCCCCCATCGCATCGAACAGCGCGGCCTTGCAGAAGTAGCAGCGGTTACCCGCGTTCTCTCGGTACCGCGGGTCCTCCCCCTCGCGGGTACGGACCTCCTCTAGCCGCGCGTCCAGCGCCGCCGCGATCTGCCGTGCGTCTGTGAGCTCCGCCCTCGGCAGGGATGGCGAATCGGCGATAACCGCCACGCCACGCTCCCTACCCAGGACACGGCGAGCTGCGTGCAGGAGGACCGTGGAGTCCACGCCTCCGGAGAACGCCACGGCCACTCGCCCAAAGCCCATCAGGGTTCGGTCGAGAGCCTCGAGCTTGCGCTCGTAGGATTCCTCTGACTTCACGTCTCGCTCCCCCATTGCGCTGCCTCAGCCCAGGTACTGGCTGAACTTCTCCACATAGCCTTGGGCGCTGCGGCGGATCGCGGCGACCGTCTCATCGTCAACCTCCCGGACGATCTTGGCGGGGACGCCCACCACAAGTGAGCGGGGCGGGATGATCATGCCCTCCTTGACCACTGCGCCTGCGCCGACGATGGACTCCTCTCCGATGATGGAGCCTCCAAGGAGGATCGCCCCCATGCCGATGAGGCATCGGTCCCCCACCTGCGCGCCGTGCAGCACGCATCGGTGGCCGATCGTCACCTCCTCGCCGATCACGTTGGGGACGTCCACGTCAGCGTGGATCATCGTCAGGTCCTGGATGTTCGTCCGTGCGCCGACCCGGATCGGTGCGTCGTCGCCGCGGAGCACGCAGCCGAACCAGACGCTGACGTCCACGCCCAGGTCGAGCGACCCCGTCAGGGTCGCGTTGGTCGCGGCGGCTCCGCCGCCCTCCAGGCGTCGAAACAGCCCTCGTCTGGGAAAATCGGTCATGGGATCAGGTCGGGAGGCCCCCCCCCGTGATGAGGAGCGTGGTCGCACCGTTATGGAGCGCGTGGACGGCCCAGACAGCGCCGAGGCTGCGGGTCCGGAGCTTCACCCCGGCGAGAACCAGCGCGAGGCCAAAGATCGGCAGGAAGGCAGAGACTCCGTGCAGGAGCGCGAAGAGCGCCGAGGAGACCACCACCCCGACCGCGGTGCCGGCCCTGGAGACCAACAGCTCCAGGAGGAAGCCTCGGAACAGGATCTCCTCCAGCAGCGGGATCACAAGGGCGACGAGGGCGCCGATGAGCAGCGGGTTCTCCGACAGCCCCTCCTCCACGAGGACCGCCACCTCCTGGACCGGTGGACCGGCGCCCTGGGCCGCGAAGATCGCCGCGGTCAGGGCGCCCAGGCCCATGAGCGTCGGGATCGAGAGCAGGTAGCAGACGCCCGCGAAGGCGCCCCGCGCCCCCGGAGTGAGCCCGCGCAGCCCGAGAGTGGCGACGCCGTCCTCCCGCCGGAGAGCGAGCACCACGACCACCGCCACAGCGAGCCCCTGGGACGCCGCGCTCAGGCCGAGGGCCGGGATGACCCCGAGCGACTCGAGATCTAGCTCAGCGGCCCCGCTCCAAAAGCGGTAGGCCTCGACGACGAGCACCTGACCGAAGACAAAGGCCAGGGCGACCACGAGGAGGTCCAGCGGGAGGAACGACGGGACGCGCGGCGGCGTGGAGCCGAGCAGGCGCGCGCTCGCCTTGCGCATGACCGGGACCAGGGACGCCCCGATCGCGAACATCAGCGCCGCGACAACGAGGGCCTGGACCACCGAGAGGTCCGCCACCTCGGCCGGCGCTTCAGCCTGCGCGGCGAACGCCAGAGGGAGGGTGAGCCCCATCCCTAGGGGCGGGGCCCCGCCTCCTCGATCAGCCCCTCCTCTGGGGACGAGGCGTTGGCGTAGAGGCGGCGAGGGATCCGGCCCGCGAGGTGCGCCTGACGGCCCGCCGCGCAGGCGTCCCTCATGGCGGCCGCCATCCGCAGCGGCTCCCGGGCGCCTGCGATGGCCGTGTTCAGGAGAACCCCCTCTGCCCCGAGCTCCATGCACTGCGCCACGTCGGAGGCCGTGCCGACCCCGGCGTCGACGATCACGGGCACGTCGATCAGCTCCATCAGGATCCGGATCGCGTTCGGGTTGAGCACCCCCTGGCCCGAACCGATCGGGGAGCCCGCGGGCATGACCGCCGCCGCCCCGAGCTCGGCGAGGCGCACGCCCATTCGTGGATCGTCCGAGCAGTACACCATCACGGTGAAGCCTTCCTCGACGAGCACCTTCGTGGCCTCGAGGGTCCCGACCGGATCGGGCAGCAGGGTCTTCGGGTCGCCGAGGACCTCGAGCTTCACGAGGGAGGTGTCGAGCAGCTCTCGGGCGAGGCGCGCCGTCCGCACCGCGGAGTCCACGTCGTAGCAGCCCGCGGTGTTCGGGAGCAGGTGATACCGGTCACGGTCCACGTGATCCAGCAGCGACTCCCCCTTGGAGGGGTCGAGGTTCACCCGCCGGACGGCCACGGTGACCATCTCGGTGCCGCTGATCTCCAGGGCCCTGGCAGTCTCCTCGAAGCTCGCGTACTTCCCCGTCCCCACGAGGAGGCGAGAGGCCATGGAGATGTCCGCTCCGATCCGGAGGGGGCGGTCCGAGACGTGCGTTTGGTCCGTTTGGCTCATGGTCGGCTGCATTGTAGGTCGGTCCGGCTAGCCGCCGCCGACGAGGGTCACGATCTCGACCCGGTCCCCGGCCTCGAGCGTCCGCTCGGGGTGGGTGGCGCGCGGCGCGAGCTCCTGGTTGACCTCAACGGCGACCTGCTCGGGTCGGAGCCCGCGCGATGCGACGAGGTCCGCCACCGTCCACCCGACGGTGATCTCCAGCGACTCTCCGTTCACGTGAATGGCTCGGGTCGAGGTGGCGTCCATGTCCTCTCGCTCAGTTCACGCGCAGGAAGGCGCACTTCAAGTAGTCCGTCTCCGGGAGCGTCACGAGGTGCGGGTGGTCGCTGGAGGCGCTGGTCAGCTCCTCCATCCACACGTGGCGCCCCGCGATGCTCGCGCCCTTGCCGATGAACTCCACGAAGTCCCTGGGGCTGACGTTGTAAGAGCATGACGCGCTCACGACAGCGCCTCCCTCGGGCGTCAGGTCAAAGGCCCGGCGGTTGAGCTCAACGTAGCCGCGCTCGGCCCCGGCGATCTCCTTCTTGCTCCTCGCGAAGGCGGGCGGGTCCACGATCACGACGTCGTAACGGTCACCGCGCTCGGCGCGCGCGCGCATGTCCTTCATGCAGTCCACGCGCTCGACCTTGATCTTGTCCTGGAGACCGTTGCGCTCGGCGTTGGCCAGGATGCGCTCGCAGGCGCCTCGGTTCTGCTCGAGGCACGTGACCTCCTCCGCGCCAGCCAGCGCCGCGTGCAGACCGAACAGCCCGTCATAGGCGAAGGCGTCCAGAACTCGGCCGCCGTTCGCGAGCTTCGCCGCCTTCAGGCGGTTGCTCGACTGGTCAAGGTAGTGACCCGTCTTGTGACCCTGGAACACGTCGACCTCGTATTGCAGGCCGTGGTCTTGCACGAGGACGGGCCCGTCGATCGTCCCGTCCACGACCTCGACGATCTTCTCGAGACCCTCCAGCTTGCGCACGCTCGTGTCGGAGCGATCGATGATCGTCTCGGGCTCGAAGGGCATGACCTCGCGCAGCAGCTCGATGAGGAAGTCTCGCATGCGGTCGGACCCCTGGGTGCCGGACTGGATCACCAGGGTCTTGGCGTAGCGGTCGACGACCCACCCGGGGAAGCCGTCGGAGTCCCCGCCCACCAGCCGGCAGGCGCCGGCCGGATCCATCAGGCCGAGGCGCTCCCGATGGCGGACGGCGCGCTGGAGCCTCCCGGACCAGAAGGCCCGGTTGGGCTGCTCGGCCTCACGCGTGACCATCCGCACGCGGATGCGAGACTCGGAGCTGAAGAGCCCCCACCCGAGCGGCGTACCGTTCGGATCCTCGACCGGTACGAGTTCACCTGGTGTGGCCTCGGCTGAGGCCACATCGTCCTTGTAGATCCACGGGTGACCACGCAGGTACCACCTGCGTCCCTTGCCCGTCAACGTCACCTTTCCCATTGAAGCTCTCCGCGATCGTGGCGAGGCGAGCGGCGTCCACGAGCAGGCCTCTTGCCGACCGGGAGCCGCCGCGAGAGCGATCGGGCCCGGGAGGATATCGTCAGTCGACCCGGACGAGGCGCTTGAATCGCGGGTCGTCCCTGAGGGAGGCGAGATCCGGATCCTCGGCGGCCCATTCCTGCTGACGGGCCCGGGACGCGGGCGTCGCGTGGTTCTGCTCCAGTTCCGAGCGCAGGTACTCCAGGGCCTCCTCCACGTCCCCAAGGAGAGCGTGGGTGCACGCCAGGTTGTACCAGGTCCCCGGTCCAGGCTGGATCGTGCGCAGCAGGGCTCGCGCCTCGGTCTCGGAGCCGCTACGAGCCCGGTAGCAGGCGAGGAGCGTCCGCATGAACTCATCCTTCCGGATGGCATAGGCCCGCTCGTAGTACTCGCGGGCACGCTCCGGGGCCTTCAGCTTGACGTTGGCGTTGACCGCCAGGCTCACCAGTGCAGAGGCCTGCATGTTGCGAAACCCGGAGACCGCCGCCGCCGAGGCGCCGTTCTCCAGGAGCTGCTTCTCGATGTCCTCGATGCGCTCCACCGCGCGCAGGAGGACCTCCTCGGCCTCCTCACCGAGTCCCTCATCCGTGTACGCGCTCCCCTGGAGCAGCTGCGCCCGCGCGATGCGCTCGTGCCCGACGAAGAACCACCAGTTGGAGATCCCGCGCGACTCGATGTCCTCCTCCAGGCGCTTCGCAACCTCCCGAGCTTCGACACCGCGCCCCTCCTCGGTCAGGTCCTGCGCGTACCAGAGCGCCGCGCTGCCGGGGATTCGGAGGTCCCGCACCCAGCTGCGGTCACCCGCACGCGGGGCCTGCTGCGCGGCCTGGGCCGCGCCCATGCGCATGCGCTGAAGCCGCTGGAGGGCCTCGTACTCGGGCTCGGGGAGCAGCCCCGGAGCGCGGCGCTGCGCGCGGCGGTAGGCCGCGTCGGCCTCCTCTACGGCGGACTCCAACCCCGTCAGCCGGGCGGTTCGCATGCGCTCCAGGAGCTCACGCCGCTGGGGGTCCATCAGGGGATCCGTCAGCGCCTTGAGGAGCGTCGAGTCCGCCGCTCCCTCCAGGGGCTCGAAGCCCGGGAGCTCGCCGGGGGACACGGTGGCGAGGGTCCGGCCGAGGGCGCCCTCCAGCCGGACGATCGTGCCTCGATCCAGTGATCGGAACGCCGCCCCCACGCTCGAGGAGCTGGCGAACCCCCGGCGGCCGAAGAGGAGCCGATAGGGCGAGAGGTCGGCGGTGAGCAGACCGTCCCAGCCCGTGGTCACGTCCCCCTCGACCTCGGCGAAGATCGCCTGGGCCTCCAGGTGAACCAGGTGCGCGGAGCGAGCGCGCTCAAGGGCGCCGAGCCCGGGATCGCCCCGAGCCACCATCGCCAGGGTCCGCGCCACCTCGGTGACGGCGCGCTGGTGTAGGAGGTCAACGTGGCGGAGACGCTCCGGGCGTGACAGCAGGTCGCGCCGCTCGGAGAGGGCCACATCGAGGGCGCCCGCCGCGCTCGAGAGCGAGTCGGAGGCGGCCGCGTGATCCCCCAGCGCGATCTCGGCGATCCCCTTGAGATAGAGCCCACGGAACAACCACAGCTGAGACTCGAAGGCATCCGTGCGCGCGCTGGGGCGGAGCATGAGCCCCCTGGACCGAACCAACTCTCTCGCCGCGAGGAGCGCGCCGGCGGCGTCGCCCTCGGCTGCCAGGCAGATCCGAGCGCGCTGGTAGAGGGCCACATCGCGCTCGATCCCCACGCCGCCCAGCTCGCCGAGCAGGACGGAGGCTCGGCCTGGAACCGCGGAGTCGATCAGCCTGGAGACCAGCCGATCGAAGGCCTTGCGGGCGGCGAGGCGGACCTCGACGGACGGGTGTCGGAGGCCAAACACAAGGGGCGCATGATCGGCGGCAGTGACGGCAGGCTCATCGGCGAGCCACTGGCCATATCGAGGAAAGAGCTCGACCAGAACGGCCGAGCGAGGCCGGTCCTCGCTCGCCGTCGAGCGGCGAACCAGGTCGCAGAGGGGCTCGAGGCCGCCAGCGGCCGTCGCCAGCGCGCGCGCCGCGGCCACGGCGACCGCGTCCATGTCGTCCCGGGTCAATGCGCCGAGCTCGGCGGACGCTCGCGGGCCACCAATGCGGCCGAGCGCCTCGACCGCGGCCACGATCACCCGCCGGTCGGAGTCCAGCGTGGAGACCCGGGCCAAGGCGTCCACTCGTTCACGCCTCGCTGTCCCCCCAAGGTCCGGCCTCGCGAGGAGCCGCGCGGCGATGACGCGGACGTCGGGGTCCCTGTCGGCGAGCAGCGGCAGCGCCTCCAAGATCCGGCTGGACGGGAGGGACTCCGCGAGCCGCTCGGCCAGCTCGGCACGCCCCTGCCGATCCTCCTCCATGAGCTGCTCCATCAGCGCCGCGGCGGCGAGCGGCTCCTGCGGGGGCTTCGACGCTCCCTCCTGGACCCCTCTTTCCACCCCCACGCGAAGCTCTCCACCGAGCACCGCGCGCGCAGCATGCGCCGGGCCGGAGGGTGGCGCCGAGAGAGTCGCCAGGGCACAGAGGAGCAGGTTCAACATCCCTTGGGGACTCTACCAAGGCAGGGCGCTCATCGAGGCTTCACCGGCTCGGAGGCACCTCACCCTTACTCCTGGGGCTCCGCGGCTCGCTTCTGACGATAGGCAAACGCCCGCCGCGAGAGCCCGATGCGACGTGCTGCCGCGGCCACGTTGCCCCTCGACTCCTCGAGCGCCTCTGCCATCACCGCCGCGTCCAGCTCGTCAAGACCGACGCCCGACGCGAGGGCCTGCCGAGCGAGCTCGCTCGCCCTCCCTCGGATGGTCTCTTCCAGGAAGTCAAAATGCGCCCCATTCAATGGCGCCTCGGGCGGCACCGTCGCACCGCCCAGGACCAGAGCGCGCTCCAGGGCATTCTCCAACTCCCTGAAGTTCCCCGGCCAGGGATGGGCCCGGAGGGCGTCGACAGCCTCAGGGGAGAGGGTGCGAACGGGGACGCCCAGGCGGGCGGCCACCTCAGCCACGAGGCCGGAGCAGAGGCCCTCGAAGCTCTCGTCCCCTGCTCGTGTCCTCAGGGGCGGCACGGAGAGCGGTACGACCGCCAGGCGGAAGTAGAGGTCCTCCCTGAAGGCCCCCTGCTCGACGGCTTCGCGCAGGTCACGCGCCGAGGTCGCGATGACGCGGACGTCCACAGATCGCCCCGCCTCGGCCCCCAGCGGCTCGACCACCCGCTCCTGGAGCACTCGCAGCAGCTTGACCTGGAGGTCGAGGGCAAGGGTCTCCACCCCCTCGAGAACCAGCGTCCCTTCGTTGGCGAGCTCGAACCGCCCCAGCCGCGCCCCTGAGGCGCCCGTGAAAGCACCGGCTTCGTGCCCGAAGAGCTCCGCCTCGATCAGCGTCGAGGCGAGGGCCGCGAGTTGGACGGCCACGAACGGTCCGGCTGCTCGGGGGGAGCGATCGTGCAAACGCCGGGCGGCCCGGCTCTTGCCTGCGCCGCTCTCTCCGGTGAGAAGGACCGTCGCCGGAACGACGGGGCCAGGAAGGCCCGAGGCCGCCACGCGGTCCAGATCGGCCTCGAACGAAGTCCAGGCGGTCTCCCCGCCGCCTCTGGGGCTTGCGGGCGCTCCGGCACCAGGGGACTGGGGATCGCGGGAATCGGTGTTCATCGTCGGATCTCGGGCGGGGGCCGATATGCGCCGGAGAGGCGTCACTGAAGGCCCCTGGAAGCGGGCTGGCAGAGGTTGACTCCCCGGACCCCCTGGACCAAACTACGCGGCGCCTGAAGACCCTACAAACTCTCCTGGACACCGCGCATTCGCAGCCAGCCTCCTTCTCAACCTGGAGCTGACGGCCTCCGCGCAGCGGAAGGAGCGGGGATTGCCCCGCTCCTTTTCTATTGCCCCGACCTCGAGCCATGAACCCCGAGACCCTCCTCCAGACAATCGACGCGCTCCACGCGATGAAGAACATCCCTCGGGAAGTCATCTTCCGCGCCCTGGAGGAGTCGATGGCCGCTGCCGTGCGCAAGCGCTTCGGCGAGGGCGAGGACCTGATTTGCACCATCGACCGTGAATCTGGAGAGGTCACGATCGAGGACGACGAGGGAATCTACGAGTTTGACATGGAGGATCTCGGGCGGATCGTCGCCCAGACGGTCAAGCAGGGATTCACCCAGCGCGTCCGCGAGGCCGAACGCGACGTCTTCTATGACAAGTACGAGGCGCGGGTCGGCCAGCTCATCAGCGGCGAGGTCCAGCGCTACGAGGGTCAGGACCTCATCGTCAGCCTCGGCGACGTGGAGGCGAACCTGATTCGCGAGGATCGGGTTCGCGGCGAGACCTACGCGCCGGGCGACCGGATCCGGGTCATCATCGTGGAGGTCCGCAAGGACGGCAGCCGGATCAAGGTCCTGGTCAGCCGCACCCACCCCGACCTCGTGCGCCGGCTCTTCGAGCTTGAGGTCCCCGAGATCGCGGACCAGATCATCGAAATCAAGCGGGTCGTTCGCGAGCCGGGCTACCGCACGAAGATGGCGGTCCTCTCCAGCGACCCGAAGATCGACGCCATCGGCGCCTGCGTTGGCGTCCGCGGCTCGCGCATCAAGGCCGTGATCGACGAGCTCCGCGGCGAGCGCATCGACATCATCCGCTGGAGCGACTCCCTCGAGACTCTCGTCATGAACGGGCTCGGGCCGGCCAAGATCCACCTGGATAACATCTATCCCCACGTCGACCGCCACTCGGTGACGGTGCTCGTGGACGAGGAGCAACAGTCCCTCGCCATCGGCAAGCGCGGTCAGAACGTCCGCCTCGCCAGCCGCTTGTGCGGCTGGGAGATCGACATCAAGACCCGCGAGGAGTACTTCGACAACGCAGAAGCCGCCCCGGCTGAAGGCGAGACCGACGGTGCCTCCGAGGCCCCCGCTGGTGACCTTCCCGAGACGGATGCTGTCCCCGCAGCGGCCCCTGGCGAGCCCACTACGGCCGATTCTGCGGCTGTCGAGGAACCGCCGGCTCCCCCGGCAGCGTCCTGACGCCAGCCCGAGCACCCAGAGCCCATCCCACCATCGTGATTGTCTCCCGCCATGAAGCCTGAGGATCGCGCGCCGCAGCGCGCTCACTCCTCTGGCCCTCCAGCGCCCCCCAGTACACGCCACTTCGTCCGCTTCAAGGACGATCTCTCAGCCCGGACCAGGTGATCTTCACGCTGGCCGATCTCAGAGAAGACCACGGCCAGCCCGGCGCTCTCCACCCCCCCGAGCGCCCCAAGAACCCACCACCGAAAGTTTGAGCGACAAGGTACGCATCCACGATCTCGCGAAGAAGTACGGCATGCCCGGCAAGGACCTGGCGTCCAAGCTTCGAGACTTCGGATTTAGCAAGGCGAAGAGCCACATGTCCGCCCTGGACCAGTTCGAGCAGGTCCAGGCCGAAGGACTGCTTGAGGCCAACGGCATTTCTCCCACCGAACCCGCCGAGGCGACGGCCGATGAGAGCGGTGGCCTCCGGGTCAAGAAGCGCAAGAAGGCGGCGGCCGCGGATGAGAACGACGGCGCCCTCGCTGGCCTCCCCGGCCTGAAGCGCCGGAAGAAGATTCCGGCCCCCGCGCCCGAGGTCGCCCCTGTGCAAGCTCCGGCAGCGGAGGCTCCCGCTCCGGTGGCTCCGCCCGCGGAGATTCCCGCTCCTGTGGCTCCGGCCGCGGAGGTTCCCGCTCCTGTGGCTCCGGCAACTGCCGCTCCGGCTGCTGCGGTTCCTGCCCCCGTGGCTCCGGCCGCGCAGGTTCCCGCTCCCGTGGCTCCGGCCCCTGCGGAGGCACCCGCTGCCGCAGCGCCCGCACCCGAGGCGGTGACTCACGCTGCGGAAGCACCCGCGGTCGAGGCCCCCGCTGCAGCGGTTCCCTCCGAAGCTCCGGCTTCCACCGAGCCCGCGCCCGCAGGGGAGGCCCCCGCAGGGGAGGCCCCCGCAGTGGAGGCCCCCGCAGTGGAGGCCCCCGCTGGCGAAGCGGCGGCCGCGAGCGTCGCCGCCGGTGAGTCCGCAGCCGTGGCCCCTGCCGTGGCCCCCGCCGCAGCTCCGAAAGCTGCGCCCGAGGGCGTCGCTCGCAAGGGCAACGTCGTTGGCTTCATCGATCCGTCGAGCTTCCAGCAGTCCTCCCCCAGCCGGAGCCGCCCGGATTCCCGCCGGCTCCAGTCCAAGGATGACGCGACGCCCGACGTGCGCCCCACCTTCGGACGGGATCGCAACCGCCAGGCCGGCCCCGCTGGGCCGCGCGGCAAGATGACCGCTGCGGAGCTTCGGGAGCGCGAGCAGGGCCGCTTCCTGCGGCGCAACCGCGCCGCGGGCGGGCCCCCGGGTCGACGGAGCAGTGGCGGTCGCGGCGGTAGCCGGGATCAGGTCACCGAGTCGCCCTACAGGGGCAGCACGGTCGCGATCGAGGAGCCGATCACGATGGCCAAGCTCGCCGACGGGCTCTCCCTCAAGAGCAGCGTCGTCCAGAAGCGAGCCCTAGAGCAGCAGCTCGGCATGTTCACCCTGAACACGACCATCGACGGCGACACCGCGACTCTCCTGGCCTCCGAGTTCGGGGTCACGCTTGAGATCAAGCAGGAGGTCACGGCTGAGCAGCTGATGATCGACGAGGTCGCGAAGAAGCGGAGCGAGATCGAGGAGGAGCTCCTCTTCGAGCGTTCGCCCACCGTCGCGTTCCTCGGCCACGTCGACCACGGCAAGACGACGCTCATCGACAAGATCCGCGAGACCAAGGTCGCGGACAAGGAGTCCGGCGGCATCACCCAGCACGTCGGCGCGTACCAGGTCCAGACCCGCCTGGGGCACACGGTCACCATCGTCGACACGCCGGGCCACCAAGCCTTCACCGCGATGCGCGCCCGAGGCGCGAAGGCGGTGGACATCGTGGTGCTCGTGGTCGCTGGAGACGACGGCGTCAAGCCGAGCACCGTGGAGGCCATCGCCCACGCCCGTGTGGCCGGGACGCCCATCGTGGTCGCCATCAACAAGAAGGACCGCCCCGAGTTCAACGCGAACTCCGTGATCCAGCAGCTGATGGGCCAGGAGCTGGTGCCCGAGCAGTACGGCGGCAAGACCGCCATGTTCGAGACCTCTGGTATGACCGGGGACGGGATCGAGGAGCTCCTCGAGCACATCTTCCTCATGGGCGAATCCGAGCTCGGGCTCCGCGCCCACCCGGACGGCCCCGCCGCCGGTGTGGTCCTCGAGGCTGAGATCCAGCAAGGCCGGGGCATCATCGCCCACCTCCTGGTCCAGGACGGCACGCTCAACAAGGGCGACGTCATCCTCGCCGGCGAGGGCTACGGCAAGGTCCGCCAGATCATCAATGACCGCGGCAAGACCCTGAAGGTTGCCGGCCCGTCGACCCCCGTGTCGGTCACCGGCCTCGACGCCCTCCCCGGCGTCGGACAGCCCTTCCACGTCATCGAGACCCTCGCGCAGGCCAAGGAGATCGCCCAGGAGCGTGAACGGACCAGCCGGGCCAAGATGCTCGCATCGAAGCGCGAGCCGAGCCGGGAGCTCGAGGCCATCCTCGGTTCTGCCCCCAAGACCGAGCGCGAGGTCATCAACGTGATCGTCCGCGCGGACGTCCAGGGCTCGGTCGAGGTCATCCGCCAAGAGATCGACGCGCTCGAGCATGACGAGGTCCAGGTCAAGCTGGTCCACGCCGGCGTCGGGCCCATCACAGAAAGCGACGTCGACCTCGCCTCCACATCGGACGCCCTGCTGATCGCCTTCCACGTCTCGGTCAACCCGAAGGCGCGCCAGGCGGCCGAACGCGGCGGGCTTGTGGTCCGGCGCTATGGCGTCATCTACGAGCTGCTCGACGACCTCCGCCGCGTCATGGAAGGCGCGCTGAAGCCGGAGTACATCGAGGAGATCATGGGTCACATCGAGATCCGGAGGCTCTTCAAGTCCTCCAAGATCGGCCTGATCGCAGGCTGCATGGTCACCGACGGCACGGTCAAGCGCAGCAACAAGGTGCGCCTGATCCGCGACGGCACCGTGGTCTACACCGGCCAGATCGGATCGCTCCGGCGCGAGAAGGAGGAGGCCAACGAGGTCCGCTCCGGCTTCGAGTGCGGCATCGTCCTCAAGGACTTCCGCGATATCCGCCTGGAGGACGTCGTCGAGGCGTATCGCATGAAGGAGATCAAGCGGTCGCTTTGATCAGACGGCGCCGCGGCCCAGCGGCGCTCGACACGGGCGGGGCACCATCGGTGCCCCGCCTGTCGTAGTGAGAGCCTCAAGGCTGCCCGAGGA
Organism: uncultured bacterium; assembly: GCA_938083085.1. Taxonomy (GTDB): domain Bacteria; phylum Planctomycetota; class UBA1135; order UBA1135; genus Saltatorellus. The sequence continues at coordinate 28,533 of CALLKX010000082.1, forward strand.
GAAGTAAATATGGCGAACCCGCGCACCATTGCCCGCATCGAGGCCGCGATCCAGCGTCGCGCCGCTCACTGTCTCCAACACGAGATCTCGGATCCCCGTGGACAGTTCATCACGATCGTCCGCGTCGAGCTCAACTCGGACCTCTCCGTCGCCAAGCTCTTCTACTCCGTGCTGGGGAGCTCGTCCGAGCGCTCCCAGGCGGCTCAGATGCTGGAGCACGCCACTGGCTTCATCCGCAAGCAGGTGGGACGCGTCCTCGAGACCCGGTCCATCCCGGTCCTCCGCTTCCTGGAGGACACCACAGCGTCGGATGCCGAGCAGATGGACGACATGATCACCAAGGCCCTCCACCGGGACCGCCAGATCCGCAGCCAGGATGAGGTCTCGGCGGAGCCCTCCGCCCAGGCTGCCCCCCCCCAGGGAGACGCCCCCGAGGGTGCTGCCGCTGAAGAGGCACCCTCGGACGCGGAACCCGGCCCCACCCCCTCCTGAGGGGACGGGCGAGGACCGAGCGGGCGCTCCCGCGGCGGCCTCAGACCTCACCAGGTCGCACGGGTCCCCATCTGGCATCGAGACTCTCGGGGCCCTAGCCGAGCCTCCTCGGTCGCACGGGGCCTCCTCGGTCGCGCGGGGACTCGTCGAACCGCGCTGGGTTCAACTGCGCTGGATCAATCTGCGCCGGCGCGGATCTTGCCTGGCGGCCTCGGAGTTCACCCGGTAGCGCCCCCGGCCCGAATGGGCCGGAGTGGTTCGCACATCCGTGTCGATCGCTGCGGCCCGGGTGGATCGCTCAGGCCTGAGTCGGATCACTCAGGGACGGGTGAGGGCCCTCCCGACGCCCTGCTCGTTGAGAGGCCCTAATGGGGTGGCGGGCGAGCCCGCTTCCCCTGGTCCGTTCGCCGTGGTCCGCTCGCCGTGGTCCGCTCGCCGTCAGCGGCGTCGCCAGACCACCCCGTCGGGGGTGTCCTGGAGCTCGATGCCGAGCGCCGTGAGGGCATCCCGGGCCGCATCCGCCGCGCCCCAGTCCTTCGCAGCCTTGGCCGCCGCTCGGGCCTCGATGAGGGCCTCGACCTCAGCGTCTGCGCTCTGGGCACCGGTCTCAATGAACCCGAGGACCGAGTTGGCCCGCTCCAGCCAGGCCATGGCCTCCCGCGCGACGTCCGCGCCGAGCGCGCCGTCGAGGAGCGGCTTGCGAAGCCCCTCCAGCGCGGCCAGGGCTACCGGCATGTTCAGGTCGTCGTTCATCCCCGCCTCGAAGCCTCCGATGGCGGCGGCGAGCGTCTCGCTTCCGGCCCCCTCCTCGGCGGACGCGCCGCCTTCGAGCACCCGGTGCAGCAGCACCGCGATCTCGTCGAGGTTCTCGAGGCGGGCCCGGATCTCATCCATGATCGCCCACGTGAAGTTGATCTGGGTCCGGTAGTGACCGCGGACGAGCGCAAAGCGCAGGTGGCGCGGCTCGAAGCCTCGGCCGACCACGTCGGGCAGCGTGTAGACGTTTCCCAGGCTCTTGCTCATTTTGCCGCCATCGACCTGCAAGAACTTGGCGTGCATCCAGACCTCCGCGAGCGGGACGCCGTTGGCGCACGCGCTCTGGGCGATCTCGCACTCGTGGTGTGGGAAGACGTTGTCCTCTCCGCCGGTGTGGATATCGACCCGCTCACCCAGGAGCGCCTTCGCCATCGCCGAGCACTCGATGTGCCAGCCCGGGAAGCCGTCCGCGCCGAAGACGGTGTCCCACTTCATCAGGTGCGCCGCGTCGCTCTTCCAGAGCGCGAAGTCGGCGGGGTGCCGCTTCTCCTGGTTGACCTCCACGCGCTTGCCAGCTTCGAGGTCGTCCACGCGGTTGCCTGAGAGACGCCCGTACTCGGGGAAGCTCGTGACGTCGAAGTAGACGTTGTCTCCGACCCGATAGGCGTGGCCCTTCTCGATCAGCGCCTCGACCATCTCGACCATCTCATCGATGTACTCCGTGGCTCGTGGCCGGGCCATGGGCTCCTTCACCCCGAGCGCAGCCATGTCTTCGAGGAACATGGCGGTGTACTCACGGGTGATCTCGAAGGGGTCCTTCTTCTCCGCCCGCGCGCGGGCCTCGACCTTGTCCTCGCCGGAGGAGTCCGCCTCCGCATCATCGGTGAGGTGCCCGACATCAGTGATGTTCATCACCTGCCGGACGTCGTAGTCCAGGTACTCCAGCCACCGCCGCAGGATGTCTGCGAAGAGGAAGCTGCGGTAATTGCCGATGTGGGGGCGCCCGTAGACCGTCGGCCCGCAGTTGTACATGCGGACCACCCCGTCCTCGATGGTCGAGAGCGGGGCCTTGGATCGGGTGAGTGAGTTGTAGACGTGGAAGGTCAAGGGTCGTGGAGCAAGCGGGGCTTCGTAGACTCGGGGCCCGGGAGCGTCTCCGGGCTCAGGCCCCGTCGATGGAGCGCCGCCCTCGGACGCACAAGGTACCGATTCGGCGCCCAGATGACCTCGCCCAGTCCAGCTCACGATCGCCAGGAACCCGGCGAGCACGGTTCGTCCGGCACTCCTGACCTGGAGTTGCTGGCGCAGCACGGCCTCGGGAACACCAGCCGCGTCTGGCGAGCTCGGGTGCTCGCGCCCTGGGGCCCGTTCGCCGAGGGCGATGACGTGGCCGTCAAGATCCTGCGGCCAGAGCTCGCCGAGGATCCTGACGCTCTCGGCACCCTCCGGCGCGAGGCGCGCGTCTCGGAGGACTTTGCCCACGCGGCGGTCGCCAGGACCTACCAGCTCGTGGAGACAAGGCCAACGCCGCCCCTCGCCGACGGCGCCGCCGCAACGGAGGGGGCCCAGGTGGACGCAGGCGCGAGGCGCCCCTGGCTGCTCCAGGACTTCATCCCTGGCGTCTCCCTGTCGGAGGAGCTCGAGGCGGCTGGCGCTCTTCCGGAACCCGCGGTGCGAGCGATCGGCGCCCGGCTGGCTTCGGCCCTGGCCGCGCTTCATGAAGCCGGTTGGGTCCACGGCGATGTGAAGCCCGACAACGTGCGGCTCGACCGCGATGGTCGCGCCAGCCTCGTGGACCTCGGGCACTCGGAGCGCGAGGGCGCGACGGAGGCCGCCCTCGGGACGCCCCGGTTCCTCGCCCCGGAGCGCGAACGCGGCTCCCAAGCGACCTCGACCGCGGACACCTTCGCCCTCGGCGCGCTGCTCTTCGAGATCGCCGTGGGGTCGCCGGCCTGCGGCGTACCACCCGACCTCAAGCGTCTCCGATCCGGTGGCGTCTCTCCGCCGTCGGACGTCGTCCCGAGGCTCTCGCCGCTGCTCGACGCGATCGTGCTCGCGTCGCTCGCGCCGAGGCCCACGGCTCGCCCAACTTGCGCCACTGTGGCCCGTGTCCTCGAGGAGGGCGAGGCGTCGCCGTGGTGGCGGGCGCGCCTTTCCGAAGGGGCCGGCGACCGTGCTGAGGGGACCCCCTGGGCGGGCCGGCACGACCTCCCCCTCGCCGGCCGACACATGGAGCTCGAGCAGCTCTCCGGGGCCTGGAGTAGGGCCTGCGAGGGCGGCGCCGTGGCCCTCCTGCGCGGCGAACGCGGCGTGGGCAAGTCGCGCCTGGTGACGGAGTTCGTGCACCTCATCCGACGCCGCTCCGAGGCCCCGCCCATCTACATCTACGGGCGCTGTGAGCGGGTCACCGAGGAACGCCCCGGCGCCACGCTCCTGACCCTGGTCCGGCGCTGGCTCCACCTCCCCCAGGACGTCGCACCCGGGGAGCGGTCCAGGGCCCTCCTCAAGGCGGCGGTGACGCCCCCCATCGCCCGCACCCTCATCAACGCCCTGGACCCAGGCGCACGCACGCATGAGGACCAGGAGGTCACCGAGGCCGCCGCTCTCGGCGAGTGGATGCTGGCCCTGGGGAGGTCGCGCCCGACGATCCTCTTCCTGGACGACATCAACTTCGCCGGTTCGACGACGCTCGACGCGCTCATGCGAGTCGCCCGCGGTCTGCAGGAGACGCGCCTGCTGCTGGTCCTCGGCGAGCGGAAACGCGCGGGGTTCCGACGGGCGGCGGGGCTGGCTGATCTGCGGCGGCGCATGCAGCCCCTTACGGTCTCCATCCCCCTCGAGCCGATCAGCGAGGAGGCCGTCCTCAGGATCGTCGAGCACACCTTCCACCACTCGGCTCCCCGCCTCCGGCTGGCGCGTGCCCTGCATGAGAGGACCGGCGGGGTCCCCGGGAGCATCGAGGAGGTCCTGCGCCTGATGGAAGAGAGGGGCTGGGCGCGCCCTATCGCCGGCCAGGGCCGAGGGCTCGAGCTCTTGATCTCCCCGGACGACCTCCCGCGGCCGAAGGGCATCCTCGAGGCGGTGAATGAGCGGCTCGCCACCCTCGAGGGCCGCGCACGGATCTGGCTGGAGCGCCTGGCCATCGTCGGGAGCCGCTTCGAGTCCACCCTGGTCTCGAGAGCCTGGGGGGGCGTCCCCGTCGGCACCCTGGAGGCCGTCTTCAGTCATCTCGTCCGCACGGGGTGGGTGGTGCCCTCGGGCGGACGCTACCGCTTCGCGGAGCCGATCGAGCGCGAGGAGATCCTCGCCAGGATGTCGCCGGAACGCCGGCGCCGCGGGCACCTCGCCGTCGCGCGCGCGCTGAGCGAACTCGAGACTCAACGCGGCATGCGTCCGAGCTTTCGGCGCGCCTTCCACCTGAGGGAGAGCGAGGCCCTCACCGAGCTCCTCTCGATCCTACCTGGCATGCTCGAGCGCCTCGCGAGCGCCGGCCACCCCCACCGCCTCGCCACGCTCGCTGGCTGGGGGCTCGAGGCCCTCGACGTCAGGGAAGACGTTGGGGGTCCGCGGCGCCTCTTCCTGGAGTCGCTCGCTGGGGCCGCAGACCGCCTCGGAGAGCGCGCCGAGCAGCGGGCGGCCCTGGACGGGCTTGGCGAGCTCGAGCTGGACCTCGAGCGACGACCTGCGGAGGGCGCGCGCGTCTACCTGCTTCACGCGCGCTTCTCCATCGGTGGCGGAGAGTTTGGACTGGCCCGGGGGCTCCTGCGCAACGCCGAAGACCTCGCCAACCGAGCCGCGCGGAGCAGCGCAGCCCGAAGCCATCAGCTGGCCTCCGACCGCTCGGAGATCGCTCGCCTGTCGGGGCGGATCGCCCTGGAGCACGGCGATCTGGTCGAGGCACGGCGCCGAGCCAAGGAGGCCGCAGCCCTCGCCCCCGACCCGGTCGCGAGCGCCCACGCGGACATCCTCGACGCCCTGATCTTCATTCACGAGGGCGACCCCGAGGCTGCCCTCGTGACCCTCACACGCCTGAGGCGCTCCCTGCGGCGCAATGAGCGGAGCCTTGGGGCGACGGCCGCACGGGCGGAGTCCAGTCTCGTTGCGGGCCGCGCCTGGCGACTCATCGGCCGCCTTCGAATGGCTGACCGCGCCTTCGAAAGGGCCGGAGAGCTCGCTCTTCGCGGCGGCGAGGGTCGGATCGAGGTGGAGGTGGCCGCGCGGCACGGCCGGCTGCTGGCCGACGTGGGGCGAGAGCGTGAGGCCGAGCTCATGCTGCGCGACGCGCTCTTCGCCGCGCGGCGAACCGAGGACCGCAGGGGTGAGGCGACCGCCTCGCTCTTCCTGGGGATCCTCGTCGGTGAGAAGGGCCTAAGCGGCGCTGCGGACCTGATCCGCCGTGCCCACCGCCTCTCGACCGCGCTCGGGCTTCAGCGGCACCTGGCGCTGACCGTCGCTGTGGAAGCCCGCCTGGCGCGCGAGAGCGGCGACCGACGGGAGGCCCTGCGATTCGCCCGGCAGGCGCACGCGCTGGCCGACGAACACGGCGCCGAGTTGCCGGATCGGATCGTCATCAGCGCGACCCTCTCGCTCGCGCTGACCGAGGCCGGGCAGACCAAGCGCGCGATTCAGGTGCGCCGGAGTATCGAGCGCAGGATTCGGTCCGACAACGAGCGGCTCGGCTCGCGACTCAAGCGCCGGCGCCACCTGCGCTGGACCCGCGCCCTGCTGGAGAGCGCGCTCTCCGCCGACGGCCCGCTCTATCCCCGCGGCGCGCTGGGAAGCTAGGAGCCGCCGCCCGCGGCGCGGGCATCCACCGAGCGGCCGAAGGTCCGCTCGAGCCACCACCCGACCCCGTGCAGCAGCCCGCCCTCGCGCGCTCCCTCTTCGACCCCGCTGAGCCAACGGCGCAGATCGGCAGACTTGACGCCGTAGGCCCGGAGGAAGCGAGTCGCTCCTCGGGCGCCCACCACAGGGCCGTACTCGCGCTCCCGCCGCGCCACATGCCTCCAGAGACGGGCGAGGTTTCGGACCCGCGCGGCCTCTGTCAGACCACCGGGACCCGCGGTCCGAGAGCGGTCGAGGTCGAGGATCCAGGCCTCCCCCCAGCACCCCTCGTGCAGGAGGATGTTCGCCGGCTGCAGGTCAGCGTGCATGCACCCCGCGTCATGGACGAGCTTGACCAGCGCGCCCGCAGAGTCGAGCGCTCGCCGGAGATCACCCTGGGTACGCTCTCCGCGGCGGACCGCTCCAAGGAGGTGACCGAGGTCCAGCGTGCCGCCGATGCGCTCCGTGACCAGCGTCAGCTCGAAGCCCGACGGGAAGACCGGGACCGCGCGCGCGGCGAGCACCCGCGGGGTCGGCACCCCAGCGCCGCGGAGCGCCTCCGAGAGGAGGAGCTCATCAAACGGCCGGGAGGGGTCGCTGAACCTTCGGCCCGTGAGGACCCTCGCCAGGCCACCATGGCTGAAGCGGCGCGCGAGGTAGGGGACACCGCCGACGTCGAGCCTCCCGAGGGGCTCCCGGCCCGACTCGATCGCGTCCTCCAGCTCCGAGGCGCCGCCGGCGCGGTGCCGGCCGTCCGGCGAGAAGCCCGAGGCGAGCAGCGACTCCAGTTGGGCCTCCAGGCAGGCCATCACCCCGCGCTCTCCCTCGACGACCCGGAAGTCGTCGGGGAGCGCGGGTAGGCGCTGAGCGAGCCCCATGGCGAGGGGGATTACAGCCCTGCGCCGAATCCAGAGGGGGCGGAACCCGACTCCTCTTGACGAGCCGGCTTGCGGGACTCGGGCCTGGGCTCGGCCTTCTTCGGCTCAGGCTGCGAACGCGCCGGTTTCTCCGCGCGGGGCTC
>CALLKX010000083.1 GCA_938083085.1 uncultured bacterium
AGGCCGAGGAACACCTTGGCCGTGGTGTCGGCGCGGTCCTTGGCGTAGATCGACAGGTACTCCTGCGCGATCATCCCGCCCTCGGCGCTGGTGGGGTTGCAGCGGTTGAAGCCCGAGGCGACCTTCTGGTCCACGGTCGCGTTCGGCAGCAGGTCGCCCGCGAGCTGCTCGACGACGAACTCGTCGAAGGGCTTGTTCTCGTTCAGCGCCTGCACGACCCAATCGCGGTAGGGCCACATGGAGCGCCGGTTGTCCAGGTGGAGGCCGTGGGTGTCGGCGTAGCGGGCAGCGTCGAGCCAGATCCGCGCCATGTGGACGCCGTAGCGCTCGGAGTCGAGGAGCCGCCTCACCTCCGCGCGGTAGGCCACATCGAGCCCGCGGCGGGCGACGTCGGCCTCGAACGCGGCGGACGCCTCCAGGGTCGGGGGGAGGCCGATCAGGTCGAGGCTCACCCGGCGCTGGAGCGTCGCGGCGTCGGCCTCGGGTTGAAACGAGAGTCCCGCCGCGGCCATGGGGGCATCGAGCAAGGCGTCGATGTCGCTGCGGCCCTGGCCGTCACCGCCGTCAGCCACGAGAGGCTTGATGGGGCGCTGGAAGGACCAGTGCTCATCCCACGGAGCGCCCTCCTCGATCCAGCGCCGCAGCACCGAGCGTTCGGACTCCGAGAGGGACTTGCCCGAGCGCTCGGGCGGCATCAGGTCGTCCTCGAACTCCGGGGCGATCCGGTAGAGCAGCTCGCTGTCCTCGACGTTCCCTGCGACGACGGCGTGCCCGCCCGTACTGAGCTCCGCGGTGATCCCCTCGAGGGAGTCCACGCGCAGCCCTGCCTCGCGGGTCTCGGGGTCCGGACCGTGGCACTGGAAGCACTTGTCCGAGAGGATCGGCCGGACCTCGCGCGCGAAGTCTACGGGCGCTCTGTTCTCAACCCCGTCCTCGATCTTGGCGGAGCCGGCGGACCATGGGATGAGGGCGAGGACCGTGAAGGCGAGGGGGGCGCTCATGGGCTCCAGTCTATGTCCGGAATGAGGATGCGCCGCGGATTCCAGGGGCGAGCACCGACCTGGGATGTGCTTGCAGAGAAGGCAGAGGGCTGGGGCCTCAGGTGGAGCCGGTCGGGCCGCGGAGATCGTTCAAGGAATGGGCCGAATCCGCCGATGGCCCGGGCACGCCGCGGACCCACCGCCGGCGCTTGCCAGGAACTCCCCATGCGCTATCGAACGTCCTCCGCCATCGTCCTCCTCCTGCTCTCCTCTTGCCAGGGGACGTCCGGCAGCCTCTCAGCGAACGCGCCTGCTGTGGAGGCCGTGGAGCGCCCACGGGGCGAGCTGCAGCAACGGGTCCATGAGCTCGAGTGGCGCCTCGCCCAGGCCGAGGCGAAGGCGGCGCTCCTGGAGCGCTCAAGCCTGGCCTTGCAGGTCGACTCGGCCGCGGGCATCCAGCTGGCCGCTCGAATCGAGGGGCTGAGCCGAACGGTGGAGCAGCTTCGCCTGGCCACGCTGGCGGGGGCCACCGCTCGGCCGGCGGAGGCCCGCCATGGGGTCCAGATGGACAGGGGGGTCGACTCGCTCACGGGTGCGCTTGCTGCGCTCGATGAGCGGTGCGCTCTGCACTGCGAGAACATCGCGAACCTCGGGATCCCTGGCTACAAGCGGCGCAGGCCGCTGCCGATCTCCAGCGCGGACGCCCTGAACAACGTCCGTGAGCCACAGTCCGGTGGAGTGCAGCTGGACATGACCCAGGGCGCCCTCAAGCTCACGGGGAACTCCCTCGACCTCGGCGTCGACGGGGCTGGCTTCTTCGAGATCGAGCTCCCCAACGGCGAGCAGCGCTACACCCGCAACGGTACGCTCCGTCAGGACGTCAACGGCCGCCTCGTGACCGCCGAGGGCTACCTGCTCAGCGACCAGGTTCAGATCCCCCCGGACAGCCAGGGCATCTCGATCTCCGCCAACGGTGAGGTCTACTCCCTCGGGGAGGGCAACGTGCAGAACCAGATCGGCACGATCCGCCTGCACGTGTTCCCGAACCCGACTGGCCTCCGCGCCATGGGCGGCAACGGCTACGCCGCCACGACCCTGTCGGGTGAGCCCGCCGCGACCCAGCCCACCACCGCGGGGGCGGGGCGCCTCCTGCAGGGGTACATCGAGCTCGCCAACGTGGGCCTGCAGACCGAGCTGGTCGAGCTGCAGCAGGCGGAGAACAACGCGGTCGTGATCCGCTGCGCCCTGGCGACCCAGGGGATCCTGACCGTTCCCCGGGCGGCCAAGCTCCCGCTCCAGTCGGCCTCGCGCTAGGGCCAGCTTCGGGTTCGAGGTCGGGCCCTCCTCAGAGGAGGGTGAGGGTCAGCGCGTCGGTGAGGTTGGAGAGCGGGATGCCCAGGAGGGAATCCCGGTACCAGGCCTGGAAGTTCCAGGCCTCGCCCGCGGAGATGGACACCAGCCCGGTCGGCGTCGGCGTGGCCGCGAGGTCAAGCGGCATGGTGAAGGCTCCGGTCGTGCCTGAGTTGAGGATCTGCCCCGTTCCCACGTAGCGCCCGATGGCGCCCCCAAGGCACAGGTTCCCCAGGGTCCCGCCGGGGTTGGCGGTGAAGCCCTGGTCCTGGCTGGTCAGGAAGAAACCGAAGGTGTTGGTGGGGAGCGAGCTCGCGGTGAGCGCGACGTCGTTGTCCACGCGTCGGGGGCTACCGAAGGCGGAGACCTCGCCGGGGAAGCCGGTGGAGTTGTTCGCCCCAGGCGTGCAGTAGCGTGCGCCGAGTTCACCCGTGGCGCCGAACGGGACCACCTGGATGCCGTTCAACGACATGAACTCGGCCGCGACGTTGAGCTGGAGGGTGACGGCGCTGCCCGGGGCGACGGTGACCCCGTGCCGGGCATGGGTCACGCCGGCTTGATAGCCGCCAGAGAAGTCACCGCCCACCGTCTGGATCGGATCGGACGAGCCCGGGATCCGGACGCGGGTCCGGTGGTCGGCGCCGCTGGGGACCGCGGCGTAGGTGAAGATGTCGTACTCGCCAGGCGCGAGACCCCGTATCTCGACGGTGGCCGCGCCCCCGAAGAAGGCGAGGTCGTCGAGGAGCGCGTCGTCACCTGCGAAGGTGGCCGGGTCGTCGTAGAGGAAGCTCTGGAGCCCCGTCCCGAGGTCGTTGACGATGACCGTGACCGGGGTCGGGGCGCCGTTCGTATCCACCAAGCCTGAGATCGTGACCGGGAACGTCCCGCCCGAGAGCGCGTCCGTGTCGACGCCGTTCCACGCGCCACCGACCTGGGCCGCAGCGCCCTCGCTCGAGTCCGGCGTGCCGTGAACGTCAGACGGCCCGAAGTCGAGGTTGAGCCCGACCTGTGCGGTGGCCGAGGGTGCGACAATCAGGCCGCAGGCGAACAGGATGAGGAGGGTAGGTGCGCGCATGAAATTGAAACCAGCGGCGGGGGATCGAGGGGGTCTAGCCCGCGCATGACTCAAGGTAGCACGGGGCGTCTCATTCTTGCTCGGAAGTGGTGTTCAGCGCGGCGCTCCGAACAAGGTCGTGCCATGATCGAGACACCACCGATCATCCTCATGCGCTCGCTCAACACGCCCCTCTTCGTCGGTCTCCTGACCGCCTTGTCCCTCCCCGTCTCGGCCCTGGCCCCCAGCCAATCGTCCGGTGCCGCGCTCGGAGCGGGCCCGGCCCTCACCGAGTTCCTCGCCCGCAATGACGGCGGGCTTGCGGACGAGGACGGCGACCGTCCGGACTGGATCGAGATCCACAACGTTCCCGGAGCGGGCGCCGTGGACCTGAACGGCTGGGCGTTGACCGACGACGCGGGCGACCTGTCCCAGTGGGTCTTCGGGCCAGGGACCGTGCTGTCGGACGGTGGCTACCTGATCGTGTTCGCCTCCGACAAGGACCGCCGCGACCCCGCTGGCACCCTCCACACCAACTTCAAGCTCTCAGGGGGCGGGGAGTACCTCGCGTTGGTGAACCCGTTGGGCGCGGTCGTCACGGAGTACGCGCCTGACTATCCGCCCCAGCAGGACGACGTGTCTTACGGGCTGTCGTTCAACCCCGCGCCGGTCGCCGTGGAGCGACTCTTCACCACACCGACGCCTGGCGGCTCGAACGCCGTCGGTGCGCCGCCGCTCTGGGGCGTCACCCACACGCCTCAGCAGCCCACGGACCAGGAGGACCTCGTGGTGACGGTCAACGCGCCGACGACCACCTCCTCGGCGCCCACGGTGGACCTGGACTATCGCGTCATGTACGGCGGGATCCAGACGGCGCCGATGACCGATGACGGCGTGGCCCCTGACCTGGTGGCGGGCGACGGGGTGCACACGGGCGTGATCCCCGCTGGCGCGAGCGGGGCGGGGGACATGGTGCGCTACCGCGTCACCGTGGCGGACGGGGTCAGCTCCACGGCGCTGCCGTTCTTCCTCGAGCCCCTCGGCTCGCCGGAGTGGTTCGGGACCGTCGTCGCGGACCCGAGTCACGCGGCGAGCCCCATGGACGTCTGGGAGTGGTTCGTGCAGAACCCCGGCGCGGCGAACACCGGTAGCGGGACGCGCTGCTCTGTCTGGATTGAGGGCGAGTTCTACGACAACGTCAAGGTGAACCGGCGCGGGCAGAGCTCCGCGGGGTACCCGCGCAAGAGCTACAAGTTCGACTTCAACCCGGACGACCGGCCGGAGCTGGCCGTCTTCGGGGCGCCGATCGACGAGGCCAACCTCAACACCCACTGGGCCGACAAGGCCCATCTCCGGCAGTACCTGGGCTACGGCATGTACGAGCAGGTGGGCGCGCTGGTCTCCAAGTCGTTCCCGGTGCGCCTGCAGCAGAACGGCGAGTTCTATTCGGTCCAGACCTTCGTCGAGGAGCTGGACCGGTTCTTCCTGGAGCGCGTGGGAGAGGACCCGGACGGGGCCCTCTACAAGATGTACAACCCGTTCACCAGCGGGACCTCCAGCGTCGAGAAGGTGACCCGGACCAACGAGAACAACGCCGACCTCTCGGCCTTCGTTTCGACCGTGTTGCAGGGAGGAGCGGGGGTCGAGGACTATCTCTTCGACGCGCTCGATGTGCCGCGAGTGGTCAGCTACCTCGTTGGCTGCTGGCTCATCCATGAGAACGACCACCTTCACAAGAATCACTTCCTGTACCGGGACTCGGACGGCGACGGTGAGTGGCAGTTCATCCCCTGGGACAAGGACCTGACCTGGGGCCGGAACTACAACCCGTCTGGCGGGGTCTTGAACGACCGGATCACCCACAATCACCCCCAGTACAGCCACGTGCTGTTCGGCGACAGTCAGCACCGCACCTCGGACAACTTCTGGAACCGGCTGATCAACCGGATCTACCAGAGCCCGCGCCTGAGGGCGATGTACCTGCGCCGGCTGCGGACGGTCTGCGATGAGCTCCTGCAGCAGCCGGGGACCCCGGCGGCAGAGCTCTACATGGAGGATCTGGTGAACGAGGCCTACGGGCTGATGGCGGCCGACGTCGCGCTGGACGAGGCCCGCTGGGGGGTGCCCACCTGGGGCACGCCCCGGAACTTCCAGCAGGCGAAGGATCGGCTGCTCACGGACTACGTGGCTAATCGGCGCCTGCACCTCTATGGGTCGCAGCTCGAGGCCAACGGCGGGCTGGTCCCCGAGGCCGATTCGGGTCGCACGCGCCTGCGGGTCACCGCCTTCGACGCCGCCCCGGCCTCGGGAAACAACGACGAGGAGTTCCTCGAGATCACCAATGACGCGCCCTGGTCCACGGATCTCTCGGGGTACCGCGTGGAGGGCGGGGTCGACATGACCCTGCCCCCTGGGACCGTGGTGGAGGCAGGAGGCCGCGTCTTCATCGCCGCGAGTCCTCGTGACTTCCGGGCGCGGACCGTGTCGCCGACGGGCGGCGAGGGCCACTTCGTCGTCGGCCCCTTCGACGGCAACCTCGCGCCTGGTGAGACCATCTTGCTTCGCGACCGCGAGGGCCGGGTCAGGGCGCGCCGGATCCTCTAGCGGAGTCCATAAGGCGAGGCCCTGAGCAGGGCAACCTGTGGCTGTCACGCGCTTGGCGTCGGCGGCAGGTAGGCGCGGGGCCCGGGTAGAGCCTTGACCGGCAATCCGTGGTTCATGGAGCACTGCGCGCCTGCTGGAACGGAGGCGCCGATCCACGCGTCTTGGGGAGGAGCCCGCGCGGTCCCACGCCCGATCGAGTCCTTTCAAATGGAATGCCCGCCGGCTCAGTGCCTACTCTGGCTTCTCGAGTGCGCTAGCTCCTGTTGAGTCGAGCTCTCCTCTCTCCCACTCATCAGCGTGTCCGAAGCATCCCAGAATCCACCCAAATCTAGCTCCCCGATCCTGGGTTGCCTCCTGCAGGCGCTCGGGGCCGCCGCGATCGTCACGGCGATCGTTGGATGCGCGCTGTACGCCTACTTCGAGCTCGATTCGAACTACACGGATCAAGCTGACGTCTCGCCGGAGCGTGGCCGGGCGCTGATCCCGCCTGCGGCGACGGATATCACGCTGGACCGGCACTTCCCGATCGATCACGAGGCTTGGTTCACGATCGAGGAGAAGGACCTCAATGCGTTCTTCGATGAGCACTATGGCCGGGGCCGGGGCCAGGAGCTCGACTCGTACTCGGAGAGGCGTCCGGTCAGCCGCGAGAAGTTCGAAGAGCGTTACGGGTCCGTCGGCTGGGCCTGGCACGAGGGCATCGTGTCCTACTCGTATTCGGCGAGAAACGGTGGCGGCCAGACGTACATCCACGACCCGTCGACGGGGCGGACCTACCACTTCTCTCGTTACTGGTGAGCCCTCGGGGCAGCGCGAGTCGCTCGGTCGCGAGGTGTGGTCTCGCGGAGTCAGCTCGCCACGGCTTGGGACCTGGCCAGCGGCGGGGCCCTGGCTAGGTCGGCATCTGGCTGTCGATGACCCGTTGGATCGCGAAGCGGTAGCGCTCGTCTTCAGTGGCGATGCTCCATGAGACCAGAACGCGCGCCCCGCCCTCGATGGACCCGGCGAGCTGCGGCCGGTGCTCGAACTTGCCGTCGAACAGGATCGCTTCACCGATCTGGTAGCGGTACTCGAACTCACGAAGCCCCTCTCGACAGTCCAGGTGGCCGAAGGGCGGGTCGAAGGCGATCAAGGGCGTCAGCATGGTTCCGGTGACGCCTGCGGGGATCTCGCTCTGCCCGTAGTCGACGTGGAAGTCCTGGATGGGCGTGTCCCCGGCGACAATGACGAAGCAGGCCGCGAGGAGCCTCGAGTCCCCATCCACGATGGACAGGCTCTCTCCGAGGTCGCTCTCGGAGAGGCAATGCTCGAACTCGGCGAGCGCAGCGGGGCTCGTCGCGTATTGCCAGGTCATGTTGGCGTGCAGACCGGGCGAGGCACGGAAGGAGAACTCATCAGCCAGGCAGCCGGCGAGCATCTGGCGATAGAGCCGCCGCAATGGGCTGAGGTGCCGCGCCTGGAACGCGAGTTCCGTGAAGTGGTGATCGTGGAACTGCTGAGTGCGGGTCATCGGCTGGCGGGGGTATGACGCTGCTCCCGCGACCGAGGTGACAGGTCTGCCCGTCCACGACCTTGAGTCTCGCGGGGCTTGGAGTCCCCCCGCTCCGAATTCGCCAGGAACGGAGGGAGGCGTTCCCGAAGGGCCAGGACAGGTGCCGCGCCGGCGCGAGGGTCCCGACTTGAGGGTTACCGGTCAGTGGTCGAGCCCATGGCGGGTCGAGGTGGCTCTCCCGTGGTCTGGCGGGCGGTCTCGTCCGCGCGCTGATGTGAGCTTGCTAGTCTCCAGGCACGCCTTTCCCTTTCCCTTTCCTTGAGCCAACTATGAAGCACCTGCTCCTTTCTCTCTCTGCAGCTGCGCTTTGCAGCGCAGCTGCCAGCGCCCAGACGTGCCTGGAGACGACCTTCGTCAGCAACAACGGCGGCGCCACCGGCTGGGCCAACTACATGGATGTCACGGTGCTCAATCCGACCACGGTCGTGAGCCTCGAGGCCAACTTCAACGTGGCCGCCGGGTCGCCGGTGAACCTCGAAGTGTGGACCCGTACAGGGACCTATGACGGCTTCGAGCAGGACCCGACGGGATGGACGCTCGTCGCTCAGGGGGACGGCACCGCGCTCGCGGCGGGGACGGGGACCCCGACTCCGGTTCCGCTGGTCGCACCCTTTGACTTCCTGCCTGGGGCCGCCACCGGCGTCGCCATCGTCTACACCGTGGGTGGCAACCCGTACACGAACGGGACCGGGGCCAACCAGCTGTACACCGACGGCAACATGACCATCGAGCTCGGGTCGAGCTGCTCGGCCCCCTTCGTGGGCGGGAGCGTCTTCACGCCCCGCATCTGGAACGGTTCGTTCTGTACGGGTTCGGCACCGAGCGTCGGGACCAACTACTGCATGGCGGCCTCCAACTCCACCGGAGTCTTCGCGGCCATGAGCGCCTCCGGCTCCAACGTCGTGGCGAGCAATGACCTCGTCATCGAGGCGAACGACCTGCCCCTCAACTCGTTCGGTTTCTTTCTCACCTCGCTGACCTCCGGGTTTGTCGCCAACCCGGGGGGCAGCGAGGGCAACCTCTGCCTCGGCGGGTCGATTGGACGCTACGTCGGTCCCGGTCAGATTCAGACCTCCGGCGCCACCGGGAGCATCGCCCTTGCGATCGACAACACCATGGTCCCCCAACCCATGGGTGCCGTGGCAATCACCGCTGGCGAGACTTGGTTCTTCCAGCTCTGGAACCGCGATGCGGTCAACGGTGTGGCCACCTCCAACTTCACCGACGGTTACGAGATCACGTTCCAGTGAGCTGGGCCGGCCGTGGACCGACTGCGCGGCCACGGCGCGTGAGCGGTCCAGTGGGGTCGCTGACCTGAGCTGAAGGGGGCGAGCGCCGGATCGGCGCTCGCCCCCTTCGCGTTGGCCTTCGCCTCGGCCGGCAGGCGGCGGTCCGCTCCCCGGCGCGATGGTCGGCCCCACTCCCGCCTCGAGATCTGGGTTGTGTGGTGCTGATCCCGTTCTCGACAAGTGCCGTCCCTGCACACAGTTCCATCGGATTGGTGGCCCGGGCCTGGATGCCCCGCGCGTACCTTCTTTGCGCTTTTTTGCGGCGAGCACGGCCAGGGGATGTCCCCGAGGACGGCGCGCCGCTGTTTTGTGGGCGCTTGCCCCGATCCGATGATCACCACTACGTCGCTTCGCCGCGACTGGCTCTCCAACGTCCGGGGCGATGTGCTCGCAGGCATCGTCGTCGCGCTCGCGCTCATTCCCGAAGCCATCGGCTTCTCCGTCATCGCCGGCGTGGACCCGCGGGTGGGGCTCTATGCGTCCTTCACCATCGCGGTCCTGATGGCCTTCGTGGGCGGACGCCCCGGCATGATCTCGGCCGCCACCGCGGCCATCGCGGTGCTGATCGGACCGCTCGTTCGAGACCACGGTGTGGAATACCTGTTCGCCGCGACGGTGGTGATGGGCCTGATCCAGATCGCGGCGGGGCTGCTGAAGATCAACCGCCTGATGCAGTTCGTGTCACGGTCGGTGATCACGGGCTTCGTCAACGCCCTCGCGATCCTGATCTTCATGGCGCAGATCCCGGAGCTGACGGGGGTCACGTGGGTGACCTATGCGCTGGTCGCTGCCGGGCTCGGCGTCATTTACCTCTTCCCGCTCGTGACCCGCGCGATCCCCTCGCCCTTGGTGGCGATCGTCGCGCTCACGGCCGTGGCCATCGGCTTTGACCTCCCGGTCAATCGGGTGGGCGACATGGGGGAGCTGCCCTCGACCCTGCCCTGGTTCGCGCTCCCGTCGGTGCCCTTCACCCTCGAGACGCTGCGGATTGTGCTCCCGTACTCGGCGACGATGGCCGCGGTGGGCCTGCTCGAGTCTCTGCTCACCGCCCAGATCGTGGACGACCTCACGGACACGCCCAGCAACAAGCGCCGGGAGGCCATGGGGCAGGGGTTCGCCAACTTCGTGACGGGCTTCTTCGGGGGCATGGGCGGCTGCGCGATGATCGGCCAGTCCGTCATCAACGTGAAGTCGGGCGGGTTCACCCGGCTCTCTACCCTCGTCGCAGGCAGCGTCCTGCTGTTCCTGATCGTGGTCCTGGGCCCCTTCGTGGCCCGCATCCCGATGCCGGCGCTGGTGGCGGTCATGATCATGGTGTCCGTCGGTACCTTCAGCTGGACCTCGATCAAGAAGCTGCGGAGCCACCCGTCGCACTCCTCGATCGTGATGGTCTCGACCGTGGTGGTCGTGGTCTGGACCCACGACCTCGCCCAGGGCGTGCTCGTCGGTGTCCTCCTCAGCGGCGTGTTCTTCGCGAGCAAGGTCCGTCGCCTCTTCGGGGTGAAGACGCGACCGACTCTGGACGGCCTGGGCCGCCGCTACATCGTCCAGGGCCAGGTCTTCTTCGCCTCGGTGGAGCGCTTCATCAATGCCTTCGACTTCAAGGAGGTCGTCGAGCACGTTGAGATCGACGTGAGCGAGGCGCACTTCTGGGACATCTCCGCGGTCGCGGCGCTGGATCGGGTGGTGGTCAAGTTTCGCCGTGAGGGCACCACCGTGGAGCTCGTCGGCCTCTCGGAGGCGAGTGCGACCATGATCGATCAGTTCGCGGAGCACGACAAGTTGTCCAGCGACGCCCCGCTTGCCGCACACTGACCCCGCGCGCGCCCCCGGACTCCCCTCCACCGTTCCCATCGACATGAAGAAGATCCTCGCCTGCATCGACGCCTCGTCCTACTCCGCGAGCGTCACGGAGCACGCTGCCTGGGCGGCCGGCCGCCTGGAGGCGTCGGTGGAGATCCTGCACGTCATCCAGCGCAAGGACGCCGTCTCGGCCCGGCACGATCTCAGCGGCGCGGTGGGGCTAGGGGCCAAGAGCTCACTCCTCGAGGAGCTGGTTCAGATCGAGGAGGCGGAGGCCAAGCACGCCAGGGAGCGGGGCAAGATCATGCTCGCCGCCGCGCGGGAGCACCTCCTGGGGGCCGGCGTGGCGGCCGTGGAGACCACCCATCGTCACGGCGGCACGGTCGAGACGATCATCGAGCGGGAGGCCGACGCGGACGTGGTGATCCTCGGGAAGCGTGGAGCCTCGTCCCAGTTCGCCACCAATCACCTCGGTAGCCGGGTTGAGCGCGTCATCCGCGAGAGCATCCGCCCCGTCCTGGTGGCGTCCCGCGAGTTCAATACGCCCGAGCGCGCGCTCATCGCCTTCGATGGGGGCGCAAGCTCCCGAAAGGCCGTCGAGTTCGCCGGCCGTTCGCCGCTCTTCGCGGGGCTGGAGATTGACCTGGTGATGGCCGGGCGGCACTCGTCGGGCGAGGCCGAGCAGCTCGCCTGGGCGAAGGGCCACCTGCCCCAGGCCCACGCCCGCCACCTGGACGCGGCGCCGGACGAGGCGATCCCCGCCTTCGTTGCCGAGTCCAACGTGGGCCTGGTCGTCATGGGCGCCTACGGCCACTCACCCCTGCGACGCTTCATCGTCGGCAGCACCACCACGCAGATGATGCAGCGTTGCCACGCGCCGCTGCTGCTCTTCCGCTAGGCGAGGTCCCCGCTCGAGGCGGCCGCGGCGAGCCGGCGCCGCGGGGGCGCCGGTTCACAGCCGGTTCACAGCCGGTTCACAGCCGGTTCACAACTGGGCCACAACTGGGCCACAACTGGGCCACCGCCGGGCCACCGCCGGGCCATGGGCGATCCGCGGGCGGCGCGGCTTGGGGCACGCTGGCGCAGGGAGGGGCCTGGCTCGTCGCTCGCCCCCCCCAGGGTTGCTCCGGGGGCGACCCAGGACCAGGAGTCACTCTTGGCCGGGTGCCCCTTCAGGGCGCCGACGCAGCCGTCACCCGCGGAGCTCTTCCAGGGCCCCCGCGACCCGGGCCTGTCCGCTGCGGTCGCACAGGCTGACCGTGACGGCGACGATGAAGCCGAGGGCGAAGGAGGGGAGGAGGACGTCGAGGGACGCGAGGTATCCCGACCACTCTTGTAGCTCTGCGCCGTCGAGCAGCGCGGGCACGAGCCACTTGAAGACGGGCACCCCGATGAACCCTGCGACCATGGCGCACTTCGCGCCCAGCGCGGTGAGGCGGGACCAGAAGAGGCTGAGGATGACGGTCGGGCAGAAGGTGGCGGCGATGCCTGACCAGCCGAAGATGATGGTCCAGAAGACGCCGTTCTCCCGGTCCACCAGGATGATCCCGATGCCGATCAGGAAGGAGACCAGCGACAGCCCAAGGGTCACCTTGCGCGTCAGGCTCATGAGACGCTCGTCGTCCATGCCCGGGTTCTTCGACTTCTGCCAGTAGTCCCGCACTGCTGCGCTCGAGGCCACGAGGAGCAGGGAGTCGATGGTGGACATGATGGCGCTCAGGACCATCGCGATGAAGAGCCCCGCGAAGAAGGCGGGGAGCAGCCCCTGCGCCATCTCCGGGAGGATGTTGTCGGGGTTGCCCCCCAGCGCCTCCGGTTCGTAGAGAGCGCGCCCGAACAGCCCGACCAGGACAGCCCCCGAGTCCGCGAGGACCGTCCAGATCCCGGCGGTGATCGTGCCCGGCAGGATCTGCTTCTCGTCCTTCATCGAGATGTAGCGCACGAAGACCTGGGGCGACCCCAGGAAGCCAATCCCGATCGCCGCCATGCCGACGACGGTGACGACGCTCGCCGTATCCCAGCCGCCGGTACTTGGTCCGCCCTCCCCAGGTCCGTGCCAGGTCAGCAGGTGCGGGTCGATGGCCTGCAGCGCGGTGGTGATCTCGGCCAGTCCGCCCGCGTGGGAGAGGGCGACCAGCGGAAGGCCGACGAGGCCGATCACCATGAGGCTGCCCTGGAAGACGTCCGACCACACCACCGCGGTGAACCCGCCCTGGGTGATGTAGAGCAGGACGACCGCGAAGCCGACCGTGGCCCCGGCGTAGTGGTTCCAGCCGAGGAAGGCGTGGAACGCCGTCCCGGTCGCGAAGACCTGGGCGCCGGCGTAGATGGGGACGAACACCACCAGGGCGAAGGCGGCGATCAGTCGCAGCGTGTGGCCCGAGTCTCGCAGGCGACTCTCCAGGTAGTCGGGGACGGTGATGGAGTCGTAGCGATCCGTCAGTCGCTTGAAGCGGCGGGCCATGAGGATCCATGCCCCGCAGACGCCGAGGACCTCACCGAGCACCACCCAGAAGGCCTGAACACCCACGGCGAAGCCCATCCCCGTCAGGCCCAGGAGCAGCCAAGCGCTCTCTCCAGTGGCGCGGGCCGAGAAGGCGACGTTGAAGAACCCGAGGGACTTGCCGGAGGCGAAGTAGTCGCGGATGTTCTTCACTCGCTTGGACGCGAGGTAGCCAATCACAATCAGGACGGCGGCGTAGAGCGCGACCGCCAGGAGCTTCATCGCGAGTTCGAGGGTCATGGCGGGTCGAGCGGGCTGCGTTTGCGGTTGGGACCTCTGCGGCGATGAGAGCCAACGTCAAACCCCAGCGTTGGGGGCAACGCTGGGCTTATTCACGCGCTAGCGCGCTGCGGCGCTAGGGGTCCTGAGCGATACATCCTGCCCCACTGGACATGGCGGCATGACCTGCTAAACTGCCCTTCCAAGGATCGGAAGTGGCCATTTCTTCACGAGGCGCATCCCCGCCCGCCGTCCAACTCTCCTTGGTGTTATGGCACTCGAAAGCGCCCCGCTCGAAGACGTCGCCGACCTTTTCACCCAGATCCTGCTGGAGCGCGAAGCGCAAGAAACCCAGCAGCGAGTCCTGCCCCGCGAGGATCCAGAGAAGCTCCGTGAGCTTCTGGACCTCGCGCCGCCCGAGCAGGGCCTCGGCCTGCAAGAGGTGGGCGACCGGCTGCGCGTGCTGGTACGCCACACGCCGATCACCACCTCGAAGAGCTTCTTCAATCAGCTCTACGGCGGCCGTGAGCCGGCCTCGTTGCTTGGTGAGGTCGTGGCCTCCGCCCTGAACAGTTCGATGTACACCTACAAGGTGGGCGGGGCTCAGGTCCTGGTGGAGCTTGAGTTGCTCAAGCAGATGGGCCGAAGGATCGGGTTCGAGGACGCCGACGGCGTCTTTACCCCGGGCGGCTCACTGTCCAACCTGACCGGGCTGCTCCTGGCCCGCGACCGCGCCCGGCCGCGGGCGCGCCAGGAAGGGATCGGAGGTCGGCGCCTGCGGGTCTACACCTCCAGTCAGAGCCACTACTCGGTGACCAAGGCGGTCGGGTTGATCGGAATCGGGCTCGAGAATCTGGTCCGAGTCCCCGTGGACGAGCGGGGCTGCATGGACCCTGTGGCCCTCGATGCGGTCATCTGCGCGGACCTCGCGAAGGGCTATCAGCCCATGATGGTGAACGCCACTGCGGGGACGACGGTCCTGGGCGCGTTCGACCCGCTGGAGGAGCTCGCTGACATCTGCGAGAAGCGAGGGCTTTGGCTTCACGTGGATGGCGCCTTCGGCGGCTCCGCGGTGCTCGACCCGGATCAGGCGCACCTCCTCTTCGGCTGCGAGCGAGCAGACTCGGTGGCCTGGGACGCCCACAAGGTGATGGGCGCGCAGCTCTCCTGCTCGGTGGTCCTCGTGCGCGAGCGGGGCTTGCTGTCCGCCAGCCTCGATGAGAACGCGAGCTACCTCTTCCAGGGAGATGAAGAGGACTTGAACCCCGGGACGCGCTCCCTGCAGTGTGGCCGTCGCAATGACGCTCTCAAGCTCTGGACCCTGTGGCAGTCGCTCGGCAACCAGGGCATGGCGGAGCGTGTGGCTCGCCTCCGGAGGCTCGCGCTGCATGCTGCTCGGCTGGTTCGCAAGGCGCCAGATCTGCACCTCGTCAGGGACCCCGAGTTCCTCACCGTCTGCTTCCGAGTGGACGGCATCCGGGCTGAAGACCTCTGCGCTGAGCTGACCGAGCGCGGCGTCGCCATGGTCGGGTATGCGATGGTCGACGGTGAGGCGGTGGTCCGCCTGGCCCTCGTCAACGCGCAGGCAGACGAGGCCGAGCTCGAGCGCCTCTTCGAAGGCCTCCGCATGATCGCCAAGGACGTCCGGGCGGCCCTCGTGGCGTGAATTCTGTGGCGTGAACTCTGTGGGCGTGAACCCAGCCGGCGCGAGTCGCCCGGCAGCCTGACGGGCCCGGCAGCCAGCGTCACGGCCCGTCGGCGGCGGTCCGCGGCTTCCGAAGCGGTGGGCTGGGCCGGATGGATCCCAGCAGCAGTCTCCCTCGCAGCAGTCTCCCTCACAGCAGTCTCCCTCACAGCAGTGGACGGAGACGTCTGCTGGGGGCGAGAGCGGTCCTGATGCCGTCGAGGTCTCCGTCTTCCCGGCCTCCCTGGTGGACCTCTGCGAGGTGGGGCGCGGGGCTCGCCAGGGTCCGTGGCCCCCGAGCGGAGGGCTCACCTCCTCCCGGGAGCAGGCGCCGCAGGTAGGCGCGGCAGAGGGATCGGGCGCTGACTCGGCGGAATCTGCCCCATACTCCGATCGACTCCGGATTCGATGGTGGAGGCTCAGGCCCACCCCGTGCCTGGCCGAATCAACTGTCAACGCCCTGACCGCTCTCCACTCCCGCCTTGTCTGATCCCACCGACCACCCCGAGCGCCCCGAGCGCCCCGCCGAGGCGGCGGGAAGCCCCGGGCCCTCACCCCAGGCGCCGCCCTCTGTCCCGACACGGGGACCGCGCCGCGGGGCATCGGAGGAGGTCTCAAGGGCCGCGGCGGTGCAGAGGTTCTTCGCCAGGGACCTCTGGGCCATGGAGGTCACGACGCTCCCGACGATGCGGCGCGGTCTCTATGCGGTGACGCGGGTCCTCCAGCTGACCTGCGTCAACTTCATCAAGGACCGCTGCACCTGGAGGGCCTCGGCGCTGACCTACATCTCGGTCCTCTCCCTCGTGCCCCTGCTGGCCCTGGCGTTCTCTGTGGCCAAGGGCATGGGGGCCTACGAGACGCTGCTGGAGCAGACGATCAAGCCGTTCCTCGACTCGACCTTCGGTGAGGCGGGGGGCGCCACCGATGGCGCCCCGGTCTCCCAGGTGAGGGAGGCCATCGACACCATGCTCGGCTTCGTCCAGAGCACCAACGTCTCCAAGCTCGGGATCGTCGGCTTCCTGATCGTGTTGTGGACGGTGATCCGGCTCTTGAGCTCCATCGAGCACGCTTTCAACGACATCTGGGGGGTCCAGCGGGCCCGCTCGCTGCCCCGGAAGCTCGCGGACTACTTCTCGACGGTCGTGCTCGTCCCGCTGCTGTTGGTCGCGGGGACCGGCGCCCTCAGCGTGGTGCGGACCGAGATCATCGACGGGCCCTGGTCCAGCAGCCCTGGGTTGGCGCTCTTTGGCTCTCTGGCCATCGTGTGGGCCGCGTTCACGGTCGCCTACCTCTTCATGCCGAACACCCAGGTGCGCTTCTCTTCGGCGTTGCTCGGGGGCGTGGTCGGCGGGACGATCTGGCAGCTCTTCCAGGTCGCGCACCTCAAGCTCCAGATGGGCGTCGCCAACTACAACGCCATCTACTCGACCTTCGCAGCGCTCCCCATCTTCCTGGTCTGGGTCCAGTCCTCGTGGATGACCGTGCTGCTCGGCGCCGAGGCGGCCGCGGCCCACCAGAACGAGGAGCGGCACGGCCAGCTCGTGTTGAGCCGGGACTATGACCTGGCGCTCAAGGAGGTGGTCGCCCTGCGCCTCGTGGTGCGCGTCACTCGCGCGTTCCTCGGGGCACAGCCGCCGCGGACGATCCCGGGGCTCGCCGAGGAGCTCGCCTGCCCCGAGCGTGTGGTCGGGGATGTGGCCCGCAGCCTCGAGCACGCGCACCTGCTGGCCCAGCTCGAATCAGGCGAAGCTCAGCTTTGCTACGTCCTCGCGGCAGACCCCGCGACGATCCGCATGCAGGACGTCCTCGATGCCCTGAAGGGGGACTCCATTCTCGACTCGACCCGCGCGGCGTTCCTCGCCGTAGACGAGCAAGACGCGGCGGTAGATGGCGCCTTCGAGCGCTTCCGAGCGTCGAGGGATGGGAGCGGGTCCAACCTGTCCCTGACCGAGCTCGCGCGCCTTGAGGGCGGACGAGCCGGGGAAGCCCCGCGCGCTGTCAGCTGAGCCCCGCGCGCCGCCGGCTAAGCCCCGCGCGCTGCCGGCCAAGCCCAGTCGCCGGGCGGATTCACTCCAGGCGACGGATCACGTGGTAGCCGAAGGGTGACGTGGTGGCGTCATGCGTGGCGAGGCCGACGGCGCCGGGCTGGAGGCTGAACCCGATGTCGCCGAACGCGGGCACCATCTTGTCGCGGGGGTTCGCGACGGCGTCCATCATCCGCATCTGCAGGTCCTGCTGGAGGGCCTGCATGTTTGCGTTGAACTCCTCCTGGGTCAGCGCCTTCTCCGTGAGCTGCCCCTGGAACGCGGCGCTCTTCTCCGCGAACTCCGCCTGGAGTTCCTGCTGGAGCTTGAGGGCGCGGCGGTCCCCCGCTCGGTCCCGGACGCCAGTGTTGAGGAGCGTATAGCAGCCGGGGGTCTGATCCGCCGCAGCGACGGGGTCGTCGGAGTACTCGCGCGCGAGCTTGTCCATGTCCTCGCCCGCCTCGATCCTCGCGAGGACCTCCTTGGCGAGGGCTTCGGCCTCCTCCTTGGTGCGTGTGACGCCAGGGATGTTGCAGCCGTCGAAGGAGATCAGGACGTGCTGGACGACGATCTTGCGCGCCTCGCCGCCGAGGTCGAGGCCGTCCTCCGGGCGGGCGATGGCCTCGCCGGTGGGGGCGGGTCCCTCGACGACCTTGGCGCTGTCGATCGTCACGGTCTTGAGGGGCGTTGAGGCCTCACGGGACCGGACGGCGCGGGTGGGGACGCTGGCGATCTTCTCCAGGGTTGCGACGCCTGAGGTCAACCGGCCGAAGGATGCGTACTTGCCATCAAGGCCCCAGACGGAGGGGGACTCGTCGCAGCAGAGGAAGAACTGGGTCGAGGCCGAGTTCAGGTCGTTGCCCATGCGGGCCATCGAAAGCACCCCGTAGCCATGGGCGCGCTCTGCGTCGTTGGACATCTCCCCCTGGATCGTGCCATAGGGACCGTTGCCTCCGCCGGTGCCCGTCGGGTCGCCGCCCTGCACCATGAACTCACGCAGGATCCTGTGGTAGGTGAGGCCGTCATAGAAGCCCTCGTCGCACAGTCGGAGGAAGTTCCGCGTCGTGATGGGGGCCAGGCCCGTCCACATGGCGAAGGTCATGGTCCCCACGTCCTCACCGTCCACGGAGCAGCGGAAGGTGACGTGGTACTTGCCGAGGTCTTCGTCGGAGATCTGGTTCGGATCGGCGAAGCGGCTCAACTCGGTAGGGGGCACGAACTTGGGCGGCGCGGTCACGATGGGTGCAGGCGTGGCTGCGGTGGGGGCCGGCGTGGCTGCGGTTGGGGCCGCCGGGGCCGTGGACTGTTCCCCGCCGGGGACCTTGGCCGCCGTCATGGCGGGGGTCTCGCCTCGCTTGGGCATCTTCAGCTTGGGCGTCGCGCCGGCGGGGGCGGTGGACTCCTGTGCGGTACCTGCGCTGCCCTCGGCGGGGACGAGGCTCTCGCTGCTGCGTTCGGAGCAGGCGGCGAGGAGGGGCAGGGCGGAGAGGGCGAGCGAGTAGGTAGTCAGACGGATGGTGGCCATGGGGCCGAAGGTACTAGTTCGAAGCCGGGACCGCTGCCCGGAGGCCAGCGCTTACAGGACCTGGACCGAATCTCCGCCGCCTCAGCGCCTCGCCAGGAGCGGCGTCCCTCAGTCTCTGCGGCCTTCCACTCCGGTGCACTCGATCCCGTGCCGGCGTAGGAGCGCCGCGGTGAGTCCGGGGCCTTCGACCACCTCGCCGCGCACGTGGGTGGTGGTGCAGCCGCAGGAGGGGGAGCGCTCCTTGAGGAAGGCTCGCTTGAGCCCGAGTCGTTGGCAGACCTCCAGGGCGCCCGCCGCGCCCTGGGCGAAGGCGAGGGTCACGTCCTCGCCGTCGTGGGTGACGACCTGGCCGTCGCCGTCTAGCACGTCCTCCGCCGCAGCCGTGAGGTCGGCCGGGGGGCGCGGCGTCCCCAGGCCACCGTGCTCCTCGGGGCAGAAGGGCACCGCCTCGATCTCCGCGGCCGCGAGGGTTCGCGTCAGCTCGCCGTCCCCGTTATGGGAGGCCTTGTAGGTGCACTCCCGCCCGAGCAGGCAGGCGCTCACGAGCGCCGCGTCCTTTCTGGGCTGGTCATTCGTCATGTGGTTCAGGCTCCCTTGAGGCGGTCGGTTGTCGCCCGCGCGCCGGTGGCGTCCCTGAGGGCGGTCTCGACGGCCTCCACCGCACGGAGCCCGACGTCCACCGAGAACGAGACCGTCTCCCCGTACTCCTCATCCTGGGCCGTGAGCTCCCAGGCGGCGAGGACGCCCTGGATGGCGCCGGAGTCGCCGTAGGCATGCATACAGCGGAGGCGCACCTGGACCTCGACCTGGAGGAGCTCCGCGCGGTCCAGGGCCTGACCGGCCGCGCCCCCGTAGGCGCGCATCAGGCCCCCGACGCCGAGCTTCACCCCGCCGAAGTACCGGACGACCGCCGCGACCGCGTTGGACACCTCGTGCCCCTCGATCTGCATCAGGATCGGGCGGCCAGTGGATCCGCTGGGCTCGCCGTCGTCGCTCGAACGAGTGACGTCGCCTGCGGCGCCGAGGCGCCACGCGAAGCCAACATGACGGGCGTCGTCGAAGTCCTCGCGCACCGACTCTACGAACTGCGCAGCCTCCTCAGCGGTGGAGGCCGGACCCACGCAGGCGATGAAGCGCGAACCCTTGATCTTGTCAGGCTCGTACCGGGAGGCCCCAGCCAGGGTGGTGAAGCGATCCGGCGCCGCGCTCATCGGTCGAACAGGGGCCGCTCGTAGTAGACCTGGTCCAGGTAGAGCCCAGAGGCGGGGGCGGAGCCGGGGGCGGCCTTGCGATCCTTCGCGGCGAGCACCTCGAGCATGTCCTCGGCCCGCCGCTTGCCCTCGCCTACGCGGACCACCGCGCGCACCATGTTGCGGACCATCTTGTAGAGGAAGCCGTCGGCCTCGAAGGACATCTCCACCAGCGGGCCCTCCGCGCCGAGGGTGCAGGTACGGAGGTGGCGCACGCTGTTCTTGCGCTCGAAGCCGCCGCTGGAGGCGAAGGAGGAGAAGTCGTGCTCGCCCTCCAGCGCGCCCAGGGCGAAGGCCATGGCGTCCACGTCCAGCTTGCCGTGGACGTGCCAGACTCGCCGCTCGAGCTCCACCGGGAGCTCCTCCTCGTTCCAAATAGCGAAGCGGTAGACCTTGCTCACGGAGTCC
The DNA here is from genome assembly GCA_938083085.1 of uncultured bacterium. GTDB lineage: Bacteria > Planctomycetota > UBA1135 > UBA1135 > Saltatorellus. The sequence continues at coordinate 20,246 of CALLKX010000083.1, forward strand.
TTGCGAGCGTGGAAGCCCGCCGGGACGTGACGGGCCTCCTCCACGATCACGTCGCCCTCCATCGCCTCGTTCAGGCGGGTGACGATCTCCTCCTCGCTCGCTGCGCCAGGGAGTTCGACCGTCGCGACCTGCCCGAGCGCGTGGGCCCCGCGGTCGGTCCTCCCGGCGCCCTCGATCAGTGCGGGCGCCCCGAAGGCGGCGGCCACAGCGTCCTCGACGGCGCCCTGGACCGTGCGCTTGCCCGGGTGCCGCTGCCAGCCGTTGAAGAAGCGCCCGTCGTAGGACAGGAGCAGCGCCGCGTGGACGGACTCGGTGGTCATTGCTCCTCGTTCAGCGGCTCGCGCAGGAAGAAGCCGCTGACGGACGCGCGGACGTTGGACCCGGCGGCGGGCCGAACCGGCGTGACCATGTGGGGCGCGCCGCCGAGCACCACGAGCCGGTTGGGCCGCGGCAGGACGAAGCGGCCCTCGCCGCCCTCCATCAGGGCGGCCGAGTAGCCCTCGTCATCGAAGCGGTGCCCCATGATCGGCAGGTCGTCGGAGGGAGCGGTGTCTGCGACGAGGAGCTCGCCGCCCCAGTGGGCGTTCCAGTGCGGGTGGGCGTAGTAGATGTAGGCGCCGGAGTAGACCGCGCTGTCGTCTCCGTGCCAGGAGAGCCCGGCGCCGGTCGGGTAGACGTAGGGCCGCGCGGTGACGTGAGCCCAGTCCTCGCCCACGAGGGCGGCGAAGCCCTCCGCCTCACCGAGGAGCGCCTCCACGACCCGGTCGAGCGCCGTTCCGCTCGGGTAGACCCCCTCCTTCGTCTGCTCCCCGTCGATCTCCGCGTTGCGCGCGGGGGTCACGATCTCCTCGCCGCCCAGCGGCACACCGTCCCCAAGCTTCCACGCACCCGCGGTGCGGGAGACGGGTGAGAGCTCGGCGAACTGGAAGTGAGTCCAGACCTCGGTCCAGGCCTCCTCGTCGAGGAAGTCGTCGACGATCAGCACTTGGGAAGACAGGTCAGCCATCGGTGGCTCAGAGGAGGTCGGGGAAGCGGCTCTGGTGGCGCTTGAAGAGGCCCAGGCCAAGGGACATGACCAGGGCCGTGGCGGCGGTGAACTTGAGGAGGTCGCCCGTGGCTGGCCACTCGCCGTACAGGGTCACCTGCCGGAACATGGCGATGAACCAGTGCATGGGATTGATGTCCAGCAGCCACCAGAACGACGTTCGCTCCACCAGCGGGCCGGGGTAGAAGATCGGCGTGGCGAACATCCAGACCGTGGTGCCTACGCCGACCAGGTGGAACGTGTCCCGCCAGTACAGGTTCAACGTCGCGAGGCCCGCGCCGAGGCCTGTGGTGAAGCCAATCAGGAGCAAGAGCAGGCCGGGGAGCGCGAGCAGCGAGGCGCCCAACGAGAGGGCGCGGCTCCGCCCCAGGGACTCGCTCGTGTAGGGATCGGTGGAGAGGCCGAGGTCTCGCACCTCGGCCGGAGGGAGCGCGTTGTCCTTGAGGACGAGGACCACGGTGCGCTGCCAGAGCTCCACGGTCGACTCGGCGATGAGCCGCACCTCGATCGTCTCGTCGCCCTCGGCCTCCGCGTCGCGCAGCGGGATGATCGGGACGTAGATTCGCGAGCGATCCGCGGGGAGCTCGACGAGGTCGGTGGGGGCGGCATAGTCGACGCCGCGCGTGGCCGTGCCCGTGTACTCGAGGCGGTAGCGCGTCGAGCTGTGCCAGGAGCGCTCGGTGGAGACGAAGACCCGCGGGGGCGGCGTCGCGCCCTCCGCGCCCGGGTCGTAGCCCTCCCACACCTCGGCGAACGCGTGCTCCCGTTCGATGGCGGCCTGGGGGGGGGAGAGGAAGCCGAACCAGACCACCGCGCCGAGCACGATGGGGAGCCCGATGCACATGTTGATCACCGCCGAAGTGGTGATGTAGGCGGGCAGGATCTGGGACGGGAAGACGACCTTTTGGATCAGGTTCGAGTTGTCGACCAGGCAGTTGGTGATCCGGCTCAACGACTCCGCGAAGGCGGTCCAGACGATGATGCCGGCGAGCATCACGAGGGAGACCTCGAGCGCGCCCTGCTCGTCGCCCCAGCGCGTGTTCAGGATCACGCGGAAGACGAACGTGAAGACCAGCAGGTTGATCACCGGGAACAGGATCGACCAGAAGAACCCCATGCTCGAGCCCACGTAGCGGGCCTTCAGGTCCCGGGCGATGAGATCCTTGAGCAGCGCGCTGTGCTGCGCGATGGACTTGAGCAGGTAGAGCATGTGGGGCGCTGCGGAAGGTTACCCGGCGGGGGGGCACTGGGGGCCACCAGGGCACCGAGACCTCGCCCCACCCTGGGGCAGCCTCGATCGAGGCCGGTGATGGGACCGCGGGGGCCCCATCCGTGCGTACATACCGCGGAGCGGGTCCGTTCAGCGCGCGGGGAAGTAGTCGAAGACCTCCACGGCCTTCCAGTTGCCCTTGAAGGTCTCGACCAGTCCCTGGTGGGTGGGGTGGGGCCCGTAGCCCTCGTACGCCTCCGGGCTGTCGAACTCCACGTGGAGACCCACATGGAAGTCCTGTCGGTTGGCGCCGCCCTGCTGGCTCTCGTCGCGGATCCCTGCGGTCACGTGAAGCACCCCGGGGATGCCGTTGAGCGCCGAGCACGCCTGGGCCAGGGCCTCGCAGGCCTCCGGAGAGCCATCCTCGAGGGTGAAGAACACGTCGTGGACGACCTGGGTCTGCTGGAGGTCCGCGCTGGAGTGTTGGGCGGGGCCGGCGCAGGCGGTGAGGAGCAGGAGGGTGGCGGGCAGAAGGCGGAGCATGGTGCGGAGCGGTGGAGAGGGGATCGGGTGGACCCCGAGTATGGGACCGCGACGCTCGCAGACCAAAGGCGTCATGAGCGGCGGCGCGCCGATCGCTCCCGCGATCGGCGC
>CALLKX010000084.1 GCA_938083085.1 uncultured bacterium
CACGCCGCCGGTCCCACCATCGGCATGTGGGACAACCAGGGCCCCACCCCCATCAAGGGCGACTGGCGCCTGCGCGCGGGCACCTGCTACGCCATCGAGGGCAACGTCACCGTGCCGTGCGCCGCCTGGGGCGGCCAGCCCTTGCAGATCAAGCTGGAGCAGGACGCCTGGTTCGACGGCAAGACCGTGCGCTACATCGGCGGGCGCCAGACCGAGTGGCACGTGATCCGCTAGGCGCCCCCCTCAGTCGGCGTCCACGGACGCGAGCAGCCGCTCGCACATCCACAGGGCGCGGGGCACGTGGAAGAAGCCCTTGTAGGGGCCGGCCTTGAAGCGCTGGGAGACCTCGCCCTCGCGGGTGAGGTAGCCGAACCACTCCCCGTGCTCGGGGTCGGGGAAGTGGTCCATGGTCCAGGAGGCGATGCGGTCGAACCGCTCCCACCAGCGCGCTTCCCCGGTGCGCCGCCACGCCATGAGCGTGCCGATCATGGCCTCGCAATGGGGCCACCACAGCTTCATGGACCACTCGAGCTGAGTAGGGCTGAAGCCGTCCGCGTCGAGGAAGTAGAGGAGGCCGCCGTGCTCGGCGTCCCACCCCGCGTCCAGGGCCCCCTCCATCATGGCGAAGGCGTCCGCCTCCAGGCCCGCGTCCCCGACTCGGTGCGCGACCTCGGCCAGGAACCAGGCCGCCTCCACCGCGTGCCCGGGGTTGAGGAGGCGGCCCTCCGGCGAGTCAATGGGCGTCCCGTCCGGCGCCACCTGCTCGCGGACCAGGCCGCGCCCCCGGTCGAAGTGCCGGAGCATCCGCGCCACGCAGCGACGCTCGATGTCGTCGTAGTCGGGCCGATCCGCGAAGGTGTCGGAGCCCGGCGCACCGCGCAGCTCCGCCACGAGGTTGAGCAGGATCATCGGGACCGAGAGGTCCTGGGCCGGCCGCTGACCGGCGAGGACCGGGCGCCCCAGGGGCGTGGGATCGTCCACGAGAGCCAGGACCCGGTCAAAGAGCTCGAGGGCGAGGACGCGATAGGTGGCGTCGCCGCTGGCCCGGGCGTACTCCGCGTAGGCCATCACGAGGAAGCACTCCGAGAAGATCTTCCGCTGGATCCCCACCGGCGCGCCGTCGCGGCGGAGCTGGAAGTAGGCCCGCCCGTCGGGCCCCACCGCGTGCTCGCGCAGGAACTCGGCGCCGAGCCGCGCGGCCTCCAGGTGTCGCTCATCCCCTCCGTCCCCGAAGAGCTTCGAGAGCATCCACACCTGACGGCCCTGAAGCCAGACGTGCTTGTCGTCGCCGAAGCGCCCGCCGTCTCGATCGAGCAGGTTGAAGTAGCCGCCGAGCTCCCGATCCAGGGAGTGCTCCATCCAGAAGGGCACCACACTCCCCCACAGCTCGTTGGAGAGGCGCCGCCGCCAGCGGTCGAGGTCGAGGGTGGGCTCTGTCACGGGTTCCTGCGCCAGCGGTGGCGACGGGCTCAGGGGGGCGTCCTTGAGGAGGGCGCCATGGATCATGACGCGGATCCACGATCTTCCCCGCCGGTCGGCGCCCGTGCACCTCCAATTCGAGCCCCTGAAGACCCCTTGAGGCCCGCGACAGGCCCCCCGGCGTCCCTTTATGAACCTCCGGCGACTATTGGGGGAATAATTTCCCCCACTAGCCCAGCGATGGTCGAAGGTGATGGCAGACCCATGAACGCTCGACCCGACTCCCAAGGAGCCCTGCTAGGGGCCGCTGCGCGGATCCTCCGACCGCTCGTCCGCGTCCTCCTGCGGAACGGGGTGGCGTGTGACGCTGTGACCGAGGTAGTGCGCCGAACCTTCGTGCACGTGGCCCACGACGAGTTCGGCCTCGACGGCAAGCCGCCGACCCAGGCCCGTGTCTCGGTGCTCACCGGACTCCACCGCAAGGAGGTCTCGAGGTTGCTCAGGGAGCGAGGGGTGACCGTGCCCGCGCCCGAGGAGCGGCGGAATCGAGCCGCGAGCGTCCTCGGGGCATGGCTCCGCGATCCTGACTTCCACGCCGCTGACGGGACCCCGCGCCCGCTCCCACTCTCCGGTGAGCGGAGCTTCACCGAGCTCTGCAAGCGACACAGCGGAGACATGAAGCCCCGCTCCATCGCGGAGGAGCTTCTCGCCGCCGGCGCCCTCGAGGAGGTGTCCGGCCAGTTGCGGATGACCGCGCGAGGCTACGTCCCGGCGAAGGATCCGGCGGAGATCATCCGGATCCTCGGCACTGACACGGCGGAGCTCCTGGAGAGCATCGACCACAACCTGCAGGCCGCTCCTGGCGCGCGCAGGTACCAGAGCAAGGTGAAGTACGACAACGTGCCCGCAGGGTGCGCGGACGACTTCCTTCGCTACTCGGCGGAGCGCACCCAGGCGCTCCTCGAGGACCTCGACCGCTGGCTCTCCGAGCGCGACCGCGGGAAGCACCCCGCGGACGAGGAACGGAGGATGAGCCTCGGACTCGGGGCGTTCCAGATCGTGGGTGAGAGCCCGCACGACGAGAGCCGTCCGGGGGAACCTGCCGTTCCCGGACCGGTGCAGAACTGACCGGCAAACCACCATCGAATCCATGACCATCCAACGACTCACGACCCTGGTCCTCGCGCTCCTGATCGCCGCCTGCAGCGGCGGGATCAGCGGCAGCGGCGGCGTCCCCACCGGCTTCTCGTCCGGCCCCATCGACGGGTTCGGCAGCGTCATCGTGAACGGCGTGCACTTCGACACGTCGGGGGCGACGATCACCAAGGACGGCGCCACCGCCCTGCAGTCCGACCTCCGCGTCGGTCAGGTGGTCGAGGTCCAGGGCGACTTCAGCACCGGCGTCGCCGCGGCGCTCACCTACCGCTCCGAGATCAAGGGGCCGGTGACCTCCGCCATCGTGAGCGACCCCGAGCTCGGCCTCGGCACCCTCGTGGTCCTCGGGCAGACCGTGCGCGTGAACGCCCAGACGGTGGTCGACGGCACGGCCCTGGAGCTCATCGCGCCCGGCGACCTGCTCGAGGTGAGCGGGCCGCGGACCGCGGACGGGTCGGTGGTCGCCACCTACCTCGAGGCCAAGGGCGCGCTCGCCGAGTACAAGGTCGTGGGGACGGCGGCCAACGCCACCGGGACGACCTTCGACCTGGGCGGGCTGGCCGTGGACTACAGCGGCGCGGACACGAGCAACCTGCCCGGCGGCGTGGTCGCCGACGGCGACCGGGTGGAGGTCAAGGCCGCCCCGGCCGGCTTCACGGCGCCCTCGGACCTCGCGGCCAGCAAGGTCGAGCCGGTGGAGGGCCTCGGCGGCCAGGCGGGCGCGCGGCTCGAGCTGGAGGGCTACATCACGGACTTCACGAGCCCGGCGGACTTCCGCGTCCTCGGCTTCCCCGTACGCACCGACGGCGCCACGACCTTCCTCAACGGCGACGTCTCCAGCCTCGCGGACAACGTCAAGGTCCAGGTGAAGGGGGCCATCGCGGCCGACGGGTTCCTCGTGGCGGAGACCTGCGAGATCCAGTCCACCGGCGCCATCCGGACGGAGTGGGAGGTGGAGGCCGTCGACCTCGCGGCCGCCACGGTCACCGTCCTGGGCGTCCAGTGGGAGGTGCGGGCCGAGACCGAGCTGGAGGACGACAGCAGCGCCAACGTGGACCCGTTCACCCTGGCGGATCTGTCCGTGGGCGACCTCGTCCAGGTGCGCGGCTTCCTCGACGGGACCTCGCCGGTGGCGAGCCGCCTGGAGCGCGACGACCCCCAGACCGACGCGCGGCTGCGCGGCCCGGTGACCTCCGTCACCATCGGCGGGGCCGTCGACTTCGAGATCCTCGGGACGGGGATCCGCAGCGACGGGATGACCGTCCACAGGGACGAGAACGACGTGGTCATCACCCAGGCCGAGTTCTTCGCCGCCCTGGCGGAGGGGGTCTTCGTGGACGCCAAGTGGGATCCCTTCCTCGGGATCTCCGGCGCGGCCGACGAGCTGTCCCTGGAGGACGACGACTGACGGCGAGGGTTGCGGTCAGCGCTGCCCGTCGCCGCCCGCGGCGTCGAGCAGCGCGGCCGCCTCGGCCGCACGGCGGCGCGCGTCCTCCGCCTGGAGCGCGCGCCGCACCTCGTTCTTCTGCTTGCGGGTCATGGCCCCGTCGATCTTCGAGTCCAGGACCCCAAGCGGCACCGTGCCCATGTCCCAGTCGTCGCTGCGCTGGGTCGCGAAGGGCAGGTCCTTGTTGCCGGTGACCTGGAGGTTGCCCATGGGATTGCGGCCCCAGGCGTAGCGGAAGTGGACCGGGGCCTCCACCAGCGGGCTCGTGAGGACCAGACGTCTGCGGTCAAGGCGCGGCCGGCCGCGGTCGTCTTCGCCCTTCTGCACGTAGGCGACCTCGGCGGGCTGAAAGCGCCGGTCCTCTCCGGCGATGGCGAAGCCCTCGATCACGCCGTCCTCGGGGTCCATCACCTCGGCGTCCAGCTCGAGGAACAGGGCGCCGTCCTTGGCCGACATCCCCACGAGGGCCGGCGGCTTCCAGAGCAGCTGGCGGCCGAAGCCGTACTGGGTCGAGAGCGCCCAGCGCGCGATGCGCTCGCCCGCGGGGACCTTGACCTGCGGGTGGTACCAGCGCCGGCGCAGGTCATAGGTGCTCGCGAAGCCAATGTTGCGGTCCCCCGCCTCGTGAAGATCGAGGAAGGTCCGGTAGTGCTCCGCCCGGATATGGATCCCGGCGTTGAGCATCTTCTCCAGGTAGTCGTCGCGGGTCTGGGGGTAGCCGTCGGTGCACTGGGAGAGGATGCCGAAGGGCATCTGGTCGTCCCCGAAGGCCCGGCGCCACTCGGCGATCATGACGGGGAACACGTCGCGGTAGAGCCGCACGCCGCGCATGCCGTCCAGAGCGTTGTTGTAGCCCTGGTGGAAGATGGCGCCCTTGACCGAGAGCCC
>CALLKX010000085.1 GCA_938083085.1 uncultured bacterium
GGCGGAGGCCGCGGCGCCGAGAGGGCACCATCCGATGCCTTGCAGGAAGACCGGCATCGCGGTGGTGCGCAAGGTCCGACCACGTTTGATCTCTCCCCCTGGGGCCACCGCGCGGAGCTCAAGCCCTACCTCATCGTCACACGGGAACGAGTGAACTCAACCTCGATGGTCCCGTCGACCTGGACCGCGTATTCCTGGCCGCCCCTCTTCACCTCGCCAGAGCCCTCAACTTCGCCACCAAGCACCATGGAGCGGATCCGGCTCGTCGCAACCTCGACGAGAATCTCACCGTCCACGTCGAAGCGACTGGCGACCCCGGAACTCACACCGGCGGTGTACTTCATTGCTGCCTCGAACACCCCGCACTCGATCCCGTCCAACGACCTCGTTCCGGTCAGCGTCAGCGTGAACTCGAGGTCCTCAGTGTCGTCCTCGCTCGACGGCCCCATGAGCGCGCCCATCTGGTCCAAGTCGATGTTGAGCGTCTCCCCGATCTTCATCGGGCGATCAGGGATCAGGCGCGGCTTGGGCTTGAACATCGGGCCGACGAGGGCCTTCGCAGCCCCCTCCACCTCTTGCTCCACGGGCTCCCCCTGGGCGTCCGTGATTTCGACTTCATCACCAACGAGCCTCGCATGCAACGTCAGGCCGGCCAGCGGACTCACGTCCTTGGCCTCGGCCGTGGGACCGCCCAATTTGACGAGCTTCACGGTGTTGATCTCCAGCTTGCTGATCCGTCCCTCCTCGATCTCGAGGACCTCCACGCGAAACTCCGTATCCCGGGATTCGCCCCTGCTGTTCCGCTGAATCACCTCGCCACCCAAGGAGACCTCGACCTCCACCTCCGAGTTCATCGAACGGACCTCCGTGACTTGCTCACCCACCTGCCTGGGGGCGCGCTCGAAGGTGATGGAGTCGACATCCTGAGAACAAAGAGGAGCGATGAGGGCGATGGCTGCGAGGTACGGGGCGTTCATGGGGCTGCGGCAGTTGAGTCTGGCGAGCGAGGGCCCCTGGAGACGTCCTCCAGGAAGTTCGCCCTCGCTCCAGTCCGGATCATGAGCGCTTCAGCGACCGATCGGCGGCCCTTCCCGCTGAGCCCTTCGATAAGCCGACGTGATCCAACTCGACTCCTCTACCACTCCCTAAACCGGTGCGCTCGTGCACCTCGACTCGACGCGGCCTCAGCGGGCTGTCCCCGGGGCCACCCCGCCCGGACGAGCGCGGAGGGGAAGAGGCCCAAGCCCGCCAGCCCACCCACAGAGCCCGCCGCCCAACCGCCCGCTCACTCCCAATCGATCGTGGCGGGGGTCTTGGAGCTGATGTCCAGCACGACGCGGTGGATGCCGCGGACCTCGTTGATGATGCGGTTGGAGATGCGGCGCAGGAGCTGGTGGTCGAGGTAGCCCCAGTCGGCGGTCATGCCGTCCAGGGACTCGACGATACGGAGGGCGCAGGCGTTCTCGTAGGTGCGGGCGTCGCCCATGACGCCGACGCTTTTGACGGGGAGCAGGACGGCGAAGTACTGCCAGAGGGTCTCGTGGGCGCCGGCGGCCTGGATCTCGGCGGTGCAGATGTCGTCGGCCTCCTGCAGGAGGTGCAGGCGCTCGGCGGTGATGTCGCCGGCGATGCGGACGGCGAGGCCGGGGCCGGGGAAGGGCTGGCGCATGAGGATGCGCTCGTCCAGGCCCAGGTGGCGGCCCACCTCGCGGACCTCGTCCTTGAAGAGCTCGCGCAGGGGCTCCACCAGGTCCATCTCGAGGTCGTCGGGGAGGCCCCCCACGTTGTGGTGGCTCTTGATCACGGCGGTGTTGCCGCCGTGGGCCGCCACGGACTCGATGACGTCCGGGTAGAGGGTGCCCTGGCCCAGGAAGTTCGCGTTGCTGAAGCGCTTGGCCTCGTCGCGGAAGACCTCGATGAACTCGTGGCCGATGATCTTGCGCTTGCGCTCGGGGTCCGTGACGCCGGCGAGCTTGCTCACGAAGCGGTCCGCGGCGTCGACGGTGGTGAGGTCCAGGCCGATGTGGTCCCGGAAGGCCTCCTCCACCACCTGGCGCTCGCCTTTGCGGAGCAGCCCGTTGTCCACGAAGATGCAGTGCAGCCGGTCGCCGATGGCGCGGTGCACGAGCACGGCGGCGACCGCGCTGTCCACGCCGCCGGAGAGGCCGAGGATGACCTCGCCGTCCTCGCCCACCTGCTCCTTGATCTTGGCGATCTCGCGGTCGGCGATGTTCTCGGCCTTCCAGTCGCCCGGCTGGCCGCACACGTCCACGACGAAGTTGCGGATCAGCTCCTTGCCCTGGGCCGAGTGGCTCACCTCGGGGTGGAACTGCACCCCGTAGAAGCGGCGCGCGTCGTCCCCCACCGCGGCGTGGGCGCAGGTCTCGCTGCTGGCGAGGGTGCGGAAGCCTTCGGGGAGCGCGGTGACCTTGTCCCCGTGGCTCATCCACACGACGGTCTTCTCGTCCACGCCCTTGAAGAGCGCGGCGCCCGCGTCGTCCAGGTGCAGCTCGGTGTGGCCGAACTCACGCTCGCCCGAGCCCTCGACGTTGCCGCCCAGGGTGCGGGTCATCCACTGCATGCCGTAGCAGATGCCGAGCACCGGGACGCCGAGCTCGAGGAGGCCCTCGGGGACCTCCGGCGCGCCCTCGGCGTAGACGCTGGCGGGGCCGCCGGAGAGGACGATGCCCGCGAGCTCCATCTTCCCCGCGGCCTCCATGGCCTTGGCCGCGGGGTGGATTTCACACCAGGTCCCCGCCTCGCGCAGGCGGCGGGCGATGAGCTGGGCGTACTGGGTACCGAGGTCGACGATGAGCAGGCCGCTGGGGCGCTCGGGGAGAACTTGACTCATCCGCGGTTGGCGTAGTTGCTGGATTCCTTGGTGATCGTGACGTCGTGCGGGTGGCTCTCACGCACCCCGGCCGCCGTGATGCGCACCCAGTTGGCGCGGTCCCACAGCTCCGGGATCGTGGCGGCCCCGCAGTAGCCCATACCCGCGCGGCACCCGCCGGCGAGCTGATAGACGAACGGGCTCAACGAGCCCTTGTACGGCACGCGCCCCTCGATGCCCTCGGGCACGAGCTTCTGGGCGTCCGTGACGTCGCCCTGGCGGTAGCGCTCCTTGGAGCCCTTCTGCATGGCGCCGATGCTGCCCATGCCGCGCACGGCCTTGAACTGGCGGCCCTCGGCCACGAAGACCTCCCCGGGGCTCTCGTAGAGGCCCGCGAACAGGCTCCCGAGCATCACCGACGACGCGCCAGCGGCGAGCGCCTTCACGATGTCGCCCGAGTAGCGCAGGCCCCCGTCCGCGATGACCGGGACGCCGGTGCCCCGCAGGGCCCCCGCCACGGACTGCACGGCGGTGAACTGGGGGACGCCGATGCCAGCCACCACGCGGGTGGTGCAGATCGAGCCGGGGCCGATGCCGACCTTGACGCCGTCCACGCCGGCCTCCACCAGGGCCTTGCCGGCCGCGGCGGTGGCGACGTTGCCCGCCACCACGTCCACGTCGAAGCGGCGCTTGAGCTCGGTGACGGTCTCCATGACGTTGGTGGTGTGCCCGTGGGCCGTGTCCACCACCACCACGTCGACGTCCACGTCCACCAGCTCGGCGGCGCGGTCGAAGTCGTTCACCCCGAGGGCGGCGCCCACCCGCAGGCGGCCCCGCTCGTCCGAGGCGGCCTTCGGGAAGGCGGCCAGCATCTCCACGTCCTTGCGCGTGATGAGGCCCGCCAGGTTTCCCTCGCCGTCCACAATGATGAGCTTCTCCACCTTGCAGAAGTGCATGCGCTCGCGGGCCTCGTCCAGGGAGGTGCCCGGGGGCGCGGTCACCAGGTCCTTGGAGGTCATGACCTCGCTGACCGGCGTCTCGTCGTTCTGGTGGAAGCTCGTGTCCCGGCGCGTGAGGATGCCCACGACCTTCTGGGTGCCCTGCTCCAGGATCGGCAGGCCGCTGATGTTCTGGGTGCGCATGATCCCGCGCGCCTCACCCACCGTCGCCGTGGGCGTGAGGGTCACAGGGTCCTCGATGATCCCGTTGGCCGAGCGCTTGACCTTCTCGACCTCCTCGCGCTGCCGCTCGATGGAGAGGTTCCGGTGGATCACGCCGATGCCGCCCTCGCGGGCCAGCGCCACCGCGAGGCGCCACTCGGTGACCGTGTCCATCGCCGATGAGCTGATGGGCAGGTTGATCGGGACGTTGGCCGAGAAGCGCGACGCGAGGTTCGCGTCGGCCGGCATGATGTCGGAGTGGTTCGGGACGAGCAGGACGTCGTCGAACGTGAGGCCTTCCTGGAGTTCGGCCATGGGATGCGCGCGGTGCGGAGGGAGAGCGGAGGTCGGGCGGAGCGCGCAGCCCGGCGCCGAGCACAGGGAGCGTGAGCGACGCGGAGGGGATCGGCCGCGGCGATTTCGCCGGGCGGCGACCCGGGGCGTCAGGGATGACACCGGTGCCCTCGCTCTCCGGGCGGACGGGGGTCGCGCGGAAGCGGTTTGGCGCCAGAGAATATCCGCGAGCGGGGCGCCGATCCAGCGCCGCGAGCGATCCCCGACCTCTCCGCGCGACTTCAGGGCCTGGGACGCAGGCCCCGTCCCAGGCCGTCGGCCCATCGAGGCCGGGCCCAGAGCCGCCCTTGGGGGCCTGCGCTCGGAGCCTCTCCGCTCTCCCCCGGCCCCTGGGCCCCCACGTCCAGGCGCCCCGACCTCCGGGCGTCCCGACCTACGAGCACCCGGGCCGCTGGGGCGCCGCGACCGGGAAGCTCAGCCCGACGGGCCGGCTGCGATCTGCAGGCGGGCACCAACTCGATGGGCAGGTGCTGGCTGTAGGCGATCTGCGGGGCACAAAAACGGGGCCCGGGCCCGAAGGGAATCGGACGGATCGGGCCCCTGAGGAGGAGTTCTGAAGAGATCGGCACGGGACTGACCCGGGATGAAGCCCGGCGCCCGTTTCGTGCATGATTTCTCCCGATCTGCGGCCATGCCTTCCCGGAGCCCCCCCTCTCTGGGCGATAAACTCTGCAGGGACCGCCGCCCTCAGGCCCCGTCCCGCTCGCTCCGGCTCTCCAACAGAGCCTCCCGCAGCCCCCCCCCAAGGGGTCCTGTGACCACCTTCGCCATGTCTCCCGAGATCGTGAACCACGCCACCCCTCCCCTCCAACGCCCCGCCGGACGGACCAAGGTCGCCGTCGTGGGCGCCGGATACATCGCCGACTTCCACCTCGAGGTCCTCAAGGCCATGCCCGAGGTCGACCTCGTGGCGGTGTGCGACGTCAGCGAGCCCCGGGCGAAGTCCGCCGCCGAGCGGTTCGGCGCAGCCCACGCCGTGACCGACCTCAAGGAGCTCGCCGGTCTCGGCGTCGAGGTCGCCCACCTCGCGGTGCCCCCCGACCTCCACGTCCAGCTCACCCGTGACCTGCTCGAGTCCGGGGTCGGAGTCTTCGCCGAGAAGCCCATCGCCCTCGCCACCGAGGACGCGCGTGAGCTCGCCGAGCTGGCCGCGGCCCGCGGCCTGCCCCTGGGCGTGAACCACAACAACGTCTACCACCCCGCCTTCGTGCGCTTGATGGAGCGCGTGCGGGCCGGCGAGATCGGGCGGGTCGAGCACGTTCAGGTGACCCTCTCGGTCCCCCTCCGCCAACTCGACGCGGGCGACTACTCCCACTGGATGTTCCGCGCCCCGCGCAACATCGTCTTCGAGCAGGCGGTCCACCCGCTCAGCCAGCTCGAGCACCTGCTCGGCCCGGTGCAGTCCGCCACCAGCTCACGCCTCGCCACCATCGACCTGCACCCCGGCCAGCGCTTCCACAAGCGATGGGCCGCGTCCTTCGTCGCCGAACGCGGGACCGCCGAGCTCTACATGGCCTTCGGCGAGCCCTTCACCCGCTCGACGCTCCAGGTCCTTGGCTCGGACGGGTCCCTCGAGGCGGACCTCTTCCACGACCAGCTCTCCGGCGAGCAGAAGACGCTCTGGCTCGAGTTCTGGAACAGTTACCTCGCCGGCGCCACCCGTGCCAAGGAACTGCGCCGCGACGCGCGCAAGGCGCTCAAGGGTTGGTCCATGTTCACCCTGGGCCTCGGCAAGCGCGAGGACGCGTTCTTCGTGGGCATGAGGGACTCCATCGGCGCCTTCCACAGGGCGCTGCTCGGCGGCGCCGAGCTGCCCAACGACGCGTGGAGCGCGCTGCGCGTCACCGAGTGGGCCGACGCCCTCGCCGGCGACGCCTCCGCCGAGTCTCCCCCGGTGCCGGACTTCCCCGAGCCGGGACCCGCTCGCTCGAACGAGGTCGTGGTCCTCGGCGGCAACGGCTTCATCGGGCGCCGTGTGGTGGAGCGCCTGCTGGCGCAGGGCGAGAACGTCACCTGCGTGGTGCGCCGCTTCCACAGCCTCCCGCCCGGCATCGTCGAGCCCGGCCTGTCCGGCAAGCTCCGCATCGTGCGCGCCTCCCTCGGAGACGAGGAGGGCATGGCCCGGGCCCTCACCGGAGCCCAACGCTGCATCCACCTCGCGACCGGCGGCGCCGACAGCTGGGAGGACGTTCAGCGCGTCATGGTCGACGGCTCCGCGAGGGTCGCCGAGCAGTGCCACGAAGCAGGCGTCGAGCGGCTCGTGTACGTCTCGTCCATCGCGGCGCTCTACACCGGGAACGACGGCGGCTCGTCCCTCATCGACGACAGCTGGGACACCGACCCCCAACCCCTCGCGCGGCCGGTCTACTCCCGCGGCAAGGCCGCGGCTGAGCAGGCGCTCAAGGCGGTGGCCGATCGTACGGGCCTCGGGCTCGTGGTCATGCGGCCCGGCGTCGTCCTCGGTGAGGGGACACCCATGCAGCACTCCGGCCTCGGACTCTGGGTCCGCGACAACCACTGCGTCGGGTGGGGCCTCGGGGACAACCACCTCCCGCTGGTGCTCGCCGACGACGTCGCGGACGCCCTCGTGGCGGCCTGCCTGGCGGACGGCGCGGGCGTCGATGGCGAGGCGATCAACCTCTGCGCGAACCCGAAGATCAGCGGGCACGACGCCGTGCTCGAGCTGCAGAAGGCCACGGGCCGCCGCATGGCGTTCCACCCGAGGAGCCTCGGGAAGAGCCAGCTGATGGAGATCGGCAAGTGGGTCGTGAAGCGCGTGGGCGGCCGCAAGGTCGGGCTGCCCTCCTACCGGGACCTCAAGTCGAGGGCCCTCGCGACGCCCTTCTCCAGCAACCTGGCCCGTGAGCGGCTGGGCTGGAAGCCCGTGGAGGACCGGGAGGTGTTCCTGGATCGTGCGATCCGGATCTACGGACGCCCGACCGACTGAGGCCCTGACCGCCTCCACGGCCGGGCTCCTCACGGCGCGGCTCCTGCACCCATCGCCCGGCCCCCCGGGTGCCCTCCCCTCGCCGGCACACCGGCTGGCTCTTTCAGGACCCTGGGGCTGAACCTCGCCCCCCAGCCCTCCTCCACCTACGCTCCTTGTGCGGCTGCCCCCGAGGGGATCTGCTCAAGGCATGCCGGCCTCGGGCGACTGACCGCACACCGAGCCCACACCTTTCATCCCCTGGCCGCTCTCGGTCTCCGCTTGGCTGATCCCGCACACCTCCTGCACGTGTTTCCGACCTTCTGCCCCGCCGGGCCGCAGGTTCGATCGGTGCTGTTGATGGACGCGCTCGGAGGCGGCTTCCGACACACGGTGGTGGCCACGGATAACCGGCTCGAGGCCATGGAGCTGGTCCGAAGCGCGCAGGTCGAGACGCTCCCCTGGACGCCCCCCGAGGGCGCCATGGCAGGGGTGCGCTTCTGCCGCGACCTCCTGAAGCGTGTCGAGCCGGACCTGCTCCTCACCTACAACTGGGGCGCCATGGACGCGGTCCTCGCCGCCCGCAGCGCACGCCTCAATCGGCACGTCCATCACGAGGACGGCTTCAACGCGGACGAGGCCACCGGCCTACGCTCCAGGCGCAATTGGGCGCGCCGGATCAGCCTGCGATCCACCGAAGTGGTGGTGCCCAGCGCGAACCTCATGAACATCGCGCGCAAGACGTGGCGGCTGTCCCGGGCACAGCTGATCCCCAACGGGATCGACGCCGACCGCTTCCGCCGGGACCCTGCCGCCGGAGCCGCGTTCCGGAGCGCCCACGAGATCCCACAGGACGCCTTTGTCCTCGGGGCCGTGGGACACCTGCGACCGGTGAAGAACTTCCCCCGCCTCGTACGCGCCGCCGACGCCGCGGCCTTCCCCTCCGACCGGCCCGCCGTGGTGTGCGTGGTCGGGGACGGTCCCGAGCGCGAGGCGATCGAGTCCGCCGCGTCGAAGGCCGAGAACATCAAGGTGGTGTTCACGGGGCACCTGTCCCAGCTCACGCCGGCCTACTCCGCCTTCGACGCCATGGCCATCACCAGCGACTCCGAGCAGCAGCCCGTCTCCCTGCTGGAGGCCATGGCCGCAGGAGTCCCCGTGGTGGCGACCGACGTCGGTGACGTGAGCCAGACGCTCCCGCCTGAGGGCCGGGTGTTCGTGGTGCCCCTCGGACCCAAGGTCGAGGAGGAGCTGGCCGGGGCCATGGGACGACTCGCGGCCGCAGCGGGCCAGCGGGGCGAGCTCGCGGCAGCCGGGCTGGAGCGTGTCCGCCAGCGCTACTCGCTCTCGGCCATGGTCTCGGCTTACAGCGAGGTGTTCGCCTCCGCCCTGCGCCGTTGACCTCAGGGCCGTCGAGCTTCCAACCCAGTAGACGCGCGCGCGGCCGGCCCCCTCGGCCAGCGTGCTCTGGAACCGCCCGAGGCACAGCCCGGCGCTGAGGTCGACCCCGAGCGGGTTCGCTGGCTCCGCGGACCACCGGAGGGCCTGCCCGCCGGGCGCTCCGCGAACGACACGCCTTGGGTCGGGGCGGCCTGGGCTATGGCAGCTGGGGCCCTGGCAGCTGGAACTCTGTCAGCTGGGGCCCTGGTAGCTGGCGCCTTGGCAGCTGGCGCCTTGGCAGCTGGAGCTCCCATGTGTAGGGCTCTGTTGGGTGGGGCTCTGTTGGCGAGCGCTTTGCCGGGTGGGGCGCCACGTCACGCCCCCACCACGGGCGAAGTCCCTTCACGCCCCCCACTCCGTCCCCCGTGCGTCCTACAATGGTCCGCCGGAACGGCTCAACGCCTCCACCCTTCGTTCCCGAGATCGCACCTCGGGAGGATCGTGGAAGCCGTCCGCTCCCCCCTCAACAGCGACCACCGACCGACCCTCGATGATCACCAAAGCGACCCCGACTGCCGCCAACGCCTCTGTTCAGGAGCGGATCACCCGCCGCGCCTTCGCGCAGGCCATGGCCATGATCCACATGGCCAACAACCGCGAGAAGGACCTCGGCGACCCCAAGGTCGGCGGGCACCCCGCGTCCTGCGCCAGCGCCATGCACATCCTGTCGGCGCTGCACCTGGACGTGCGTGAGCCCCAGGACTTCGTGTGCTGCAAGCCCCACGCCTCGCCGGTGGACCACTCGCTCCATAACCTGATGGACCTGTTCCGTCACAACGAGCACGTGGACTGGTTCGAGCCGAACCCCGGCGCCCGCGGGGACACCTGGTTCACCGAGGAGGAGGCCAAGAAGACCATGGCCGGCCTGCGGCGCTTCCCCACAGAGGACAGCCCCCACGTCTTCCAGAGCTACCACGCCCGGGCCGACGCCGACCACTTCCACTTCCTGCCCTCGGGCACCGTCGGCATCCCGCCCGTGGTCTCGGGCTACCTGGCGCTGGCCTACCGCTATGCCAAGGACCACGGCTGGGACGTCCCCGAGAACGCCCACTTCTGGTCGCTGATCGGCGACTCCGAGTTCCGCGAGGGCTCGCTCCTCGAGGCCATGCCGGACCTCGCCGAGCGCCTGCTCGGCAACGTCACCTGGATCATCGACTACAACCGCCAGAACCTCGACGGCACGCGCATCCCCAACGAGCGCGGCCTCGAGCAGACCGACGCCGAGCGCATCGAGCAGACGGCGCTCGCCAACGGCTGGCGCGTCATTCAGGTGCGCCACGGCAAGCTTCGCGAGGCCATCTTCAAGGGTGAGGGCGGCGACGCGATCCGCGAGGTCCTCGAGCGCGGGCTGACCGACTACGAGTTCCAGATGCTGGTGCTCAAGCGCGACGCCGACGCGGCTCGCCGGGTCTTCGCCCAGAAGCACGCCGGCACCAAGGCCGGCATGAAGGCCCTCACCGACGAGGAGGTGCTGCGCATGCTCCTCGACCTCGGCGGCCAGTGCTACGACTCGATCCGTGACGCCCTCGCGCGCTCCCGTGAGGAGTCCGACGAGCCGTACATGGTCATCGCCCACACCCTCAAGGGCTGGGGCCTCGAGTGCCTCGCGGACCCCGCGAACCACTCCACGCTCCCCAAGGGTCAGGAGATCGAGGCCCTGCTCGGCGAGCACGGCCTCTCCATGGACGACCCCTTCGCGCGCTTCGCCGAGGGCACGGAGGAGAGCGACTTTCTCATGGCGCGCCGGGACCTGTTCCGCGCGGGCATGGACGAGCACGAGGCGCTGCGCAAGCGCAACAAGGCCAAGGTCCAGGCCGACATCGCGGCCGCGGGGCCCATCCCCGAGTCCCTCGACATCGACCTGTCCCTGTTCCCAGTCGCCCACACCCAGTGGATGTGGGGCCAGCTGGCCGCCAAGCTCGTGCGCATCGGCTCGGCCGTGACGGACGCCCGCCAGGGCCATCGGCGCAACGACGTGCAGGGCGCCCAGGACCTCACCGAGCACGAGCGCCGCTGGGCCGCAGCCGCCGAGTACGTGATGACCATGTCCCCGGACGTGGGCACCTCGACCAACATCTCGTCGGTCCTCAACGAGCGCATCTATGGCCCCGACCGCGAGGACGGTTCGATCGGCAAGGAGCTCGAGGTCAAGTACAAGCACCCCGAGCTGGTGGCGACCCAGGACGCCTGGACGCGCCACATCCGCTTCGAGATCGCCGAGGCGAACGCGATGACCGCGGTCGGCTCCTTCGGGAAGATGGCCCACTACGTCGGGATCCCGTTCTTCCCGATCATGACGGTCTATGACTTCTTCATCAAACGGGCCCTCGACCAGCTCTACTACAACCTCTATTGGGGCGCCGAGTTCGTCGTCATGGGCACGCCCTCGGGCGTGACGCTCTCGCCGGAGGGTGCGCAGCACTCCTGGAAGAGCGACATCCAGATCCCGAACCTGATCACCTGGGAGCCGCTCTTCGCCATCGAGGTCGACTGGATCCTCTCCGACGCCATCCGGCGCCACATGGAGGACGACAACGACGGCCGCCGCGGCGTGCTGATCCGCGCCGTGACGCGGGCCGCCAAGCAGAAGGAGCTCCTCGAGCTCATGAAGACCCAGGCGCGCTACAAGGGCCACGACGCCGGCCTCCTCGCCCCCAAGGGCGCGGGCTGGGACGGCGCCACGGACGAGTCCACCGTCGCCACGATGCCCGCCGATGAGATCCTCGCCGGCGTGCGCGCCGACGTGATGGAGGGCGGGTACTACCTGGTCGACTACCGCGGCTATGCGGGCTACGAGCCGGGCGACAACGTGGTGCACATCTTCGCCATGGGTTCCCTCGCCGACGGCGCCGTCGCCGCGTCCAAGGCGCTGCTCGAGCGCGGCATCTACGCCAACGTGATCCACGTCAGCTCGCCCGAGCTGCTGTTCGGCATTCTCGGCCACGAGTCCGACTACCGCCACCTCAAGGAGGGGCTCAGCATCGACGGCAACCTGCACCTCGTCCCCTCGGGCGAGACCGACGCCGCGGGCCTCGCGGGCCTCGCTGGCCGCCGGGTCCCCATCGTCGCGGTGTGCGACGGCGAGGCGGGGCTCTTGGACAACATCGGCTCGATCGTCGGCGTGCGCCAGGAGACCCTGGCGGTGCGCAAGTTCTCCAAGTGCGGGCGGCCCTCCGAGGTCTTCAAGTACCAGCACCTGGACGCGGACTCCATCGCGGAGGCCTGCGGCAAGGTGCTCTCCGAGACGGCCCTCGAGGACGTCCGGGTCTCCTCCACGACCCTCGACCGGGTCGCCGGTTCCCCGCGTCAGGCGGGCATCGGCGACTGGCGCGAGCTGTGGCCGGCGCCCGTGAAGGACTGAGCCCGACGAGGCCACGACCTTGAGCCACCACTCCGCCGAGGGCGGCCGCTCTCCCGAGGGCAGCCGCCCCACCGAGGACGACCAGCGCACCGCGGGCGGCGAGCCGGCGGGAGCCCCCCAGGGCCGCGCGGCCCAGGGTAGCCCTGGCGCCGCCGCCCCCCCTGGGCCGCCCGCGCCCTTCGAGCCCTTCGAGCTCGACTCCACCGAGCGGATCTACGACTCACCCTGGGTCGGCCTGCGCCGGGACATGCTGCGCCTGGACAACGGCGAGCTGCAGGAGCACCACGTGGTCGAGGTCGGTGACGCGGTGAGCATCGTGCCCTTCCGCAGCGACGGGCACCTGGTCATGGTGGGCCAGCTCCGCCACACCCACGGCAACACCCACTGGGAGGTGCCCGCGGGCCGGATCGACGCCGGGGAGCAGCCCATCGAGTGCGCCGCCCGCGAGCTGCGCGAGGAGACTGGCTACGAGGCCGGGCGCCTGGTGCCCCTGCCCGGGTACTACACCTGCAACGGGATCAGCAACCACTGGATCCACCCCTTCGCCGCCCTGGACTGCGAGCTGCGCCACGAGCAGCAGCTCGACCCCTCCGAGCGCATGATCGTGGAGACCTTCTCCCCCGACGAGGTCGAGGCCATGCTGCGCGCCGGCACCCTCCATGACGGCCTCAGCCTGATCGCGCTGTTCTACAGCCGCATGCTGCTGCCCTGAGGGGCGACGCAGGCGAGGCGCTCCGCGCGAACTCCCTGCGCAGCGTCCCAAGCGCAGCGTCCCAAGCGCAGCGTCCTACGCGCAGAGTCCTACGCGCAGCGTCCGCCGCGCAGAGTCCGCCGCGCAGAGTCCTCTGCGGAGAGCCTCCCGCGCAGGATCCGGCACGCGGGTCCGCGGGCCCTGTCCGCGCGAGGGGTCCATGGGACCGGCCCGCGGCTCGCGCGGGCCGGGCCCTGTCAGCTCTCGAGGCTGGTGGCGGGCTGGACGTCGCCGAAGGCCATCTTGATGAGGAAGGCCTGCTCGGCGCTGTGGCGGCTGTAGGAGCCGGTGGCCGGGCTGGCGGACTCGGCGCGGCCCGCGTACTTGATGTCGGGGCGGCCGAGGTCGTGGAAGCGCTGGAGGATGAAGGACCAGGCGCCCATGTTGCGCGGCTCCTCCTGGGTCCAGATCACGTGCTCCAGGTTCGGGTAGCGGCCGATCTGGGCCAGGACCTGATCCTTGGGGAACGGGTAGAGCTGCTCGACCCGGCAGATGGCCACGTCGTCGCGTTCCGCCTCGGCGCGGGCCGTGACAAGCTCGTGGCCGATCTTGCCGGAGCAGAGCACGAGGCGCTTGACCTTCGCGGACTCCACCGTGCGGTCGCCGATGACCTCCTGGAAGCCGCCCTTGGCGAGGTCCTCGATGGGACTCGCCGCGCGCTTGTCGCGCAGGAAGCTCTTGGGCGTCATCACGATCAGCGGGCGCTTGGACTCCGCCTGGCCGTGCTTGCGCATGAGGTGGAAGATCTGCGCCGAGGTGGAGCAGTTCACCACCGAGATGTTCCCGCCGCTGCAGGACTGCAGGAAGCGCTCGAGGCGCGCCGAGGAGTGCTCGGGGCCCTGGCCGTCGTAGCCGTGGGGCAGGAGCATCACGAGCCCAGAGAGCTGGCGCCACTTGGCCTCGCCGGAGACCAGGAACTGGTCGATGGGGATCTGGGCCCCGTTGGCGAAGTCGCCGAACTGGGCCTCCCACAGGACGAGGGACTCAGGCCGCGCGAGGCCGTAGCCGTACTCGAAGGCGAGCGCCGCCTCCTCGCTGAGCAGGGAGTCCCAGGCCTCGAAGCTGCCGCTCGCCTCGGAGAGGGCGCGCAGGGGCACGTGCTCCTCCTCGGTGGCCTGGTCACGGATGACCGCGTGGCGGTGGCTGAAGGTGCCCCGGCCGGAGTCCTGGCCCTCGAGGCGGATGGAGACCCCGCCGCGCACCAGGGTGGCGAAGGCCAGCGCCTCGGCGCAGCCCCAGTCCACGTCGAGCTCACCGCGCACCATGCGCTCCCGCCGGCGCAGCTGCCGCAGGAGGTTGGGGTGCACCACGAACCCCTCGGGGATCATGTTCAGGTCGTCGATGTACTGGATCAGCTCGTCGGTGGGCACCGCGGTCTCGGGAGAGGGGGTCACCACGTAGTCCCGCGGGTCATCCAGCTCCACGTCCACGATCTCCTCGAACGGCAGCTCTTCGGTGGCGCTGGCCTTGTGCTTGGCGAGGGCCGTGCGGAGCTCGTCCTCGGCCTCGGAGCTGATGAGGTCCGCCTCCTCCCGGGTCAGCGCGCCGCGGCGCACCAGGAGGTCGCTGTAGATCTCACACACCGTGGGGTGCGCGGCGATGCGGCTGTAGAGCGCCGGCTGGGTGTACGCGGGCTCGTCGCCCTCGTTGTGGCCCCAGCGGCGGTAGCAGACCATGTCGATGACCGCGTCCGCGCCGAACTCGCGCTGGTAGTCCACCGCCAGGCGGCAGGCGCGCAGCACCGACTCGGGGAAGTCGCCGTTGGCGTGCATGACCGGGGCCTCGATGGCCTTGGCCGCGTCCGAGCAGTAGTGCGTCGAACGCAGGTCACGCGGACCGGCGGTGAAGCCGATCTGGTTGTTGATGATCAGGTGGACCGTGCCGCCGTTGCTGAAGGCCCGCAGCTCGCTCATGTTGAGCGTCTCGGTCACGACGCCCTGGCCGGAGAAGGCCGCGTCGCCGTGGATCAGGACGGCGAGCACCTTGCGGCGGTCCTCGTCCCCCATGGCGTCCTGATAGGCGCGGGTCATGCCGCACACCACCGGGTCCACGGCCTCGAGGTGGCTAGGGTTGGCGGACAAGGAGACCTCGACCTCCTTGCCGTCGCGGGTGCGGAAGATCCCGACCTGGCCCAGGTGGTACTTCACGTCGCCCGAGCCCTCCGTGGAGAGGGGCAGAAGCCCGCCCTCGAACTCCCGGAAGATCTGCTCGTGGGACTTGCCCATGAGGTTCGCCAGGACGTTCAGCCGGCCGCGGTGGGCCATGCCGATCACGACCTTCTCGACGCCCTTGGTCGCGGCGCGCTCGATGACCTCCGCCAGGGCAGGGATCATGGTGTCGCCGCCCTCCAGGGAGAAGCGCTTGTTGCCCACGTAGGTGTTCGCGAGGAAGCGCTCGAAGTTCTCGGCGCGGTTGAGGCGGCGCAGGATGTGGTTGCGCTCCTCGGTGTCGAACTCCACGAAGTGGTCGTCGTTCTCGACCCGCTCGCGCAGCCAGAGCTTGCGGTCGCGGTCGGTGATGTGACCGACCTCGCTCGTCCAGCGGCGGCAGTAGGCCCGGCGCAGGGTGCGCAGGATCTCCCGCAGGGTCATGGCCGACTTGCCGTTCATCCCGCCGCACAGGAAGGTGCGATCCAGGTCCCAGAGGGACAGGCCGTAGGAGCCGGGGTCCAGGGACTCCAGCAGCTCGGGCTGATAGCCAAGGGGGTCGAGGTCGGCGAGCTGGCCGCCGCGGGTGCGGTAGGCCTGGATCAGGGTCCAGACCTTGGTCTGCATCTCCGCGTGGTCCACGCCGCCCGTGGGGCGCAGGTCCTCGCCGGAGCGCGCGGGCTGCCACGGCACCCGCAGGGCCGTGAAGATGTCGTCGTAGAAGCCGTCGGCGCCGTGCAGCAGTTCGTCCACGCGCTTGAGCAGGAGCCCGGACTCCGCGCCCTGGATCACGCGGTGGTCATAGGTGCTGGTCATGGTCATGACCGGACCGATGGCGTTCTCCGCCAGGGCCCCCTTGGACATGCCCGCCAGCTCCGGCGGGATCCCGATGGAGCCGGTAGCGATGATGACCCCCTGGCCCGGCATGAGGCGCGGCACGCTCATGGCGGTGCCGAAGCCCCCGGGGTTGGTCAGGGTGCAAGTGGTGCCCGCGAAGTCGGCGCTGGTGAGCTTGCCCACGCGGCCGCGGTCCACGAGGTCCTGGAAGGCGCCGTAGAACTCGGCGAAGTCGAGGGTCTCGGCGGCCTTGATGCTGGGCACCACGAGCATGCGCCCCTTGGGCCCAGGCACATCGATGGCGATGCCGAGGTTCACGTGCTCAGGCACGTGACGATAGCGCTTGCCCCCCGACTCCACGTAGGAGGCCTGCACCCGCGGCATCTCGCCCAGCGCGCGCGCCAGGGCGAAGGCGAACACGTGGGTGTACGAGGACTTGCCGATCGCGCGGACCAGCATGTGCTCGTTGATGATGGAGCGGTTCTCGCCGAGCACCTTGGCGGGCATGTTCCGCACGGAGGTCGCCACCGGCAGGCTCAGGCTCGCCTCCATGTTGGTGGCGATCTTGCCGGCCACGCCGACGAGCAGCTCCATCTCGGGGTCGTCCGAGAGGTCCGGGCCCTCGGGCACAACCGCCGCGGTACCGGCCGATCCACTGGAAGAAGCTCCAGAGGCGCCCCCCGGCGGGACTGTCCCGCTGGCCCCCTCCGAGGAGCGGCGTTCGAAGATCTTGCGCCAGCTCTCCTCCACGCCCGCCGGATCACTCCGCCAGCCGTCAAAGAGTTCCTGAACGTACCCGGCGTTGACGCCGTACTCCTGCTCGAAGTCGATGGCCATATCGGACGAGAGGTTACCGCTCACCGCCCCCCCGAACCACGCGAGGGACGCATATCCGGGCTCCGACGTGCCGTGGGCCACGATTGAATCCACGCTGGGTCGCCGATGGGCCACGGTTGGGCTGCCGGGGGTATCCCCGCCGACACTTCCCGGAGCCGCCAGGGCGGCGGGTAGGCCAGCCGAAAAGCCAACCGAGAAGCCAGCCCAGAATCCAGCCGAGAGGCCGCCAGAGAGAGCCAGGGGGGCGATGAGCCGCCGCGCCGCCTCCCCCCCCCAGAGCGCCTCACTCGGGGAGCGCTCGGAGCGCCTCCACGAGGCCTCCGGTCACGGTCGGGTCGCACTCGAGGATCAGGCGATCGGTGGAGCGCCGGACCAGCCAGCGCGCCCTCCCGTCTCGCTCCCCCTCGAAGAAGACCAGCCGAAGCTCCCCGCCAGTGACCTGCTCCACGGTGACCTCGAAGGCCGCACCGTCACCGGGGAAGTCCTCCGGACCGCGCTCGCCGTCCACCGCGACGGGGAACAGGGCCCGCAGCCGCTGGAGGACATCCAGCGCCCGCTGGCTGGAGACCTCGACGCCGGCCCCGCTCTTGAAGCTGCCGAAGCGCTCCATGGTCTGCTCGAGGACGCGCTCGCCGCCGACGGCCTCCCCAGACGCCGCCACCCGTCGCACCTGGACGCTCTCGAAGGGCACCAGGGACGCGCGACCGAACCAGGAAAACGGCTGCGTGGGGGGCACGCGGAGCCGCGGGATGCGGAACACCTGGGCCTCACCGGCCCTGCGAACGAAGGCCGCGGTCGGGGAGGCGGTGGCCACGTAGAAGTCCACCATGGTGACCGGGGCGGGGTCCGAGGCCGGCGCGCCGTCCTCCGGCAAGGGGGCGGCCCCGCGCACGACCACCCGCGTCGCCACGTCCTCGCCGAGCTCGTACTCCCCGATGCGTTCGGGGTCCTCACTCACAAGGTCGAGGTTGGTCATGGCCCCCACCCTGGAGAGGAACACGTCCAGGAGGATGGGCGAGGCCTCGGCGCCGAACAGCTCGTCGATGAGCCAGGGCTCCCCCACCTCGGTCCGGCGGATGGTCACCGTGGGGTGGGCCACGTCCGCGGGGGAGCTCAGCGCCACCGTGACGGCGCGGGCTCCGTCGAAGCCCGGGAACAGTGGCTCCACCGGGCGCTCTTCGATGCCGCCCCCTTCGAGGGCCGCGAGCGCCACTCCGAGCGCCACCGCGATGGCCAGTAGCCAGCGGTTGAGGGGCAGAATAGAGGCGATCATTGGCCCTCTCCTCCCGGCTCTGCGCGGCGACGCGCGAGCCCGTTCCAGAGCGCCCCGAACAGGGCCACGATCACGAGGGCCGAGAGGGCCGGCGCGAGCATCGTGAGCCACTGCTGCCGGCGCGCGCGGCGGCGCGCGAGGTCGCCCAGGCGGCTAGCCTCGATACGTTCGGCCTCGGTGGGATAGACGTCCTCCTCGAAGAGCCCCAGCGCTTTCTCCTGCTCCGCCACGAAGTCCCGCAGGGGGCGCAGGCGCGGGGCGCGGGAGCGCAGGCCGATGAGGTCCTCATCGAGGGTGAGCCAGTCCACCAGGTTGACGGCCAACACGCCTCCGCCCGCCTGGACGAAGGTGCCCTCGGGGCGCGGGTCCCGCAGCCAGTCCGCGTCGCCGAACACGACCACCTGGGAGGAGTTCACGGCCGAGACCGGCGCCGGCTCATCCGCCGCCCGCCCGAGGCCGAGGGGGTCGAGGGGCGCGGGGGCCTCCCCCCCCGCCCAGGGCGAGGGAAACAGACCGTTGAACACGGCGGCCAGGGTGCGCCGGCCCGCGCGGCCGTTGCGCAGCGCGGCGCGCAGGCTCCGCAGCTCGCGCGGGTCCGTGGTCAGCCGCGGCGCCACGTCGGTGAGGTAGGCGCCCTCGGACGACCATGCGAGGTCCGTGCGCTGGACGCCGGGCGGCGTGGGCGCGAGCTCCTCGGGGAACAGGGGGTGTGCCCAGGAGAAGGCCACGCCGGGGAGGCCCGAGGTCGGCGGGAGGTCGGCGGCGAGCCCCTCGGGCGGCACGGTGATCA
The DNA here is from genome assembly GCA_938083085.1 of uncultured bacterium. GTDB lineage: Bacteria > Planctomycetota > UBA1135 > UBA1135 > Saltatorellus. Next base: position 18,707 of record CALLKX010000085.1, read on the forward strand.
CCAGCGGGTCGTTGATCACGCCCCGGCGGAGCTGCCCGCCCACCGCGGTGAGGGTGATCCGGTCCGTCTTCCAGGCGTCGTCCCAGACGTGCTTGGCGGCGACCTTGATGCCCCACGAGTCCAGGAGCTGGGCGAGGGGTGAGCCCTCGAACTCCTCGGGCGCCACGTCGGCCCTGGGGTAGGCGAGGTTGTAGTCGGGGTCATCCAGGCACACGACCAGGCGGCCGCCGCGCTGGACGAACTGGTCGATGGCGTAGACCTCGCGCTCGTGCATGGCGCCGGGCCGCACCATGAAGATCACGTCCACGTCGTCGGGCACGGAGTTGCCCGTGGCGAGGCCGGGGAGCTGGGCGATGCGCGCGCGCCGGCTGAGGGCGCCTCGGATCACGCCGAAGGTCGACTCCCAGCGTTCGAGCGCCGCGGTCTCCGAGTCCGGCGCCACCTCGAAGGGCTCGCCGATCCAGCCGATGCCGATCTTTCGATCGCTCAGGAGCGCGTGCAGGGCGCTGGCCACCTGCACCTCGAAGCGCCAGGGCTCGGGCGTCGCGATGACCTCGGTGCGGCCGCGATAGCCGAGCACGAGGCCGAGCCAGACCTCCTCCTCGCCCGCCTGTCCGAGCCCGCCACGGCCCGCCCGCTGGGGCTGCAGCCTGGCCTCGCGGGCCTGCCGCCTCGCCTCCGAGGAGCGAGAGGGGTCGAGCACCTGCAGGTCGAAGACCTCCGGACGAAGGCTGAGGATCTCCTCGAGCTGCGCACGGATCCGGGCTCCGCGCAGGGCCAGGCGACCGTCCGCCACCTCCTGGTTGGCGAAGAGGCGCACCGAAAGGCGGTCCTCCACCCTGTCGACCACGCGCCGCGCGGCGTCGGAGATGGCGTTGAGCTGGTCCGCGCTGAGGTCCACGCGCTGGCCGAGGTGCCGCGACGCAAGGACGTTGCCCAGCACGGCGATCAGGAGCAACAGACCCAGGGTCAGGGCCGCGTTGAGCCGCAGCACCCGGCGGCCGGCGTGGGCCAGGGGCGGAGCGCCCTTGGGATCTACAGCGCCCTTGGGATCTACGGGGGTCATCTCCATCGACGTCGCTCCACGGCCAGGGTGTTGGCCACGAGCCCGAGGGCCGTGAGCAGCACGAAGTAGATGAGGTCCGACAGGTCGAGCACGCCGCGGGCGGCGCTGCCGAGGAAGTGAGTCGTAGGGCTTGCGGCCTCGAGTGCGCCAGCCGCCCCGCCGGGGAGCACCCTCACGAGCAGCGGAAGGGCCCAGAGCAGCCCGAGGGCGAGGGCGCCCAGGAGAAAGGCGACGAGCTGCTCGGAGCTCACCGCCGACAGGAACAGCGCCACGGACGCGTAGCCCGCGCACAGGCCGGCGGCGCCGACCAGGCCGGCCAGCACCGTGTTCCAGTCGAGGTCCCCGAGGAACCCAACGGTCACCGCCGCTGAGAGCACCGCGAGGGTGACCATGAGCATGGTGAGGGTCCAGGTCGCCAGGAACTTGCCGAGCACAACGGCACCGGTGCGGACCGGGTAGGTGAGCAGCAGCTCCTCGGTCCCGGCGCGCCGCTCCTCGGCCCAGGCCCCCATGCTCAGCGCCGGCACCACGAAGGCGAGCAGCAGCGGGAGCCAGTGGAAGAGGACGATCAAGCTCGCCTGGCCGCCTTCCCACAGTCCGGGGAGGGGCGTGCGGCCCACCGGGTAGCCGAGGAAGAAGAACAGCGCGGGGAGCACCAGCACGAAGAGACCGATGGCCACGTACGCCACCGGCGACTCGAAGGCGCTCCGGAGTTCACGCCGGGCGAAGGGCAGCACGCCCGCGAACGCACGGGGTCGAGCGCTCATGAGTCGCTGCTCTCCCCGCCCGCCGCCAGCTGGCGCGTACGCTCGAGGAAGACCCGCTCGAGGGTCGGGACCTCGTGGCGGAGCTCTTGCAAGGACCAGCCGGCTCCGTGGACCGCCCGGGCCAGGGCGTCGGCCAGAGCGTAGCGCTCCGCGCCCTGATCGAGGGTCACGTGGATCCGGACCCTCGCCCCATCGAACGAGCCGCGCGCGGCGCTCGCGCCGTCACATGCGGCGAGGGACGACGCCACCTCATCCGCCGGGGTCGAGCCGGCGTCCACCGCCACGACGATGGCGTCCGCCGAGTCTTCGGCCAGCTCGTGGAGCGGGCCATCCGCCACCAGCTGACCGCCGGCGATGATCAGCACGCGCCGGCAGACCTCCTCCACCTCGGGCAGCACGTGAGTGGAGAGCAGGATCGTCTTCGACCGCGCGAGCTCCACCACCAGGTCTCGAATGCGAACGATCTCCGCCGGGTCCAGGCCGCTGGTGGGCTCATCGAGCACCAGCACGTCCGGATCGGTGAACAGCGCCTGGGCGAGGCCCACGCGCTGGCGGTAGCCCTTGGAGAGGGTGTGGATCCGGCGCCCCACATAGCCGTCGAGGTCGCAGGCGGCGATGACGCGCTCGAGGGCGTCCCGGCGCGCGCGGCCGCCCATGCCGTGGACCTCACCGATGAATTCGAGGTAGGGACGAACCCGCATGTCGCGGTACAGGGGCGTGTGCTCGGGCAGGTAGCCCACCGCCGCGCGCGCTCCGAGGGAGCGGCCATCCAAGGGGACTCCGGCGATGGACGCGCGGCCGCCGTCGGGCAGGAGCGAGCCCGTGAGCATCTTCATGGTCGTGGACTTCCCCGCGCCGTTCGGACCGAGGAAGCCGACGAGCTCCCCCCGAGCCACGGAGAACGACACCCCCCTCACCGCGCGGACCGGGCCGAAGGACTTGGAGAGTCCCTCCGCCACGATCATCGGCGGCTCCGACGCCCCGGCAGAGGCCGGAACCACCGCGCTGGCTCGCGCAGGATCGGTGGAGGATGAGTCTGTGATCATGGTCGACGCGGTGGTCGTAGTCGACGGGGTGGCGGGACGAGGGATTGCCGTACTTGAGGGGACTGCAGGGCTTGAGGGGACTGGAGGGTTCGGCACCGTCGCCATGGCCAGCGGAGCCCAGCCGCCGCACGCGGTCCTTCGCCGACCGCGCACCTTCGCCCGGCTCCCTCCCGGTGCCCTACCGGCTCAATCCTCGGGGTCGATGGAGAATCGATCCAGGAAGTCCGTGGTCTTCTCGACGTCCATCAGCCTCGAGATCAGGAGCTCGGCGGCCTCGGCGAAGTGCATGCGAGCCAGCACCCGTCGCAGGATGTGAATCTGCTTCAGCCGCTTCATGCCCACGAGCTTCTCTTCCTTGCGCGTTCCTGACTTCTCGATGTCGATGGCCGGGAAGATCCGGCGATCCGAGAGCTTGCGATTGAGCATCAGCTCCATGTTGCCGGTGCCCTTGAACTCCTCGAACACCAGCTGATCGAGGCGGCTCCCCGTCTCCACCAGCGTGGTCCCAAGGATCGTCAGGCTGCCGGCCTCGACGGTGTTGCGTGCCGACCCAAAGATCTTCCGCGGCCGCTCCATGGCCCGGCTATCCAGGCCGCCGGACATGGTCTTACCGGGGCCGGCGTTGTTGTTGTAGGCGCGCGCGAGGCGCGTGATCGAGTCGAGCAGGAGGATCACGTCCTCCCCCATCTCCACCATGCGCATGGCGCGCTTCCAGACGACCTCGGCCACCTGGATGTGGTGCTTGCTGGTCTCGTCAGCGGTGGATACGAAGACCTCGCCGTGCTCCACGCTACGGCGCCACTCGGTGGCCTCCTCGGGCCGCTCGTCGATGAGCAACACCATCAGGTGGACGTCGGGGTAGCCCTTCTCGATGCCCGCCGCGAACTCCCGCATGATCGTGGTCTTGCCCGTGCGCGGCGGCGCGACGAGCAGGCCGCGCTGGCCGCGCCCGATGGGCGAGATCAGGTCGACCACCCGCATGGACACGTTGTCCGTCACGTCTCCCACCGCGTAGTGGAAGTCGGGGTCGACGCTCGTGAGGTTCTGGAACGTCGGCTTCTTGTCCCAGTGCTTGGGCGGGTGGCCGTCCACCTCTTCCACCGAGCCCAGCTCGAGCTTGTGCTTGTAGCCGCGCCGCACGGGCCCGGTGATCATCATCCCATCCCGGAGCTTGTGCTTCTGGACGAGGTTCTTGGAGACGTAGATGTCCTTCTTCGAGGAGAGGTAGCCGGTCTCCTTCTGACGGAGCACCGAGACGTTGCCCTTGTCGAGGATGAACATGCCCGTGCCCATCGCAGGGACGGCGTCGGCCTCCACCTCGCTGCGGCCGCCGGAATCGCCCTCGGGGCGCTCCCCCTGGCGATCCTTGTTCTTGCTCCGATTGCGGCGACGGCGGCGGGATCGGCCGCCTCCCTCCTCTCCGTCCTCGGACGCAGAGCGCTCCGGCCCCGAACGGGGGGGGCCTGAGCGAGAAGACTCTGAGCGGGAAGACTCTGAGCGGGATGACTCTGAGCGAGAAGACTCTGCGCGGGATGGCTCCGAGCGAGAGGAGGCGTCGGCGCCCTCGCCGCCCTCCTTGGCCCGGCCATCGCCGTCCCCCTCGAAGTTCTTCTTGCCCCGCCGACGTCGACGGCGCCGGCGGCCCGGGCGCTCGCCCTGCCCGTCATCCCTGTGCTCGCCGTCCCTTTGTTCACCGCCCCTGTCGCGACCCTCGTGGCGGTCGCGCGCATCCTCGCGCCCCTCGCCTTCGGGGCGGCGGTCACCGTCCGCGCTTCCCTCGGAGGCTCCTCCGCCCCGAGAGCTCGTCCCGGCCTCAGCGCCAGCGTCCGTCCCGGCGTCGTCCTCGCCGCCACGGCGGCGGCGACCACGACGGGTCCGGCGCTTGCGCCCCTCGCCCTCGTCGGAGGAAGCGTCGCGGCCCTCGGCCCCGTCACTCACCGGCCTCGAAGCCTCCGCCGCGCCAACGGCAGCCCCCTTGGCCGGAGCCTTCGCTGAGGGAGCCCGCTCGGCTGAATCTCTGTCTGCGGGGGCCCTGTCGGCGCTGGCCCTGCCTGCGGAATCCCTGCCTGCGGAGTCCCCGTTTGCGGAGTCCCCGTTTGCGGAGTCGTTGTCCGCGGGGGCCCGCTTCGCAGGGGCCTTCCTCGAAGCCGTCTTCTTGGACGTGCGCTTCTTCCGCGGGGCGGGGCTGGCGTCACCATCCCCGCCATCGGCGCGCTCCTCATCCGACGAGCGCGCCTTCGAGGCCGCCTTGGGAGCCGCCTTCTTCTTGCGCGTGACCTTCTTCTTGCGGGGCGCCTCGGCCCCGTCTGAGATGGCCCCGAAAGGCAGGGTCCCGTCAGCGCTGTTGGAGTCTTTCGATGTCACGTGAAATGGTCTCGGAGAGACGCGGTGCGAGTCGGAGGGCGTGGTGCCATCCGTGGCCGGCGCAGCGAGGCCGCGAGCGGCGGAGGATCAGCCAGCGTGAAGGCTGACAAGGTCGAGGCGGTGGCCTCTGGGCGCGAGGAACAATCGAACGGGGGACGGTGTGCGTCTCGCTCGACAGGTGGCCCCGCGTGGGGCGGCGGTCCCGCTGCGGCGGGCAGGCGAATGCCAGCCAGGCCGGTCTGGGACCTCGGCGCTGACCCCTGGGGTCTCGCGCCACACCCAGAGTCTGGAGCCCCACTCCGGCCATTGCAAGGGTCAGAGGGGAGCCGACCCTCTCCAGAGGCCCAGGAACGACCTGGAGGCCCCTGGAGGGGCCCCAGGAGGAGACGGGAAGGGGGCCAGAGACCGCACGGGGAGCACCCTTCGAGCTCCGCCGGCGAGTGTGCCGCGTCGAGTGGCCCGCAATCTGCCCGGCATGATTCGGGGCGCAGGGGCGCCAACTTGAGGCTCGGGGGCAGGGTCCACGCCGCTTGCTTGGGCTCATGAGCGCCAATCCGGGCGAGGCTGAGCACATGGAGGTGCACGCCGGTCAGTCCTGGCCCGGCAAGCGCCAGGAGCCCCTCCAAACCGCACCAGGAGCCCCGCGAGGAAACCGGGTCGTCACGCCCGGACGGAGCACCCTCAGCCAGGCCGGGCCCCAGCGGCTGAACGGCATCCTCACGTCGAAGAAGCATCCCCACGGGGGAACTAGGCCCCCGCGGTACAACCGGGTCCTTCCCGGAGGGATTCGCCCTCTGGGGCCACGCCGGTCCCTCTGGGACCGTGCTCTGCCCGCTGGGGTGCTCCTCCGCCTGTCACCGGGGTGCCATGGCTCTAAGGAGGTCTGGTCCGGTCCTGAGCCGCTGTGCGCGTCGCTCAAAGGCCCGTGCCCGTCGCTAGAGGCCCATGCCCGTCGCTCCGAGACCAGTCGGGGACCACCCTAGAGAGAAGGGTGGTCGGGGTGAGAGGATTCGAACCTCCGACCTCTGCGTCCCGAACGCAGCGCTCTACCAAGCTGAGCCACACCCCGACTGGGCGAGGAATGTAGGGACGCCAGGCCGGGAGGTCAACCTCCGGAAGCCCGCACCTCGAGAAGGAGTTCCAGGATGCCTCAGAACCTCACTTCCCGAGGTCCACAAAGACGCCACCGTTCTTCACGGCGAGGCTCCTCATGAACCCCTTGTCGAAGTTGCCGATGGCAATGGTGTGCAGAACGACCTTCCGGAGGAGGTTCCCCTCGGTGATCCGGTCCAGGATCTCCCTGGTCTCGATGTACTTGCCGAAGGTGGGCCTGCCGTCCGAGAGGAAGAAGACCGTGTCCACCTCGACGGTATATCGCTCCTTCGAGCCGGACTTGGGTGCCCGCGCCTTTGCGTCCTCGATCCCGAGCGCCTCAGCCAGAGCGCCATAGGTGTTCGTCTTGCCCGCCGAGAGGTCCGGCCCGGCCCCCAGTCCTCCGAGGGGCAGGTCCAGCTGGCTGTTGCCCCCCAGCGGCTCCAGGTTCTTCACGAAGTCGAGGGCGCTGGATTTGTTGACGACGTTGGCGGGCACAAGCTTCTTCTTCCAGCGCTTGGTGCCGGTGGCGAACGAGATGATCCCGAACTTCACGTAGGGCTCCAGCCCCTCGATGGTGCGGGCAAGCTCGGTCTTCACGATGTCCATCCGCGCCCAGGACGGATAGTCACCGTCCTGGAATTGCTCGCGGTCCACCACCAGGTCCTCCATCGACCCGGACACGTCGATCACGAAGAGGATCGAGCGGCTCGGCGTCTCCACCCCGACGAAGTTCGAGGCGTTCTGGATGCTGTATTTCTGGTTGGTCTTTGTCCGAGCCTCCTCGAGCGCCTTCATCTCCTCGTCGGTCGGGATCTCGTAGCGGTCGCCGTAGCTGTTCCAGAAGCGCTCCCACAGCTCGATCCGCATGCCGTAAGCCTTGCCCGTGAGCCTGGTCAAGGAGTCGGCGGCGTCCACTTGCAACCGTCCCTCCTCGGTCTTGTAGCGCTCGATGAGGATCGGGATGGACGAGGTGCGCCGGACCTTCCCGAGCGCGGCGATCGCGGACGCGCGCACCTGCCAGGTCTCGTCGTTGATCAGCGCCACCCCCAGCACAGCCGCGCCGTCCGCGCCCAGCGCCGCGAGGGAATCGAGCACCGCGCAACGTACCGCCGGCTCCTCGTCACCGCCCAGCGGAGCGATCACCGGGACCACGGCGGGGTCGCCGCCAGCGGCGAGAGCGAGCACCGCCATGCGTCGCACCGCCCAACCGCGATCCTCCAGGGCCTCGACCACGGGCTCGCCCAGCGCCGTGTACTTGCCAGCCCGCATGGCCTCGAGCAGCCCCAGTCGAACGGGTTCCTTCTTCTCCTTCTCCATCCTGGCGATGAGGGCGTCCACCGGCGGCCGCGTCTCGAAGCTCGCGAGCACTCGCGCAGCCGCACGCCTCACCTCGGGTTCCTTGTCCCCCAGCACCGGCACCAGGACGTCCACCACACCGGAGGACTCGGCCCCCAGGAGCGCGAGCACCGCCTCCGTGCGGGCGTCGGGGTCCTTGTACTTGCGGAAGTACTTCTTGAACTCCTTGACGATCTCCTCGTCCTGCAGGCACCAGCTGGTCGGCGCCGAGCTCGCGGAGATAGAGGTAGCGGGCCCAGCCGCGGCAGCCGAGCCGAGACCCAGCGTGGCGGCGAGTACGGCGATCGAGAGTCGAATCATGGCGTGGGGAAGACGCGGGGTGGAGGCGCACGAGCGGCGTGAGTAGAGCTTAGTCCCCAACCCCGTCCTGGCTACGCCCTCTCGCCCCGCACCCCTCCGCTGGGCCCGAAAACGCAGGGAGGCCGCCGCGTATTGAACGCGGCGGCCCCCCTGCCAGGCCCAGGCCGGCGGCGATCATCGCCGCGTTCAGGCAGGACAGGTCATCGCGGCCCAACCCGACGGAGCCGTCCACCGCGGCCATCGGCCGCCTCGGTCACGTCGTTGCTCTCGAGGGTGATCCGGGAGCCTCCATCCATCAGCAAGGTGACCCGGTCACCGCGCCTGGAAACGAGGTGCCCGTAGAACACGCCACCGGCGGTCTTCACCTTGACCCGCTTGAGGCCAACCGTGGAGGTCGAGCTTGAAGGGTCCCGCAGATCGCTCCGATCGTCGGTGAGGCGGTCGACCCGATCGGCCCGACGGGCGTCGACGGCCATGCGCCCCATCTTGGTGTCGAGCATGATCTTGCCCTGCCCCACCGAGTGCAGTCGTCCGTCGAAGGCCTCCCCACCGTTCAGCACGACGCGAACACGGCCGACGTTGGGCGTGAAGATCATGTGCTCCGCGTCGAACTTGCGGCTCGGGACGCTCTTGAAGCGCCAGTAGCGTTCGTCCTCGATGCGCTCCAACACCCGGCGCCGACGCCGGGTCGGCGCCTCCTCGGCGACGCTCCCCACGACCTCGACCTCGATCTCGTCCTGCGGGACGGTACGAGCCACACCGGCGGCCTCGAACTCGGTCGCGACGGTGCTCTCCGCCCCTGCGACAGCGATCGAGGCGGCCATGTCAGGGGACGCCAGCTCGGCGCCTCCCTCGGCTGCCGCACCAGAGAGGCCAGCTGAGAGATCCGCTGAAGAGTCAGCGAGCAGATCGGCCACCAGGTCGGGCGAGGGCGGAAGCAAGACCGGTGCGAACTCGGGGAGCGCCGGCCCCATCAGGGCAGCGGCGACCTCGGACGCGGAGACCTCCTCCTCACTCGGGAGGACGTCCACGTCGGGCTCGCTCCCGGGCTCCACGCCTTCAGACTCAGCGAGCAGCTCGACCAGGTCGTCACCGGTATCCAGAGATGAGTCCTCGCTGGTGTTCGCGGTGAGCGCGTCTTCCTGGGCCGGGTCACCAGCGATGGGGCCTGAGGCCACGGGGCCGGTGGGCCGCTCGTCGGTTCCTGCATCAGACCCCGCTTCGGGCCCCGCTTCGGGCCCCGCTTCGGGCCCGGCTTCGGGCCCGGCATCGGGCCCGGCGGTGGCCATCGCCACCTGCGCGGACTCGTCGGATTCGGGGGTGAATTCTGTGCGCTCGTTCCCCGCAGCACCCTCGCTGCCAGCAGCGACGGCGAGCTCTGCACGATCTCCAGGCTCCACCGCTGGAGCGGCGTCGAACGGTTCGAGGACACCCTCGACCTCGACCATGGCGAGCTCGTCATCCGACGCCAGCTCGAGTTCCGACCCACGCTGCGAGGGGTTCTCTCCCATGGCAGGCATTTCGGCGGCGCCCATGGAGGCCGCATCAGCGGTCCCACCGGGAGCGGCCTGCGGGCCATCCTCGGCGGTCGCCAGCCTGGGCTCTTGCTCCCAGGCCATGGGCCAGTCCGAGGGCCAACCGATGGCCGCCATGCTGCCCATGCCGCCAGCGGGCTTCGCGCCCACGGGGTCCAGCAGGTCAGCCGGCGTGGCGTCCGCCACGGCCACCTCGGTCACCGGGGCCTCCAGGGACGACTCGGCACCCGCCGGGTCCCCCTCGAAGACGGCCTGATCCGGAACGCTGGCCACCAGCGCGCCCTCAGGGTCAACCAGGTCGAACGGCTCGCCAGCGAGCTCCTGCTCGGCAGCGGCGAACTCCTCGACAGACTCGGCGGCTGCGATCATCGACGGGCCCTCGGGGGCCTTCGCGAGCGGCTGGTCCACCGAGGCCACCCCCTCACCCGCAGGGGCCACGACCTCGGTCGGAACCTCGCCACCGCGCGCGCCTTCGGAGTCCGAAACTCCTTCAGGGTCGAGTTGGGTCGCGAGGGCCCCGAGCTCCGCCACCATCACGGGATCGGCGGCGTCGGAGCCAGCGATGGGCTCCAAGGGCTCGGCGAACTCATGGACGTCAAGGGGCTCCACGCCCTCGAGAGCGTCGGCGACCTCGACGGGACGGATCGCCTCGCCAGGCTGGGGGCCCACGCCTACAGTCGGGACCTCAACGGCGGACTCCGCCTCCCAGAAGCTCGGCCAGTCGGACGGCCATCCGACGGCCACTGCGCCCAATGCCGCAGGGTCATCGGACGTCGTCTCTGGGGACGCCGCGACTGAGGATCCCGTGGCGTCGACCTTGGCGCCTGGCGCGTTGCCCGCGTCGGTGCTGGGTTCCATGAACGCAAGCTCATCGTCGACCGGATCCATGACCTCGATCTCCACGACCCGCGGCTCATAGGGAACCTCTGGCTCGGGCATCGCAACCTCCGTCATGCCGCGGTCCACGGACCACACGCGCGCCGTCCAATCGAAAGGCTCGGCAGCGGCGGGTACGTCCACCTGGGTCGGCCCCTCGACGATCGTCTGCACCTCCGACTCGGGGAGGCTGAGCTGTGCCACGGTCGGCACATCCACGCTCCCGCTGGCGCTCTCAAGAGCCGACGGAGCGGCGGGGCCCGCGAGCGCCATCAGCCAGTTCGGGATGAACGCGCTGGGCTCCAAGGTGTCCGCCTCATCACCATCCGTTCCGATGGCTCCGGCGATCTCAACGCCGTGACGGTCACTGAAGGGCTCCATCGGCTCAGGCACGCAGCCCGGCCCCTGAAACGGACGGGAGTCCGTGATCCCAACCAGGCGCTCGTCGACCGCTGGCGCGGCATCGGAGAAGTCACCAGCCTCCGGCTTGCCCACCAACTCGACCGAGGCAACGCTCCAACCCTCGATCTCACCGAAGACCTCTTCCAGGGCGCGAAGGGCCCCGTCTTCGTCCGCCGAAGCGGGATCTGCGATCGGCTGATCCATCGTCGCCCCCTCACCGGAGGCTCGATCGGAGCCGGGGATCGCCCGCTGGGGTCCGGTGCCCTCAGCCGCGAGGCCCTCGGTTGCCGTGCCCTCGGTCGTGATGACCTCGGTCGTGGTGCCCTGAGGGTCTTGAACCTCGGGGGTCACCGGCCTCGTTTCAAACGACTGGGCGATTTCAACGTCACGACCAGGGGCTGCAACCGCTGGATCGAGAGCATTCACGCTGGGCTTCGACGCGCGATCCACGGGAACGACAACGACCGGCGGATGGGCAGGTGCGCCGCTGGCCGCGATCTCGCTCCCCGTGAGTTCGGAGTCGACGGACCTTGCGGCGGTCGGGTCCGTGGTGGAGCGCTCAGCGGCCGTGTCTTCCGAGACCGTCTCGTTTGCGAGGGTCGCGTCGGCGACGGTGCTGTCAGCGACGGTGCTGTCCGCGACGGTGGGCTCAGCGACGGTGGGCTCAACGGGAGTGGCCTCAACGGTAGAGGAGCCCGTTGCCGGTGATCCCGCAGCTGTGGAACTGGCCACCGTGGACTCGGCCGCAGCGGGTGAATCCGCGGCCTTCGCCTCACGGTCCGCCATCGTGGCGTCACTCATCGCCCGGGCGCCCATGTCCGCCTCGCCCGTCTCCGGGTTAGCGTCGACGGGCTCCATGGTCGCGACGACAGAGTCCTCTTGCCGGGTGGTGACCGAAGCGAACGTCTCCTCCTCCTCCACGAGGCTCGAGGCGTAGCCCAGCTCGTCCGGCTCTCTCAAACCGTTCGGGTCCTGTCCGAGCTCCATCCAGCCGGCGACCCGGTCGGCGGCGGGCAAGTCCTCGCCCATCTGGAGCGGGGTGGCGAGCTCGACGTCATCCTCGTTCCCCACGAAGTGAATGTCGTGCTCGCTTCGGGCCAGCTCCACGTTCTCGGTGAAGGCCCTGGGAGTCCGCAGGAAGCTCCACACGGCGATGCCGGAGAAGGAGAGCAGCATGGCCAGTGAGCCGGGGAGAATCGCCTCGATCATCGGCCGCGATCGCGGCATGGGTTCGATGAAGGACGCTTCCCCGCCATCCCCGAACTGCTCGTAGTCCGTGTGTTGCGAAGCGTGGCCCTCGTGGTCCTCGAACACCTCGACGCCTTCGGGTGCCGAAGGTGGCACCTCGGAGGGCACGGCTCCGTGATGGCCGGCGGCGGGCTGCGCCTGCTCCCCCCAGTCCATGGGGAGCGCCGGGACGGACTCATGCTCGGCGAATTCAGTCCCCGGTTCCGGGCCCACGTCCAAGAGCCAGGAGTCTCCTTCGAGGCCGCCGCCGGGAGCTGCCGCGTCAGGAAAATCGGCGGCAGGGAATTCGGATTCAGGGGCTCCGCCGCTGGGTGTCACGGAGTCGGGCTGAACGGGGCCTTCGTCCGGAGACGACGGCGGGATGGGCTGGTTCGAGTCTTCCGACATCACAGATTCGTCTGGCTTGCAAGCTGGGGAAAGATCGCTGCCCCTGACCTGGTACCTGCCGGGGATGCAACCAAGGGGCGTATCGACCCCTGCGCCGCACACCCTTTGGATAAGAGGGCGATTCGACCGCCCCGCCTGTCCCGCTCCGGGACCGCCTGATCTGGACGAACGGCGATCGGCCGCGTCTCACGGGAAAGCACGGCCTGGAACTTTGTTCCGTGTG
>CALLKX010000086.1 GCA_938083085.1 uncultured bacterium
GGCCGGCGGGCCGCCTTCCGTTGGGGGGCTCACCCCGCCTCGGGATCACTCGAAGGTGATCGTGTACCCGTCCGTGAAGTTGGAGATCGGGAAGCCGAAGATCGAGTCGCGGTACCAGCACTGGAAGTTCCAGGTCTCGCCCGGCTGGACGACAACGTTGCCGGTGGGCTGGGGAATGGCCGTGAGGTCCACGTTCAGCGGGATGATCCCGAAGATGCCGGCGTTACCGACCTGGCTCAGGTAGCGCCCCGTGGAGCTGCCTACGCAGAGCGTCCCCTGGGAGCCGCCGGGACCGGGCACCTGGGCCTGGTTGGGGCTGCAGATGAAGTAGCCCGGCGAGTTGATGGGGAGGCCCTGGGCGTAGACGGCAAAGTCGTTGTTGACGATCAGCTTCGTCCCTGTCCCGACGAGGGTCGCGGGCAGGCCCGTGCTGTTGGGGGTCTCGACGCAGTAGTTGGCGCCGAGGATCGGACCCACCGGAGTGCCCAGTGTCGGGCGGTAGAACTCGAGCGTGCAGCGCATCCTGCGCGCCTGTTCCTCGGTGAAGTTCGTCATGCACGTGTCCGTGCTGTAGTTCATGTAGTTGCGAACCGGGTCCGTACTGCCGCAGCTCGTCGAGTTCGCCGCGCAGTTGAACTCGGGGTTCGACTCGGCGTTCGTGTCGCAGATCCGGTCGCCGGAGGTGTAGCAGTTGGAGCCGCCGCATCCGCTCTGGAACGTGTGGTAGAGGCCGAGGTAGTGCCCGACCTCATGCGTCCCGGTACGGCCCTGGTTGTACGGAGCGAGGGGCGCGTTACGACCGACCGTGCCGTTCAGGAGGACCACCCGGTCGGAGGCGCTACCGGGGCTTCCGTTCTGGGGGAAGTAGGGGACATAGCCGAGGACGTTCGAGCTGCCGCTCGGGGCGCCGAGCGTGTAGATGTTGAGGTAGACGTTCGGGTCCCACGCGATGCTGTTCCAGTAGCTCCCGTTGTCGTTGAACCAGCTCGAGTTGTCGTACCTGAGGATCCCGGTCGAGGACTGCCCCTGGGGGTCGCTGGTCGCGAGCTCGAAGCGGACCTTGGTGTCCACGCCCGGCGCGCCGGGCGTGCCGGCGAGGGCGCCAAAGTCCTCGTTGAAGATCTCCACCTGGCTGATGACGCGGGCGTTGGGGACGTTGCCGCTGCCGTTGTTGTCCCGGATCACGTGGAAGACCACGGGGATGACCAGCTCGTCCAGGTTCGCCGGGTCGTAGGCGCTGGTCGGGTTGGTGCTGTTGGCGCTGCAGTCCGACGGCGGCAGGAACATCGACTGGTTGGGGTCGAGGTCCGGCGTCAGGCACCGGACGAATCCGAAGGGGCCAGGGACAGCGTTGGCGGCGCTGGGCGTCGCGGGCATCGAAGAGCCAGGACCCTGGGCCAACGTGGGAGAGATGAGCGTCAGAAACGCAGCGGTGGTGAGGGCGCGCGAGATCATGGGGCGAACTGTGGAGGAGGAGATGGGGAGGCCGCCGGGCACCTCGCGGTTCGCTCCGACCACTACTCTTGATCATCGGATGTCCGGATTTGTTCGCGCGACCCGGGGATAAACCTTCAGGACGGCCATCCAGACGCCGTTGCCCAATTCTGACGGCCCCAGCGTGTCCGGGCGCCTTACGGCGGCGGAAGTTGCCAGCGAGCCTGCAATGAGGCTCTCTGCCTCTCAGGCTGAACCTCAAGGCCCGCGGCTGGGGTCTGCCGCGTTCCCTCTGAGGCGGGACGGTGGCCTGACCGCCGTGAAGATGAGAGGAGTCTGAGAAGCGCCCAGGTGATGAGACCGGCGCCTCTCCATGTCACCGCGAGGTCGGACCTCAGCCCGAGCTTGAGGCCCTGCGGGTGATCAAGCGGCTCTGGTTCTCGCCACCGTCGCTCACGAGGCGCGAGGCGCCGAATGGCTGCCAAGGAGGAGCGGCGGCGAGCGTGAGGTGAGGAGCTGGATCACTTGCTGGAGCGACTCGCCCTGCAGGTCGCCGGGCGCGAGGACGGTCTCGTCCTTCAGCCCACCCTCGCCCGAGTTGGCGGCGTCGAGCGCGAAGAGGGCAGGGGCCGGGGCGAAGGGGCTGATGGCGGGCAGGGAGGTGCATGGATGGGAGACGAACCCCACGCGGTGATGGGCGAGGCGAGGGCGATTGCAGCGAGTTGGGGGGGCAGCCGTCTTCGCTTCGGAATGCAGGTCAAAGGCCTCAAGGGATGAGGCGATCGGTTCGATCCTTCCCGAACTGGGGCACCGGGCCTCGCGTGCATCGTTGCACCAGCCCGTGATGACCCTGACGGATTTGCCAAAGGGAGCCATGTGATGAAAGGAATCGTGTTCACCGAGTTCTTCGAGATGATCGAGCAGCAGAACGGGCTCGATGAGGTCGACGCGCTGGTCGACGGCTGTGAGCTGTCGACGGATGGGGCCTACACCTCGGTCGGGACCTACGACTTCCGAGAGCTCGTTGTCCTTGTGCAGAAGCTCGGAGAGCGGTCTGGGATTCCTGTGCCCATTCTCATCAAGGCCTTCGGCGAGCACCTCTTCGGCCGCTTCCATCAGAAGTTCCCTGAGTTCTTTGACGGGGTCGAGGATGCGCCGACCTTCCTCGCCGGGATCGAAGACACCATCCACACCGCTGTCCGAAAGCTCTACCCGGACGCCGAGTTGCCTTCGTTTGACGTGAAGGTGATGGAGTGCGGGGGCGTCGACCTGACCTATTCGTCGCCGCGGCCCTTTGCGGACTTTGCAGAGGGTCTGATCGAAGGGTGTCTCAAGCACTTCGGCGAGTCACGCACGGTGCGTCGAGACGAGGCCGATGGTGCGGACGGCACGTCTTGCCGCTTTGTCATCAGCTGAGCCAGATGGCTACGAGCGACGATGTCTGGATCTCGCGCCTCGGAAGAGAGCGGCGAGCGCGCCAAGAGGCTGAGAGCCTGCTGGAGTCGAAGGCGTCGGAGCTCTGGTTGGCGAACCAGTCGCTGGCCAGTGCTCGTGATGAGTTGGAAGAGAAAGTGCTCCAGCGGACGGAAGCCCTGCGGACGGCGGTCGGGCAGGCCGAGGAGGCGTCTCGCTCAAAGTCGGAGTTCCTCGCCAACATGAGCCATGAGCTCCGGACGCCGATGAACGGCGTCCTTGGGATGGTCAGCCTGCTTCGCGAGACCCTTCTGGACCCGGAGCAGGGCGAGTGCGTCGGCGTCATCGAGGAGTCGGCAAAGCTCTTGATGAGAATCATCAACGACATCCTGGATCTGTCGAAGATCGAGTCGGGTCAGATGGATCTCGAGGATGCGCCGACTGACCTCGAGGATCTGATTCAGCGGGTGGTCACCCTGCTCTCAAGTCGCGCCCACGAGCGGGGTCTGTCCCTCCGCGTCCTCATCGACCCCGCTGCTCGTGGCCTGTTCCTCGCTGACGGCCTCCGGGTTCGGCAAGTGATCATGAACATGTTGGGGAACGCGCTGAAGTTCACCACCGATGGATCGGTAACGATCCAGCTCAGCGCCGAGGGAGAGGGGGTCCTGATCCAGGTCGAAGACACCGGTGTCGGGATCCGATCGGACCGGCTCGAGAGCATCTTCGAACGGTTCACACAGGCGGACCAATCCACGACACGGCGCTTCGGCGGGTCGGGGCTTGGGCTCACTATCTGCCGGCTGCTGGTCGAGCAGATGGGGGGGCGGATGGAGGCCCAGAGCACCGAGGGAAGGGGCTCGATCTTCATGGTTCGACTGCCCCTCGCTCGCGCGGACCGGAGCCAGCCTGGGCCCGTGGAGGCGCCCGTTGCGCCGCAGGCTGGGGGGAGGCAACCCCTCACGGGGCGAGTTCTGCTCGCGGAGGACAACCTCACCAATGCCAAGGTCGCCAGGAAGATGCTGGAGCGCTTCGGGCTGCAGGTCTCTTGGGTCGAGAACGGACACGAGGCGGTCCGCGAGGCGCTCGATTCAGAGTTCGACCTCGTGTTGATGGACTGGCAAATGCCCGAGTGCTCAGGGCTCGAGGCGACCCAGATGCTCAGGGTGTCTGGAGCGCCGCTGCCTCCCATCGTCGCCATGACGGCGAACGCCATGCGGGGTGATCGGCAGACCTGCCTCGACGCTGGCATGGACGACTTCATCTCGAAGCCGGTCGAGATCGACGACCTGTACGACATCGTCAATCACTGGATAGGCGGTGCGGGCCGCGGTCGTCGCTCTGCTTGACGCATGGCCTCGGGCTCAATTCAAAGAGATGATCATCTGCTGATCATGACGCGCTGAGATTCACCGGCCCCTATCATGCTCAGCGGCCGACCGAAGTCCGGCCATCTCTGTGAATGGAGACCCCTTGAAGCCGATCACCGAAGCGAGTTCAGAGCTGCCGGCCACCGGGGAGGACCGGCCGCGCCGAGGGCAGTGGCTCTTGTTGATCTTCGTCGGGGTCTTGGTCGTCCATCGAGTCCCGCTGCTGCTCACAAGGGGCGTTGACGCCGATGAGATGCAGCACCTCCACGGCGCCTACAGCATCAGCCGTGGCCTCACGCCGCATGTGGACTACTTCGAGCATCACTCGTCGTGGTTCGCGTGGCTGCTCTCGTGGCCGCTGGAGGTGATGGGCGCTAACTGGTCCGCGATCATGTTCTCGCGCGGCCTGATGGCGTTCACGGCAGCGGTGGGCCTTTGCTTCACGTACGCGTTGGCCCGTCGATTGAGCAGCGGCTTGGTCCCGGCCATCGCGGTGGCTCTACACGCCACCACTCTGCTCTTCGTGGAGAAGTCGCTGGAGGTGCGTCCGGACGTGCCAGCAGCGGCGCTCTGGACCCTCGCTGTGATCTGCACGATCGACGGACTTCGAGGTGGGCCACGGCGTTGCTTCGCAGCCGCCGGGGCCGCCCTTGGGTTTGGCCTTCTCTTCACGTTCAAGCTGGCGTTCGGCGCGATCGGGCTGGGCCTGACGGTGCTGTTCCTTCAGCTCCGCGCAGGCGGTTGGCGGCGCGTGCGCGAGGGGGTCCCCGACCTCCTCACCCTCGTGGGGTGGAGTGCGCTGCCCGTGGTGCTCATGTTCCTCTCTCTGGCCCACCAGGACCAGCTGGCAGGGTTCGTGGAGGAGGTCATCCTGGGGCCATTGGCGTGGCAGCAGGAGGTGAGCCCGTGGACCTACGTTCGGGTCCTGATCCAGGGCAACCCGCTCCTGCTCGCCTTCGGTGGGCTCGGGCTGGTTCAGCTGCTTGCGGTCGCCTGGGGTAGAGGCGATCGCTGCGCCGCTGCGGCGGCGCTCGTTCTCGCGAGCGCGTCCATTCTGGTCGGCTGGTTCACGATTCCCGTGCCGTGGCCTCAGTTCCTGATGCCCCTCTGGCCGCTCTTGGCGTGTGCCGCAGCGGCCTCGCTGGGCCAGCTGACGTCCATCAAGGCTTGGCCGTCGCTGATCGGCGCCGCCGCGGGGCTCTCGCTGGTTGGGGGAGCCGCAGCGTGGCTGGGAATTCACCCCGGTGCCCTGTTCGATCCGCTCCTTGTGGCTGCGGTGGCCGCGATCGTGGGGCTTCTCGTGGCGTTGATCGCGGCTCACCTCGGTTCGACAGCGGGCCTCCTGGTGGCCGGTCTGGTCGCTTGTGGCGCCGGTGCCGTCAGCGCCCGTCAGTTTCCTGGCGAGCCGGTCGGAACGGCGCTGGTGTCGCTCGGGAGCCTCTGCCTCCTCGGCGCGGCTGCCCGCGCTCGTCGCGAAGACTCGCTCTCAGTGGTGGCGACGTGCGCGCTCTGTAGCTGGCCTCTGGTCGAGACCGCGCGCATGGCTGCCGTCAGGCCGATTGACGGCTTTCGGCAGCAGTTCGACTTCGTGGCGTCCACGCTCGGGGACGAGGATGTTGTCCTGACCGGATGGACGGGGTGCGCGGTCTTCCAGCCGCACGCCTACCGGTACTTCTTCCTTCACAGCGGGATGCTGGGCAACCTGGACGAAGAGGAGAAGGGGAGCGCAGTCCTGCGAGTGCTCGAGTCCGATCCTCCCGCGGCGGTGATCCGCGATGCCGGTACGAGAGGGCTCGGGGTCGAGGTTCAGACGTTCCTTGATGCCCACTACGTCCCGAGCGGTGTGGGCGAGATCTGGACCGAGCGCTAGCTGCGACCCCGGAGGGTCTCGAAGAACCTCTTCCTGTCGTCCGTCGGGATCGACGCGAGGAGCAGCAAGAGGAGGGCGATCGAGACCCCGGCCTTGGCCGCGAGACCGCCGGCGGCCCACGGCTCGCTGGCCCGATCAATAGCCGCCCCTGCAGCTGCCGCTCCGGCGACGAGCAGGAGCCCCGCAGACACGGACGCGGAGGAGAACGGCGGGACCCCCTTACGCCCCGAGAGCCAAGCCGCACTCAGGGCCAGGACGCTGAAGGCGACGGTGGTCGCCGCGGCGGCACCGACGGAGCCATGGTCGGGGATCCAGAGGAAGTTGAGCAGCAGGTTGACGCCGAGGGCCAAGGCGTTGAGCGCTGCCAGCGCCCGGACGGCGAAGACCTTCATGAGGACGATCTGGCTCAGGCCGTAGAGGGCGTACGCGACGTAGCCCAGGGCGACCCAGGGGACGACTTCGCTGGCGGCTTGATAAGCGTCCTGGCGCCCGATGAGCTGGACAGCTTCGCGGCCGAAGAGCGCGACCTGGGCGTAAAGGCCGCCGATGCAGAGCGCCACGAGGGTTCCGATCCGCCGCATGTTCTCTCGGCTGGCCCCCTCGTCATTCAGGGCGAAGACATTGGGCGCCCAGATGCGCATGAACGAACCCATGACCGCGGCATGGAAGAGGAACGGGATCTGGTATCCGAGGAAGTAGACGCCGAGCCACTGGTTCGCGACGGTCAGCGGCACGCCGTCGGAGCCCATGCCGATCACGTCTTGCGGGCCGAGGCGCTGGATGAGGAGCGTGTCTGCCTGATGCAGGCAGAGCTGGAAGATCCCCATGGGAATCAGGGGGAGGGTGTAGAGCACGAGGGGCTTGAAGGTCCTCGACACCAGCCTCTTCCCGTGCACCCTCGCGATGTAGACCGCGAAGGCCGTCCCTGCCAGCATCTCCCCGATCAGCATGGCGTAGAGGAACCCGAGCACTCCCATCTTCGGAACGAAGAGGAAGTAGAGCTTCAAGGCGGTCTCCAGCAGCGTCTTGGCCAGGGAGATCGCGACGACGGCCTTCGAGCGCTTCTGAACCTGCAGCGCCTCGATGCCGGTCTTCGTGAGCAGAGAGAAGGGCACGAGCAGGGCGCAGATGGAGATGTACTCCACGAACGCGGCGTTGGGCGTCTTCCCCTGCACCGCGAAGAGGAACCCCGCGATCGGCTCACGGAAGATGAGGACGAGCGCGGCCCCCGCAGTGGAGGAAGCGGTGAGGGCGATGGCTGCCCCTGAAATGACGCTCGAGCGGTCCTCCGAGTCGTCGTAGAGGAAGTAGTGCCGCGAGACCCCGGCGGTGATGCTGGTGCCGATGAGCAGCGGAAAGAGGGCGAGGAAGAGAGCGATGAGCCCAAGGAGCCCGTACTCACCCGCGGGGAGAACCGCGGTGTAGACGCCGACCAAGACGAGCCCGAGGAGCCGCTGGAAGATGGGCGTGATCGCGTAGATCGACGTATGCCGCAGCAGGCTCGGGATGGAGTCGGTCCGCTCCCCAACGGACTTCGGGGTGGGGCTGCTCTTGCTCGGCATGGGGAGGGCAGCGGTTCGCGGCCCATTGTCGGGGTGAAAGGTGCAGGCCTAACGGCAGCTTCCTCAGGGGCATGACGACCGCCTTCGACAGGAGAGGTCTTCGGCCATGGAGAGCCACGGTCCAGACCCAATTCCAGAGTCTCTACTCCAGAGCCGCGGCTTGGTTGTGCCCCGCCCCAGAAGTCGCCGGCCCGCCAGCAACCGACGTCTCGCGGCACGTGGGCCTCTGGGCGGGGATGGGTCTTCCTATGAGCCACCGAGTGCCCAGAGCCTGGAAGGTCGCTTCGCTCGGCCCTGTCCCCCGCTGACGCGCGCGGAGGGATCGTTCACCGGGCTGGATCGCCGGACGAAGGCGGGCACCGGTCCCAGGCGACAGCGCAGCAACCCGAGCGAGGATGACGTGCAACCGGACTCACTGCGACTTCACGCGACTCGCGAGCTCGGCGGCTCTCGGTGCCTAGTAGATGCCCCGGGTATCCACGACGACCTTGCTGTTCAGGAGGTCGCGGTCGACGGTTCGGAACTGATCGTGGTCGACCAGTACGACGATCACGTTGGCTCGCTGGAGGGCGTCTGGGAGAGAGGTCAGCTCATAGCCAGCGTCCTGCTCCGACGCGGGCAGGGCCGAGAGGTTCGGTTCCACCGCCAGGACCTCGCCGATCCCCCGAGCGCACAGGTCTCGGCAGATCGCGAGAGCGGGGCTCTCGCGGAGGTCGTCAATATTCGCCTTGAAGGCCAGCCCAAGGCACGCGATCACAGGCTCCTTGAACTGGTCGGCGGCCTCGGCGACCTTCTCGAGGACGAAGACGGGTTTGCTGTCGTTCACCGTCCGCGCCATCTTGATCAGGCGGGCCTTCTCCGGGTTGGAGCTGACGATGAACCAGGGATCCACCGCGATGCAGTGGCCGCCGACGCCGGGACCCGGGTTGAGGATGTGAACCCTGGGGTGGAGGTTCGCGAGCCGGATGAGCTCCCACACGTCGATGTCACTGTCGTCGCAGATCAGCGAGAGCTCGTTCGCGAAGGCGATATTCACGTCTCTGAAGGCGTTCTCCGAGAGCTTCGCCATCTCGGCGGTGCGCGCCGTGGTGAGGATGCAGTCTCCCTTGACGAAGATCTCGTACAGGTCGCGCGCCCGCTCTGCGCATCGGCGGGTGATGCCGCCGATGATGCGGTCGTTGTCGACGAGCTCCTTGAGGATGTTGCCGGGGAGGACGCGCTCCGGGCAGTGGGCGACGGAAACGTCGGCTTCTTCTCCGTGAACATGGGGGAGCCGGAGGTCGGCTCGGGCATCCGCGATCCACTCGCAGAGCTTCTCCGTCGCGCCGACAGGTGAGGTCGACTCCAGGATCACCAGGTCGCCCTTCTTCACGACCTGGGCAATCGCGCGCGCGGCGTGCTGAATATGCGAGAGGTCCGGCTGGTGGTCCGCGGCGAACGGGGTGGGGACCGCGACGATGAACACGTCGGAGGGTTCAGGGGCCAGGGTCGCGCGTAGGGCCTGGGTCATGACCGTGCTGCGGACCACGATGTCGAGGTCTGGTTCCACGATGTGGACCTCCCCTCGATTGATGGTGTCCACCGTTTCGCTCGACACATCGACCCCGCAGACCTTGATGCCGCGCGAGGCGATCACGGCGGCGGTGGGGAGCCCGATGTAGCCGAGGCCGATCACTGAAACCTTGGTGGTTAGCATGCCGCCATTCTCCTTTGACCAGGCCAGACGGGTCAAAGGGTCGACCTTCGCTTTCTCATCACGGGCGGCCCCCCGTCTCTCTATGCGTCGCTCGTCGTGCTTCCGGCGGCGCTGTGGGCGAGGAGCGCCTCTGCGATCCGCTGGCTGGCGGCGCCGTCCCCGTATGGGTTGTGGGCGAAGCTCATGGCTCGATACCGCTCCTCGTCCTCGAGGAGCTCTCTCGCGGCTTCCACAATGGTGCGGGCATCCGTCCCCACCAGGCGCACGGTTCCCGCC
This sequence comes from uncultured bacterium, assembly GCA_938083085.1. GTDB lineage: Bacteria > Planctomycetota > UBA1135 > UBA1135 > Saltatorellus. The sequence continues at coordinate 9,619 of CALLKX010000086.1, forward strand.
TCCACAGCCTCGGGTCGCTCTGTGGTCTCTCGCATCACGAGCACGGGCTTGCCGAGGGACGGAGCCTCCTCCTGGATGCCCCCAGAGTCGGTGATGACGAGGTGCGCTCGGTCCATCAGGAACAGGAACGGGAGGTACTCCTGCGGGTCGAGGAGGTGGACATTGGGGAGCGCTCCGAGCACTCGCTGAACCGGCTCCTGGACGTTGGGGTTCAGGTGCACAGGATAGATGAGCTCCACCCCCGGCGTCCTCGAGAGCTCCGCGAGAGCTTTGCAGATCCTCTCGAAGCCGTCGCCGAAGCTCTCGCGTCGGTGCCCGGTGACCAGGACGAGGCGCCGGCTGAAGTCGATCCCCTCGAAGCGCTGCAGGAAGACCGCCTCATCCGTCGCCCGGACCTGCTCGATCACGGTCAGGAGCGCGTCGATCACCGTGTTGCCCGTGACCACGATTCGGTCCTCGGCGATCCCCTCTCGCAGCAGGTTGGACCGTGCGCCCTTGGTCGGAGCAAAGTGGAGTGCTGCGATGGAGCTCGTCAGTCGCCGGTTCATCTCCTCGGGCCACGGCGAGTAGATGTCGCCGGTTCGCAAGCCAGCCTCGACGTGCCCGACCGGGATGCGGGCGTAGTAGGCCGCCAGCGAGGCGGCCATGGTCGTCGTCGTGTCGCCGTGGACGAGGACGAAGTCCGGAGCAGCCTCTTCCAGGACTCCCTTCAGCCCTTCGAGGACACAGGTGGTGATCGAGGTCAGGTCCTGGCCAGGGCGCATCAGGTCGAGGTCATACGCCGGCTCGATCGAGAAGAGGTCGAGGACCTGGTCGAGCATCTCCCGATGCTGAGCGGTGACACAGACCTTGACCCGGAACCGGCTATCGCGAGCCAACGCGCGATGGACGGGCGCCATCTTGATCGCCTCGGGCCGGGTCCCGAAGACAAGGAGGACGTCGATAGGGGTCATGTTGCCTCTCGCGCTCAAGCGCTGTGACTGCCTGCTGCGGGCTTGAATTGTTCGAGGACGGAGGCGAGCTCCACCGTGCGCTCTAGCCGGCTCAAGCCTGTGATGTCGCGTCGTGTCGGCTTCAGTTCAATCAGCTCACGGAGTGCAGCCACGATGCTTGTCGGGTGGTCGCAATCTCCCACCACGCTGCTCTCCATGCTCGTCATCAGCTCGGCTGTGGCGCCGTTGGGGCCGCCCAGGGTGATGATCGGGCGGTCGGTCGCGGCGTAATCGTAGGCCTTGCCGGGGATCTGAAAGTCGAAGAGCCGGCCCTGGACGATCATCAGGGCGTCTGCGTTGCGCATCTCCTCCAGCGCCTGGACGTAGTCGCAAGGCGGCAAGAGGAGGACGCGGTCCTGGAGGCGCAGGTGGGCGATCCGTTCGTCCAGGGGCTTCTCGTGATCCTCGCCCCTCCGGGTGCCCCTCAGCAGGAGCCTGATCAACCGGCCATCCGGAGTGTGAGACGGCCCGTGCGCCCACGCCTCGAGCAGCGCCGTGATGTCCCGGCCGCGTGGGTAGATCTGTCCGCTGTGCAGAATGTCGAAGTTGGCGCCGGGCGATCGGCCGGCCCGAGAGATGTCGAGGAGTCGATCCTCGTCGTAACCGTTCTCGATGACCACGGCCTTGCTCGGGTCACAGCTTGGGTAGCGGTCGAGGTACAGGGCGCGCATGCGCTTGGTGGCGAAGATCAGGACGTTGGCCTGCTCGACGGTCATGCGATCCACTCGGCTCGCGAGCCGAAGCTCCTTGAAGCCGGGCTCGTAGTGCTCCGGGGCGGGATCCCGAAAGTCCGCAATCCAAGGCAGCCCGAATTGCCGCGCCAGCGAGCCGGCAACCATGTGCGCGGTGAAGATCGGGAAGCTCGAGTAGATGGCGGCTGGAGTGCGCTTCCGGATGGCGGCGCGGCCCGCCCTGACGGCGAACGGATACCAGCTGCTGTACCGATCCGGCGTGCAGGTGATCCGGAGGTAGCGCCCCGCGATGGCGAGCCGCCGCGAGGCGTCGAAGCTCCTGGCTCGGTGGACCTCGATCTCAGCAGGAGGCGAAATGGAGTCGTCCCGCCGTTCATAAGCGCTGGCAGTCGTGGTGATCACGACCGGATCCCACCCGTGGGCCGGGAGGTGCTGAGCGAACTTGAGGGTGCGGTGGACCCCAGCGCTCAGGCACGGCGGGAAGTCGTACGCCACCATCAGGAGCTTGGAGCGGTCCGTCACCTCTCCACCTCCTGAAAGGAACTCCAGGGGGAACTGGCCCTGTCTCGCGATGGCCCGGCGAAGGGCTGGTTCAACGGGAGGGACGTCATGGAGGACTTGATGGCGAGGCGGGACCGGCCGCGGCGCCCGGAGCTGACTTGCTCCGGGCCACCGTAGCACGGAGGCGGGGACTGATGATCAGCGCCGGGGGTGCGATCCTAGACGTAGTGCAGGCGCCCGAGCCGCTCCTCGCGATCTCCGGCGAAGCGCTTGATGCCCTCGAGCAGGCTGGCGGCGTCGATCTTGGCCTCGGCCTTGACCTCGGGAATCGAGCCACCCGTTCGCCAGCGGTCGTCGTGATCGCTGGTCATGGCGTACTGCTCGGCGACCTTGGTCGAGAGCCAGGGGTGCATCCCGATCCGGCTGCCGTTGGAAATGACCGTGCTGTCGAGCCAGTCCGACTTGTGCAGGACGGTGTCGCGGTACTCCTTGGGCTGCGCCATGAAGAGCTCGTAGCTCGACGTCGCCACGACCTTGCAGTTCGGCGCGGTGCCGTCGTGGAAGCTCGGGAGGAGCTCGATCACCGACTCCATGGTCGACGTCCCCTCGACGATGAGCGTGCCCTCTTTGGGGCGGCTCTTGTCGTAGTCGCGGAGCACGTAGGCGCCCTTGGCGGCCTCCATATGGCTGGGGATGCCGAGGGCCTTACGGTCAGGGATCACGACGCCGGGCCGGGTGAGGTGTAGCGCGATGATCGGGACGTCCGTCTTGAGCGCGGCGGCGAGGGCGGGGGCGACCTCGTTGTGTTCCCAGGGGCGCAGGTTGATGACGTGGCCCTCGGGGAAGAGCTGCGTCACCACCGGCGAGAAGATGCCGAAGTGGGTGCGGCTGTCCTCGGCGGTCTCCGGGCCGGAGTGACCGGCGACCCAGATGACCTTGCCGACCTTCAGCTCGCAGTCCTGGGCGAGCTGGCTGAAGAGCCGCATCATCCCGTACTTGAGGTAGGAGAAGCTGCCGTAGGTGGAGCACGCGCCCCAGTAGCCCATGAAGGCGTCCTCGGGGGTCGCGCTCATGTTCACCGTCGCGGCGCCCACCACGAGGCCGGCGTTTGTGAACTCGGTGATCTGCTGGGGCAGGAGCGAGCCCTCGGTGTTCGAGTTGCGCTCGTACCAGCCGAAGCTCTTCTTGTCCCCGAAGTCCTTGGCGAAGCCGCTGATGGCGGTGGAGTCGGCGAGGTCCGCGGAGCAGGCGAGCACGAGCGGGCGGCCCATGCGCTCCTTGGCGAGGCTGTTGACCCAGGAGCCGAACTTGGCGAAGCCGTCCTTGTTGGCAGCCTTGGCGCCCACGGGGAGGAACAGCTCCTCGGGCAGCTGGTCGAGCCAGCTGCGGTCCTCGTGCATGTTCTCGGCGGGATCGAGGCGCAGTCCCTCGGGCTTCGCCGGGATGGACTCCCCGAGGCCGAGCAGCGTGTTGGCCACGTACTCCGCGAGCCCGTCCGTGTCGCGCAGGACGCTGAACACGGTCTCGAACCAGCCCCGCGACTGCTCGCGGCAGCCGTCCTCGCCCGGGTCGGTGGTGTCGCCGTGCCCCTCGAAGGTCACGCCGTACTTGCTGGCGAACGCCTCCCGGCAGGCCCAGAAGCCATCCGAGTTGCGGCCGTGGGACTTTCCGTGGGAGGCGGCGTCAAAGATCCCGTAGCCGCGGCCCTTGCGGGTCTTGAACCAGACGCAGCCGGGGCGGCCCTGGGTGTCCTCGGCGTGGACGATCTCGAGCAGCGCGCTCGTGATCTGCTCGAAGTCGTGGCCGTCCTCGGCGCCGGCCACGCGCCAGCCGTAGGGCTCGAACCACTCCTTGGGCGTCCCGTGGGCCACCTCGGAGTTGGCGAACGAGTCGATGCCGTGGTCGTTCCAGTCGAACAGGTAGATCAGGTTGTCGAGGCCCAGGCCGTAGGCGGAGTTCTTGACCTCGTGGTGGCAGCCCGCGGTGTGCCCGCCCTCGCCCTCGACGGCGAAGACGCGGGTGTCGCTGCCCGCATGCTTGAGGGCCACGGCCTCCCCGAGGGCGGCCGGCGCGCCGTGCCCGCTCGGGCCGGTGTTGAACTTGAAGAAGAGGGTCTTGCCCTCCATCTCTGCGTGGCCGGGGAGCTCGCCGTGATGACGAAGGCGGAGCAGGTCCTCCCAGGTGAGCATGCGCTCGGCTGCATTGGGCACGAGGTAGCGATCGTCCCCGGTCCGCTCATGCATGATGCGGAGGGCCTCGTTATAGACCGCGAGCATCGCGTAGGTCCCCGGGTTGCAGTGCCCTGCCACGAGCACGTAGCGGTCGCCGAACGGGTTCTCCGGGTGGCGGATGTCCCAGCGCATCCCCGGGCCCAGGGTCGTGGCGACCATCATGGGGACCTTGGAGCGTGAGCCACCCGGGTGCCCGCTCTGACGGATGTTGAGCATCAGGTCGATCGACTGGTCGATCAGGTCGCCCACGATCTCCCACTTGGCGAAGTGGGGCTGGAAGTCGGCGAGGGTCGGTTGGGCTTGGGTCGTCATGGCCGTGATGGGGGGCGCGTGGCTGCTCGGCGGGGCTTTTTGGCGCACCAGTCTAGCCGCCGCGCGGCCGGGCGAGTGGGGGGGCGGCCAATAACAAGGGCCCGCGCCGTCGGGAACGGCGCGGGCCCTGCTCGGGAACCCGCCGGACTCCTGGCCCCCTGGGGCCCAGGAGCTGGGTCCAGTCCTAGTCGCGTCGGTCGAAGCGCCGACGCATCTCGTTCATCTCTCGACGCATCGCGCGGACCTCCTCCTGGAGCTCCCGGAGGGCCTGCATGGCCTCCGGAGGCATGCCGCGCCCGCGCTGCTCCATCGCGCGCTCTCGGCGGCGCTGCTGCTGTCCCCCGCGAGCTCCGCGCTCTTCCCGGCGCTCGCGCGGCTCCACGACCCGCCGAGGCTCCGGAGCGTCGCCGAACTCGATGAACTCCGAGCCGTCGAGCTCGATGACGTCGATGCCGATCGGGCCGGCCTCGAAGATGAGGCCACCGAGGTCGTCCGTGTCCACGGCCTCGAGTTCGATGATGCCACCGGACGGGAGGCGTCGAGCGCGGCGCCGCGCGCCGCGCTCCCGGTCGTTGCCACCGACGTGGATGATCCGTCGCTCCACGTGGCGCTCATGGTGCTCACCTTCCTCGCCGTGGTCCCCCTCGCTCTCGATCTCCACCTCCATGTGGATCTCTCGGCCCCCCAGGTCGTGGTCGCCGAAGCCGAACTCGGAGAGGAGCTCCCCGAGGTCGAATTCCATCTCGTCCTCGCCTTCCATCTCCATCCGGATGTGCACCTCGCCGTGGCCGCCGGGGAACTCAAACCGGCGCACCTCGTGATGCTCCTCGTGGTCCTGCCCGTCGTGGTCATCATGGTCGCCATGGTCGCCATGGTCATCGTGGTCCCCGTGGTCATCATGATCCCCGTGGTCGTCGTGATGGTCCTCGTGGCGCCCCTCGCCCTCCATGACGTCCTGCACGAGCCGCTCGATGAGCTCCGAGTGTTCCCCTTCGATGAGAATCTGCCTCGCGCCGCCTTCATCGCCGAGATCCATGACGATCACCCGCCGCCCGCGATGCTCCTCGCCGTGATGCTCCTCGTGGTGCCCGTCGAGCTCCTCCATTTCACGCTCGATCCAGCCGAGCTTCTCGTGGAGCTCCTCGATCATCCGCTCGATCTCGTGGGCCTCCGCGCGGAGTTCATCCCGGCGGCGGTCGTCGTCCTGGAAGATGGTGAGCGGTGCGGTGGCGGGCGGAATGGGCGCCGAGCTTGCAATCAGGGCAGTGACGAGCGAGAGCATGGGAGAGGTGGTTGGGTTACGAGTGGTCGTGGGGCCGAGCCTGGCCGTCGAGTCGTACGGCCGAGCCCTCCCTGCGTTTGTCGGTCGGGATCTTCGAGAACTTCCGCAAATCCAGGGGATGAGCCAGCAGCAGCGGGCGTCACGACCATGCCACAGGCGCGGGATTTCGGGAGGGCTCGAAGCCTGCCCCAACGGTGCCCGGGCCAATGGAATCCAGGATGGGGACGTAACCCACCTGCGGCGCGCCGCGTAGGGTCGGTGACCCCGGCGAATGCAGGCGCCTGGAACCCGACTCAGCCCCCTGGCTCGGCGACCTCGCTGCTGCAATGTGACCCCGTTCGGACCTCCCCGCCCCTGCCCGGGCGGCGCCTGGTCTGATCCGACCCCGTTTGGCCCCAGGAAGCCCGGCCTCGCGCCGAGCCTCACCAGCGATCCCTTCCCATGACGACCATCGAGCGCCCTCCCGCCCCCCAGTTTGACGATACAGCCCGCTTCCTGGGCGAGATCAAGGAGCGCGTCGGCCGGGTGGTCGTCGGCCAGGAGGTGGTGGTGGAGCGGATCCTCATCGCGCTCCTGACCGGGGGACACCTCCTGTTGGAGGGCGTCCCTGGCCTCGCCAAGACCCTCCTGGTGGCGGCGGTCTCCAAGACGGTGGACCTGGACTTCGCGCGGATCCAGTTCACGATCGACCTGCTCCCCTCGGACATCCTTGGGTCCGAGATCCTCGACCAGCGGGACCAGACGTTCAAAACCCACAAGGGCCCGATCTTCACCAACCTGCTCCTCGCCGACGAGATCAACCGCGCCGCGCCGAAGGTGCAGAGCGCGCTCCTCGAGGCCATGCAGGAGCGGCGGATCACCATCGGCAACCAGAACTACGGCCTCCCCGTTCCGTTTCTCGTGATCGCGACCCAGAACCCCGTGGAGCAGGCGGGCACCTTCGAGCTGCCCGAGGCGCAGTTGGATCGCTTCATGCTCTTGCACCGCCTCCAGTACCTGAACAACGAGGACGAGAAGGAGGTCCTCCGCCGCAACGCGAAGCTCGGTATCCGGCGGGATGAGAGCGGCGGCGCCACGGTCAAGACCGAGTTCGACATGGTGGACCAGGGCAGCGTCGGCGGGCGCGACGAGCTGGCCCATGCCATGGAGGATGTCTCCAAGGTCCACGTCTCCGAGGCCTTCATCGAGCACGTGATGGAGATCGTCGACCGCACCCGCAAGCACCCCGAACTCGAGCTCGGCGCGTCCCCCCGGGCGGGCATCGCGCTCGTCAAGGCCTCACGGGCCCGGGCGCTCATCCACGGACGCGACTACGTGATCCCCGAGGACCTCTTCGCCCTCGCCGAGGACGTCATTCTGCACCGTATCCGCGCCACCTACGAGGCGCTGGCGGAGGGCCGGGATACGTCGGTCATCCTCCAGGAGATGCTGGGCGAGCTGGGCGCTGCCTGAGGCCATGGAGCGTACCGGAGCCCCCCGGCGCGCCGCGCCGGAGCACACGCTGCCCGCGGTCGACCCGCTCGACACGCGGCGCTATCAGGTCGCTATTCGGCGCCTGGCGGACACCCTCAGCCATGGCACCGACCGCTCGCGGTTCCTGGGCTCGGGCCTCGAGTACGTGCAGTCCCGCCCGTATGTCCCGGGCGACCCGGTGCGGGCGATTGACTGGCGCGTGACGGCGCGCACGGGCGAGGTGCACATCAAGGAATACGAGGCTCCCAAGCGGATGCCGGCGTGGATCCTGTTCGACACCTCGGGGTCCATGACCCTCTCCTCGACGCGCCTCAGCAAGTACCAGGTCGCGGCGCAGATCGCGGGCGGGCTGGCCTTCGCCTGCCTGGATCGGGTGAGCCCGGTGGGGCTCCTGGGGACCGGCGAGCGCGACCTGCGGGTCCAGCCGAGCCTCGCCAAGGACGAGGTCATGCAGTGGCTCGTCAAGCTGCGGACGTACCGAGAGGGTGAGCGCACGACGCTCGCCCGGCGGGTCACGGAGCTCAACGCTCGGCTCAGCAACCGGGCGCTGGTCTTCGTGCTGAGTGACCTGCATGAGCCGGAGGCCATGGACGCCCTGAAGCTCATGGCCCAGGTGCACGACGTGGTCGTGCTCCAGCTCCAGGATCCCGCGGAGGTGGAGCTGCGCGGCGCAGGCTTCCTGCGCGCGGAGGAGGCAGAGACCGGGGCGGAGTTCGTGACCCACGGGCGCCGCCAACGCCTCGACCCCGAGGCGGCGCGCCTCGAGCTCCGACGCGGTGGGATCGACCACCTCTTGATCCGGACCGATGAGCCCTACGCTCAGTCCCTCAGGCTGTTTCTCAAGGACCGCGCCGTGCTCGCGGGAGGCCGATGATGATCGTCACGACCGCACTCCTCGGCGCCCTGCTCGCGCCTTCGCCGGCTCCGCCGGGACCGCGAGCGGAGGCGCTTGCCCCGGCGGCGGTGTCCGCCGCGGCCCAGGCCGAGCCCATCGCGCGGACCTCCGTGGGCATGCGGGTGAGGATCGAGGAGCAGCCCATCCCCGGGCCGCGCCTGCAGGCGAAGCCCGTCGCCGATCCAGGGCGCGCGGACGCCATCGTGCGGGTCCTCAACGTCTTTCCGCACGGTTCGGGCTGGCGCTACAACCTCGAGGTGACCCCCCTGGTGGAGGGGACCCTGGACCTCGGGGCGCTCCTGGAGCCGGCCGAGGCGGGCGCCACCTGGGACGCGCCGGTCCTCGAGATCGAGGTCGAGGCGCTGCTCCCCGAGGACGTGGTCGAGCCCAACGACCTCGACGTCCCCGCCCCGGATGAGGTGGGGGGCTATGGCACGGGGATGACCATCCTGGGGATCCTCTGGGCCGCTGGCCTCGTGGCGCTCGTGACCGTCGGACGTCGGGGCGGGGGCGCGGCGGAGAGCGCCAGGCCCGAGGCGCCCCTGACCCTCGCGGATCGACTCGCGCCCCTGGTGGACCGAGCGCGCTCCGGCGAGCTCGATGCCTCCCAGCAGGCGGAGCTCGAGCGGCTCCTGCTGGCCCACTGGCGCGAGCGACGCAATCTGAGCGCCACCCCGGTGGCCGAGGCGGTGGCGTCGCTCCGCGCAGACGAGGATGCCGGACCGCTCTTCCTCCAGCTCGAGCGCTGGCTCCACCGCCCGGGCTCCGAGGGGGACGCCGTGGACCTCGAGGCGCTCCTCGCCCCCTATCGCGGGACGCCTGATCCCGGGGGAGATCAGGGATGAGCCTCAGCTTCGGCCACCCCTGGGCCCTCGCCCTGCTGGCGATTCCGCTGCTGCTTCTGACCCTCGTCTGGTCCGGCAAGGGGGGACGCCTGGCGTTGCCCTTTGACGGCACCGCCCGGGCCGACAGGCGGTCGCGTGGGCTCGGGCTCTCCGTCCTGCTGCGGCTCGCGGAGTCCGTGTCGCCGTTGCTCCTCGCGGTCGCGGTGGTGCTGCTCGCTGGCCCCCAGAAGATCGGCGCGCCCTCCACCAAGCGCAAGCTCACCAACATCCAGTTCTGCGTGGACGTGTCCGGGTCCATGACCGCCTCGTTCGGGGAGGGAACCCGCTACGACGCCGCGATGGAGGCCATCAACGAGTTCCTGGACTTCCGGGACGGCGACGCCTTCGGGCTGACCTTCTTCGGGAACAACGTCCTGCACTGGTGCCCGCTCACCAACGACACCAGCGCCTTTCGCTGCGCGCCGCCCTTCATGGACCCCAAGCGGGGCGCCCTGCCGCCCTGGTTCGGGGGGACGTCCATCGGCAAGGCGCTGAACGCCTGCCGCGACGTGCTGGCGAGCCGCGAGGAGGGGGACCGGATGATCATCCTGATCTCCGACGGGTTCTCGTCGGACCTCTCCGGCGGGCAGGACGAGGTGATCGCGGACCGGCTGAAGAAGAGCGGCGTGACGGTCTATGGGGTCCACGTGGCGGACGGCAACGTGCCGGGCGAGGTGCTCAACATCGCGTCCCTGACGGGCGGGGAGATGTTCGCCGCCGGCGACCCGGCGGCGCTCGACACCGTCTTCAAGCGCATCGATCAGATGCAGGTGGCGGAGCTCGAGAAGGTCGCAGGTGAGCAGCTCGACGACTTCGGGCTGTGGTGCTGGATCGGGCTGATCGCCCTCGCCGTCCACGCCCTGCTCCAGCTGTTCCTGAGGGCGACGCCGTGGTGATCCTGCGATGAGCGACTGGACCATGATCCTCACGGCGGCGGCCTTCGCCTTCGTGCTCGGCGGGGAGCTCGTGCACCTGCGGCGGATCCGGCGCGTGCGTCATCTGGCGTTCGGTCCGGGGGGGCAGGCCGCCGCCTGGGTGCAGGTGGTGCCACTGCTCCGCGCTGCGGGCGCCGCGGCCCTCGCCTTCGGGCTCTCGAGCCTGCTGTTGGACGTGAAGCCCAAGGCCCACCGCCTGGCGGACAAGGGGCCGGACGAGTGGAAGCACCTGGTGCTGGTCCTCGACGTCTCGCCCTCCATGCGCCTCGAGGACGCCGGACCGGACGCGGCGCAGAGCCGGACGGGTCGCGCCCGGGACGTGCTCGACTCGATCTTCGGGCGGGTCGCCATCGGGCAGTACAAGATCTCGATCATCGCCACCTACACCGGCGCCATGCCGGTGGTGGTGGATACGTCGGACTCGGAGGTCGTGCGGAACGTGCTGAGCGACCTCCCCATGCACTTCGCCTTCAAGTCCGGCGAGACGCGCCTGTTCGACGGGCTCGAGGAGGCGGCGCGTATCGCGGCTCCCTGGGAGCCGGGGAGCACGACCCTCATCGTGGCCAGCGACGGCGACACCCTGCCGCCCACCGGCATGCCGAAGATGCCGCCCGCCATCGGAGGCGTCCTCGTGGTCGGGATCGGCGACCCCACGAAGGGCAGCTTCATCAACGGGCGGAACTCGAGGCAGGATGTGTCCGCCCTGCGTCAGATGGCGCTCCGGCTGGGCGGCCAGTACCACGACGGGAACAAGCGCCAGGTGGCCAGCGAGGTGCTCCGGACCGTGACTGCAGGAGCGGACCGGGAGGCGGCGCTCAAGCTCGGTCGTCGCGAGTACGCCCTCCTGGCGATGGTGCTCGGTGCCCTTCTCCTCGCGCTGCTGCCGCCGCTGCTGCGGGCGCTGGGGAGCCCCTGGGCCCATCGCAGAACCTCCTGGCGAGGCTCCCCGGGCGAACTCACCCGCTCTTGACGGTCGATTGGGTCACCGACTCCGGATCTGCCGATAGACTCCAACAGAACCCCCTCCTGCTCCGTTCGGAGCACCTCACGAGGAACGACACGATGAGACGATTCATGATCGCAGGCTGGCTCCTGCTCCCGGTGGGAGCGTGGGCCTACCACGAAGGCCCGGGCCAGGACGGCGTCCAGCTCGACCTCGTGGACGCCGAGCTCTCGGCCGCGCGCGAGGCCGCCGAGGCCAAGGACTGGGCGCTCGCGGTGGAGCACTACGACGCGGCGCTCAAGAGCCTGCCGGGCCTCGACACCCCGGCGCTCGAGCGGAGCGCGCGGCGCATTCGGCTGAGCGCGGCCAAGGCCAAGCTGGCGTCCTCCGATCTCATCGCGGCGCGCTCCGAGCTCTCGGGGCTCGTCGACGAGCTGTCTCCGCTCGAGGCCTCCGAGGGCGCGATGCTGGACGAGGCCCGCGAGGGGCTCGCCAACGCCCAGTACTACTACACCTGGCTGATGCGGCTGGAGGGCTACTCCCGTGAGGAGTGGGAGCCCGAGGCCGAGGTCGCCCGTCAGAGCTACCGGCTGCTCGCCGAGCGCGCCGAGGCGCGCGGCGACGAGCAAGCGGCTCGAACCCACATGGAGGACCTCGAGTCCTCCATCAAGCTCGCCAGGCTCGACCTGGAGGAGCTGCAGGGCCTGCCCCTGCCCAACCAATGAAGCGGCAACGGGACCTGAAACGGTTCCGGAAAGCGCCCCGGTCGGGGCAAGCCCAACTCTGGAAAGAAGCCCTCTGATTCCCGTGGTGCGAGCGGTGGTCCGCCGCCCGACGGTTCAGGGTCCTGAGCCGACGAGCTCGACGGGGCCTGCCCGGCGGTGACGCCGGGCAGGCCCCGTGTTTGAGGAGATGCCCCTCCGCCGGGGGGGTCCTGGGGGGGGGCGTGCCCCGCCTCTCTCGCCAAACCACGCGCCACGGGCGCCGTTGTTCGAACCTGATGTACCTGCCCGTGACCTTCCCGATCGCCATGTACCGTTTCACCCTCGCGGCCTTCGCCGCCGCATCGGTCGCCCTCGCCCCGCTCTCTCTCGCCCAGCAGAGCGCGGTCCAGGGCATCTCCCTCTCCTCCAAGGTGATCGTCAGCGGCTCCACGGGCGCCGCGCCGATCCTGGTCACCACGGCGCCGGTGCAGATGATGCCAGCGATGACCGTGGGGACGGCCACCGGCGGAGTCGTCGTCCTTGAGGACGTCGAGTTCCCCGAGCCCCCCGCGGAGATGCTGGGAGCGACACCGGGAGGCCCAGGGGCCAAGGTGAGCCCGAAGGAGGAGAAGCCCGTCGACCCCAAGCGCGTCCAGAAGTTCCAGCAGGCCATCCTCGACCGCACGCCCTCCAAGATCCTCGCTGAGTGGTCCAAGGCCGCTCCGCTGACCTCGGCGGAGGACCCCGAGCTCCAGGACCCGCCCATGCCGGAGGAGCCGGCGCCCAAGCCGAAGAAGCCGAAGGCGCCCAAGCTGCAGGCCCTCGAGCGTCCTGTGGTTCCCTCGGAGCTGGTGGCCCCGGTGGGCTCCGTGGCGGACCTGGCGGCGCTGGCCAAGGCCAAGCGGGAGGCCGAGGAGGATCACGACGCGGAGGACCACGCCGAGGCCCTTGCGGCCTATCAAGCGGCTGAGGCGTCGGACGCCGAGCTGCAGGCGGCTTACGACGCGGAACTCGCCGCCTACAACGCGTCGGACGAGGCCCACAAGGCCTACAAGAAGGAGAAGTCTCGGGTGGAGAACGAGCGCAAGGCGCTCGCCGCGAAGCGGCTCACGAGGGACGTGCAGCTCTTCCAGCGCGACGTGACCCTCGGACGTTGGGAAGCCGTGGATGCGGCCCTGGATTCCCTGGGCAAGAGCGGCCGCCAGATCTACACCCAGATGCTGCCGAAGATCGCGCGGCCCCCGCAGCCGGTGAACGGTCGCTTCAGTCAGTACCAGGAGCAGTGCGCCTTCGAGTTCGACGACATCATCGAGCTGATGCGGATCGCCCCGGGCGGCTTCACCGCGGGGGACGCGGCGCTCTTGGCGCCGCTGGTGGCCCGGGTCTTCGCCCAGGGACACAGCATCGACGACTGGGTCGCGCGCTTGCAGATGGAGGTTCAGCGAGCGCCGGAGGAGCGGGTGGTCAAGCCGATGTTCGCGGCCTGGCTCCTCAGCGCCCAGCGCCAGGACATCCACCTCAAGCCCTTCCTGCCGCCCTTCAAGGGCGCGCTCTCCAACGACAACCGTGAGGCCCTCAACCTCATCGCGCGCTACCGGATCGCCCTCTACAAGGCCGAGCTCGACCCCGAGGTGCTGGACAGCGCTTGGGAGGCCAACCTCGCCGTCCTCGCGCCCGGGGAGCTGAAGGAGAACCTGAAGAGCGAGGCCCTCAAGCGCGCCGTCCAGTACGCGGGCGTCGTGGGCGGAGAGAAGGGGTCCCAGTGGATCCTGGAGACGTTCACCGACCGGCCGGACCGCGGCATGGAGGTGCTCGCCACCATCGGCGCCGAGGCCTCGAAGGGGATGGTGCAGCGCTCGACGCGTCCCCAGGACCGCCTCGCGGACCTGAAGCTCATGCGCGAGGCGGTGGACGCTCTGCTCGAGGTCGCCCCCGAGCGCGCGGGGGAGTGGCGGCCGACGCTGGTTCTGCTCTCCGATGCGTGGCTCCGTGAGGCGGCGTACTCCTACGAGAACTCCGAGCAGTCCTCCATGGGTCCGATCACCCGCCGCGACGCCTTCGGCAACATCTACTGGGAAGACAACAGCTATCGCTACAACAACTACAACCGTCCGGTGAACCCCATCGAGCCGGACGACCTCCTCGAGGTCCGCCCGGACGGCGGCTGGCGCGACGCGCTGCCGGAGAGCCTGCGCCCGAAGGTGGATCAGACCATCGCAGAGCTCTACCTGAAGGTCGGCGAGGAGAAGCTCGCCTTCCCGTTCATCCGTGACCTGGCGGCCTCGAATCCGAAGAAGGCCAACGAGCTCGCCCGCTCGTTCATGGACGTCTGGATCCAGAACAACGACCCCAACGCGAGCCGCAATCGGTCGAACATCTACAACTACTCCTACGGCTTCAATCAGCGCGCGAGCGGCATCCCGCTGACGCGGAGCAAGCAGGAGCGGAACCTCGAGGACCTCTCCGAGTGGGTGGCGCGGCTGCGCGCAGTGGAGGGCGTCGAGGTGGACTCCAAGCTCTTGGTTCGCGCCTTCATCCAGAGCCACAGCGCGGCCGAGATCTACCGCGTCGAGGTGATGGAGAGGGTCTTTGGCGACCTCGAGACCCTCGACCCCGAGACCCTCGCCTCCATGGCCCAGACCATGCGGGCCAACCTCGCCACGATCTGGCGCTCCCCCGAGGTCCAGAAGAACGCGGGCACCAACCGCAAGCAGAAGGACATCGAGGCCGAGGTCCAGCGGGGCTACGAGCTCGCGTCGGCCATGCTGGACGGGGCCATCGAGGCCCACGTGGGCGCCTGGCAGCTCGAGGCGGCTCGCGCGTCGCTGATGCACGACCTGAACAACTACCGCAACAAGCTCCAGAAGAGCTCTGACTTCGCCGGTGGGCGCCGAGCTGCCCTGGACCTCTTCGGTGAGGCCGCGCTGCACTACGTCGAGTCGGTGCCTGACCTGAAGCCCTCCGATTACTCCACCCAGGTCTTCGACCTGTGGTTCAACTCGGCCCTCGGTGCGACCGACCTCGCGGCCGTGGACCAGGAGACGATCCTGGTGCGCAAGGAGATCCCGCTCATCTCCGACATGCTCGAGGACATCGGGGGCGAGGCCGCCGAGGCCCACCTCGCGATGTTCGCGAACAACCTGTTCACGCGCCTGAGCAGCGTGAACCCCGCCTGCAAGAACCGCTTCCTCGAGGCGGGCTTCGAGGTCGTGGGTGATCACCCGCAGGCCAAGGCCGCGCGCCGGGTCTACGACTACTACGCCGACCTCGTCACCGAGATCGAGCTGGTGACCGCCGTGGACGGCTCGGCCGACGTCGGCACGGAGCCCTTCGGGATCAAGGTCGACATCCGGTACACCAAGGAGATCGCCCGCGAGAGCGGCGGCTTCGCCAAGTACCTCCAGAACCAGGCCAACGCGGTCAACAGCTACTACAACTACGGCCGGCCCCAGGAGAACTACCGGGACAAGTTTGAGGAGTCCGTGCGCGCGACCCTCGGCGAGCAGTTCGACGTGGTCTCGGTGACCTTCAACCGCGAGGACGCCGCCTCCAAGGCGGACGACGAGTACGGCTGGCGGCGCACCCCCTATGCCTATGTGCTCGCGACGGCCCGCGACGCAGCGGTCGACCGTGTCCCGCCCCTGAAGCTGGACCTCGACTTCAATGACGTGACGGGCTACGTGGTCCTCCCGGTGACCTCGCCGGTGGTCGCCATCGACGCCTCGGCCGGTGGCGGGACCCGCCCCCATGAGAACCTCCAGGTCACGCAGATCCTCGATGAGCGCCGCGCCGACGAGGGCGTGCTGACCCTCGAGGTGAAGGCCCAGGCCAACGGGCTCGTGCCCGAGCTGGAGCAGATCGTGGACCTCGCCCCCGAGGACTTCGAGGTGACCAAGACCGAGGGCCAGGGAGTCTCGGTGGTCCGCTTCGCCGACGACGAGGAGGCGGTGGTCTCCGAGCGCCTCTGGGTGGTCGAGATGAAGGCCCGCGAGGGAGCCGGGGCGCCGGAGGCGTTCCAATTCGCGGCCCCGCGCGATGCGGACACACAGGCGGTCTACCAGCGCTATGACGACGCCGACCTGATGACCGCCGAGATGGTGGTCCAGCTCGGCGGCGAGTACGGGAGCGAGGGGGGCCGTTCGGCCTGGCCATGGCTCTTGCTCCTTGCCCTCGGCGGTGCGGCCGCCTGGCTGATGCGTCCCAGGGGGGATGCGGCTGAGGGTCCCGAGGCCTCCGGGCCGGCCCTGCCGGACGAAATCACCCCGGTGACCGTGCTCACTCTCCTGGGAGAGGTCCGCCGGGCCAATCACTTGGACACCGCCATGCAGCAGGAGCTGGACGCGACGGTGCTGCAGATCGAGCGCCGGTACTTTGGCGCCGATGAGGGCGCTGAGGTCGACCTCCGGACCATCGCCCAGCGGTGGGTCGAGCGGAACTGACCTGGAAGGGTCGGGCCGGGTAGACTTCGACCGTCATGTCGAGCGACTCCAACGCCCAGGCGCAGATCGAGCTCCACCGTGCGCTGGCGCCGCGCTACGCGTATCGGTACTCGTTCGCCTTCAGCCGCCTGTTTCAGGAGGAGTGGCACGCGGAGATGATCCGCCACGCCCCCGCGTCCGCCACGCGGCTCCTCGATATTGGCTGCGGAACGGGCTTCTTCCTCGCGGAGCTGGAGGCCCAGCGGCCCGGGGCTGTGGGGCTCGACATCAGTCACGAGATGCTGAAGGTGAGCGAGGCGTACGTCCCGAACGCGCGGCTCGTGACGGCGGACGCGGAGCACATGCCCTTCCGGGAGGCCGCCTTCGACGTGGTCTTCTGCAAGGGCAGCCTGCACCACATGCGCGACCACGTGGGGTTCCTCGAGAGCTGCGAGGACATGCTCGCGGACGACGGCCTGCTCGTGATGAGCGAGCCCTGCAACGACAACCCGATCATCCGCTTCGCCCGGGCGTTGATGTACCGCAAGAGCCCTCACTTCGACGTGGGGGACCAGGGCTTCACCCGCAAGGGCATCGTGGAGCTGACCGAGCGTGCGGGGATGGAGGTCCTGAGGACGAAGAAGTTCGGCGTCCTCGCCTACGTCTTCGCCGGGTTCCCAGACCACCTCGGCGCCCTCCGCTTCATCCCGGGCTCGGCCCTCCTGACGAGGCTGTTTATCGGCCTTGATCGGGTCCTCTGCGCGGTTCCCGGCCTCTCCCTCCTCGGCTTCCACGTGCTCGTGGTCGCCCGTCCCAAGCGCTGAGAGCCTCCCTGGCCAGCCCTCTGGAGGGCGTGAGGCGCGGAGCCACCCTCCGGGCCATGCTCGGGGCGGGGGTGGTTCAGGGCGGATCGCTCATCCTCCGGGCCGATCCAGTCGATGACTGGGGCAATGTGCGGAATTCTCGGAGAGGTGACGGCCCGCGGCGAGGCCGTGGGCCTGACAGACGAGCAGGCCGAGCGCTGGCTCGGTGAGCTGGATCACCGTGGACCGGACGGCCGCGGCCTCTGGCGCGGTGAGAACGTGCTCCTGGGTCACACCCGCCTCGCAGTGCGCGACCCCCGCAACGGCGCGGCCGCGCAGCCGATCACGACGCCCTGTGGGCGGTACGCTCTCGTCTACAACGGCGAGCTCTACAACGACGCCGAGCTCCGCGCTTCGCTCGAACCTGCAGTGCTGCAGGCGACTGGCGGAGCGGGATTCCAGACGGCCTGCGATGCGGAGACCGTGCTCTGGGCGCTGACGCTTGGCGGGCGAGACGCCCTCGGTTCCATGCGGGGCATGTTCGCGCTGGCGTTCGTGGACCTCGAGACCCGGACGGTGCTGCTCTCCCGTGACCCCCTCGGCGTCAAGCCCCTGGTCTGGGCGTCGACGCCGACCGGCCTCGCCTTCGCGAGCGAGCCTCGCGCGCTCGTGTCACATCCCCGGGTGCGTCTCGCCCCGGACATGGAGATGTTCTCCGCCTACCTCGCCACCAGCCGCAGGACCATGGCGGGTCGCACCCTGTTCGAGGGCGTCGAGGCTATCCAGCCTGGCGAGACCCTCCAGATCGACCTTTGCAAGCGGCGCCCGCGACCGGTGCAGCTGTACACGCCCGGGCTGCTCTTCGGCGTGGCGCCTGCGGACCCGGCCCCCGAGGCCTGTCGGTCCGTGATCACCGACTCCGTCCTGGCCCACCTGGTGAGCGATGTGCCGGTGTGCTCGATGCTCTCGGGCGGCCTCGACAGCACGATCATCGCCTCCATCGTCGCGGGTCGCCGCGACGACCTCGCGACCTGGTGTGCCTCGGGCGTCGACGGCGGTCAGGAGATCGGCCCCGACCCCGCCGAGGCGCGCGCCCTGGCCGGGGAGCTGGGGACCCGGCACCACGACGTCCACCTGCACGCCAGTGACTTCATGGGGGCATGGCGCGAGCACGTGGCCCATCTGGGCCAGCCGCTGTCCACACCCAACGAGGTCGCGATCTCGCGGCTCGCCTCGGCCGTCCGTGAATCTGGAGCGCGCGTGGCCCTTTCCGGCGAAGGAGCCGACGAGCTCTTCGGCGGCTACGACGCCATCCTCTCGGCCTATGCAACCCACGGCCGCCTCCCGGCAGTCCCGATCGGCTCAGCCCGCTTCCACCTCGAGGCCGCGGCCTGGGTGTCTCCCGCGGCTCAGGAGGGGCTCCTGCACGGCGACGCCGCAGGACAGTCTGACTTCGTCATCAACGCCTACGAGCGTGCGTATGCCCTTAGCGAGACGCAGGTGCGAGAGGGCGGCGGCAAGCTCGACGCCCACCTCCAGCTCCAGCGCCGTTTCAACCTCAACGCCCTGCTGGAGCGGCTCGACGGGGCCACCATGCGTCACGGCATCGAGGGACGGACCCCCTTCGCGGACGTCGAGGTGGCTCGATATGCGGAGTCGCTGCCGATGGCCGCGAAGTTCGAGGACGGGCAGGCAGGGGCCGCCGGCTCCAAGATCATCCTGCGCCGTGCCTTCAAGGGGGCGATTCCGGAACGGATCGAGAAGCGGCGGAAGGCGTCCTTCCCGCTGCCCTTCGAGACCTGGTGCGCGCCGGTGAAGGATGAGATCGCGGGCTCGCGGTTCCTCGCGGAGTGGGTGGCGCCGGAGGTGATCCAGGCCGTCGCCGGCGACCCTGAGACCCACTGGCGGCTGACCTGGCTGCTCGGGAACCTTGCCCTTTGGGGGGACGCCGTCTTCGGTGCCTCCTCCGCGGGCCGGCAGGCCGCCTGAGCATCGCTCGCGGGGGCGGGGAAAGGGCGCTGGGGCGCATGTCCGCTTATCCTGACGCCATGAACAAGCGCGTCGTGGTGCCCCTTGCGGAGGGGGTCGAGGAGATGGAGGCGGTGATCGTTATCGACGTCCTCAGGAGAGCGGGTCTTGAGGTCGTGGTGGCTGGCCTCGAGGGGGCGGGCCCGGTGCGTGCCTCCCGAGGGGTCGTCCTGCACGCCGAGCTCGGCTGGGACGAGGCGCTGGAGCAGCCCGTGGACGCGCTGGTGCTCCCCGGAGGGATGGGCGGCATGGAGAGGCTGCGGGCCGATGAGCGGGTCATCGCCGCCGTCCAGAGCCTCCTGGGAGGAGGGCAGCTGGTGGCCGCTATCTGCGCGGCGCCGCTGGTGTTGGCCAGGGCAGGGGCCGCGGACGGGCGGCGGATGACCTGTCACCCCAGCGTGCGCGACGAACTCCTCGCCGCCGGGGCCGTGGGCTCGGAGGCGAGAGTGGTTCAGGACGGGACGGTCCTCACCAGCCTGGGCCCTGGATCGTCCGTCGAGTTCGCCCTGGCCGTCGCAGAAGAGCTGGTTGGGCTCGAGCGGGTGCTCGAGGTCTCGGCTGGCATGTGCGTCTGAGCCGATCTGGCCCGGTCTGGCCGCCTTGGGGCCTGGCTCTCGTTGACAGGTCAGCCGATTCCGCCCATCCTCCTCCCCCGATCTCGTCACCGCGGGCACGCCGCCTGCTATGCCGTTCGATGGTTTTCATGATGACCCGAATCACCTCCTCGACCCTCCTGGCCTCTCTGGCCGTCGCCGCCGCCGCCAACGCGTCCGCCTCCCCGGACCGGATCTACAAGGCCGACGGCTCCATCGTCGACAACGTGGACGTGGTCTCCGAGACCATCGACCTGGTGACCTACAAGCCCGAGAAGGGGCGAGGTGACGCTGAGGTCGATTCGGAGCTGGTGCTGCGCGTCGAATTCACGGAGCGCCCGGAGGACGTGGCGGCAGCCGAGGTCGACGCGATGAACGGCGCGCTCCTCGGAGCGATCAGCGGCTTTCAGACCTACCTTGGCGGGCTTGGTGAGCGAGGAGATCGCAAGCACCCCTGGGCCGCGGCTTACTCGCAGTATCGGCTGATCGAACTCTTCGAGCAGATGAACAGCGAGGAGTCCATCCAGTCGATGGTCGCGGCGGTCGACGAGCTCGTGGCCGCGTACCCCGACTCTCGCTACGTGCCCCTCGCCTTCATCAAGAAGTTCGAGGCGCAGCTGATCCACGGCGACAAGGCCGGCGCCAAGGCCTCGGCCGCCGCCTTCGGTGTGTTCGTGGAGGAGCGTGGCCTTGCCCAGCGCTGGAAGCTGGAGCACCGCCTCCGCGAAGTGCTGTCCGATGACTCTCTCAACGGCGCCGGCCTCGAGGCTGCGCTGGGTCGGGTCTCCTCCGAAGCCGCGGTCTTCCCGACCGTTGCCAATCGCGCCGACGTGGCGATCGCCGAGTCAATGAAGGGCCGCGGTGCGTTCGAGGAGGCCGAGGAGGCCTTCGAGGGCGTGACCGAGTCACCGAACGCCGACGACCGTACCCTTGCCGCCGCATGGTGCGGCCTCGGGGAGTGCCTGTTCCGTCGCGCCGAGACCGCGGCCGCGTCGGGCGACGCGGAGGGGGCTGCTCCGGTCTTCAATCGCGCCCAGCTCGCGTTCATGCGGGTGGTGGTCCTCTACCCCGCCGAGCTTGCGTACGTCCCGCAGTCGGCCTTCTACGCCGGCCGCTGCATCCAGGAACTGGGTGGGGAGCTCGCGAAGGAGCAGTCTGACCGCCTCTTCAACTTCGTGACGCGCAACTTCCGTGGGTCCCGATGGTCGGACTCGGCGCGCCAGTTCCGCCGCCGGAACTGATCTGGTTCGGTAGAAAGTCAGCGCCCCGTTCGATTCGGGGCCGGCAGGCCTTCGTTCTGCCAGCGGCAAGGCCGCTCCCGGTGACCGGGGGCGGCCTTGTCTCGTTGGCGGGCTATGCCGCAGGGGAGAGTGCCGATGCCGCCTGGGCGCCTCGGCCGGGCGTGCGGCTCCTCCCCGCTTCGTGGGGCGGCGCGACGGCGTGGAGTTATCCACACCGAGGCCGCGTTCGCCGCCCTTGCGCTCGAAGTGCTGTCCTGACCTTGGATCCGCAGCCGAGCGGGAGCCGGCGGGACCGGCAGCGTCCGCTGGGCGCGCTCGGGCCGTGGACGTCACCCCCCCTCCCCAGAGCGTCATGTCGAAACTCGCCCCCCCTGTTCCGCGCCCCCTTCACCCCCAGCCGCGCTCCAGGCACGCTCCGACCCCACGTCGCACGCGCCCTGTCCAGCGCCGTTCGGCTGGCACCGGGCGAGCGCGTCCCCGGACCACCGATTCAGGCTGTTGGGACCAGCTGGTGGCCTTACGGCCCTCGGTGCTGGCCTTCCTGAAGCGGCGCTGCCGCGATGAGCACCAGGCTGAGGACCTGGCCCAGGAGACCCTCCTGCGCGCAGCGCGCCACGCCGGGTACTTCGATCATGTCCAGCGGCCGGTGTCGTGGGTGCTCCAGATCGCCGCCAACGTCCACCTCGATCACGCTCGAAAGGAGTCCTGGCAGCACCTGAGCCCGCCGGATCACGCGGTCTTTCTCCTCATTCCAGGCACGGAGGCTGTGCCCGGGGATTCAGCGGATCTCGACCTCTATCGGGTGGATGGGCAAGAGGTGGACGGTGCGGACCTCACTGCTGCGGTTCGCGCGGTCTGGGGAACCCTCTTGGAGCGCGACCGCGTGGTCCTGTCAGCCTTCTACGGAGAAGGAGGCGGCACCGCCGCTGCGGCGGCAGCCTGCATGATCAGCCGTCAGCTCGTGAAGGTGCGGCTCTTCCGCGCGCGGCGGCGGCTCCACGCCGCGGTCCTCGAACTCCTCGGTCGCAGCTGAGCCATACGGTGGATTCTGGAGCGCGCTCAGGAGGCCTGAACCGATCGAGCCGCTGGCTCCTGGTCCACCGCGTGAAAGGTGCGCTCGGGCTGGCCGGCATGGCCGCGCTCGGGGTGATCCTCGTTGAGGTGTCAGCGCCGTCCGGGCCTCTCGGCCATGAGTCGGGAGGGCGCGACTTGGAACCGGAGCAGGTCGCCGAGTCCGTCCCGTGGCGCCTCTGGCGGGACCGGCTCGCGAGCGCCCACGCTGCCCGCCGCGCAGGAGACGTGCGGGCTGCGTTGGACGAGTACGACGCGGTGGCTGGAGCGTCGCTCGCCCGTGGCCAGGACGTGGATCACGCTGCGCTGTGGTCCGCGCGGCTTCGCTTGAAGCTCGGCGAGTGCAGCGCTGCGCTGAACCTGCGCGACCTGATCATGCGCTGTGATGATCCAGCCCTGCTGTCGCGTGCGCTGCTCGTGGCAGAGTCCGACAGCGTCCGCGCGACCTGCACCGGGTGGTCGTCAACGTTGGAGGAATCAACGCGCCTCGCACGCGCGAAGTTGCGTGCTTTGGCGGCGCAAGAGACCGACGAAGGGCAGCGCGCCGCGCGATGGTTGCGGAGTTTGGCGACGAAGCGCCGTTGAATTTTTTTGGATGAACGTTCCGGATTCAGTGGGTTTCGGGCGACGTAACTCGTATCACGTTGATTGAGGACACGAGACGCACCAGCGTTCGGTGAGGTTCACACCACCTGATCGAGTTCAGCGCGGGTGCGAGGAGTGCTCTCAGTAATAGCCACGACATCAAGAGGCGGCTCGTTCCTTCGGGAACGGGCCGCCTTGTCGTTTCAGCTTGCTGGGGGCGCCGAGGGCGCTCGCCTCTTCCGCGGCTGGGGGCCGCGCTCTACCGGCCGAGGGCGTGGTAGGTGAAGCCCAGCTCCTCGAGCGTCTTCCGCGGGAAGATGTTCCTCCCGTCGAAGATGACCGGCTGCTTCAAGCCGCTCCTCAGGGCCTCGAAGTCGGGGCGACGGAACTCGTTCCACTCGGTCACGATGACGAGGGCATCGGCCCCCTCGATGGCGTCCATGGGGCTCTCTGCGTACTCGATCTCGTCGCCGAGGTAGTGATCCCGGGCCTCGTCCATGGCCTCGGGGTCGTGGGCGATCACCGTGGCGCCGGCGCCTCGCAGGGCGCGGGAGAGCACGATGGCGGGCGCCTCGCGCATGTCGTCTGTGTTGGGCTTGAACGCGAGGCCCCAGAAGGCGAAGCGGAGTCCGGAGAGGTCCTCGCCGAAGTGCTTCACGATCTTCTCGAACATGAGGAGCTTCTGGGTCGCGTTCACGTCCTCCACGGCCTTCAGGATCCTGAAGTCGTAGTCGTTCTTGTCCGCGGTGTGGATGATCGCCTTGACGTCCTTCGGGAAGCAGGACCCGCCGTAGCCGATCCCCGCGAAGAGGAAGCGCGAGCCGATCCGGTCGTCCGAGCCGATGCCCTTGCGGACGTTGTCCACGTTGGCGCCGACCCGCTCGCAGACGTTGGCGATCTCGTTCATGAAGGAGATGCGCGTGGCGAGCATGGCGTTGGCCGCGTACTTGGTCAGCTCCGCCGACGCGACGTCCATGGTGAAGATCGGGTTGCCTGTGCGGACGAAGGGCTCATAGAGCTCCGTCATGATCCGCGCCGCCCGGTCCGTGTCCGCGCCCACGACGACGCGGTCGGGCTTGAGGAAGTCGTCGATCGCGGCGCCCTCCTTCAGGAACTCCGGGTTCGAGACCACGTCGAACTCGTGCTGGGCGTGGGGGGCCATGGCCGCCTGAACCTTGAGCGCCGTGCCGACGGGAACCGTGGACTTGTCCACGACCACGGTGTAGCAGGTCATGTGCTTCGCGATGCTCTCGGCGGCTGAGAGGACGTACTTGACGTCGGCGCCGCCGTCCTCGCCCGGGGGCGTCCCCACGGCGATGAACGCCACCTGGGCGTCCTTCATTCCCTCGGCGTAGTCGGTCGTGAAGTGCAGGCGCCCGTCACGCACGTTGCGCTTGATCAGCTCCTCGAGGCCCGGCTCGAAGATGGGCACGACGCCGTTGCGGAGGCCTTCGATCTTCTTCTCGTCGATGTCGACACAGGTGACGGTGTTGCCGCTTTCGGCGAAGCAGGTTCCTGCTACGAGACCGACATAGCCGGATCCGATGACTGCGATACGCATGGTGAGGGACTGGGGTGTTGGGGAGTGGCAGGAGCCGCCCGGATGAGCCGTTGGGAGGGGGCAGCGCCTGTCCATAACCATCGGTTTTCGAACGGCGACCTCTGAACTCCGGGCGCGAGTTGGGGCAGAATACCGGGGCGCACGGCCCCGGTGGGGTGATCGGCGTCCCCTCAGAGGGCGATTAACTCAGTCGGTAGAGTGCCTCGTTTACACCGAGGACGTCGGGGGTTCGAGTCCCTCATCGCCCACCAGGTGCCTCCATTTGCGTCAACCTGGCAGTGAGGTGCGCTGGAGCGGTATCCCGGTCAGGAGCGACCTTCTCGGTGCTCGTCGCCCAGGAGGAGCGCCAGCGCACGGCCGGCGACCCGGGTCACCGCCAGCAATCCCGCCCTCGGGCCAGGGGATCGGAAGCGCCTGGTCAGGGCCTCGGCGGTCTCGGGGTGGTGCCGGGTCTTGACCGTGAGCGGCCCCACGGCGTGCTCCCGCAGCATGGCCCGCACCCGCCGGCGATCGGCGGGGACGACGTCCTCGACCCGCCAGCTGCGGGCCATCGGGTGGGCCACGGCTGCTCGGGCCACCAGGAACCCGCCGGGCCCAGGAGCCTCGAGGGGCGCCGCTCCGTGCTCCGCGGCGAAGACCCCGGCCAGATCGGCCCGCCAGAGAGCTGGGTCCAGCTCGACCAGCCACTGGCCGGGGCGTGGCTCCCGCTCGGCCTCGGGGAGGGCCTGCCCCGGGCCCGAGTAGGAGCGCGCCTCACCGCTGGAGCGGAGCGAGATCGCCTCTCGTTCGGGGGGGCCGGTGGCCAGTATCCCGGTCCACGCGCTCAACTCCTTCATCTCTCCATCGAGAGACGTCCACGAGAGCGCGAGGGAGAGGTCGCCAGCGGGGCCCGTGAGAACGGACTCTTCGAGGGAGGGAGGGAGCTTGACGCAGGCTCCACCAAGGTTCGCTGCGGCACGAAACACCGCGTCGAGGGAGGGGCTCCAGCGATCGGCGCGGCCCTCGCGAGGCCCCTCTGGGCGGCGGTCCGGGTCGAAGAGGCCGAGGATCTTGGTCTCGAGAGAGGGGAGGAATGGGGGTGTGATGGCGTCCCCCAATGCGGCGAACCAGTTCGCGTGAGCGCGCGGCCCTCGGCCCTGCGGGGTAGAAGCCTGCGCGCACGCGAGGTTCGCGGTCGCGCACCGGAGAGTGTCGGCGTCGAGGTCGGTGGCGAGGACCCGATCAAAGCGCTCCGCGAGGGCCAGGAGATCGGAGCCGATCCCGCAGCACGCATCCCAGGGGATCCAGCCCTCTCCAGCGCGGGCGAAGCGCTCCGCGCGGTGCCGAGCCACGGCCGTCGCCGTGGCCTGCTCGGCGCCCTTCGAGGTCAGGAAGCGTAGCGCCGCTCCATCGAGTCGTCCTCGGTGCTGCCTCGCGAGCTCTGCCTGGAGGGAGACGAAGCGGGCCACCTCTGGCCCGCGGGCCGCCCGGAGGCGGTCGAGGGCGCCGAGGGAGGGCGCCGTGGCTGCGAGATCGCTCCAGCGTTCGACGCAGCCTGGCTCCAGGGGCGCGAGTTCTCTCCAAACAGCAGGTTCCACCTCTCTATTCCAGCGCCTCAGGCTCCCGCGGCAAAGCGATAAGGGGAGGCTGTCAGGGGAGCTCGTACACGTACGGCTCAGCAGCGTCCGAGGTCGGAAAGGTCGCAGGCAGACGATGGTGGATCAGTCGCACCTCGACACTTCGAACGGCGGGGGCCGACCGCAGCGCGTCGAGTGGGATGCGCAGCAGGGAGGTGGCGGCCGGCCAGCGGGGGTCGATGACCAGGCCGCTCATGCTCAGCGGAGGGGGCCCGTCGCCGAGCGAGCGGCGCTCCTGTCCGGTGGGGTCCACGATCGAACGGGAGCCATCCGCCCGAACCACGGTGATGATCGTGTCGAAGACCTGTGGGAGCGTCGAGCCCGGCTCCTTGGGTCCGGGCGTCCCGAAGCCCGCGACAAACTCCAGGACGTTCCCCTGACGGATCCGGTGCTGAATAACCGGTGGTTCGAAGATCCCGCGGCGGCGGAGGAGCAGCAGCGGGGGCGTGAACTGCTGCTTGCTCCCTTGACGCCCCGCCGTGATCAGCGGCTCGTAGGCTTCCATGAGCACATCAAGCTCGGCGACATAGGAGGGGCTGTCGTCCGGATCGAGGCGGAGAATGCCCGGGCGGAAGGCCGGACGACCGCCGTTCTTCAGGTGCACCTTGAAGCCATTGAGCCAGGGGAGGATGTAGTCGGGGGCGAGGCCGAGCGCCGCCGCGATGTGAGGAGCGGGTGGTCGCGGTGACCACGGGGCCGGAGCGTGGCCCGGCAAGGCCTCGGTGCGCCCGAACAGGTCGATGACCCTGTAGCGTCCGAGATAGCCAATGGCCCCTGGCCAGGGGCTGAGGAGCGTCGTGTCCTCGGGCAAGCGCTCGCTCAGAAACTCGCCGATCCACCGGATTCGATTCGTGCTCCGCACTTCCTGGTGGAGGCTTGATCTGCCGAGAATGGGGTGGGGGACAGGCCAGCGGGTCGCGCTGGACGCGAGCACTCGTTCGGTGAGGGTCGGCGTATCGGTCGTCGACGGCTCGCCGGGGAATCGATTGACGGCGAGTGACCCCAGGCTGGCGACCAGGATGGAGACCCACGTGAGCCGCTCGATGTTGGGCCTGTAGGTGTCGAGCGCGCGGCGGAGGCCCTCCTGGATCGCGATGAACGCGAAGGGCAGCGCGGGCACAAACCCGAGGTCGTACGTCTCGGGCCCTCCGCCGCTCATGACCGTCGCTGCACACCAGACGCTGACGAGCGCCAGCGCCCGCCGGCCGACCGGGGAAAGCTCGCCCCCGCAGAGGGCGATCAGGGGATAGATGAGCAGGATCGGCGAGACCGTCGCGACGCAGAAGTCCCTCAGGTGAGCCATACCCTCGGCCGCGTTGGCGGGGGCCGAGGTGAAGATCCTCTCGACTCCGCTCAGGAGGGAGCCTCCCGCCAGCTCGACGAGCCAAAGGGTTGCGGCCGCAGGAAGGAAGTAAAGCACCCGCCGGGCCCGTGCGGTCGACCCGAAGACCTCGGCTCGGATGAGGGTCTGTGCGAGGAGGGCCACGACCAGGATCACGGCCACGGAGGTGGAGATGGTCAGCAGGGCGAGGGCCATCGCGGCGGCGAGGGGCCGTCCCTTCTCCAGCGCGACGAACGCCGCGGTGCCCAGGGCCATCACAATGGGCCACTCGGTCCCGCTGCCGCCCGCGGCGGCGACCGCGCCGCAGGAGACCAGGAGGACCGCGGACACCACGCTGAGGATCCTCGTCAGGTCGAAGCGGGTGCAGAGCCAGATGGTGGCGAGGACAGAGACGATCCCGGTGACCTGGACGCCGCGAGCGACAGGGAGGTGTACCCACTCGAAGGCCGACGAGACGAAGACCAGGATCGGGGATGGATAGGACCAGAGTCCGCCAAAGGTCTCCCCTGATACCGGGTCTAGCCACCACACCAAGGCCCCCTCGCTGACGAAGTTCAGGGCCAGCTGGAACGCCACGTACGCGGACTCATATGGCGGGCCAAATGCTCCGCTGAGGTCCCGGTGCACCACGAGGGTGTGGGTGAGCAGCGTGGCGCAGGCCAGGAGGATCGCTGTGATGCGGTTCATCGGGTCTTGTCGAATGGGACGTCGACGGCCGTTCCTTCCGGGACGATGATATCGGACTGGCGGCGAGCCTTGCCGGCCACAACCGTCACGCGATAGCGTCCGGGGCGGAGGTGGCGCAGGACGAACCGGCCCGCCGGATCGGTTCGCGTGGCCCGGAAGTCGTCCGCCCCGAGCACCAGCGTGCCCCGCCGCGTCTCGTCAGGGTCCACGCTCAACGGTTCAGCCCGGACAAGGGCTCCCCGAACAGGACGGTCCGCCTCGTCCGCTCCGGTCGCCGGCGCGGTCACCGTGCCCTGGAGTAGACCGGCCTTGGAGGTCAGCTCAAGCTCGCCGGTCTCCCCGTCCGCACCGTGCTGGATGGTGATCACGTCCTGGGCCCCCGTGGAGAGCAGGTCCGGCCCGCTTGCCCCGCGATCATCCGGGGCGAGCAAGATGACCCGATAGCCGCCTTGCTGGAGCAGCGGGGCTTCGAAGCGGCCCTCGCGATCCACCGCCACGCGCCTCGGAAAACCACCCCCGAGCTCGGACGGCGAGAGGAGTGGCTGGAAGAGCACCTCGAAGCCGCCCTCCGGGCCCGCGAGTGGGCCGAGGTCGATCCTGCCGCGGAGATCCTGGAGGGCGAGGCCTTCGGGGACCTCGGGCGGGACGATCTCCCGCTCCAGCTTCAGGACCACCGAATCGGCGCCCTCGGGACCCAGCTCGATGTCAAAGGCGGTGGCCTGGAGCCCTAGGGCGGTCACCAGGACCCGCTTGGGGCCCGCGTCGAGCTCGGGCAGGGCGAAGGCCCCGTCCGAGGAGCTCCAGGTCCATACAGGGCGGTCTCTCTCCTTGAGGGAGACCCCGGCGCCGTCCACGGGCGCGTCGTCAGGGCCGACCACCCGACCGCTGAGCGTCAGGTCGCCGAGGGCGAGATCGACCGAGGGGATCGGGGCTCCGGGCGGCGGCTCGGAGAACGGGAAGTCGAGGGGCGGGTCCGTGAGGATTGCGGCCGCCAGCACGCCCAGCACGACCGTGAGCGCGGCCAGGGGGACCACAGAGAGCATCCGCGGCCGTTTCAAGAGACGTCCTGCCTCGAGCGGAGGAGCTCGGCGCAGAGGTCTCGGCAGGGGGCAAATTCGGCGAAGAGTTCGGGGTCGAGGCCGTCCCAGAACTCGTCGAGCCCGCGCCAGCCGGCCCGCTCGTAGCCCACCAGGCGGACCCCCAGTTGGAGGCGATCGCAGGCCTTGATGAAGCGGGCCTCCCGGCTCTCCTGGGTCAGGTACTCCTCGAACGCACCCCGTGCGGTGGCGGAGAGCGGGGTCAAGAGGTCGTCCGCCAGGCTCGACTCGAGGGCGTGCTTCTGTCCGGGAGCGAGGAGCGACCCCGCGGGACCTGGAATGTCACCGCTCCGTGCCTCGGCGGCGTCGTGGAGCACCGCCATGGCCAGGACTCGGCCCAGGTCTAGCGGCAAATCGACGCGGGGCGCGAGGGCGAGCGCCATATGCGCCACGCCGAGCAGGTGTCCGGCCACAGACTCCGCAGGCTGAACCCCCCGGAGCAGCCAGCCGGTCCGCGGGAGTGCGTCGAGGGCCCCCAGATCGAGGAGGGCCTCCAGGGTGTCCCCCGGTGATGAATCGTGCTGGTCGTCAACGGACATGTCTCGCAGCCGACTTTATGTCGGTCCACTCCCCGAGCTTGCGGGGCGTTGCACCTATAATGGTGCGCTATTTCGCCGGAGCGTAACGCGCACGACCCAAGGGGTCCCGCGCGGCGTCGCCCCTGCCCCCAGCCATGTTCATCCACCTCCAGAGCACCATCGACGACGCGCAGCGCGCTGGGGTCGAGGCCGCGGCCCGCGAGCTCGGCGTCCGCCTGGTGGCGCTGGAGCCTGGAGCCCAGCTGCTGGAGATCCTCTCGGAGGGCGTTCCTGTGCCGGAGCGAGGGCCGGTCGTGGCGGCCTTCACCGTTCTCCCGGGAGTGGTCGAGGTGCTTGATCGGCCCGGCGACCAGCCGCTGTGGTCGTCGACACATCGAGCAGCGACGATCGTGGAGGTCGGCGGAGCAATGTTCGGTGGCGGGCGCGCCTCGGTCATCGCCGGCCCGTGCGCGGTGGAGGACGGCGCGGAGCTCCTGGAGATTGCCCGCACGGTCCAGCGCCGTGGCGCGACCCTGCTCCGTGGCGGGGCCTTCAAGCCCCGCTCTTCTCCCTACTCCTTTCAGGGCCTGGGGCAGCGAGGGCTCGAGCACCTCAAGGACGTCCGGGAGTCCACCGGGCTCGGGATCGTGACCGAGGTCCTGGATCCCAGGGACATCGAGTCCGTGCTGGAGGTGGCGGACATGGTGCAGGTAGGAGCCCGCAACATGGCCAACTCCTCGCTCCTCAAGGAGCTGGGAACGGTGGACCGTCCGGTGCTCCTGAAGCGCGGCTTCGGGGCAACGGTCGATGAGTTCCTGAGCGCAGCGGAGTACCTCCTCTGCGGCGGGAACACGCGTGTCGTGCTCTGTGAACGCGGGATCCGGAGCTTTGACCAGGTGACCCGTAACCTCCTCGACGTGGGGGCCATTGCCCACCTGCGGGAGGCCACCCACCTGCCGGTGATCGCCGACCCGTCCCATGCCGCAGGTCGCTCCGACCTGGTTCGAGCGATCGGGCGCGCGGGCATGGCGGCCGGCGCGGACGGCCTGATGGTCGAGGTGCACCTCGACCCCTCCGCAGCCCTCTCGGACGGGCAGCAGGCCATAGGGCCCGACGAATTCGAGGCGCTCGTGGCAGACGCGGGCGTCCTTTGCGAGCTGGACGGACGCACTCTCCTGACCGGAGATCATCAGGTCCCGCACCCCTCCCTCCCCAACATCCCGACCCACCTGCGAGGCACCGCGTGAGAACTCCCTACGTCGCTGGCAACTGGAAAATGAACCTGGACCGTCGCGCCGCCCGCGACCTCGCCGTGGCCGTGCGTGAACACGCTGCCGGCGGCGTCGATGTGGGCCTCTTCCCTGCGATGGTGCACCTCGACGAGGTCACCCGCGCGACCGCTGGGTCGCACGTCAAGGTTGGCGGCCAGAACTGCAGCGACGAGCAGGAGGGCGCCTTCACCGGCGAGGTCTCCGCCCGGATGCTGAAGGACGTCGGGGCCACCGTGGCCCTCCTGGGCCACTCGGAGCGCCGCCACGTCTACGGGGAGTCGGATGAATTCATCGCGCGCAAGGTTCGCCGGGCCCTCGAGGACGGCCTGGAGGTGATGTTCTGCGTGGGGGAGACCATCGAGGAGCGCCGGGACGGGCGCACCGAGGCGGTCTGCCAGGCCCAGCTCACCGCAGGGCTCGAGGGCCTCGATTCAGCGGCCCTGGCCCGCGTTTCTGTGGCCTACGAGCCTGTGTGGGCCATCGGGACGGGCGAGACGGCCTCTCCTGAACAGGCCGGCGCGGTGCACTCTTACCTGCGGGGGGTCCTCTCCGGGGCCTTCGGTGACGAGGTGGGCGCCGCCATGCGGATCCTCTACGGCGGCAGCGTCAAGCCCGCCAACGCCGCCGAGCTCATGGCAGTTCCTGACATTGATGGCGCCCTTGTGGGCGGCGCCGCCTTGCGGCCGGAGCTGTTCCTTCCGATCATTGACGCCGCCAGCTGAAGCCCGGCGCCCCAACCCAGCGGACGCCGCCAAGGCACGCCCCCTAGAACGATGCTCATCACCCTCCTCTACATTCTGTTCGTCGCCGCGGCGATCATCCTGACCGTCGTCATCCTCCTCCAAGAGGGCAAGGGCGGCGGCTTCGGGGATGCTCTCGGTACGGCTGGTCAGCAGGCCTTCGGGGTCAAGGCGTCCGGCGTGCAGCGCTTCACGGCGTACGTGGCCATCGCCTTCCTGCTGTCGGCGGTGCTGATCCACGTCCTCAACAACACCCGCCAGAACACCAGCTCCCTCTCCGAGGCGGCTCCCCACACCTCTGTGGAGTCGGTCAGCGGGCTGGAGCTCCGCTGAGCCCAGGCGGGCTCGGTCGCCCGAAGAGGGCGCAGCTATGACGCTCTTCTCGATGACCGGTTTCGGCGCTGCCCGCGCTGAACGCACGCTGTCAGACGGCGCAGAGCTATCGATCTCCGTCGAGATCCGCACGGTGAACCACAAGCACCTGCAGGCGAAGGTGCGGCTGCCGCAGGGATATGCGGCCCTCGAGGCGGCCGTGGACAAGGCGGTTCGCGGCAGGCTCAATCGAGGCGCGGTTCAGGTCGGGGTCGAGGTCTCACGCACAGGAGGTCAGCCCTCCTTCAACGTCGACCTGTCTGCGGTGGAGCGCTACGGGGAGTTGCAGCGGTCCCTCTCTGAACGGCATCCCGAGCTTCGTCCGATCGACTCCGTCACCGAGATGCTCGGCCTCCCCGGCGTCCTCGTCCATGATCGCTCGAAGCAGAACCTGGACCTGGCCGGTGAGGAGGCGCGCGCGATCCTTGGGGTGGTGGGCGACGCTCTTGAGGCCCTGCTCGCGATGAGGGCCACGGAGGGTGAGGCCATGGGCGCAGACGTGGCCGGCGCGGGTGAGGAGATTGCCGCCCTGGTGGTTCGCATCTCAGAGCGCATGGCTGGGGCAGCGACCCGGCACCGGGCGCGACTGGTGGAACGCGTCGGGGAGCTTGCAGGGGACAAGAGCCTCGCGGAGGCCGACCTCGCCCGTGAGGTGGCACTCCTCGCCGACCGGCTGGATATCTCCGAGGAGATCACCCGTCTGGACAGTCACCTCGGCCAGCTGGGGGCGGTCCTGTCCCGGGGCGGTTCCGTGGGCAGGCAGCTCGACTTCCTGGCCCAGGAGTTCTTCAGGGAGGCCAACACCGTGGGCTCCAAGTGCAACGACGCCGATGTGGCGCACCTCGTGGTCGATCTCAAGACCCACGTCGAGCGCATGAGGGAGCAGGTCCAGAACATCGAATGACAACCTCCGATCATCAGGGATCCGTCCTGCTCATCTCGGGGCCCTCGGGCTGCGGGAAGAGCACCATCTGCAAGCAGCTGCTCGAGTACGACCAGGTCGTCTTCAGCGTCTCCGCGACGACCAGGGCGCCCCGGCCGGGTGAGGTGGACGGGACTCACTATCACTTCCTCTCCGTGGACCAGTTCAAGGCACGCATCGAGGCGGGCGAATTCGTGGAGCACGCCGAGGTCCACGGAAACATGTACGGCACCCTCCGGGCCCCCATGCGTGAGGCCATCTCCGCCGGCAAGACGTATCTGGTCGAGATCGACGTCCAGGGTGCGCTGCAGCTCAAGGCGCTCGAGGTGGACGGCATCTACGTGTTCGTGGCGCCCCCGAGCTTCGAGGTGTTGCGCCAACGCCTCTCGGGGCGCGGGACCGAGACGCCTGAGGTCCTCGAGCGGCGCCTGAAGAAGGCCGAGGACGAGTACCGCGAGCGGGTGAAGTACGATCACATTGTCGTCAACGACGACCTGGATCGTGCGGTCACCGAGATCCGCAAGATCGTGGGCTTGCCGATGCCTACCACCGCCTGAGCCCCTCCTGATGGCTGGGCCTCCGGGCTCGCCCTTCTCCCCCTCCTCCCACCTCCGACCGGGACCCCAAGATGGCCAACATCCTCTTGTGCTGCTCCGCCTCGGTCTCGGTCTACAAGGCCTGCGACCTCGCGAGCAAGCTCGCTCAGCGCGGACACCGTGTGCGGACGGCGATGACCGAGAACGCCGCCAGGCTCGTGTCGCCCCAGCTCTTCCACGCGGTGACCGGTGAGCCTGCCCAGGTGACCGAGTGGGGAGAAGAGCGCCGCGGAGCCATGGACCACATCGAGCTCTCTCGAGCGGTGGACCTCGTGATCGTCGCCCCCTGCTCGGCGGACCTCGCCGGGCGGCTGGCTCATGGGCTGGCGGGCGACCTCGTGACGACGTCGCTGCTCGCCGTGCCGGCTGGTGTCCCGCGGCTGGTCTGCCCCGCCATGAACCCCCACATGCTCGCCAACCCGGCCGTACAGCGGAACCTCGAGGTGCTTCGGGGGGACGGCTGGTGCCTCGTGGAGCCCGAGGTCGGACACATGGCCTGCGGGGACGAGGGCGCCGGGCGGCTGGCCGAGCCGGCGACGATCGTGGCCGCCGCGGAGCGGGCCCTCGGTCAGGGGGCCTGACCTTGGCCGCCGGATCCCTGCACGTGCTGGTGACCGCGGGGCCCACCCGTGAGCACCTGGACCCGGTCCGCTACCTCTCGAACGAGTCCAGCGGCCGGATGGGGTTCGAGATCGCGCGAGCCGCCGTGGAGGCCGGGCATCGCGTGACGCTGATCGCGGGGCCGGTTCATCTGGAGACCCCGCCGGGGGTCGAGCGGGTGGACGTGGTGAGCGCCCTCGACATGCTCGCCGCCCTGGAGGAGCACTTCCCACGGGCGGATGCCATCTACATGGCCGCTGCGGTGGGGGACTTCAGGCCCCGTACGCGGCTCGACGGCAAGTGGAAGAAGAAGGAGGAGGGCGGCGCCCCCGCGGTCCTTGAACTCGTCGAAAACCCCGACCTGCTGCGCACCATCACCAGGGAGAAGGGGGACCGCAAGGTGATCGCCTTCGCCCTCGAGACGGCGGACGGCGCGCGGCGGGCGGCGGCCAAGCTCGTGCGCAAGAACGCAGACTGGATCGTCCTGAACGGCGCGAGCGCCCTGAACGCTCCGGACTCCAGCGTCACGGTCTTCGACGCCGGCGGCGCGCTCTGGTCCGCTGAAGGTCAGCCCAAGGGCGAGACCGCGGCGCGCCTCATCGAGCTCCTCGGCCCCCGCCGCGCGACCTCGAGCTGACCCCCCCGGTCCTGCGAGGGCGCGAGCTGGTTCCGCTGGCGCCGCCTCCACGTCCGGGCAGGCGGCGCCCCAGGGGGCGCGAGGCTCCCTGGCCCCCTGGCTCCCTGGCCCGGGGGTCGGCTCAGAAGTTGAAGGAGATCTGCGCGTAGGTGTAGATCGAGTCTCTGCCGTCTCCGACGTTGTCGGCGAACTGCTTCATCGCCAGGTAGGCGCCGCCAAATTCGAAGCGAGCGCCTCCGTTGAGCAGGGGCTTGCGCACCCGAATCTCCGTCACGTCCGCCACGTGGCGGCCCGAGGAGCCGGTGTCGTCGCGGAAGCCGGTCGTCGTCCAGGCGTCGGTCTTGGACTCCAGGTAGTAGGGCCGCTGGGTGAGCTGAACCTGCCAGTCGTCCACGACGTTCCCCGTCAGCCGCAAGCCCGGCGAGATGATGTTCGCGCGGGTGAAGGCCCGGAAAATCCCCGTGGGGCCGAACTCGAAGCGGGGGACGCCGAAGAGGGAGTCGAAGCGGTTGTTCTGCCCGTCGTTCGGGTTGCTATCGCCGGTCGCGATGTCGAACATGCCCTCGACCTTCAGGGCGGAGCTGTGGTCGAACGCGTAGCCGCCGGAGACATGCAGGAGGTAGGCGCTGTGGTCGAGGTCGGTCGTGTTCGACGCCGCCTTGGTGCTGCGCGACTCGCCGAACTGGTAGGCGTACTCGATCTCCCAGAA
>CALLKX010000087.1 GCA_938083085.1 uncultured bacterium
GATCCTCGCCGGCGGCAAGGACATGGGCTTCCGCCACGGCCAGTACGTGAACCTCGTGGGCGACAACGCGTACGGCGGCTCATGGAGCGGCGGCCAGGAGCCCTGGCAGCGCGAGTTCACCCACGAGGACCGCCCCCTCGCGGACCTCTACCTCACCATGCTCCAGCGCCTGGGCGTGGAGACCGACACCTTCGCCGGCAGCACCACGCCCCTCGAAGGCGTCTGAGCGCCTCCGAGGGCTGGAGCTCACGCCTCCTCCTCCGGACTCGGCTCGTCGGGGCGCTGGGGCGGGGCGGTCATGCGACGCCACCGGTCGACGAGCGAGTCGAACACGTCGTGGATGGGCATGTGCTCGGCCCCTGGGGCGCCGACCCAGAGCTCTTCGGCCATGATGCGGACCTGCCAACCGTCCTCGAACTCGAGGAAGAGGCCTGCCTCCAACCGCTCACCTACAGGACCCTCTCCGCCGGACGGCGCCGGCCCCTCGAGGTGGAAGAGCAGCTCGCGGCACCGCTCCAGGCCCTGGACCTCGAAGCGCCCGGTGACGTCCTCGCCGAACTGGTGCCAGATCATCCGGCCGGACCAGCGGCCGGACCAGCGACCGGGCCAGCAGTTGGCCCCACGGTCGAGCCTCTTGGAGTAGGGAGGGATGAGCGGGACGCCCTTGCCGATGACGGTGGCCTGGTCCGGTCCCCCCCGGGTCCACCAGCCCACCCGCTCCCGTCGGCGGATGATCTCGGCCGAGTGGATCCACCTGAGCTCTCGCTCCGCGAGGACGGCCGAGGGCCAGGGCTCGGAGGCGCCACCGTCGGGGCGGCGGCGGAGCTCCAGCGAGGGCACCTGGTCGCCGCTGACGAGGGCCCGGATCTCATGAGCTCTCCCGAGCCGTTCCATGCGGGGGGCTCCCCTGGGGAGGATCGGTTGCCCCGGGGCGTGGGCCGTCGGGCCGCTCATGCGGACACCTCCCTGAGCGGGCGCAGCAGCAGGTCGCGGAGCTCGCGGGCCTCCTCGAGGTCCTTCGTGCCGAGGGAGACCCTCACGCGACGTCGCGTGTGGGGTGTCGGCTGGACGGTGTAGTGGCACCACCAGGTCCCGTGGTTGTTCCACAGGTGGTGATTCGGACGGTCCGCGTGGACGCGGATGGCGAGTGTCGGTCGCATGATGCGCTCCCTGGTCAGAGACCCCCTGGGCGCATCAGGAAGCGAGGGGGCCCGCGGGGTGCGGACGGCTCTCGCCGGAGAGGTTGTTCACGGGACTTCCCGTGCTCATCGACCCGCTTGGGGGTCAAACCACCTTGGCTCTCCGCGCCAGGTTGGCAGGTCCGCGAGGGGCGAACCGTTCCTGATGATGACCCTCTTATCGCGTCGCGCGCCCCATCCCTCAAGGGGCGACCGTGTCATAAGCGCGCACGGCCCTGGAGCCGGTCTCGATTCCGACCTCGCGACGGCAGGAGATCAGCCCTTCCGGCCGCGAAGGCGCAGGAAGAGGATCAGCGGGAGCGGCGAGAGCGCGGCGATGTAGTGGATCGGTGCGACGCCCTCGCCCTTGATCTGGGCCAGGACCACGATGAAGGTGACCACCGGCATCATCGTCGCGTAGATCACGAGGGGGACCGGCCAGAGGGCGCTCTGGCGGGCCTTCTGGAGGACGTCCAGCCAGCCGGCCACGACGGTGATCACGATCATGCCCACGAAGAGGCCCTCGGCGCTGTCGATGAGCCCGCCTTCGTTCTGAGGGATCGCGGGGCTGGCGAGGATGGTGGCGAGCAGGGCGTACATGGGCGGCAGCGTAGCTGGGTCGGGCGGCTGGGATCGAAGGACTGGAGAGTTCCTCCTCTTCCCAGGGCCGTTTCGCCGGGGAGGCCCCGGGGGACGCGCGCCGGACCGGGGAGGGAGCCCACAAGGCGGGGCGATCTGACGCCCCCGCGTCTCGTGCAGCGGGAGAGCCGCCTTCCGAGCCCCTCTCGCCGATTCCCTCGGGCCGACTCTTCGGGCCGACTCTTCGGGCCGGGGGCGTCCGCGACGAGAACGAGATCTCCCCCCTCGCTGCGGGTGGATCGACAGGGCTCGAGCGGTCGGAGCGACGCGGTCGGCGCCACCCTCTCTCTGGCGCATGGGGGCCCATCTGGCGACACAGGGTGAGACGGAGGTCGAGGTGAGTCCGTGGGCTGAGGGGGAATCCCCCCGTAGATGGCCCGGCCCCACCCTGAATTTGCCGGCCGAGGGCACACTGGATCCGTCGCTTACCCCTCCTCGCGCATGAAGTCTCCCCTCGTCGTCCTCGCTTCGGCCCTCCTCCTCCAGGGGACGAGCGTCGCCCAGGTCCAGTTCGTGGACATCACCGACGCCGCCGGCCTCGCGGTGCCCCAGGGGGCAGGCCTCCAACTCGGGTTCGGTGCCGGGCTGGAGCAGCTGCAGATGACCGGCGGCGCCGCTGCGGGGGACTTCAACGGGGACGGCTGGGTGGACCTGTTCGTCACCATGCTCGACCGGCACGACGTGCTGTTCGCAAACCTGGGCGTGGACGCGAACGGCGACCACCGCGGGTTTCGAGACGTGACGGCCCGGTGCTTCCCCGCTCCCGGGCCCGGCCCGCGCAGCAACGGCGCGGTCTTCGGGGACATCGACAACGACGGGGACGAGGACCTCTACCTCACCTCCGTCGGATCGACCCGCTATCAGCTGTGGATCAACGACGGTGAGGGGCACTTCCGCGAGCGGGCGCGCCAGCGCGGCGCCGCCGTGGAGACCACGCGCTTTCACTCGGGCCAGAGCCCGGTGTTCGCCGACTTCGACCGGGACGGGTGGCTCGACCTGTACGTGACCGAGTGGGTCCTCATGCACCCCGCCTTTCCCGTCGAGCCGCACACGCGCCTCCTGCGGAACCGGGGCGCGGCCGCCCCCGGTCACTTCGAGGACGTCACCGCCGCAGCGGGCCTCGCCCTCGGCATGGAGACGGGCACCAGCTCCCTCGGCCACCCCACGGGCGTGTTCCAGTTCACGCCGCGCTTCTCGGACCTCGACCGGGACGGCTGGCCCGACCTCGCCATCGCGGGCGACTTCCAGACGAGCCACCTGTTCTGGAACAACGGCGACGGGACCTTCACCGAGGGCACCGCGGCGGCGGGGGTCGGGGGCGACGAGAACGGCATGGGAGCGACCATCGCGGACTTCAACGGCGACGGGCTCCTGGACTGGTTCGTGACCTCGATCTACGACCGGGTGAACGATTGCACCCAAGGCGGCTGCGGGTGGGGTTCAACGGGGAACCGGCTCTACCTGAACACGGGCGCGCGCACGTTCGTGGACTTGACCGATCAGGCGGGGGTCCGAGATGGCGGATGGGGCTGGGGCGCCACGAGCCTGGACTACGACAACGACGGGGACGTGGACCTGACGATGACCAACGGCATCGACTGGGAGGCCCTCTCCAACGACGACCACTTCATCGACGACCCCATGCGCCTGTGGCGGAACGAGCACGGGATCTTCACCGACGTCGCCCAGTCCGTGGGCCTGACCGCGACGGCCAAGGGCAAGGGCTACCTGACCCTGGACTTCGACCGCGACGGCGACCAGGACCTCTACGTGGTCCACCACGGCGAGCTCCCCGTCCTCTACGAGAACGTGGGGGGCAACCAGAACGACTGGATCCAGCTCGACCTGGTGGGCAGCGCCTCCAACCGCGACGCCGTGGGCGCCTTCGTGATCCTTCGTGCCGCGCCGGGTGCGCCCCAGCAGGTCCGCGAGACCAGCCGCGGCAGCAACTTCCTCTCCTCCGACGAGGACCTCGTGCACTTCGGCCTCGGCCCCCCGACCTCCATGGGCACCGTCGTCCGCATCGAGATCCGCTGGCCCAGCGGTCAGACCACCGTGCTCACGGACGTGGCCCGCAATCAGCGCCACACCGTGGTCGAGCCCTGAGCGAGTCTTGGGGGAGGACGCGCTCCTAGGCGGGCGCGGGGCTGGTGGCGCCTCGTTGATGAAGCGCGCGTCCCCGGCGCCGCTCCTAGGCCCTCTGAGCCGATGAACTGGCGCATCCTGGGGGGCGCAGCTAGCGTGGAGGGGATGTTCGCGCTCACGATCCTCGCCGCGCTCCTTCAAGCGCCACCCTCCGGGCCTCCCAGCGTCGTGGTGGTCCTGATGGACGACATCGGACGTGACAAGGTGGGCGCCTATGGGGACCACGCGGACGCGCCCCCGACGCCGCACCTGGACGCCCTCGCCGCTCGCGGCGTGCTCTTTCGGAATGCGTGGGCTTACCCCGTCTGCAGCCCGACGCGGGCCGCGCTGCTCACGGGGCGCCACTCGGACCGCACTGGGATCGGGACGATCATCGGTGCCGGCGATGGCGTGGCGACGCCGCTGCCCTTCTCGGAGACCATCCTGCCGGAGGCTCTTCCCGATCACACCTCGGTCACCCTCGGCAAGTGGCACCTGCGCGACGTCGGGAACAGCGACTTGCACCCGGTCCAGTCCGGCTTCGACGCCGCGGTGGGCTACGTGGGGGCGCCGACGTACTTTCACTGGACGACGCACGTCAACGGCGTGCGTCGCAACGAGTCCGGCTACTTCCCTTCTGCCCTCGCGCGGCGGGGCACGGAGGTGCTGGGGCGGCTCGATGAGCCCTTCTTCCTCTACTACTGTCCGATCCTCGCTCACTCGCCCTGGCACGTCCCGCCGAGCTACCTGCATACCCAGGGGACCCCTAGCTTCGAGCCCTTCATGCACAAGGCCATGGTGGAGGCCTTCGACCACCACCTCGGCCTCCTGCTCGCGGCGATCGATCTCGAGTCCACCTATGTCTTCGTCATCGGCGATAACGGCTCTCCGAACATCACGGTGCTCCCCCCGTGGCCTCCCAGCCACGGCAAGCGAACGCCCTACGAGGGGGGCGTCCGCGTCCCCTTCATCGTCGCCGGACCCCGCGCGGTCCGCGGCGCGGAGTGCGACGAGCTGGTCCACGTGACCGACGTCTTCGCGACGGTCCTGGACCTCGTGGGCCGACCCGCCATGACCGTCGGCGCCGAGGACTCCATCAGCTTCGCCCCGCTCCTGATCGACCCTGCCGCCGACGGCGCCCGGGACCATCTCTACTTCCACCAGTTCCCCTTCCCCGGCGCCACCTCCCAGGTCTCCGAGCTGCGGGCCATCCGCACCCGCCGCTGGAAGCTGATCGAGCGGCCCGACCTCGCCACCCTCGAGCTCTACGACCTCCAAGCCGACCCCCACGAGCTCGACAACCTCCTCCTCTCC
Source organism: uncultured bacterium (assembly GCA_938083085.1). Classification (GTDB taxonomy): domain Bacteria; phylum Planctomycetota; class UBA1135; order UBA1135; genus Saltatorellus. The sequence goes on from CALLKX010000087.1 coordinate 5,256, forward strand.
AGCCCCGGGCCGAGCACCCACGCGCTTCGCGACCGCCTCCAAGCCCTCATCCCCCGGTTCCCCTGACCCC
>CALLKX010000088.1 GCA_938083085.1 uncultured bacterium
GTGGGGGACAGCGTCTTCCCGGGGCAGAGCACGCTCGCGGTCGCGGCTGGTGGTCGAAGGGTTGCCGTGGAGATCCTTCGCGGGATGGGCGCGGGCGATCGCCAGCTGATCCGGGCCACGGCGTCGGTGGTCCGGCGCACCGGCGTCGCCTGAACGCGGCGGGTCGGCGACGGCTGGGGCCTCGCGGGGGAGGCCGAGGCGGGGCGCGCCATGGCGGACCAGGCCCTGGCGAAGTACGACGAGCTGCGTGACTCCATCACCAGCATCTGGCGAGGTCGCGCGTTGCGGCCCTTGGCCGTGGCCTATCAGACGCTGGGGGAGGAGGGCCTCGCGGGAGACCTGTTCGAGCGAGCCCTCTTGGAGGCCCAGGTGAACCCGAACTCAAGGCCGCGGGTGGAGGACCTCGTCAGGACAAGCATCGCCTTGGCGTCCTCGGGCGTGGTGCCGAGCAGGTCCCTGTTGCAGGCGCTGGAGCGGTGCGCTCGATCCTTGGGCGAACCCTGGTGACCTCAGCGGCGCGCCTCGACCTGGGCTCAGGGCGTCCGCTGGGTCCGCGCTTCCTCCCAGGCAAGGGCGCGTTCCTGGGCGGCCTTGCGTTGGGCAGGTGAGAGTCGTTGGTCAAGGGCTTCGAGCCGGCGGAGGGCGCCGAGGTTCCCCTCCCGCCCGGCGATCATGTACCAGCTCGCCGCGGCGGCGAGGTCCTCGCGGGTGCCACGGCCGGCCTCGCACATGGTGCCTACCCGGGTCTGGGCCTCGCTCAGGCCCTGCTCTGCCGCGGCCGAGAACCAGCGGAAGGCCTCGCGATCATCGGCCGGAACGCCGTCGCCCCGGATGTACAGCAGGCCGAGGTTGAACTGGCTCGTGGGGGTGCCACCCTCGGCGGCCTTCAGCAGCCAGGAGGCTCCCGCTGGGGCGTCCTTGGGGATCCCGTCCGCCCCCGTGACGAGGAGCAACCCGAGCCGCTCCTGCGCCCTGCCTGACCCCTGGTCCGCGGCCAGCTCCAGCCAGCGTGCGGCGAGGCCCGGATCCCGCTGGGCCCCTTGACCAGCCAAGAGCGCGGCGGCCAGCAGCTCCTGCGCGGGGCCGAGCCCCTGCCTCGCGGCGCGCTCGTACCACTCCACCGCGGCAGCGGCGTCGGGGCTCGTCCCGCGCCCGTTGGCGATCATGGAACCGAGCATGAATTGGGCCCTGGCGGCGCCCAGCTCGGCGGCGCTGGAGAGCCAGCGGTACGCCTCGTCCGTGTCGGCCTCCATGCCGGCCCCCCGGAGTGCCATGAGGCCCAGGTTCGTCTGCGCCTCGGCAACTCCGGCCTCGGCGGCGACCCGATACGCGGCTGTGGCGGCGGGCAGGTCCTGGGGGAGGCCATCGCCGTCCTCGAGCATGATCCCGAGGGAGTAGTAGGCCTCCGCGTGCCCTTGGTCGGCCGCGGCCCGGTACCAGACGGAGGCCCTCCCGCGGTCCCGGGGGACGGTCCGGCCGTCGTAGTACATGGAGGCCAGCCGCATCTGCGAGGCCAGGTCGCCTGCCGCGGCCGCCGCCTCAAGCGCGTCGAGCCCGGCCTGCCGGATCTCCGCTTGTTCAGCGGCCTGCTCCGCCTGGACGAGGTCGGCGCCGGTGCTACAGGCGCCCACCACCAGCGGAAGCCAGAGCAGCGAGGTGCGTAGGGGGAGGGGCGCGCCGGCGGCGCGGCGGGGATTGGGTCGGGGCATCTTCGAGACTGGGGTCAGGCCAGCAGGGCCTGGACGACCTCGCCGTGCACGTCGGTCAGCCGGTGGTCCCGGCCAGCGTGGCGGAAGGTGAGGCGGTCGTGCTGGATGCCCAGCAGCTGGAGGATCGTTGCGTTCAGGTCGTACACGCTCAGGGGATCCTCGACGATGTTGTACGAGAAGTCGTCCGTGGTGCCGTAGGTCTGTCCGGTCTTCACGCCGGCGCCCGCCATCCACATGGAGAAGCAGCGCGGGTGGTGGTCGCGGCCGTAGTTCTCCTTGGTGAGGGCGCCCTGGCAGTAGGTGGTCCGCCCGAACTCGCCGCCCCAGATGACCAGGGTGTCCTCGAGGAGCCCACGGTTCTTGAGGTCCTGGATCAGCCCGTAGGCGGGCTGGTCGATGTCCCGGCAGTTGTTGCCCAGGTCATTGGGCAGGTTGCCGTGCTGGTCCCAGCCCCGGTGGTAGATCTGGACGAAGCGCACGTCGCGCTCCACCAGGCGGCGCGCCAGGAGGCACGATGCGCCGAAGGTGCCGGGCACGTTGGCGTCGGGGCCGTAGAGGTCCAGCACCGACTGCGGCTCGCCGGAGAGGTCGGTGAGCTCGGGTACCGCCGACTGCATGCGGAAGGCCATCTCGTACTGCTCGATGCGCGCCCGGATCTCCGGGTCGCCGACCTCGTCGGCCCGCTTCGAGTTCAGCTCGGAGACGAGGTCGAGCATCTCGCGCCGCTTCTTGCGGTCGACGCCGTCCGGGTCGTTCAGGTACAGCACCGGGTCGCCGCCCGCGCGCAGGGCGACTCCCTGGTGTTCGGAGGGGAGGAAGCCAGAGCCCCACAGGCGCTGGTAGAGGGCCTGGGCCTCCCGGCGTCCCTTCCAGCGCGGCGTCATGACTACGAAGCTCGGCAGGTCGCGGTTCATGGACCCCAGCCCGTAGGAGAGCCAGGCGCCGAAGCTCGGCCGGCCCGGCTGCTCGGAGCCGGTCTGCATGAAGGTGATGGCGGGGTCGTGGTTGATGGCGTCGGTGTGGACGCTGCGCATGACGCACAGGTCGTCCACCATCTTGGCCGTCCACGGGAGCGTCTCGCAGACCTCGGTCCCCGCCTCGCCGTGGCGCGCGAAGTCGAACTTCGAGGGAGCGATGGGGAAGCGCGTCTGACCGGAGGTCATCGTGGTGATGCGCTGGCCGTTACGGATGGAGTCGGGGAGCTCCTGGTCGAACATGTCCCGCAGGCGCGGCTTCCAGTCGAAGGTCTCGAACTGGCTGGGCGCGCCGGACATGCACAGGTAGATAACCCGCTTGGCCTTGGGGGCGAAGTGGGGGACCCCGGGGAGGCCACCGGTCCGGTCGCCGATGGCTGGCGCCGCGAGGGCGCGCGGCCCGAGGACCGAGGCCAGGGCGGCCGTGCCGATCCCGGTGGCGGTCTTGCCGAAAAACTGGCGGCGGGTGAGGTGCGCGGCGCGCTCGGCGATGGGGGAGTCGTGGAGGGGGTGCTGCATCAGTTCCTCGTCAGGACCTCGTCCAGGTTCAGGATGGCGCTGGCCGTGAGCGTCCAGGCCGCGAGCTCGATGGTGTCTGCGTCCACCGGGACCTGGAGGTCTCCGATGGCCACCAGCTCCACGGCGTCGGAGGGGGTCGCCTCGAAGTCCGCAGTGAGGGAGCGGACCAGCGCTGTGATGCGGTCCGACTCTCCGCTGGTCGGCGCTCGGCTCACGACGAGCTGGAAGAGATGGTCCGCGCGCTCGCGGTCGGAGGGGCCGGCCTCGCGCAGGACGCGGGCTGCGATGAAGCGAGCGGCCTCCACGTAGGTGGGGTCGTTCAGCATGACCAGCGCCTGGAGGGGCGTGTTCGTGCGCTCCCTGCGGACGGTGCAGGCGTCGCGCATGGGCGCGTCGAAGGTGGTCAGGTTGGGGGGCGGCGCGGTGCGCTTCCAGAAGGTGTAGAGCGACCGGCGGTGCAGGTCCCCCACCGGACCCTGGGCGTAGCGCACCGTGTTGCTGCCGCTGTAGCCCACGGCGAACCAGATCCCCTCGGGCTGGTAGGGCCGGACGCCCGGACCGCCCATGGTCTCGTCGAGGAGCCCGGCCACGTGCAGGGCCTGGTCCCGGAGGACCTCCGCGTCGAGGCGGAAGCGTGAGCTCCGGGCCAGCAGACGGTTGTCGGGGTCGACCTCGAGCTCGTTGGGTCGGACGTTGGAGTCCTGGCGGTAGGCGCGGCTGAGCACCAACCGCTCGTGCATGGCCTTCATGTCCCAGCCGCTCTCCACGAAGGTCACGGCGAGCCAGTCCAGCAGCTCGGGGTGACTCGGCCACTTGCCCTGGTTCCCGAAGTCGTCCGGGGTGGCGACGATGCCGGTCCCGAAGAAGTGCTGCCAGGCGCGGTTGACCCAGACCCGCGCGGTGAGCGGGTTGTCGCCCGAGACGATCCAGCGCGCGAGGCCCAGGCGGTTGCGTGGTGCGTCCGCGGGGAGGGGCGGGAGCGCCGAGGGGGTCGCAGGCTCAACCACCTCCCCGAGCTTGTCATAGGCTCCGCGCATCAGGACATGGGCGGGCCGGGGCTCGGAGCGCTCCTCGGAGACCATGGTGCTGGGCAGCGCCGCCTCGATGGTCGCTCGTTCGGCGGTCAGGGCCTCTCGCTCGTCGAAGGCCGCGGCCCACTCCTCGGCGTGGCTGCGGCGCCAGAAGACCCGCGTCAGGTCGCGGGTCGCTTGGGCGTGTTCGGCGAGCGGGGTCTGCATCGCGAGCTCGATGGCCGCGGGGAGACCGTCCGCGCTCCCGCCGTCCACGAGCCGCCAGGAGAAGCCGCCCGCGCCGCCGGTGTTGACCACCTTCAGCACGAGCTCGTTGTCGCCGGCCTCGAGGGAGAGCTCGACCCGGTCCTGGTCAATGTTGACCCCGCGGGCCACGCGGTTGGAGTGCACGAGCTCGCCGTTCAGCCAGGCCTCAACGCCGTCGTCGCTGCCCAGGAGCAGCTCGATCCTGCGGGCCTCACGGGCCTCGATGTGCTGGACGAGGAAGTGCACGCCGAGCCCGCTCTCGAAGAGGTGACGGCGGCCCTCGGAGTACTCGGTCTGGGCCGTCCAGGGGACGCCCGGAGCCGCCTCGCGGGAGAGGTCCACGCCGCCCGCGATCTGTTCCTGGGGCGGGTGGGGCTTATCGTAGAGGCCCGCGGCCGCGGAGGCGGGGAAGTGGGCGCGGTGCCAGGTGCCCGTGCGCAGGGCCGGCTCGAGGTTGTCGGAGCGCCGGACCGCGAGGCGGAAGCGCGCCAGGCCGTGCTCGGAGTGGACGGAGGCGAACACCAGCTTGACCCG
>CALLKX010000089.1 GCA_938083085.1 uncultured bacterium
CACCACGCGCAGGATCCTGGGCTGGGTGGCCTGGCGTCACGGCGACCTGAAGGACGCCGCTCGCGAGTTCAAGCGGCTGGCCAAGGACGAGGGAGACCTCGATAGCCGGCTCGCTTACGCGCAGCTCCTCGACGCCCGTGGGGAGGCCGAGGACGCCCTCGAGGCCTACGGCGCCCTGCTGCCGGACCTCTTGGATCCTGGGCAGCGCACCCGTCTGCGCCTGCGCATGGCGCTGATGTCCATGGAGACGGGCGGAGAGGAGCAGAAGGACGCCCTGGCCCGCTTCGCCAGCGAGCCGGACGTCACCTCCGAGCTGCGGAACCGGTGCGCGATCGTGCTGGCGCTCCTCGAGCGCCCCGGTGAGGCGGCCGCCCTCTACGAGGTGCCGCCCGTCGCGCCGGAAGGTTCGCCCACGGATGTGGTCAAGCGCTCGCGCAAGGCGGCGGCGAACGGAGAGTTGCGGGTCGCCGAGTGGTCGCTCGGGGCCGAGGACTGGGCCCGCGCCCAGAACGCCGCCTGGCGCGGCGTGCACCTGTCCACCGTCGCGCGCGAGCGCCGCTACGGGCTGACACTGCTCGCCGAGGCGCACCGGGGCGACGAATCCTTGCCGGCGCTCCTCCAGCGCTTTGACGCCGAGCGCGCTGGGCTCCCGCCCGAGGCGCGCCGCATGTGGATCGAGCTGCTCCGGGAGACCGGCGAGACCGACGCGGCCATCGCCATGACCCAGGGGGACTCGGCGGCGACCTTCAGCCGCGCGGACAGGGTCCGGCTGCTCGAGATGTACCGCGAGGCGGACCGCGTCGAGGACATGCTCGCCGTCTACGGCGAGTGGATCGCCAGCGAGCCCGGGGAGCTGCTCTGGCGGCAGGGCCTCTGCCGTTATTACCTCGAGAACGGAGACCGCGCGGCGGCCATCGAGGTCTGGGAGTCGTGGTTCTCCGAGAACCCTGCTGGTGCTCTCGACCCCTCCGCAGTCCTCGAGGCCGCCGAGATGCTCAGGAGCCTCGGGCTGGACGACCTCGCGATCCGCGCTGCGGAGCAGGTCGTCGACGGGGCCGAGCTACGCGAGACTGCGCTGCTCTTCCTCTTCGAACTCAGCCTCGAGCGCGGGCGGATCGGCGCCGCTCGGATGAGCCTGGACCGCTTGGATGAGCTCGCGCCCGCGGGGTCACCCGCACGCATGCCCCTCTCCGATGGCTATGAGCGCATCGGCGAGCTGGAGGGCGCGGTCCGCACCCTCGAGGGCGTGCGCGCCGCGAGGGGTGAGGGGCGCGCGGGCGAGGATCTCGAGATGCGGCTGGCGTGGCTCTACTCGGAGGTCGGCCGGGAGGAGCAGGCGCTGGAGCTGTGGCGCGAGCTGTGGCTGCGGGTGAAGTCCCTGTCGCGGCGCCGCTTCGTGGAGGACCGCATGATGACCGTGGCCGCACGGCTTGGCGTGCTCGCGGACATCGCCATCGACATCGAGCGCAAGCTCGTTCGGGGCGAGGCCACCGATCGAGACAGCGGCCTCCTGGTGCGCCTCTACACCAAGGTGGGCGACGCGGTGTCGGCGGCGGAGATCATCGACGAGTTCCTCAAGCTGAAGGGCGGGTCCGAGCTGGAGGCCCTATCGGAGAAGGCGCGGGTCTACCTCGCCTGCAACGACTTCTTCAACTACGAGGAGGCCGTTGGTCGCCTCATCGACATCGACCCGGACGGTCGGCCCGACTACTACCGCCAGCTCGCCATGAGCCAGCTGGAGCGCGGCCGGCCCGACGAGGCGCGGACCACGCTCATGCGGCTGCAAGAGCTGCCCGGCGGGGACGACACGTCGGCGGAGTTCGAGGCCGGCGTGCTCTCGCTCTCCGGGATGCGGGAGGAGGCCATCGACGCGTACCGCCGCGGGCTGGTGGCGCACCCCGAGCGCATCGACTCGTACCTGCTGATGGCGGGCCTGATGAAGCAGGTCAAGCAGGCGGACCGCGCGGTGGGGATGTTCCAGTTCCTGGCGGAGACGGCGCCCAAGGACGACGTCTTCACCATCGCCATCGACGGGCTGCTGAACATGCTCGTGGAGGCGCCGCCCCGGCCGGAGATGGTGCAGTGGGCGCGCCGGATCACCCTCGAGCGCCTCGCCGGCCGTGAGGACGCCGCGTACCTCTATCAGCTGCTCGCGGACCTCGCCGAGGAGACCGGCGACGACGCTGGTCAGGTCACGGCACTGCAGAGCCTGCTCGCGTCCGCGGGACCCCGGCGCGCCTCGGTGCTGCGGGAGCTGATGGAACTCTCGAAGCCCACCCGGGCGAGCTTCAACGTCAAGGGCCGCGAGGGGGACGAGGGGCAGCTCCTGGCCTTCGGTCGGCGTCTGGTCGGACTCGGTGAGATGGTCCCGCCGGAGGTCTTCCTCGACCTGGGGGACGCCTTCCTTGAGGCAGGGGACGAGCGGTCCGCCGCGCGGACCTTCGACCTGACGCGTGAGTTCCCCGACGGGGAGATGTATCAGAAGAACGCGGCGGAGCGCTTCGAGAAGGCGGGCTACATCGAGCGCTCTCTGGAGCGCTACCAGGCGGTGCTGGCGGCGAGCCCGTCGGACATCGCGCTCCTCACCAAGGTGGGGGAGCTGCGTGAGGCGCTCGGGGAGGACGCCGCCGCCCTCGAGCTCTACCGCCGCGCCCACGGGATCCTGCTCGGGCGGCGCCTGCTCCTTGAGAACAAGCGCGAGGAGGAGGAAGACAAGCTCCAGCGCTTCATGCCACGCAACGTGGACGAGCTGGACCAGTATGGAGAGCGCGTCCTGCAGGGGATGCTCGCGACCATGACGGAGGTCGAGCTGGACGGCTTCCTCGGGGAGCAGGGCGGCGCCGTGGAGCTGGAGCTCCCGCGCGCCTTCGCTGCCGCAGACGCCGACCGCGGCGGCGAGGGGGTAGAGGCCGCGGCGCGGCGCATCGCCCAGCACCCGCGCCTCGGGAGCCGGGCCGAGATCGTGCGGCGCGTCAGCTTCGCCACGGGCCGAGTGGAGGCTGCGCAGGCGCTGGACCGTGTGCTGCTCGCGGCCTTTCCCGGGGACGACCGTCTGCTCGAGGACGCCATGGTTTCCCGCATCCAGTGGGGCTTGATCCCGCAGGCCGCGGGGCTCTTGACCAGCTTGCCAGAGGACAGCGGCGGCGCGAGCCGATGGCGCGCGCGACTCGGCCTCGGAGAGACGGAGGCGGATGACGCTGCCGGGTCCATCCCGTTTGATGAGGCGGTCGCTGCGGCGCTCCCCGCGTTCGCGGCAGGCGACTACGAGCGGGTCCGCGCCATCGTGCAGCGGGCCAACGTGGGCCGGCTCGCGGACGACGAGCTCCAGGGCATGGCGGTGCTCTTCGCGGCGGCGAGGAGTGCCGACGATGATGAGCTGGCGCTCCGCGTCGCCCGTGATTGGCTGCGACTCTCCCTCGCCAGCTCGCCGAACCCCTATGAGGTCGAGGAGCTGATCGACGCCTTGGTCCCCGGTCTGGGCGAGGACACCGGCCTCGCGCTCGCGCGCTACGTGGTCGGGTTGATCGTCGCAGAGCCCGAGAAGAACTCTCGCTTGGTTCGGGTCCTGCCGAAGCTGGCGCAGCGCTTCGGCGAGGCCGCGGTGTCGGCCGAGCAGGTGCAGACGCTCGTGGACGGCTTCGGAGAGGCCTACGCCTTCGGGCTGGTCCCGGTCCTGCTCCTGTTGCCCGAGGAGGACCGCTCCTCCTCGCTGCGCTCGATCTGGTCGAAGCTTGAGGCCCAGGGGCGGGCGAGGTTCCTGCTCGGGATGATCGCCGAGGCGCCCGGGGACCTCCCCGAGGAGATGGCGGACTTCATCCGGGACTCCCTCCCGGGGGCGCTAGAGGACGGCGCGGATCTCCTGGAGTACTACGTGTCCCGGCTCCTCGACGTGCCCCACAGCCACCAGCTGGTGCTCGACGTTTGCCGTGAGACCCGGTCGTCCCTCGGCTCACAAGTGGAGGTCCTCGATGCCGCGATCGTGATCCACCGGTGCGCGCTGGAGGGACCCGAGGCGCTCGTGGACGAGGGGGCGGAGGCGTTCGTGGCGCTCGCCGCGGACTCCGAAGATGACTATCAGCGTCGCCAGGCCAGCGAGCAGCTCGCCGCGGCCTTCGACGGGCCGGCGAGGGATGCCTTCATGGCTGCGCTGGCGGAACAGGCCCCCGCGTCGCCGACGGCGACGCCCCTGGACTTCGCCCGTGCGCAGCTCTACTTCAGCTGGAAGCGGCCCGCCGATGCGCTGGCGCTGCTCGAGGGGTTCGAGGCCGACGAGGAGACAGAGGGACGGCGGCTCGACCTGATCCGCGACGCTCAATCGAAGCTCGGTCGGGAGCTCGCCGCGGCGCAGACGCTGGTCCGCCGCTTCCCCGTGGCGAAGGACGAGGACGAGAAGAGGAGGCTGCTGAAGCAGGCGGTGCGTGCCTGGGAGCGCCTTGAGGCCCCCGAGATCGCCCTCGAGGCGCAGCGAATGCTCGACGACCTGGGCGACGAGGCGGCGCCCGGCTCGGCTGGCTTCGTTCTCCCGCCGGGCACCCTGTCCCTCTCCATCGGAGGTGTCACTTACAACGCCGAGGACAAGCCCAAGAAGGAGGGGCTCCCGAGGACGTTCCGTGAGGTCCGTGAGGCGCTGGACACGGGGGAGCCCGTGGACGGGGCCCGCATCTTCCGTCGGCTGTGGCGGGAGTTCCCCGTTGGGCAGCCCGCCGCGAGCCGGTCGTCCTTCCTCTTCTATCGCCGGTCTCCGCTCGGGAACCTGCGCTGGCCGGGGGAGCCCGCTCCGGTGGGCGATGATCTTGGAGCCGATGCCCGCCGTCGTGGTGGCCTCGTGGGCTTCCGGGCCCCCGAGGCCCCCGAGCGGCCGCCGGCGCCCGATGCCTACGAGAAGCTCGCGGCCTATCCCGAGATCGTGGCGGAGCAGCAGCGCTACCTGCGATCGATTCAGCCCGCGGAGCTGGACCGGATCCAGAAGCTCACCCGGGGCATGCTGCAGGCCGAGGTCCGCGAGGGCGGCGCCGAGGCGGTGCTCAAGAGGCTCCTGGATGAGGTGAACCGTTCCGGTGGGCGTCTCGCGCAGATCCAGCTCCTGACGCTGCTGGACCTCAACCCTGAGCTGATCACCGGCGAGGCGTCGGCCGCGCTCCAGGGGCTCGTGAGCGCCATGCCTCCCATGGATGCCGCGCAGGTCATGCGGCTCGCGCGGACACTCCTCCGCAGCGGAGACCGGGGTATGGCGCTGCGCATGTACGAGTGGTGCGCCCTGATCGGGGTCGCCAGTGATAGCCCCTTTGACGACGACGATGGCCCCTATGTGGTCTCGAGCGTTCCGCTGCCCGAGCTCATCGACGACGTGAAGGAGAACCTCGTTGGGGAGGAGCGCATCGCTCCGATCGCCGCGCTCCTGCAGAGCGTGTCGGGGGGCCGACCCTGGGAGATGGAGCGCACTCAGACTCTGGCGGTGAAGACCTGGCAGGAGCTCGTCGGCCCCGCCGAGGCGCTCCAGCGGCTAGGCCCGATCGCCGTGGATGCCCTGGACCTCTCGAAGGGCCTCCAGCGCTCGGTGGCCGTGCAGCTTGCTCCGCTCTATCTCGCCTCTGGGGATGAGGACCGGGCGCTCCGGGCTCTGGAGATCGGGACCGCTCGCTTCAGCGCGTCCGAGGTTGGCAACCGGGACATGTTCTGGAGGGCGGACCCCGAAGAGCCCGGGGTGATCCCCCGGGACATCCTGGAGGCCGTCTTGCCGGAGGCTGGCGAGGGACTCGAGGACCCCGGCCGCTGGTTCATGCGCTTCGCGGAGAGCCACCTTGTCTGGCTCAGGGAAGGTCGACTGCTGGACTCCGCCACCGTTGAGGCGCTCGCGCTATGCGCCGCGCGCATGGGCGAGGTCGGCCTGGACTCCGAGGCCACGGCGCTCGCCCTCGAGCTCGCCGGGCTCGAGAACATCCACGCTCGGGCGCGGCTCTGGGTGGTGGACGCCCTCCGTGAGCTGGGCGAAGGTGAGGCGGCGGACCGCCTCGAGGTCCGGATGCTGACCGACGGCGAGCTCCTCACCGCGAGGGTGGCGGGCGCGGTTGAGGGCGTGCTGGAGCGAGAAGGCCCCGAGGCCGCTCTCGCCATCGCTGCGCCGACGGCGACCTTCTCCCGCCCGGAGGCGCTCACCGAGCTCTTGATCCGAGCGGCCTCCCAGGCGGGAGACGAGGAGGCCGTGACCCGGTGGACCGAGGCCGCGGAGAAGGCGGCGCGCGCGGCCGAGGCGCTCAAGACCCTTAAGGCAGAGGCCGCCCGGAAGAAATGATGATCGAACTCGTGACGCTCATGGTGATGGGGGGGCTCTCGGCCCCCGGCTCCGACCTCTGGGTCAGCTATCCCGGCGCAGGCGACGACGCACCCCACGTGGTGCTCATCGCCGGGGACGAGGAATACCGCAGCGAGGAGGCCCTTCCGCAGCTGGGCAAGATCCTGTCCGCGCACCACGGTGTCCGCTGCACGGTCCTGTTCCCCGTCGACCCCGCGAGCGGCGAGATTGTCCCCACCTGCCTCGACAATATCCCGGGGCTCGAGGCACTCGAGACGGCCGACCTGATGGTCATCGCCACGCGCTTCCGAGACCTGCCCGATGAGCAGATGCAGCACATCGACGCCTACCTCAAGGCGGGCAAGCCGGTGCTCGGCATGCGGACAGCCACGCACGGCTTTCGCAACGCGAAGGATGGGCCCTGGGCCCACTACGCCAACGGATACAACGGTCCCAAGGAAGAGTGGAAGGGCGGCTTTGGCCGGCTGGTCCTTGGGGAGAAGTGGGTGGCCCACCACGGTGCCCACGGCAGCCAAAGCACGCGCGGCATCCTCGCTCCCGGGCAGGCGAAGCACCCTGCGCTGCGCGGCCTCGCGGACGGCGACGTGTGGGGCCCCAGCGATGTGTACCGGGTCCGGGTGCCCATGCTCGAGGGGACCGAGGTCGTGATGCTCGGCCAGTGCCTCGACCGCGCCGGCCCGGGCGAGGACGGGGACCCGCTCATGGGCATGCGCCCGGGCGACCCGGTGGCGGAGGGGGCCCGCAATGACCCCCTGATGCCGCTCGCTTGGTTCCGGACCTACGAACTGCCCGACGGCAAGCCTGGTCGGGTCTTCACCACCACGCTCGGGGCTGCGACGGATCTCGTCGCGCCTGGGTCGAGGCGGATGATCGTCAACGCTGCGCTCCACCTCGTCGGACGTGAGGTGCCCGAGGGCGGGGCCGAGGTGGCGCTCGTGGGGACCTTCGAGCCCTTGAGGTTTGGCTTCGGTCAGTTCCGCCGCGGCCTCCGGCCCGCGGCGCATGCTCTCGAGAGTCGCTGATCCCAGGCGCGGGCGGCGCCGTGAGGGAATGGGGTTCTCGCGCGCCCAAGGCGCGTCCGCGAGCCCACAATGCTCGGGCACCGTTGACCCGCTCACGATCCATGCTCACGAGAACCGCCCTCACCCTGTTGCTCCTCGCGGCGCCGCTCCACGCCGCCACTCCCGCGCCCCAGCAGAAGTCGAGCTGGCCGCCGCCCCGGGCTAGCGTCTCCGACGCCCTCCGGGACTGCCAGGTGGAGAAGCCAACGAAGCTCTTCACGGTCGACCGTGTGGTGGATGGCGACACGATCTACATCCAGCGCAACGGCGAGCGCGAGAAGCTCCGGCTGCTCTCGGTGGACACCGAGGAGAAGTACATGGGGGGCAAGGACATCTCCGCCTCCAAGCCCTCCACCCGCTTCGCCGAGCAGTCGACGGGCTGGGCCAAAGGCTTCTTTCTGCCGCGGAGTCCGAACGAAGGCCCGGCGAAGGTCGGCCTGAGGTTCCCAGGCGGCGAGGAGGCCCGCGATATCTACGGCCGGCTCCTGTGCCACGTGGTGACGAAGGAGGGGATCGACTTCAATCTGCTCCTCGTCCGCATGGGGCACAGCCCGTACTTCAACAAGTACGGCAACAGCCGCCTGGACCACGAACGCTTCCTGGAAGCTCAGCGGAAGGCCATGGCCGAGAAGCTCGGCATCTGGGATTCCAAGACGAACGAGGGCGGGAAGCGCCGTGACTATCCCCGGCTGATGGCCTGGTGGACGGCGCGTGCCACCTCCATCGACGACTTCCGGGCCCGTTCAACGGCTAGCCCGAAGCGCTTCGTGGCCTGCGACGACCCGGACCGGCTGGACGCGGCCCTCGAGGCCGGAGGCGGAGACGTGACGCTCCTGGCGTCGGTCGATCGGTTCTTTGACGAGGACGACGGCTCCTGGACAATCCTGCTGCGCTCAGGAGACCGCAAGCGGGCGGTCCGCGTCGGCGTCCCCGCATCGGGGCGCGCGGCACTCGAGGCCCTCGACCTGCCCGGGACCAAGAACGAATTCAGGCAGAACTACCTGCTGGTCACCGGCCAGCTGACCCGCGGCCCGCGGGGGTTCCGTCTCGAAGGGGTGGGGGCCTCCGACTGGCGGCGCGCGGGTCCGGAGCCCGCGACCGGGGACCAGAACCGTTGAGCCGTGGCAGGCGGACACTCCCTGGACGGTAACGCCTGGTCGGATCTGGGGGCGGTCAGGGCCGTGCGAGCGTAAGTCCTTGGACTGCGGCCAGCGGTTGGCGTGAATTGTGAGCGCCGCTCCGTAAACTTGGGTTCGCCGCAACAAGCCCCGCCCGGCGGCGTATCCCACACCATGCGAGCATCCCTCCGAATCGTCCTCCTTGCCATCTTCGTCCTGGTGGCGATCCCCTCGACCGGGCTCGCCCAGAAGGTGGCTCGCAAGCCGGTGGCGTGCCCCGAGCACGGCTTCCAGTTCAAGCCGCTCGACAAGTTCGACGCGGTCCCCATCGACAGCGGACGTGGCGGCACCGAGGCCCTCAAGTTCGCCCAGGATCGCCGGCAACTCACCGCTCACGCCTTTGAATCGGAGGGCCCCTCGGAGGAGGTCGAAGAGGGGAGCACCGTCGCCAAGAAGCGGCGCCGCAGCATCGTTGGGTTCTTGAAGCGGTACAAGGGCTTCACGGACAAGGTGGGCAAGAATCCGCAGGTCGACGAGATGGTCGAGGTCGACGGAGTCGACGCGAAGCACCTGCGGTTCGAGCTGGACGGGTTCATGCTGGACGTGTGGTCGTTCCCCCTGAAGCACGCGGACATCCACCTGGTCTACTTCATCCCGGGGGAGGTCAATCGCAAGTGGGAGAAGGCCATCCGCCAGTCCGCTGAGTCCTTCGAACTGATCGAGCGGGTCGAGGCGGAAGAGATCGACACGACCACGCGGAGCTTCGAGTCTCAGTTTGCCTGGGCCGAGGCCGAGGCCGCCAAGGTCGAGGGCTGGCGCGCCATCGGGACCCCCTCCAAGCGCTTCGTGGTCCTGACCAACGCGACCAAGAAGGCCTTCATCAAGGAGGTCCTCAAGCGGCTCGAGGTGTCCCGAGACATCTACGAGCAGGACTTCCCCCCGTCCGCGGAGTTCAACGCGGTGTCGGTGATCCGCATCTGTAAGGACCGCGAGGAGTTCCAGCGCTTCAGCGGCGCCCCTCCCGGTGCGGCCGGGTACTTCAGCCCGCAGTCGGTGGAGCTTGTGCTCTATGACAACGTGGAGACCGATCGAAACTCCACCTATGCCGTGGTGAGCCACGAGGCCTTCCACCAGTACTGCCACTTCCTCTTCGGCCAGTCCGAGGCGCACCGCTGGTTCGACGAGGGGCACGGGGACTACTACGGCGGGATGAGGGTCGCGGGCAGCCGCGGAAAGATCACGCCCAAGATGCCCGCCGGCCTCGACCGTCTCTCGGTCATCAGGGACATGGTCCGTGAGGAGTCCTACAAGCCGCTCTCGGAGCACCTCTACTACAACCACAGGCAGTGGCAGTCGCAGGGGCCCTCGAACGTGAGCTGCTATGCCCAGTCGTGGTCGGTCATCTACATGCTCCGCCAGGGCGCCCTGCGCAAGGTGAGCCGCAAGGTGTGGAAGGACGAGTACGCGAACATCATTCCAAACTACGTCTCCACCCTGAACCAGGGCTTCCAAGACGCCTACAAGGAGATCCGCGAGAAGCGGCTCGAGCAGGCGAAGAAGAGGGACCTCGAGCTCGATCCCAGCGACCTGAAGATCAACCGCTTTGACCTCGACCCGCGGCAGAAGCAGAAGATCTGGGACGCCGCCATGGAAGCCTCATGGGGGCAGGTCGACCTCGACGAGTTCGAGAAGGACTGGGTGCTCTACATCCAGAAGTACCTCAAGTGACCCACGGCTCGCGTGTTGGCCAGCGGGTCGGCCTGCTGGAGGCCCTCGGCGCGGAGCCGGCGACGGTGTCGGCCCCTGGACAAGTCCCCGGTCGGAGCTGAATCGGACCGCCGCGAAGGTTCGAACTCCCGGTTATGGAATTCGGCCGCCTACCTGACGTCCGCGGGGTGGACTTCACCCTGCCGCCCGACCCGGCACGGAACCGCCCGCTCCTGGAGGGAGCGCGTACCGCGGCCGGGCCGGGCGGCTGCGATCTCCGCGTGGGGCTCCCCAGCTGGTCTGATCCGGGGCTCGTGGGCCGCCTCGGGGGGAAGAGCCCGGCCGGGGTGCTGCGGGCCCACGGCGCCGCCGTCCCCTCGAACGAGCTGAACTCCACGTTCTACGGTTACACCGCCGAGCGCTTCACCCGCTGGGCGGCGGCGGTCCCCGAGGGGTTCCTGTTCTGCCCCAAGCTCCCGCGCGGGATCACTCATGATGGGGTGCTCGAGGGCGTGGAGGAGGAGATGGGGGCCTTTGTCCAGGCGACCGAGTCCCTGGGCGCCCACCGCGGGCTCACTTGGTGCGCGCTGCCCCCTTACTTCGGCGCGGCGCGAATGGGGACCCTTGCTGCGTTCCTGGAGGAGTGGGCAGGGGAGCTGCCCCTGGCGCTCGAGGTGCGCGACCCCAGCTGGTTCCGTGACCCAGGCGCCACGGAGGCGCTCTTCGGGCTGCTGGACGCCCTGGCGGTGACCGCGATCATCACCGACACGGCGGGGCGCCGCGACTGCGCTCACATGACTCTCACGACCCCGAAGACGCTCATCCGCTTCGTGGGGAACGGGCTCCACCCCTCGGACTTCGAGCGACTTGACCGTTGGGCGGAGCGGCTCCTGGGTTGGGCGGCCGGGGGCCTCGAGCAGGCGTTCCTCTTCTTCCACCAGCAGGACGAGGCGCAGACCCTGGACCTCGCCGAGCACCTGGAGCGCCGCCTCGCGGCCGCGGGGCGCCCCGTGCTCGGTCCCTGGCGAAGCGCCTCCGGGTTCATCCCGCCCGGGGCACAGTTGGGGCTCTTCTGATGGTGCACTCGCCCGACCTTTCCCAACCGATACAGGGCCGTTGGCGGGATCTTGCATGGCCAGCGTGACCTCTGGCATGCCGAGCGGTTCAGATCAACTCTCTGACTGGGCCTCCCTCTCCCGGCCGACCCGTTCCACTTGACCGTAGACCCATGCTCCGATCCCTCTCCCTGCTCGTCGCGTCGTCGGCTGCCGCTCTCCTCCCCGCCAGCGTCGCGGACATTCAGTGGTCGCCCTCCTTCGAGGACGCGCTGGAGACCGCTGCTGGCGAGGAGAAGGTGATCTTCATCGCGGTCAACATGGACGGTGAGCGGGCCAACGATCAAATGGCCGAGAAGGTCTACAAGGACCGCGACATCAAGGACCTCGCGTCCGAGACGGTCAACCTCGTCGCCTCCGCGGATCGGCACCGCAAGAGCGGTAAGTGCCCGCGTTTTGGATGCGAGTCCTGCGAGCAGCACCGGTTCGTGGACATCTCCGTGCGGGAGGAGGTCCTGAAGCCGTCGGCGACGGGCGCTGTCATCGCGCCGCAGCACGTGTTCTGCGCGCCGGACGGGAGCGTGATCCTCTCGGTGCCCTACGGGATCTCGGTCTCGGAGCTGGAGTGGTGCTTCCACGAGGCCGCGGCGATCCAGGCGGGCGTCGAGCTC
>CALLKX010000090.1 GCA_938083085.1 uncultured bacterium
GGCCCTCTGCCGTCTGCTCCTGCGCGGGGCCGGCCCGGCCTCGGACGCGGGCGGGCACGGACCTTTGGCCAGAGTCCTCCTCCGGCTGTACCGGCCCGTGCTCGCGCTCGTGCTGCGCGCACGAGCGCTGGTGCTCCTCGGGGCCACCGCGCTGGTGGTCGCGGCGGGCCTGCTGGCGGCGCAGCTAGGCACCAGCTTCCTGCCGACCTTCCACGAGGGGATGGCCACCGTCTTCGTCTATGCGCCGCCGGGCACCTCCCTCGCGGAGAGCGAGGCCCTGGCGGACGCGGTGGTGGCGCGGGTGGCCTCGGTGGAGGGCGTGGCCGCGGTCGCGCGCCGCACGGGGCGAGCGGAGCGCGACGAGCACGTGGAGCCCGTGTGGAACTCGGAGCTGGAGGTGTCCTTCGAGGACCCCGCCGCGGCGAGCCGTCTGCGGGGGCAGATCGAGGAGGCGTTGGCGGGTTTGTCGGGGATCACCACCGGGCTCGGTCAGCCCATTGAGCACCGCCTGTCCCACGTCCTCTCCGGCACAGCGGCCGACCTCACGGTCGAGCTCTATCACGAGGACCAGGGACAACTGGAGGCGGCGGCGGCCACGGTGGCGGCCTCCCTCGCCGGGGTGCCAGGCCTCCGGAACGTGAACGCTCAGCGGACGCTGACGGTGGAGGGTTTGAGCGTCGACTGGGACCGCGAGGCCCTGGCTCAGGTGGGCCTGACCGCCGGTGAGGCCGCGGAGCAGCTCCGCCTCGCCGTGGAGGGAGAGCAGGTGGGGCGCTTGGTGGAGGGCGCGCGCTGGATGGACCTGGTGGTCCGGCTCGACCGCGACCAGCGCCGGAGCGCGACGGACGTACGCGGCGTGCAGATCGTGACCCAATGGGGCGCCAGGATTCGCGCGGATCAGCTGGCGCGGATCGAGGTGAATGACGTGCCTGCGATGCTCCTTCGTCAGGGGGGGCGGCGGAAGGCCGTGGTCACCTGCGGGGTGGAGTCTGGATCGAACCTTGGGGACGCTGTTGAGGCGGCGCGGGAGCGCCTGCGGCCTATCGAGGAGGCCATGGGCGTGGAGATCCGCTACGCGGGCCAGCACGAGGCGGCCCAGCGCGGCCGCCGCACCCTGCTCCTGGCGGGGCTCGCGTCCCTTGGGCTCGGCATCATTCTCTTGCGCTCCACCGTGCGGAGCTGGACCGCGGCCATGGTGATCGCGCTCAACCTGCCTCTCGCCGCCGTGGGCGGCGTGCTGGCGCTGTTCATCGTGGTGGATCAGCCGCTCGCGAACCTCGCCGAGCTCGTGTCCGGGAGCGGAGCCTTCCGGGCGCCGGTCGTGTCGCTGTCCACCCTCGTGGGCTTCGCCGCCCTGTTCGGCATCGCCCTCCGCGGCGGCGTCCTGCTCGGCGGGCGCTGGGAGGCGCTGACGGCCGAGGGCGTCCCGGTGGAGGAGGCCATCCGCACGGGCATCGAGGACCGGATGGTCCCGATCCTCATGACCGCGCTCACCGCCGCCTTCGGCCTCCTGCCCGTGGTCCTCGCGAGCGGCGAGCCCGGGACGGAGCTGCTCGCGCCCCTGGCCGTGGTGGTGCTCGGCGGCCTGATCAGCTCCACGGTGCTCAACCTCGTGGTCCTCCCCGCCGCCTACGCCATGGTGCGGCGCCCTTCGGTGGGGGCGCCGGCCTGATCGGCTGCGTTCTTGCCGGGGCACCGCCTTCGCCCATCGAGCCGTGACCGGGAGTCGTCCAGAGGCCTCATCTAGCGACCGGTCACCGTTCGGCTGCCAGCCCCCCTTCCCGCCTTGGACCCGGAGATCTAGCCTTTGGGTCACAAGGCCGAGATTCGGAGTCCCAGAGTCTACCGGGGCCCTCTTGATCTCGGGCACTGCCCCTCGTTGACAGCTTGCGCTCATCGCCATGACCCTCCGTCTCGTTTCGCCCGCGCTACTGCCCGCATTCGCCGCCGTTGCTCTTGCCTCACCGGCTGCGTCTCAGTCATTTGGGTCTGAGCAGGTGATCACGACGAGCGCGGACGGTGCCCACTCGGTCTACGCCACCGACCTGGACGGAGACGGCGACGCGGACGTGCTGTCTGCCAGCTACGACGACGACTCGATCACCTGGTACGAGAACCAGGGCGGGGGAGTCTTTGGTGCCCAAAATATTACGACCAGCGCGGACGGTGCCCGCTCGGTCTACGCCACCGACCTGGACGGGGACGGGGACGCGGACGTGCTGTCTGCGAGCTCCAGAGACGACAAGATCGCGTGGTACGAGAACCAGGGCGGCGGCGTCTTTGGCGCCCAGCAGGTGATCACGACGTTCGCGGACGGCGCCCAATTGGTCTACGCCACCGACCTCGACGGGGACGGCGACGCGGACGTGCTGTCTGCGAGTGCCTTCGACGACAAGATCGCTTGGTACGAGAACCAGGGCGGGGGCGTCTTTGGCGCCCAGCAGGTGATCACGACCAGCGCGGACGCTGCCGTCTCGGTCTACGCCACCGACCTGGACGGGGACGGGGACGCGGACGTGCTGTCTGCCAGCTACCTGGACGACAAGGTCGCGTGGTACGAGAACCAGGGCGGCGGCGTCTTTGGTGCCCAGCAGGTGATCACGACGAGCGAGAACGGTGCTCAATCGGTCTACGCCACGGACCTGGACGAGGACGGCGACGCGGACGTGCTGTCGGCGAGCTTCTTGGACGACAAGGTCGCGTGGTACGAGAACCAGGGCGGGGGCGTCTTTGGTGCCCAGCAGGTGATCACGACCAGCGCTGACGCTGCCCTCTCGGTCTACGCCACCGACCTGGACGGGGACGGGGACGCGGACGTGCTGTCTGCGAGCCGCTCCGACAACAAGATCGCGTGGTACGAGAACCAGGGCGGCGGCGTCTTTGGGGCCCAGCAGGTGATCACGCAGGGCGCGGACCGTGCCTGGTCGGTCTATGCCACCGACCTCGACGGGGACGCGGGCGCGGACGTGCTGGCTGCGAGTAGTAACGACGACAAGATCGCGTGGTACGAGAACCTCATGAGTCCTCCGGACTGCAACAACAACGGCGTTCCCGACGTCGAAGACATCAACTCCGGCACGAGCCAGGACTGCAACGCCAACGGCATCCCGGACGAGTGCGAGATCGCCAACGGCACCGAGTCCGACTGCAACGGCAATGGCGTACCCGATAGCTGCGACATCGCCGCAGGCGCCACAGACTGCGACGCCGATGGGGTTCCGGATACCTGTCAGCTCCTTGCCGACTCCACCCTCGATCTGAACGCCAACGGCACCCTCGACACCTGCGAGGCTATCGGGACCACCTACTGCGCCCCCGCCGTGGCCAACTCCACCGGCCTCCCAGGAGTCGTATCGATCCTCGGCAGCGAGACGGTCTTCCTCAACGACTTCAAGGTCAGCGCCCGCCAGCTCCCGGCCAGCGCCTTCGGGTACTTCATCGCCTCCACCACCCCCGGCTCGGTGTTCCCCGTCGCCAACAGCGTCGGGACCCTGTGCGTGACCGGCAGCGTCGGCCGCGGCGTCGGGGGCGGGATCGTGAACTCGGGGCCGGACGGCTTCTTCTACGGCAACGTCAACCTCACCGCGATGCCCCAGCCCACCGGGACCGTCACCGTCCTGCCCGGCGACACCTGGCACTTCCAGGCCTGGCACCGGGACGCGATCGGAGGACAGACCACCTCCAACTTCACCGACGCGGTGGCGGTGACGTTCCTGTGAGCCCCCGCGTGTGACGGGGATCCCGCAAGGCAGCCGCTCTTCTCCGAACCGGAGGGAATAGCTCGCCTGAGGTGATGAAGATCAACCTCGGCGCCTCGCGTGCGGCGAGGAGTGCGAGTGCCGCGAGAAGGTGGCGAGTGTTCGTGGCGTGGTGGACGCGCTCAGGGGCTCTTTGGGGCGCTCGTTTGGCTGCCCGATGCGGCCCGCGAGGGGGCGCGGAGAACCGCAGGGGCGGCCTGATAGGCTGAGGGCATGCTCGATCTCGACCTTGATGACCTCCGGCAACGCTTCGGGCGGGACGGTTTCGTGCGGATTCCAAAGCTCCTGGACGACGCACAGCTTGATGAGTTGGCGGCGACGTACATGCGGTTCGTGCGGGGGGAGATCCCCGTTCCGGGCCGGGACTACTGCGACATGGCGGGGGACTATGGGGGCGCGCCCGAGGACTTCGACGTGGTGAACGTGATGCTGCCCCGTCGGCACCATCCCGCCTTTGCGGGGAACACCTGGGAGGAGCTGGCGGGCGAGGTGGCCGCCGGGCTGCTTCCCGCCGCCACGACCCTGGACTACGACCAGCTGGTGGCGAAGCCGCCGGGTCACCCCAAGGCGGTGTTCCACTGGCACCAGGACCTGGCCTACTGGCCGGCGACGCCGTCACCTGAGACGGTCACCCTCTGGCTGGCCCTCGACGACGTCGACGCGAGCAATGGGTGCCTGCGCTTCGTGAGGGGGAGCCACCTCGAATCCGAGCTGCGCCCGCACCGGCCCCTCACCGGGGACCGGGACGAGTCGCACACGCTGGTGGCGGACGTGGAGGACGGGGACCCCGCGATCATCGAGGCGCCGCTCCGGCGGGGCGAGGCCCTCGCCTTCCGGGAGCGGGTGGTCCACGGGTCCGGCGGGAACGTCAGCGACGGCTGGCGACGGGCGTACGTTATCGCCTTCCGGACCGCCGAGACGGTCGCGGCGGAGCGCGCCATCGGGTTCACCCACAGCCACGAGGACGACCTGGACGTCCTGCGGGGCGTGAGCGGGCTCGAGGGCGACGGGCCGGCCTGAGCGGCCCAGCCGCCCAGCGGCCCAGCGGCCCAGCGGCCCAGCGGCCCAGCGGCCCAGCCGCCCGGGGCGCGAGCGCTACTCGTCGTTGAGCTCGACCATGGCGCGGCCCATGGCCTCGCCGACGTTCATGTAGGTCTCGGCGTTCCCGCCGTAGTGCCCGTTGGAGGCGCCGCCCTTGGAGAGGGGGTGGGTGTAGACCGTGGCCACGGCGCCCTTGAACTCCGGGTACTTCCCCGCGGTGCCGTCCACGCTGAGCATCGCCTCGAGGATCTTGCCCTCGTTGCCGTCGGCCTCCTTCTTGGTCTGGCCGAGGGTCGCGATCACGAACTTGGCCTCCGGGGCCTCGAAGTCCGCGCGGAGCTGGCCGATGAGCCGCACGAGGTTCTCCTCGTACTTGCTGGCGTGGGCGTCCTTGTAGCGGTCCTTGTCACCCTGCCACCAGAAGAAGCCCGCGACCTCGTATTCCTTCGCGCCGGGGTAGTACTTGTCGAGATCCTCGAGCACCTTCTTGGCCCGGGCCACGTCACCGTCGTACTGCATGCCAGCGTACCAGTTGATGGGCTCGGGCTCGGTGCCCTTGTCCCAGACGTCCGGCGAGTCCTTGTAGCCGGCGTAGACCTTGCCGTCGATCTCGTACCGCTCCGACCCCGGGGGGAGCAGGTCCCAGCCCAGGGAGCGGTTGCCGATGCAGCTCTTCAGGACCATGACGGGCGCCTCCGTCGCGTGACCGAGGTGGTGGCCGATGCCGTACTCCGGCCCGATCTTGCCGCCGGTGACGGTCATGAACTCGTTGTTGAACTGGCGCGAGCCGCCGGTGCCGCTCCCCATGACGCGGACGTTGCGCACGTCGTTGCGGGTGGTCCAGGCGCCGGCGTCGTCCACAAGGTAGGGGTAGAGCCCCTTGGTCTCCACGGCGAACTTCAGGGACCCCTCCTCGCCCTTCACCTTGCCGGCGCCGAGCATGTTGGACTGGCCCAGGAGCACGTAGACCTGGACGGGCTTGGACATGTCCGCCGGCTTCCCG
>CALLKX010000091.1 GCA_938083085.1 uncultured bacterium
ACAGCGGGGAGCAGCCCCTCGGGTGAGGAGCGCTCCCAGGGCGCGGCGGGCGCCGACGAGGATCGGGGCGGCGCCCTGGTCGAGGTGGAGCTCGCCGTCCAGGGCTGGCGCGAGGCCAAGGAGGCGCTGGAGGTGGCCCGCGAGGAACACCGGGCCGAGCTCGTGCGCCTCGAGCGCGTCATCGTCGCCTCCGAGGCCCGCGAGGCCTCCACGCGCCAGTGGGGGAGAGCATCGGCCGTGGCGGCCGGAGTGCTCCTGCTGGGCGCCGCCGGCTTCGTGATTCAGCTCCAGTCGGAGCACGGCGAGACGCTCTCCACCGAGCGCGCCCGCGCCGGGCGCCTCGAAGGCCAGCTCCAGTCCGCCGGCCAGCAGCTCGAGCAGCGCGCCAGCGAGGTCGAGCGCCAAGCGGAGGCCGCGGCCGCCGCCGCCAACCGGGCGAGCCAGGAGGCCGCCCGGGCCGAGGCGCTCGCGGGCCGCGTGAGCGAGCTGGAGGCCGACCGCGCCGCGGCCGCCGCCGCCTGGGAGCAGGCCCTCTCCAGCATGGGCTGGCGCTGAACCAGAGGCCGGCCAGCGGCGAGCCTCACCCGCGGCGGCCCAGCGTCCGTTCCTCACCTGTGCGGCGTGGGCGCTCCAGCGGTACGGCCGGTCCGGTGACTCAGGCCACCATCCAGTCCGGCGCTCCCTTCAGCTCCAGAGCGCGGTCCTGCATGAGCTGAAGGCTCCCCTCGACCGACGCCTCTCCGAGGCGGTTGCGGCGTAGATGAGCAATCCGATCGAAGATTCCCCGTTGGTGGAGCTCGTCTTCCGCGCCCATCCGCTGCAGGAACCAGTCGAGATCACCTTCTCGGCCGCTGGCCGCCGCGGCGAACGCCCCCCCCGCGAGCGCAGATCGCCGCGGGGCGGCCACCGGAGTTGCGGTCGCGGCGCGGTACGACTCGAGGGATCTGTCGAGTTGACCGCCAAGTTGCTCGCTCTGCCCTGCTTGGAGCAAGAGCATCGCGGCATAGCCATGTTGCCCGTGGGTCGAGAGCCCTTCTCTGACCCAGTCGCGGTTGCGCTTCAGGTCCCCGTTGAGGACCGCGATGAGGCTGGCCATCAGGTAGGAGTCGACATCACCCCTCAACTCGATCAGCTCTTGGGCCCCCCGGTGGGACGCTTCCTTCGTGGTCATGGGTGAAGGCTCCAAAGGGTCCATTCCACACTGCCAGACTGCGTCGCAGGCAAATGAGGGGTCCAACATGTAGTGCGACGCCTTCGGGTGCTGCTCGGCGTACGCGCGCAGACCGCGCCGGAGCCGGCGGATACGCTCGTCCTTCGCGCTTCGGTGACCGGCTTGCCGCGGCGGCAAGTGGGGAGCGACGAGCTGGACGGCCCTGGCCTCTTGGGACTTCATTCCTCTGGATGGGGAGCGGGAGACCTTCATCCTTGTGACGGGCTGAGTGCCAACGCCCATTCAGGGGCACCACGTCGTTCAGCAGCCCGCAATCTGACAGAACGAAGGGTTCGTGCGACTGGGTTTGGCCCGAGGCGATTGCGGCGGAGCTCGACGACGCGATCAAAGACCGCTCTTTGGTGGTCGTCCTCCTCGTCGCCAAGGCGTTCGAGGAACCAGTCGAGATCCTTCGCCCCGCCCGCGTCAGCCGAGGCGAAGGTACCAGCGGCGAGGCCGATGCGTCGTACTGCCTTGACGGGTGAGAGGCTCACGTACCGATATTGCTCTATGGACTCATGAACTCGTCCTTCGAGCTGCCTGAGGAGCCCCACCTGGTTGGCGAGGATAGCTGCATAGCCCGACAGGCCATGCCGGGTGATGGCCTCGTCGAGGCAGAGGCTTGCGGCTGAGAGGTCGTCGAGCACCAGCGAAGTCATGCTGGCGAGCAAGTACGAGTCCACATCTCCTACTTCTTGAGTCAGTTCTACGGCTGCCCGTCGGGCGTCGTCGGCGGACCTGACTTGATGCATCCGCAGAGGTCGTTCGGTCTCGAACTCGACCTGCCAGACGGTCACCATCGAACGATCAGCATCAATAATGAGGTCGCTTGCCCTGGGGTGCTGACTGACGTAGGCGAAGAGCCCGCGATCGAGCTGGCGGATACGCTCGTCCTTCGCGCTTCGGTGACCGGCTTGCCGTGGCGGCAAGTGGGGAGCGACGAGCTGGACGGCCCTGGCCTCTTGGGACTTCATGCCTCCGGTCTACCACACCGCGAGCGAATCGGGGTCCGGGCCCGAGGCACGGACGCCGGGTGGCGCTTCAAGCGGACCTTGACCGGAGGGGGCGCTCAGGATTCAGCGAATCGTCCGTCGGACCCGAGGCCGTGGCTCCTGGTGACCCGAAGAGCTCGACCGGTGGGGCTTGGTAGAGAGGTGCCCCGTCCGGCCGGTTCCCCAGCGTGGTCTCCACGCGTTCCTGTGGGGGAGGGGAGGGCACCCACTGCGCGTCTCCCGAGGCCCATCGCGGACCCGGCCAGCCCTCAGATGCCGGCGGAGACTTCCTGGAACTTGGTCAGGG
>CALLKX010000092.1 GCA_938083085.1 uncultured bacterium
CGAGTGACGCCCGCGGGCGCGCTCACGAACCGAGCTCGACCCAGGAGCCTGGCTCCAGGAACTCGACGGCCCCTCCCACCCGACGGGTGAGCTCGTCGATGATCTCCTCGCGGTAAGCCGGCTTGAGGTGAGCGAGGAGCACGCGGACGCCTTCGGGGGCCCGGTCCAGCTCCGCCGCGAGGGTCAAAGGCGTCAGGTGACCTGAGCCGTCGGCGATGGCCTGCATGCGCTCCGGGAAGCTGGCCTCGAGCACGACCGCGCGCAGGCGTGGCGCCCGGGCGGCGGCCTCCCACAGCGCGTCGCAGGGTCCGGAGTCTGCGCCGAACAGGACGGCGTCCTCGCCGTCGTCCACCACGAGGCCGTGGGTCGGGCCCGGGTGGGCCACGGGGAAGGCGGCGACCTGGAAGCCAGCGAGCTCGAAGGGGTCCCCCACGGGGAACGGGACGAGCTCCATCAGCGGCCGGCCATCCGGCTCACGGAGCGCCTCGAAGTCGGGGAATAGCGGCCCCGAGAAGAGGTGCGCCCGGAGGACCTCGATAGCCCCCGCCGACGCGTGGACCCGCACGGGGGCCCGGTCCAGGGAGAGGAGCGCCTCGACCCACATGGGCAGCGACGCCACGTGGTCGATGTGAGCGTGGGTCAGGACGAGCCCCGCGATCCGTGCCATCTCTGTGGGCTCGCCCACGAGCCCGAGGCTGCCCGCGTCGACGGCCAGCGGACCGGCCCCCGCCCCCTCCACCACGAAGCTGGTGAGGGGCTGGGCCGGCACCCGCGGCGCCGAGACCACGGGAGAGGAGCCCGGGAACGAGCTCGGCAGGAGCCGCAGCCTCATCCCGCGAGCCCCGTCAGTCCGTCCCGCCCGAGACGTCGAGGTCGCGGACGAAGATGTTGCGGAAGGCGATGCCGACGTCGGAGTCCGTCTTGCCCGCGGCCCCGTGGCGCTGCATGCCGATGAAGCCGCGCTTGGCGCGCTTGGCGAAGGGCTCTCCCTGCTTCGGCTTGAGGGAGTTGGTGTCCACGTCCCACAGGATCACCCCGTTGAGGGCGCACTGCATGCGCGAACCCACGCAGTTGACCTGGTAGGTGTTCCACTCGCCGATGGGCTTGAGCGCCGACTTCGCGGGCGCCTGGGCGCCGTAGAGCCCGCCCGTGAACTGGTACGGCGCCAGCTTGCTGCCGCTCGCCGCCTCCCAGTTGAAGTCGTCGAGGATCTGAACCTCGCAGCCGTTATAGGAGGGGTTGCCCTCCTCGGTGGACCGCAGGTACAGGCCTGAGTTGCAGAGCCTCGAGAGCCTGAAGTCCATGCGGTACTCGAAGTCCTCGAAGTCCATCCGCGACGTGCGGATGTGGCCGGCGTTGCCGCGCATCAGGCCCTGCAGCTCTCCGCCGCGGACCCGGTAGCCCGCCGCGGTCCACGCGGCGTCGTCCATCCCGGCCTCGGACTTGCCCGCGGGAGCCCACCCGGTGAGGTCCCTGCCGTTGAAGAGGCTGTCCCAACCAGCGGCCTCCCCCACGGCGGTGAGAGAGAGCGTCCCGTCGTCTGCGCGGGTGAAGGGCTGGTCGGCCCCGGCGGGCAGCTCCCGCACGCGCAGGTTCTTGAAGCGCACGGCGGCGTCCTCCGGGTCGTCCCGGCCCCCGTGGACCTGAATGCCGATCCGGCCCGAGCGCGCGAAGGGACTGAGGCCCTCCGGGATGCGGTAGTCGAGGACGCGCTCGCCGTCGATCCACGCCACCAGGTGCATCGGGTCCCCGACGCAGCGCACGCGGACGTGGCACCACTCGCCGCTGCGCCAAACCTGGCTCCCGCCGGTCTCCTTGTAGAGCCAGCCGTCGGAGTAGATGCCGCAGATGCTGCCGCCCGGGCGGTCGTCGATGGTGAACTGAGCGCCGCGCTGCTTCGGGAGCATGCGGACAAAGATGCCGCTGTCAAAGGGCGCGGTGACCTTCACGTCGCACTCGAACTCGTAGTCGGCGTACATCCCCTCGGTGTAGAGCAGCCCGCCCTGGGCGCCCTCGGCCTCGCGGCCCACGATGGCGCCGTCCTCCACGGTCCAGTCGGCGTCGCCGTCATAGCGGCCACCCTTCTCGGTCCAGCCGTCGAGGGTCTTGCCATCGAAGAGGCTCACCCAGCCGCCGGCCGAGGGGCTGGAGACTGCGGCGGGCTGGATCTCCCCGGCGGAGGGCTGACCGGAGGTCGTGGCGGCGGCGAGGGCGAGGGCCGCGCCGAGGGCGGTGCTGAGGATGATCATGAGGCGAGGTCCCGGACGGCCTGGGTGAGGAGAGCGACGCCGTAGCCCGTGCCGCGCCCGGCGCGGACCGCGGGGAAGGCCATATCGACGTGGGCCCAGCGGGCGTCGGTCCCGTCGAGGTGCCAGTGGACAAATTCACCTGCGCAGCTCGACTGCGCGTTCATTCGATTGGCCACGGAGTTCTTCATGTCCGCGATCTGGCTCTTGAACTCGTCTCGGTAGAACTCTGGCGCGTAGGGGATCGGGTGGACGAGGTCCCCGCAGGCGCGGCCCGCATTGAAGATCGTGCGCTCGAGATCCTCATCGCTGGCGATCAGCGCCCCGTGCATGGCGCCCGTGGCCACGCCCTGTGCGCCGGTCAGGGTCGCGATGTCGATGACCGTGTCCGCCTTGAGCTTTCGGGCGGCGTAGCTCACCCCGTCCGCGAGGAGCAGCCGCCCCTCCGCGTCCGTGTTGTTGATCTCAACGGTCATTCCGCTGTGCATGCGCAGCACGTCATCCGGCTTCACCGCCGAGGGGCCGATGGCGTTCTCTGCCAGGCAAATGACGGCGCTGACCTTGCAGGGGGCGCCGCCCTTCACGAGCGAGTGGAAGGCGCCGAGCACCGCCGCCGCGCCGCCCATGTCGGCCTTCATCCCGACCATGCCGCCGCTGATCTTCAGGGAGAGACCGCCGGTGTCATAGGTCACACCCTTGCCCACGAGCGCGATGTGCCGCTTGGCGCGGCTCTTGGCCGTCGGCGTGTACGTGTAGACCAACATGCGCGGCGCCTCGAGCGCCGTGCGACCCACACCGTGGATCCCGCCGAGGCCGGCCTTGAGGAGCGCGTCCCCGACGATGGCCTTGCGCGTGACGCCGGCCACGCCTCGCAGGAGCTTCTGGGCCTCGGCCTGGAAGGCCTTGGGGTTGAGCTCGGTGGGCGGCATGTCCACGAGGCACGCTGCGAGGCGGGCGCCGTCCACGGTCGGCATGATCGTCTTCGGCGGCGCCACCGGCTGCTCATCCGGGCCGATGGCCATCACGTTCAGCTTGGGCTCGGGAGCGGCCTTGCCCGGCCGCCCGGTCGCCGTCAGGCGCGGCGGCTTGCGGTAGAGCGGGAGCGCCTTGCCCACCGCCCCCATGGCCGCCGTGTAGTGCTCGGCGTCGTCGAGGACCAGGAGGATCGCCGCGGAGCCCTTGCGGCCCGTACTGGACTGGGCCACGACGCGACGAATGGCCTCCGCGCGGGCCGGCGAGTTGTGCCGCGAGACCTCGTCAGGGAGCACTCCCACGGCCAGCTTCCGCGGCGCCTCACCCGTCAGCGTCCCGGCCGCGAGGCCGTTCCTGCCCGGGTTCAGGTCACCCGACAGGTCGAGGGCGAGTCGCATCAGCGGCTCGGGGAGGCAATCGAGGAAGGAGCCGTCCTCGAAGCGAGCCTTGGGGGCCACCACGAGCAGGGCGTCGGCGCCCTTGAGGAGGGCGCTCATGGAGCGGGTCATGCGAATTCGAGTCATGGCCAGACCATACCGGGCGGCCCCGGACTCCATGAGAAAAACA
>CALLKX010000093.1 GCA_938083085.1 uncultured bacterium
CGGGCTCCCCATGTCCGAGATCATGACCTCGGATCCGCGCGAGCTGACCAGCATCCGGGCCGTGGCCGATCTCGGCGGCGCGTCGCAGCTGGAGTTCGAGCCGGGGACGGGGTTCCGGTACAGCGACCAGGGGACGGACACGCTCACCGCGCTGGTCGAGATCGTGAGCGGCCAGCCCGCGGAGGCGTTCATTCAGGCGCGGATCCTCGATCCGCTGGGCATGGACGAGAGCCGCTGCTTGCTCACGCCGGAGCATCTGCTCGATGGGCGCAGCGCGTCCAAGTACGCGGGGAGCGCTGGCCACTGGAATCGGTACTGGCAACCGAGCGACGGCCCGCTCTTCCCGGTGTTCCTCGGGTCGCAGGCGCTGTACTCGACCGTTGAGGACTACGCGCGGTTCCTGGACATGCTGATGGCCCGGGGGCGCGGTCCCGATGGGCGCCTGCTCAAGTCCAGCTCCGTCCGGCGCATCACCTCGGCTGGCCCGCACCCGATGGTGAGCTCGACCGGGCTCCCGGGAGCCGAGACGGGCTACGGGTCGCTCATGCAGCTCTGGACCCAGCCCGCCGAGAAGGAGGGCCGGCGAGACCTCGTGGCCTTTGGGCACACGGGCTCGGACGGGACGTACGCCTGGGCCTTCCCTGAGCAGAAGACCATGGTCCTCTACTTCACCCAGTCCCGTGGCAACGTGACGGGGCTACGCCTGGAGGAGGTGCTCGGGGAGCTGCTCCTCGGCGTGCCCTTCGACCCGATCCAGGCCGCGCCGCCCCTGGAGCCGTACCTCGGCTACTACTTCGAGGGCGAGGGGGACCGCTATCGGTCCATCATCCGCGATGGGGACGGGCTCGCGCTCGAGATCCTCGGGCGCGCGGTGGTGCCCCTGGTCTACGTGGGGGACGACCGCTGGAAGCTCAAGCCGAACCCCGCCAACGTGATCGCCTTCGACCGGGACGCGGGGGGAGCCATCACGGGCTACCACATCGGGGAGCACCAGGAGTTCAAGTTCACGCCGTCCAAGGACCTCCCCTCCATCGACGCGGTCTGCGAGGGCGTGCAGGCGTTCCACCGCATGGACCTGCTCGAGGGCGTGGGGCCTTTGCGCCTGGAGCACGCGATCTCGATGCCGAAGCTGAAGCGTGAGGGGACCTCCACTTCCTGGCTCGGGTGGCCGAACCGCTGGCGGTCCGACGAGTCCATGGGTGAGGACTTCGAGCGCATCAGTTTCGACGGCGAGCAGGTGTGGACCGAGTCAAGCCGCGCACCCCGCGCCGTGGCGGACGCGGAGCGGACGGCGCAGCTCATGGGGGAGGCCCCGCAGGCTCGGTTCGGTGACTGGAGGGAGGCCTTCCCGGGAGTCCACGTGGTGCAGCAGATCGTGACCGGCAGCGACGAGGTCGTCCTGCTGGTTCGAGCCGGGGACACGTCGGGGCCGGCGCCCACCTTCTACGTGGAGGCCGAGAGCCTGCGGCTCGGGCGGATCGACGACTTTGCCGCGATCCCCGGGGTGGGCCGCCTCGGCCGTGAGACCACGTTTCGGAGCTTCCGTGAGGTCGAGGGCATGCAGCTCCCCGACCGCGTCGAGGTTCAGCTCGCGAACTCGATGATTGGCAAGATCATGCTCGAGCTGACCTCGGTCACCGCCGGGGCCCCGGTCGTGAACGGTGTATTCCGCCTCGAGGCCGATCCGCACGTGGATCGATGAACTCACGCCGGGCTCCGCGCACCGCAGGCCCTCGGGGGGCGAGTCCCCACGACGAGGCGGGGGCCTTCCTTACCAGTGGGCAGACTCCTGGTAGGCGCGCCCGGTCTTGGGGTCGTACAGGATCCTGTGCGAGGTGCCCCTCGCCATCCACATGTCGTAGTTCACCACCCCCTCGTGCCAGGGCCAGTCGACTCCCCTGGAGCCCTCGAGGACCCTGTCGAACCACTCTTCGTCGATGGGGTTAGGACCCTCGAAGCCTTGGAAGTGCGCCTCGAGGAACCTCTCCAGGTCTGCCTTGCTGACGGTGTACTGGGCGGTGTGGTCGAGACCGGCGGCGTGGAGGGTGATGTCCGTGGCCTTGGGCGGCGTCAGGTCCCCGTACATGGGGAACATGAAGCTGGTGGTGTTGTGGTGCGACGTCGAGAAGAACGTCATGTAGCCCAAGCCGCCCAGGATGAGCACGCCGACCAGCCCCGTGGCGAGGGTCTTGAGGAGGCAACCGACCACTGCGGCGCCGCGGCGGGAGTCCTGCGATCTGAACTTGTCGGTGGCGACGGTCTCCATGGATCCTTGGCTTTTTCGCGGGTCTGGATGCGCGCGGAGCGCTCCGTCGGAGCCCAAAGTCTAGCGCCCCGAGGTCGAAAAGCTCTCCGTGGGAGAGTTTTAATCGGATGGGCGGCAGGCCGCGCAACGAGGGCGGAGCAACACCTGGGGGGAACGCCCCTGCGCGCCACGGGTGGGCCCGTGAGGGTCGCGACGCGGTGGCGGCGGCCGCCGCACCTGGGACAGCGCAGCGCGTCGACCGCGAAGGTCGGCTGGAGGACCTCGGCCCAGCTCCGGCGCTGTGGTTCGACGCAGGGGTCGGCTTCGGCCTCGCCCTCAGCCTCGATGGCGCCGCCGCCTGGCGCGCGACGTGGTCCGGAACGGCGAGGCCCGGAACGGCGGGGCCCAGAACGGTGGACCAGGGGGCGGCGGGGCACGGCGGCATCCCGAAGGGCAAGGCGGGGGCGAGGACGCCGAACTCGGTCCACCGGTGATCCGGCGTCCGCTATTGATGGCACAGGCGTCGTGATGTCATCGAGCGCACTGTTGGACGGGGCCGTCGGCGCCCTCATGGCTGCTGAGGCCCGGCGGGACTCCGGGGCGCCGGACGCCACCCTTCGCCATCGCTAGCCGACGTTGTGGATGTCACGAAGCTTCCCCATCAACCAGCCCGTCAGGGCGAAGGCGAGCGCGCCGATCGGAGCCTTCAGGATGGCGAGGGCAGCGGGTCCGTGGAACAGTCCGAGGAGGCTCCCGAGGACCGCCATGGCGATGGGCCAGGACGCCTCGGAGTCCGTGGTCTCCAGGGCCGCAAGGCCCGCAAGCGCTCCTCCGGTCGTCATGAGGAGCCAGCCTCCGAAGGAGAGGCTTGCGAGGAAGGGGGTGGTGAGCGCGACGACGAGGATCCCGCAGCCCACCGCGCTGAGTCGCCGGGCCACCTGCGCTCGGCCCCGATCCTCGGCGGTCGGTCGCAGCACGCGATCGCGCCGAGTGCGGCCGCTGGGGTTCCTCCGGTCATAGGCCGCGGCCTGGACCTTGTGCTCGCCGTGTGACTCTTGGGGCGTCTTTGAGGGGAGGCGGGTCGGGGTGAACTCTGGCTCGGGGACCGGGAGCGAGGACGGGTCGAGCCTCAAGGGCGCCTCACGCTCCGGGACCAACGGGAAGCGTGGGGTCTTGGTGAACGGGGGCGGCCAAGGGGCCGGTGCGTCCGAGGGCTCCGCCGTGGGAGGCCCTGCGCTGGGAGGCCCTGCGCCGAGTAACTCGGCGGGGGCTCCGCGGTCAAGGTCGACGCCTTGGCTCTCCCTCTCGGGGCGCTCGCCTGACC
Source organism: uncultured bacterium (assembly GCA_938083085.1). Lineage (GTDB taxonomy): Bacteria > Planctomycetota > UBA1135 > UBA1135 > Saltatorellus. The sequence goes on from CALLKX010000093.1 coordinate 3,570, forward strand.
GAAGCTCCATGGGGCCATCATCGTCCGGCCCCGGAGCTTCCCTGAAGCGTGGCCCGGTGACAGGCTCCGTTGCGAGGGTGACAGGCTCCGTTGCGAGACAGTCGAAGGGTGCGCGTCCGAGCCGCGTCCGAGCCACGTGTCGTCGGACCGAGAGCTGGTGCGGGCGAGTCGAGGGCGGCTGCGCATCCTGGCGAGACGTGGAGGCCGGTGGCCAGGGGGCCTGGCGGCTCCTGGGCGGCTCCTGGGCGGCGGGGCGGGCGTGGGGCAGCTCAGGCGTGGCGCGGGTGGCTCATGCCATCCTCGCCTGCCTCTGGAGTCAGATCGCAGTGCCCCCGGACTCGCCGGTCCGGATCAGGATGCATTGCTGGAGCTCGGTGACGAAGATCTTGCCGTCGCCCACCTCGCCCTCACCCCGGCGGGCAGCCTCGAGGATGGCATCGATGGTGACCTGGGCGAAGTCGTCGTTGCACGCGATGACGAGCCGGACCTTGGGGACCAGTTCCGGGCCCACCTCGAGGCCGCGGTAGATCTCGAGGCTCTCCGCCGGGCCGCGGCCCGAGCAACGGGTCACGGTGATGCGGGTGATGTCTGCCTTGATCAGCGCTTGCCGGACCTGGTCCAGTCGCTCGGGGCAGATGATGGCGGTGATGAGCTTCATGGTGTGCTGTCCTCGGCGCTCAGGTGGGGTTCAGCAGGCCGTAGCCGTGCTCGCCGTGCATGCTGTGGTCCATGCCTGCCAGCTCGCCGCGCTCCTCGAGCCGGAGTCCGACGGTGCGCTCCACGAGGACGAGGAGGAC
>CALLKX010000094.1 GCA_938083085.1 uncultured bacterium
CCGCCTTCGCCCGTTGCGCTCCCGCACCCCCGCGCGTACCCTCTCGCCTCGCGAGCGGCCGTAGCTCAGTTGGTAGAGCGTCAGCTTCCCAAGCTGAATGTCGAGGGTTCGAGTCCCTTCGGCCGCTCCACTCGCGATCCCCGGGGCGGGGGTCGGACTCAGCGTGGGCTGCGCAAGCGGACGTTTCCGCTGAGGCTTGGAGGCGGGGTCCAGCGACGCACGAGGGGCAGGATCGAGGGCGAACGGGACCGCGTGGAGCGACCAGAGTATCGCGCTGGTTCACGCGGCGATCGGCAGGTTCGCCGTTCGAAGAACTGCCGGACCGGCGGTTGTGGATAAGTCGACCTGGTCGAGGTGTCCGTGGACCGGATCGGGGAATCCCGTTCAGGGTCGGGTCAGAGGCCGCAACAGAGCGAGTGGGTCGCAGGATTCACTCGGCCATTGGCAGGTTGATGTCTGTCGGCGCCATCCGGCGTGGCCGCCCACGGACGCACGGAACGCCTTACGACTCCTGCGAACCCACTCACGCGCAGCCTTCGCTGCCAAGCCCCCATGACTCACAAACCCGTCCTCTCCCTCGTCGTCTGCCTCATGTCCATCGCTTTGGGGGGCCGGGTGCTCGCCCATGACACCGAACCGAAGGACTGTCGGTGGATAAGCGAGGTCAACGAAACCCCGGCAACCATCTTCCCCAAGTTCAACGACTCTACGAGCGTCATCTGCATGCGGCCTTACGTGCAAGGGGGAGTGAGTCAGTGGATAGTGTCAGGGGTCCTCAAGGCCATGATCTTCACTCCGGCAATGCCCTACACCGACGTCGTGATCAATGGATATGACGATCGGCCCAGCGCTGGTCCATTCATTCAAGAGACCCATGAGGTCGGAACCCGCAGTGAGTTGAGGAGATTCGTGGGCGCCGGAGTGGGTCGAGCCAGTTGCTCCGCGGACCTGGAAGGGCCCGCTGGGAGTTACCTCATCCAGGGTGTGGCCGGGGTCCACGCGAGGTGCAAGGTCAAGGTCAGCGCCTCCATCACGGGTCCCTCTGGCATTTGGCAGGACAAGGTGGAGATGGAACGAGCCAAAGAAGTAGCGAGCCATGAGGGTTTGATATTCCCGGGCGGCATTGGGGCATTCGGGTTCTCTTTGAACCTCCCCTTCTGGACGGACTTCGGGGAGGGCTCCGGGGAGATCCCCGTCGACTTGGGAAGTGGTTTTGATTCCGGGCCCATGAGCGCAACCAGGGTCTTCGTCCTTGAAGATGCCCGGGTGGCTACAAGGACCTCACTCACATCGAGAAACGGCTGCAGTCCCCCCATGCTTGGAAGCTCTGTGGCCAAGGCACGGATGTACATGGGGATTCAGTCAGACGTCGACCTGGAGACGTCGGAGGAGTGTGATTGATTCGTAGCTTTCACCTCCTCGGCACGTCCAGCGACTTGCCGACGCCCGCAGCCCTGCTGCCAGCTGTTGGATTGCCGCGCCCCTACAACAAAGTCACCAACCGTCCATGTTGCTCGACCTCAAGATACGCCCAGGCGCCCTGGTTCTGGCGCTTGCCCTCATCGGCCTCATCGGCTTCTGGATCGGAGACCGTCTGCAGCGCGATGCGGCGCCTATCGCCGATCAGCACGCGGTGAACGCAGGGCCCGTCAACGAGGCGTCCCCTCTCGTGGCGCACGATGTCCCCTCCCCCACGAGCCGTAGCGAAGGCGGACGCTCGGAATTCGAAGAGGTGCTCAATCTCTCTATCCGCGGCGGCCGGTCTGGCGAGGCGCCCCTCGATGGACTCGCTGCGATCTGGGGCGACGGCGCCGAGGTGTCGGCGGTGGCGTACACGGATGGCGAGCTGTCCATTCCCAGCGGCGCGACGGCGGTCCTCGTGACCTGCGAGGATCACGTCCCCGTCGTATTGGAGAAGCCGTCGACGGGGGTCGTCGAGCTCGAGCCGGCGGGACACCTCTCGATCTCCGCGGTCGACGAGAGCGGAGTCCCCGTCCCGAACGTCCCCATCGGCTTCCCCGTTGGCCCCAGCGTGGAGCTCGACCCCACGATCGACCTGGTCCGTCTCTCGTCCATCATCACCTCGCCGCCGAGCCAGTTCGATGGCGCGGAGGCGTTGGTCGACGCTCTCCGGGACCCAGCGTTGGGACTGGGAGACGTCTCCACCATGGAGCTCGTCGATGTTCTGGGGAGGCTGGTCGCTGTGCCGAGAGCGACCACGGACCGGTTCGGCCTCGCCAGCCTCCTCTCGCGCCCTGAAGGCTCCTCGACGATTCATGTGGGAGGTGGTTTCGTGGTCTCGGGCTGCACGGGGGACGACGCCAGTCCGCTGCGCAGTATCAAGACCTTCCGCAGCGACATGCACAGCACCGTGCCCCAGCGGGTCGAGTGGGCGCGTCGAACGGACGTCCGAATCGTCGTCGTCTGGCCAGCCCAGCTCCGGGTCCATCTCCCTCCCGAACTGCTCGTGGGACAGGCTGAGGCCAGCCTGATCCACTCGGATCTCGCCTTCGACTCACCAACGGCGCCTCAGGCCCCACTGCACTACACAGAGACCAAAGAGCCCTTTGACCTGGCGGGCGTCGCCGATTTCCGATCCGTGTGGCCGGGCAAGAAGACGGTGCATGTTGCGTTCCTCGATCCCCAAGGCAGCGCCCTCCGCTTTCTGGAGTGGTCCGGAGAGCTCCGATCCGGCGATGTCCAAGAGGCGGAGCTCAGCTCTCCCTACGAGACCACCCTCCGCGCCAGAGTGGAGATGACGCTGCCTGATGGGGCGCCAGTCGATACCTCTGAGGTCCTCTCGGACACGGATCTCGTGTTGTTCAATTTGGCGGGTGGCGATCGCGTTGAACCCGGGCCGTCGATGCTGCAGACCCTGTTCCTCCCCCTCCCGAGTTCCGGTGAAATGGAGTTCTCGGGTATGGCCCCTGGCACCTACTTCTTCTCCGTGGACCTGGAGTCCCTTCGGCCGGGCTTTCGAGCCATCAACGCTGGGGAACTGAAGTCCATCGACATCTCGGAGGGCGAACCCACCGAGGTGAGCTTTCGCTTCACGGTTCAGCGCTCCGAGTGATCAGGGACGTACGGAGTCGTAGCAACTATCGCGCACAACGCCCGGTGGTCTACTCTTGGCTCGAGACCGCCTGAGCGACCAGAGCGCCAACACGAGCCGCGGCCTGTCTGTATGGCTCGTGCCCATCGATCAAACGAGCGTGATGACGCTTGAACGAGCTCGCACACGAAGACGCAGGCCGGCCGATCTGGTTTCCAATCTCGTTCCAGGATGCCGACGCCAGGAGCCGGCACATCGCGACGCGGAAGACCCACGCGACTTTGATGGGTCGCCCCTGGTCTCCCAAGCGTGTCGGCTCAAGGTGGCTCTCCCTCGCGAGGTCATCGACGAGTTTGAGGCTCCCCACCGGTTCGCCGACCAGGTGACCGTCGGCGAGCCGAGCCTTGCGTCGCATCCAGTCAAGGACCCCTTCGGGAGCCGTGTTGACCAGGTCGTCCAGCGCCTGCACCGAGGCTCCACGGAAGGAGAGCCGTTGCTCGATCCAGTCTGTAAGGCCCGGTTGGAGCGACCCTCCGAAGCGACGGCGGTAGGTGGTCCCGAGAGCCTCGTCCTCCTCCCTGACCTCCTCTACGACGGAATGAACCCAGGCGCGCTCATGC
>CALLKX010000095.1 GCA_938083085.1 uncultured bacterium
GGCCATGGAGCCCTTCTTTGACTGGGACGTGAACGACTTCTCCCTGATGTCCACGCTACGCCTGGCGGACTCCTCCAGCTTGAAGGGTCGCCTCACCGCTGCCCTCAGGAGACACCCGGGAATAACGAGTGAGTCCTACGCTCAGGCGATCCTCCGGTGGGCTGCCGATCTGGACTCTGCGAGCGGCTACTACCGGGCCGGCCGTCGGCTCGAAGACCTCGCGAAGTTTGAACTGGCGGTCGACATGCTCGAGCGCTCGGTCCAGCTCGACCCGTTGATCCCCAAGGCCAACTACCGCCTCGGGCGTTCCCATGCGGGCGCCGGGCGCCCCCTTGAGGCCCTGGAGGCCTACCTCGCGGAGCTCGAACACCACGGGTACGACCGCGCGCTGTACCGGGCCGGCGAGACGCTCATCGAACTCGGACGGACGGATGAGGTGGACCGCCTCCTGCGCGAGACGGCCCCTGGCCAACTCCGCGAGTCGCCTCGCCTCCACTACCTACGCGGCTCAGTGGCCATGGAGGCGGGCCTCCGCGAGGAGGCGCTGAGTGAGTTCCGCCAGGCTGTCCAGTTGGACCCGACTTACACGCGCGCCCAAGGTGCCCTCAACGAGCTCCTGGCCTCGTTGGCCGCGACGCAGACCGAAGCTGCCGCCGCGAGGTGAGCGGAAGGGCCTGGCGGGCTCGCAGCGACCAGCGAACATCCGGGCCGAGGTGGGCACCTCCCCCCCCGGGTGGCACGCCGGCCCCCATGCCCGTGAGGAGACCCCGGCTCCCTCAGCCCGTGGGGAGCTCCCGCCCAGAGGCCCCCTCCTCCACCTCATCGAACAGCTCGGGGATCAGGAGGTAGGCCCCCACGAGGAAGCAAGCGCCGCCGGTCATCGTGAAGACGTTGGACCAGAAAAGCAGGCTGGACGAGGCCCCCACGTAGCTCGTGAAGCCGGAGATCTGGAACGCCACAGACCCGGCGATGTTGATCATCACGATCCACCAGGAGAGGCTTCTCGGGGCGAACGAGACCGGCCCGTGGGAGATCTCGGCGTAGGCGGCGTAGCTCGCCACCAGGAAGCAAACGCAGCCCGCCATGTTGGGCGCCCAGATCCACAGGCTCTCCTGCCTCGCCGACAGTTCAGGCCGGGTCGCTGCGAGCGTGCTGACATTGAAGAGTAAGGTCCCGACGAGCTGAACGCTGCTGGCCAGATAGCCAAGGTTTCGAGGCAGCCACCCGACCCAGCGCCAGCCGCGCCGCGGTCCAGAGGTCAGCGCGTCCAGGACGTCTCCGTTGAGCGCCTCCAGCCACTGGAGCCACGCCGCCCCGGTGAAGAACACCGCCCCCACCGCGAACAGCTGTCCGAGGAACTGGCCCTCCGCCAGGGGCCCCGGGGCGATGGTCGGGAACGCCGCGGCAAAGGCGCCCACGGTGAAGCACGCGGAGCCAACGATGAAGAGCACGGCAACCCACCAGCCCAGCCTCCGGAGCCCCCACAGGTGACCGAACGCCCGGGCCTCGAGCGCGAGGAGCTTGCTGCCCATGGCCTCCGTCCGGACCCGGTGCGGCCGGAGCCCCTTGCGGTGGCGGCGGGAGTGAGCGACGAGGTGCCCGCCGCTCACAAACTGCACCAAGCACCAGGTGACGAAGGGACCGGGGCCCCTTGTGATGACCCGCCCGGTCACCTCTCTCTGCTTCTGCTGTCCTGCCATGAAATTCTTCAGCCCACCATCCGGGTCCACGGGGCGGGCTGCGAGCTCCACCTCCACCGTCCCGGTGACACCGTCACCGGGGCGGTGGAGTCTGAACGATCCCGGCGCCGCGGTGAAGAGACAGCGCGAGGCCACTCGTGGGATTCCGCGCTCGCCCGTCCCCGCCGACCGGCCCTTCTCCACCTGCGCCGCGGACTGAGCTGTCGTCACGCGGCCGGACGCCTGGGTCGGTGGCGTCCCATCCCGTAGCATTCTCGGTATGGACGACGCCGCGCATCCCTCCCATCCGTCCAGGCGACTCCGGCGAGTGGCCACGCGGAGCCTCGCCGCCCTCCTAGCCGCGGGCCTCTCCCTGGCGGCGCTGTCCATCGCCGCGGGCGAGCGCCTCACGCGCCGCGCCCCCCACGCCCACGAGACGCTCCCCTCGGTGGACTGGGCCGAGGTCACACCGATCTCTCTCCCAGCCCAAGACGGGGCCAGCGTCCCAGCCTGGGCGTTTGACGTGAACGAGGTCGCGCCCACGGTGATCCTCCTTCACCCCAACGGCAGCAGCCGCAGTGGAATGGTCCAGGTGGCCCGCGCATGGGCCACCCTCGGCTACAACTCGGTCGCCGTGACCCAGCGCGCCCACGGGGATGCCTCGGGAGAGCGCAATGACTTCGGCTGGTCCGCGCGACTCGATGCCATGGCGGCGCTCGACTGGGCCATCGCCCGGCGGACGACGCCCGTGGTCCTGCACGGCTCCTCCCTGGGCGCCGCCGCCATCTGCCACGCCTCGCCGGGCATCCCGAGTGCCTCCTGGGAGAGGATCAGCGGCATCGTGCTCGAGTCTCCATACACCGACCTCTCGGCTGCCGTCCGCGCGAGGACCGCCATGCATCTCCCCCCGCTGCTCGACTGGGTGGCCGCCGAGGCGCTCGAGCTCGCGGCGCCGCTGTTCGTGTCCACGCCGGAGACCGAGTCTCCGCTGCGCAGCTTCAAAGCGGTCCCTGCGGACTGCCCGGTCCTCCTCCTCGCCGGCACGGACGACCGGCACGCCCCGCCCAGTCAGGCCATGGAATACCGGGCCTCGCGGCACTCGTGGTGCACCCTGGTCACCGAGGAGGTCGGGCACGTGGGGTGGTTCGCCGACGCCCATCACGGGCAGGGCGTGCTCTACCTCGCAGCCCTCAAGCCCTGGGTCGCCGCGCTGCCAGGCGCCCCTGGCCGTTAGGACCGGCTCCCGCACCACCCGCGGGCCGTTGGACCCGCCGGAATCGGCCCGCCGGAGTCGGCCCGCCGGAATGGGCCCACAGGAGGGGGCCCGGAGAGTGGCCCGAAGAGTGGCCCGAAGAGTGGCCCAGCCAAGTCGCCTGCGGGGCTGGCTTCGAGCTGAGCCGGAGGAGCGCCACGCCGAACGCCTTCGGCGCGGCGCCCGCCCAGCGCCCGTGCCGGTGACGCCGGGCCCCCCGAGGTGAGGAGCCCGGCCCAGACCCTCAGCGGCGGAGCCGCGCCGCGGGTACGAGCTTGACGCGCGGCTTGGCCTTCTCCGCGGCGACGTCCTCGCCGAGCACCTCCACCGCACGCACCAGCTGGGCGTCAGTGCCCGAGGCGCTGGCCCAAGCGGGGTCGTTCCAGAAGGCGATATCCGGCTCGCAGCCGTTCAGCTCCATGTCCTCCCCCGTGCCGGCGAGATACCACCCGCGGGTCGGCATGCGGATGAAGCTCCCGTCGAGGAGGCTCTGGCCGCCCGTTGAGATCACCCCGCCGGCGGTGCGCATCCCCACGAGCCGGCCGCGTCCCAGGTGCTTGATGGCGTGGCTCAGGATCTCCGCGTTGGAGAAGGAGTGCTCGTTGCACATGACCACGATCGGCTTGCTCCAAGACGCGTAGACCTTGCGGTCCTGGGGGTAGCCCTCGCCGCTGCCGCGGGACTGGGTGATCGCGTGCACGGGCTGGGTCAGCGCCGTGAGCACGTGGTCGGTGGTGCTCCCGCCGCCGTTGAAGCGCACGTCGATGATCATGCCCTCCTTGCCCACTCCAGCGTGGTAGAGGTCCTCCTCCATCTGTCGGAAGCTCGTGAAGTTCATGCCCTTGATGTGCAGGTACCCGAGCTTGCCCTCGGAGAGCTCATCCACCTTCGCGCGGGTGTTCTCCACCCACTCGTCGTAGAGCAGGCCGGTGACGCTGGAGGCCGGCCGCACGGTCACCTCGCGCTCCTCACCTCCCTTGGAGCGAATCGTGAGCACGACGTCCCGCACTTGCTCGAGGGTGAGCATGGCGTCGAGGTTGGCCTCCGGACCGACGGCCTCGCCGTCGATGGCGACCAGCGCCTCCCCCGCCTTGACCTCGCTGCGCGCGAGGCTGCAGGGGCTCCCAGGGATCACGCTCTCCACGGTCATGCCCGGGCCATCGGCGCCGAGCACGTAGCGCAGCCCGAGTTGATAGGTCGTCGGAGACCACTCGTTCTGCGCGTCGAAGCTCGGCAGGGGGTCGCTGCCGCCCCGGTGGCCCATGTGGGACGCGTTGAGCTCGCCGAGCATCATGTTGCACAGGTGGCTGAACTCCGCGGCCCCCAGGCACTCGGCCGCGACGGGCCGGTACTTGGCGCGGATCGCGTACCAGTCACGGTTGTTGTAGTCCTCGTCATAGAACCGGTCGCGCATGGCGCGCCAGGCCTGATCGAAGGCGATCTGGCGCACCTCGCGCCAGTCTCCGGTCGTGCGGACGCTGAAGGTGAAGCCCTCGGTCTCCCCGCTCGCCTTCATGGAGGTCGGGACGCCCATGGTGAGCCCGACGAACTCCTTGGAATCCTCGATCCAGCGGTCCGTGGCCAGGGGCACCGAGGCGATGCGCTTGGGGTCCTTGGGGTTCGGGAACTCCACCGCGTAGAAGCCGCGCTTGCCGTCCACCGTGCCGGAGAAGCAGAGGGTGTCGCCGCCCTTGCCCCAGATCAGGTTGGACTCGGTGGAGCCCGAGATCCGGTAGCGCTGCACCCGGTCGAGGAGGCCGTCGAAGTCGATCTGCACCAGGTCCTCGTCGGGCTTCTCCGTGGCGGACTCGTCCGCTACCTCGTCCGCAGTCTCCTTGTCCGCAGTCTCCTTGTCCGCAGCGCTCCTGTCCGCAGCGCTCTTGTCCGCAGCGTCGGGCTTGGCCTCGCTCTTCTTGGACTTGCCGCCCTTGGGCTCCATGGCCTTGAGCGCCTTCTCCAGGGTCTCGTCGCGGCTCGTGGCCTCGCTCGACGCCTTGGTCAGCTCCACGTAGTAGATGTCGGCCTCCTCGCCGTCTCGGCGGCCGACCCAGGCGATGCGCTTGCCGTCACCGGACCAGGACGGGCTGCTGTCCCAGTCGGGGTGGCGGGACAGGTTGAAGGGCTCCCGCGTTCCGTCGAGCGGCACGATGAACACGTCCGGGTTGTAGTCGTCGTCCTGGGTCACGTAGGTGATCCAGCGCCCGTCGGGCGACCAGGCGTAGTCAGGGCTCGACCACATCTGGGCCACGCGTCGGTGGTCGGTGCCGTCGTCGTCCATGACGAAGATGTCGGTGCCCTTGATGTAGCCGATGTGGCTGCCGTCGGGGCTGAGCTGGAGGTCCGACTCCACGGCGCGGTCGTCGGTGATCTGCGCTAGCTTGAAGTCCTCGGCCATCCACCAGATCCCGTCCTCCTGATCGTGGCTGGCGGCCCAGATATCCGCCTCTCCGCCGCTGTCAGTCACGAAGTACAGCGTCGAGCCGTCCGCGCTGAACACCGGCCACGTCTCGTCGTTGGCCGTGTGGGTGACCCGCACGGGCTCCTTCAGGATGCGGTCCATGACCCAGAGGTCCTGCCCCGAGACAAAGGCCATCTGCTTGCCGTCCGGCGTGAACGCCACCCGGTCCGCCTTGTTGAGGGAGCGCCGCTCCATGGGGCTCACGACCCCGTCGCCGGCCGCGAAGAGCTCGATAGGCGAGCCCTCCCCGGTCTTGAGGTCGATGGCCTGGAGGTCGAAGAGGCGGCGCACGAGGAGCTTGCCCCCGTTGCGCGCGAGCGTGGGGAACGCGACGCCATCATCAGATCCGTCGGCCGCGCCGACGTCGGTGACCCGCGTGGTGTCTCCACCGGAGAGCGGCATGGAATACACGTCAAACGTCCCGTCGGCGTCGCTGTTGAAGTAGACGGTCTGGCCGTCGGCGGACCACATGGGGTCCATGGAGGCCACGTTCTGGAAGCGCTCCCGGTCCGAGTCCAGGCGGGTGAGCGTCACCGGCTCGGTGCTGAGGTCCGCGAGCCAAAGCTGCATGGCCTGCGGCCCCTGGTACCCCTTGCGGTTCCAGTTCGACCGGCCGCGGCAGAAGAGCACCTTGGTCTGGTCGGGGCTGATGGCGGCGTCCCGCACCCCCGCGTCGAAGAGCATGCGCTTGGGCGTCTTGCCGGTGACGTCCACGAGGAACGCGCGGCCCGCCTCGGAGTAGTGCCAGCCCCGGTCGGTGGACTGGCTGATCAGCAGGTGCCCGCCGTCCGCCGTGATGTCGTGGAGGGTCTTTGACGCCGAGTCGAAGGTCACCTGGGTCGCGGGTCCACCGTCGGCGGGGCAGACGTGGATCTGCTTGCGGCCGGAGCGGTCGCTGGAGAAGTAGACGAGCGTGCCGTCCGGGCTGAACATCGGGCTGCCATCCTCGCCCGGGTGAATGGTCAGCCTCGTGGCCTCACCTCCATCCACGGACGCGGTCCATACGTCATCCTGCCACGCGAAGGCGATGCGCTGGCCGTCCGCGGAGATGGTCGGATTCCGCGGGAGCCGGATCGAGGTCCGCGTCCCGTCGGTGGATGAGACCGCGAGCGAGGTGGACGGGAGCGCCGAGACCGGCGCAGCGGAGCCAAGGGCAGGAGCCGAGGCGGCGGCCGCGGCGAGGCTCGCGAGGAGGACTCGGGGGAGGGAGAGGCAGACCATCGGGGAGGGGATGTGGTTCATGATCGGATACTCGGCGGCGCGTGCAGTTGCCGCCGTCCAGCACGATATCGACGCGAACGCGCCATAGGTGAAGGGACCAGGCCCCGGCCGCCGCCCTGAACGAGGTCCGTACATTGCCGCGGCCCCCCCAGCGCCGCCGGCGCGCCGCCCGCCCTCCCCCAGCAGTCCCTCGGCCTCCGCACATTAGGGGGTCATGGCGTCCCCTGCCCCCTAGGATGGGACCACGCTCTGCCCTTCCCTCCACATGCCCCAAAGCAGCCCCGACGGCCGCCCCCCCGACATGACCTGCACCGCACGCCCCAAGCGCCGCTCCCGATCGATCCTGGCCGCTTCCGGTCTGGCCCTCGCCTACGGCGTGATCGCCCTCGCGGCCAACGTTCACCTCGCGCAGGGCGCTGAGGCCCGCGCCCTCGCCCAGGACGAGCTCCCCGATCCGGACGGGAAGCCGGCGGACATGTCCAAGCCCGTCCAGGTCTACGTGCTCCTGGGCCAGTCCAACATGCTCGGCGCCGGCAAGGTGAAGGGCGAGGAGGGGTCCCTGAAGTTCGCCGTGGAGACCAAGGGGCTCTACCCCTACCT
>CALLKX010000096.1 GCA_938083085.1 uncultured bacterium
CGCGAGGGCGGTACCACCGGTCACCCGCGAACCGAACTTCTCCCGGCCCCGCGGTTCGTCCGCGACGACCAACACCATCACCTCACGCGGTCCGTCCTCTGTCATCACGCGCCCCGCGGCGCAGATCGACGAGGTGTAGCACGTCCTGTGGCCGACCTTGGATCGCTGGAACAGGGCCCTGCGGTCCGCCGAGCTCCACCTACGGCCCGCGAGCGCGAACTCCGCGAGGGCTTCCATCTCGAGGTGGGCGCAGAGCTCGGTGCCGACCTTCTGCGTGGTCCCGGTCTTGGTGCCGATCCAGTCGAACTCCGGGTTGGCCTCCGCGTTCGCGATGTGCCGCCCCGTGCCAATCTCCGCGCCGAGGGCCATCATCTCCCGGACCTCCCGGCAGGCTCGCTCGCTCAGGACTTGCTCGCCCGCCGGCACATCGAGGTCCCAGGCCTCTTCGCCGCGCTCGATCCCACGCAGCAGTCGGAGCGGTCGGCGCTCTCCGCCGCGCAGCATGGTCGCCAGCGCCGCTGCGTGCTGCCAGAGGGTGACCCCGACCTCGTGGCCGAAGGCCACAGAGGCGTGGGTCTGGTTGCGGCTCCAGGTGCCCTTGCGGAGGGGCGTCAGGCGCCCCGCCCGCTCCGGACCGAGCCCGGCGCCGGGGGCCGCGTCGTAGCCGAGGGCGACGAGTCGCTCCCGGATATGCGCCGCCTCCATCTCATGGGCGATCTGAACCAGGACGGCATTGCAGGAGAACGCGAGCCCCTCCGCCGCCGTGATCCGGTCCGCCTCGGGGGCTCCCTCCGCCTCGCGGATGCGACGGCCGGGCAGGCGAAGCCCCCCTTCCGCGGCGTAGGTGGGGTAGGTCCGGTCGGGCCGGGTGGCCCCCGTGTCGAGGGCCAGGGCCATGATGATGGCCTTGAAGGTCGAGCCCGGCGTGAAGACGTGCAGCAGCGGGGCGAAGCCCGAATAGGCGTACTCGCAGCGGCTGTCCAGAGCGAGCACGTCGCCGGTCTGGACGTCCACGACGATGGCCATCGCCATGGCGGGGCTGTGCTCCTCCATGAGCGCGCCAAGCTCGGCGTGGACCACCTCCTGGAGGTGGGCGTCGAGGGTCGAGACGACGGCGGGCACCTCGGTCGCCTCCGTGGCTCCAAGGAAGTACTCCGGGACGCCTCCCTCCCAGGCGCGCCGACGATCCCTCGCCAGCACGCGGCTGCGATAGGTGTAGGTGCGGCCGCGGACCTCGTCGACGAGATCGGACCAGGGGCCGTTCTCGATCTCCGTCCGCGCCACTCGCTCCACGCCGCTCCAGGGCATGCGCTCCACGACCAGCGATTCGCGATAGGCGACGAAGGGGTCAGCCGCCTCTTCCCAGGGGAGGAGGTGCGGCCGCTCGGCGCGGTCCTTGCGCGCCCAGTAGTCCGCGCGTCCTTCGTCCAGGACCCCCCAGTGCCCCAGGAGCCCGAAGGCGTCCCCGGGCTGCCGCATGGCGAGCTCCGCGTCGGGCGCAGCAGGGCGCCCGCCCGGACGAGTGGGGTGGCGGCGCTCAACCCGCGAGACGAGCTGCACCTGCCAGGGGGAGACCCCCTCCTCGCGCAGGACCGTCTGAAGCCTATGTCCGCGCACGGGGTCGACGCCGCGCACCAGGACGCGGAAGCGGGTCGGGATGAGCTCCGCCCACACCTCTTCGCGCAGCAGCTCGCGCCGCTCGATCGAGGACATCTTCTCGACGGCTGCCCTCCGATCGAGGTCAATGGCCTCGAGGATGCGCTCCTCGCCCACGAGGCTCACGAGATCATCGAGCAGCCGTCGCGTCCAGCGCTCCGGACTGGCGGTGAGCTCCCGGCCATCCGCGGTCCGGGTGACACCGAACTGCTCGCGCCGCACGTCCGCTCCGAGCAGCACGATCGGCTCCATGGCCAGCGTCCAGACCGCCGCTTCGACGCCATTGGAGAGACCACCCCCCAAGGAGCCCTCGAGGGCCACGAGCTCAAGCCCGCGGACGGGCCCCAGCCCGGCCCGCTCACCGATCCCCCCGGTCGAGAGGTAGCGGCGAATCACATCGGCACCCTCGGCCGAGAAGCGCAGGAGGCGGGGGTCCTCAGGCGCCACCCACCCCTGGGAGAAGCTCGGGGGCATGGAACGCTCCAGGATCGCCCCAACGCTGGGACCCGCGAGGCCAGGGTCCTCAGGACCAGGACCCTCAGGGCCGGCGACCGCCGCTCCGCGCTCGGGAGTCCCGGACGGCGGCCCCCCCATCGCGAGCGCTTCGGAGATGCGGCGGGCCATGCGCTCTGGCGTGTGCGAGCGCCACATCGCGCGCGGCGAGATCGTCACGTCGAAGGTCTCGACGGACAGCGCGAGCGGGACGCCGTCACGGTCGAGGATCGAGAACGACGGGGCAGGCGCCGCCGTTTCACGTCGAGCATCCGGCTGCCGCCCCTCGGCGAAGGCCTGAATGTAGATGCCCCGCACGACCACAGCCGCGAAGACCATCCCGATGAGGACGAAGACCCCCGCAGGTCGGAGGCCCGACGCCGCTTCGGGATACACGGCCGTCGCCGGAACAAAAGGGTTCCCGGCGGGCCTGCGTGTGGAACGCCCCCCCATCGGTTGGTGCAGCTGGCTCCCCCTCCAGGGAACTGGGCCTAGTTTCAGGTGCGGTGGAATCCCGCGGACCGTCGCGTGCGGTGCGACGAGCCAGGAGACATCAGCGGAGGCTCAGTGCGGTGAGCTCTCCGTAGCGACGAGTGTGTTCTGCGGCGAGGTCGAATTCAAACCGTTCCAGCTCTACTCTCAAACCGCTGCTCCGGCGCAGGTTCCATTCGGACTCCCGGGTCAGCCGGTCGAGCTCGGCAGCGTCCTCGTAATTCTCGACCTGGACGCCAGCTGTGGCGGCCCCGAGGGCGAGAACAGCGGCGCAAGAGAGCAAGGAGAGGGCGGCTCGAATCATGCTTGGTCTTCGTGCTTGGAGAGGCGCTCGCCGACCCGCAACTTGGCGGATCGAGCACGTGGATTGGACCGGACCTCTTCAGGGGTGCCCTCAACCGGGCGGCGAGTGGTCAGGTCCCAGTCCCCCGCTCTCGCGCCGGCGGCCAGGAAGCGCTTGACGACGCCGTCCTCTCCGCTGTGGAACGAGATCGCGAGCAGGCGCCCCTCGGGGGCGAGGTGCGCCCTGGCGGCCTCAAGACCCGCCTCGAGCTCCTCAGCCTCCTCGTTCACGGCCCGCCGGAGGGCCTGAAAGACCCTCGTGGCCGGGTGAATGGCCGTCTTCCCGGGCCGCTGAGGCCGCGGGGAGGGGGCCTGGGAGCGAATTGGGCGCCCCAGGCTGATGGCCACCAGCTCGCTGAGGGCCCGTGTGCGCTTGAACGGCACACGCCGGCGAGCCTCGACGATGGCGCGCGCGACCTTGCGGGCCCCGCGCTCCCCCCCCTCGTGGAAGAACAGGTCGGCGAGGTCTCCCTCGTCCCACTGGTTCACGATGCTCGCCGCGTCGCGCTCGCGGCGCGGGTCCATGCGCATGTCCAGGGGCCCATCCCAGGAGAAGGAGAAGCCGCGCTCCGGGCGGTCCAGCTGGAGGGAGCTCGCGCCGAGGTCCATCAGGACCCCCACGACGGGCTCGTCGACCTCCGCGAGGAGGCCGTCCAGCTCGGACATCCGGGCGTGCTCGGTGCGCACGCGGCCTTGAAAGGGCTCGAGACGCTCCCGCGCGATGGACAGGATCTCGGGATCCTGGTCCACCCCTAGGAGGCTTAGGCGCGGGAAGCGCTCGAGCAGGAGTGCTGAGTGCCCCCCGGCACCCAGCGTCGCATCCACCAGCAGGCCACAAAGGGAGTCGTGATCGCGTCTACCCCCCAGCAGACGCATGACTTCCTGGGCTAGCACGGGGATATGCACGTGTCCGTCACTTGTGGGGTCCGTCATCGCAGAGCGCACATTCAGCTGGAGACAGCGGAGCGGGGGGACGGACCCGCTCTCGGAGGACTGGATAGAACTCACGCCTGGACTCCCGGTCCGCTGGCGCGATGAAGCGGTGACTTGGTGCCGCGGTGGCGCTCGCCCCAGCGGTCTTTGGACCAGATCTCGGCCCGGCTTCGCATGCCGACGGCGACGACCTCATCGCCGATCCCGGCGATCTCGCGGAAGCGCGCCGGCAGGACGAGGCGACCGGAAGTATCGAGGGTGAACTCGGCGACGAACTCGAAGAAGTCCCGCTGGCTGTCCAGGTCCGCGGAGCCCTCCGCGGAGCCCTCCGCGGCGAAGGCGCCGGTCCCGAACCCCTCCATCTCCTGGTCGAAGCCCTCATCGTTGAAGACCCAGATGCAGCGGCCGTGGGAGGGCTCGAGGCACATCACCCCGTAGGGGCGGTTCTCGTCGTCGCGGTCCAGGGCGTCCTGGAAGCGCTTCGCAAAGGACATGCGGCCCTTCTTGTCGACGGTGTGCTCGGACGGCCCAAGGAAGCGCTTTCGGCGGGCGGGTGTCATCGAATGACCCCCACTGCCAGTTGCTGCCTTTCTTTGCCATTCCTTGCCACACGGGTAGCTTGCAGTGCCACCAGGCTCCGCACAAGGCGCCCCCAGCGCAAAGTCGGCAGGTTTCTAATCCACTGCGATCAAACGACTTAGGGCAGAGCGCCGCCAGGCCGACGGAGACACAAGATGATGTGCCCTTAATGTCAATCGCCCCCTACCAACGCTAGATGTAGTGCCCGCCCGGCACGCACCACCACAAGCTGAGCGGCGGATCGTCGCGCCTCGCGTCCTCCGGGGTGAGTGCGCCTCGCCCATGCCACCCGGTGCCACCGGGCCCACCGCCGCCGCCAGGCCAACCGCCGCCGCCGGGCGGCCACGGCGGGCAGCGTGAGCCCTCGCCATCGGACCGCGCCACCTTGGAGCGCCGCCGTGACCGCCGGGGAGGCCTAGCCTCCGCCTTCAGGCAGCCATCGCCCCGGGAGCGTCAGCGTCCCGCCCCCGGGGCAGGATCATCGCCACAGATCCGCAGGGCGAGAACGCGCCGCACAGGGGCGTCGTGCGCGCTT
>CALLKX010000097.1 GCA_938083085.1 uncultured bacterium
CGCACTCGAGCGCGCCGGCAGCCAGGGCTTCTCCCACGGCCATCGCTTCGTGGGTGTAGCCGTTCCCCAGGTAGGGGTGGCGCTCCCGCTCGCCGTTGACGATCAGCTCCTGGGCCTGCCAGAAGTCGGGGACCTCGATGGAGCCCTCGGTGCCCGAGATCGTCACACGGTGGGGCGTCTCGGTCCTGGTGGCCGACGACATGCGCGCCAGGGCGCCGGAGTCGTAGCGGAAGAGGTACGCCGACTGCTCGTCCACGCCGGTCTCGCCGATGTGCGCGGAGGAGTGCACCTCCGAAGGCGCGCTGCCGAAGACCATGCGCGCGTAGGCGACGCAGTAGATGCCGACGTCGAGCAGCGCGCCCCCGCCGAGCGCCGGGTCGAAGAGCCGGCCCTTGGGATCGAGCTCCGTTCGGAACCCGAAGTCACCGTCGAGCTGACGCGGTTCCCCGATGGCTCCGCTGGCGATGAGCTCCTGGACGCGCCGGGTCGCGGGGAGGAAGCGGGTCCACATGGCCTCGCAGAGGAAGGTCCCCGCGCTGCGGGCCGCGGCGACCATCTCTTCGCCCTCCCGCGCGTTCATGGCGAAGGGCTTCTCGCACAGGACCGCCTTCCCCCCGGCGATGCAGGAGAGCGTGTTCTCCCGGTGGAGGACGTGGGGGGTGGCGACGTAGATCGCATCCACGTCCGGGTCCTCCGCGAGCTCCCCATAGCTGCCGTGGCCCCGGTCCGCGCCATGCTCCCCGGCGAAGGCCTCGGCGGTCCCGCGCGATCGACTGCCGACGGCGACCAGCTCACCGTTGTCCGCGGCGCGGAGCCCGAGCGCGAACTTCGAGGCGATGGTGCCCGTCCCCAGAATTCCCCAGCGCGTCTTCTCCAAAGCTCTCATCTCCATCCTCTGTTCATTCCTGGCTCTTGACCCGCGCCGATGATGCCCTCCCGGCGGACGTGAGGTCCAAGCCGCCAGGTCGATTCGCACGGCGTGGGGTGCGACGAGCCGTGGCCATCCCCTTCTGCCTCAGCCAAGCACTCCGCGGACCACCTCGCCCTCGACGTCGGTGAGGCGGTAGCGGCGGCCCTGGAAGCGGTAGGTGAGGCGCTCGTGGTCGATGCCGAGCAGGTGGAGGATGGTGGCCTGGAGGTCGTGGACGCCGACGCGATCCTCGGTCGCGCTGAAGCCGAACTCGTCGGTGGCGCCCCAGGTGGTGCCGGGCTTGATGCCGCCCCCGGCCATCCAGACCGTGAAGCCGTAGGGGTGGTGGTCGCGGCCCTGGTTGGGGGCGCCCAGGATCCCCTGGCAGAAGGGCGTGCGCCCGAACTCGCCGCCCCAGACCACGAGGGTGTCCTCCAGGAGGCCGCGCTGCGCGAGGTCCTCCACCAGCGCCGCGGAGGGGGCGTCGGTGTCCGTGCACTGGATCTCGAGCTGGGTGTTGAGGTTCCGGTGCTGGTCCCAGCCGGCGTGCATGACCTGGACGAAGCGCGTGCCGCGCTCCACGAGGCGGCGGGCCATGAGGCAGTTGTAGGCGAACGAGCCCTTGCGCCGGACGTCGGGCCCGTAGGACTCCAGCACGTGCTCGGGCTCGGTGGAGAGGTCGGTGAGCTCGGGGACGGAGGCCTGCATGCGGTAGGCCATCTCGTACTGGGCGATGCGGGTTCGGATCTCCGGGTCACCCACCTCCCGGGCCCGCTTCTCGTTGAGGGCCGCGAGGTCGTCGAGCATGCGGCGACGCAGGCCGCGGTCGATGCCGGCGGGATCCTTCAGGTACAGCACCGGGTCGCCGGTGCCCCGGAACTTCACGCCCTGGTGGACCGTGGGGAGGAAGCCGCTGCCCCAGTAGAAGTCGTAGAAGATCTGGCCGCAGGAGGCCTCCTTGTCCCTGGAGGTCATGGCCACAAAAGCCGGCACGTCGTCGGACATGCGCCCGAGCCCGTAGGAGAGCCACGCGCCCATGGTCGGCCGGCCCGCCTGCTCCGCGCCGGTCATGAAGTACGTGATGGCCGGGGCGTGATTCACCTGGGTGGTGTGCATCGACTTGACGAAGCACAGCCGGTCCGCGATGGCCGCGGTGCGGGGCAGGAAGCTCGAGACCGTGGCGCCGCTCTCCCCGTGGCGGGCGAAGTCGGGGAGCTCCCCGAGCATGGCCCGGGAGCTCTGCCCGTCGAGCATGGTGCTGAAGCGCTTGCCCCCGGCGACGGAGTCGGGGATTGGCTCCCCGTGGCGCTGGCGCAGGATCGGCTTCCAGTCGAACAGGTCCACGTGGGACGGGGCGCCGTTCTGGAACAGGTAGATCACCCGCTTGGCCTTGGGCGCGAAGTGGGGGAGGGCGGGGAGCGCCTCCTGGGCCGAGGCCTCGCGGCCCAGCAGCCCGCCGAGGGCGAGGCCGCCCAGCCCGAGGGAGGCGTCCCGCAGGAGGGCGCGACGGGTCAGGTCCGCGCGCAGCTGGACGTCGGGGTCAGTCATGGCCGGCAGAGCACCTCGTCCAGGTTGAGGATGATGGAGCACACGACCGTCATGGCCGCGTGGACGTCGACGGCCAGGCCCTCGGCGGCGGGCGCTGCACCCGCCGCCACCAGCTCCGCGGCGTCGCCAAGGTGAAAGGCGAAGTGGACCTGCTCCGCGCGGAAGCGCTCGAGCAGCACCCCGAGCTCGGCGGCGTCTGGCTCTCGCGCGGTGGCGGCGCGGAAGGCCCGGCGGACCGAGGCGCGGGCCTCCTCGTCGCTGATGGACGTGTCGCCCCCGTGGGCGAGCTCGCCGGGGGGCGCGGCGGGCACCGGCGCGAGGACCCGAGCGGCGAAGCAGCGCGCCGCCTCCACGTAGCCCGTCTCGTTCAGGGTGGTGAGGGCGTGTAGCGGCGTGTTGGTCACCGAGCGGCCCACCTCGCACACCTGCCGCTTGGAGGTGTCGAAGAAGAACGTGGGGCGCACGATCCGGCGCCAGAACACGTAGAGGCTCCGGCGGTAGAGGGCAGCCCCCTCGTCCTGCTGGTAGCGGATGGTGCCGAAGGTCGCCTCGGCCCAGACGCCGTCGGGCTGGTAGGGTCGCACGGGCGCGCCGCCGAGCTCGGGCTCGAGCAGGCCCGCGAGGGCCAGGGCCTGGTCGCGGAGCATCCAGGAGGGCAGGCGCGTGCGGGAGGCGCGCGCGAGCCGCTCGTTATGGGGGTCGTCCTGGAAGCGGGCGCCCTCGGCGCTGGCGGAGCGGCGGTAGGCGCTGCTGGTGACGATGAGGCGGTGCAGCTGCTTCATGTCCCAGCCGCTGCGCACGAACTCGATGGCGAGCCAGTCCAGGAGCTCGGGGTGGGTGGGAGCGGCGCTCTGGCGCCCGAAGTCCCCGGGGCTTGCCACGAGCCCGCGCCCCATGAGGGTCTGCCACGCGCGGTTCACGGCGACGCGGGCGGTGAGCGGGTTGGCGGGGTTGACGATCCACCGCGCGAGGCCGAGGCGGTCCCGCGGCGCGCTGGAGGGGAAGGGCGGCAGGAAGGCCGGCGTGTCCGCGGCCACGTCCTCCATGGGCTCGAGGTAGCTGCCGCGGCGCAGCAGGCGGGTGGTGCGCCGGCGGTCCTCGGGCAGGTGGTCCATGACCATCACCGGCAGGGTCGCGCCGCGCAGCCCGTCGGCCTCGGCCTTGAGGGCTTCGAGACGCTCGGATCGTATGGACCAGTCCAGGTCGTGCTCCGCGCGGAAGCGCGTACGGATCTGGGCCGGCGATCCGGCGAAGAGGCTGAGGTCGAGCCCCTCCACTTCTTCCCTGACCAGCTTGAAGTAGATGCCGCTCCGGCCGCCCATGTTGACGATCTTGATCAGCAGGTCGTTCGGGCCCTGGGCGAGATCGATCGCGACCCGCTCTTGATCAGGCTCCGCGCCGCGGGCCACGTTCTTCGCGAGGACCTCGGCGCCGTTGACCCACACCTTGATGGCGTCGTCGGAGCCCAGGGAGAGCTCGGCGCGCCGGGCGGAGGGGGCCGTGATCTCCCGGCGGAAGTACATGGCCGCGACCTGCAGCGTGGACTCGTGGACCTCGCCGTCCACCAGCTCGGGCGCGTCTGAGTACTCCGCTGCCGCGGCGTCCGCAGGAGCGCCGGGCTCCGGCGCGAACGGGCGATCGAAGAGGGTGCCGGGGCCGTCGGCGCCGGGGGGGTAGGGGCCGGAGGTGCGCCAAACGCCGAGGTCCGACGGGCGGGCGAGCGCGGGCTCGCGCTCCATGCGCTCCTGCCACGCCGCGACCCAGCGGGCCTCGGCCGCGTCGAGCTCGGCGCTGGGTGCGAGGCGTGCGGCCTCGAGCTCGACGGCCTGGTCGGCGATCACGTCGAGGCGGGCGCGGCCCTCCGCGTCGATGTAGGCGAGGGTCGGCGCCGCGCGGCCGCCCTGAATCGCGCCCGACTCGGAGGTCTGGTTGAAGAAGTCGTAGAGCTGGAAGTACTCGCGCTGGGAGATCGGGTCGTAGCGGTGGTCGTGGCAGCGGGCGCAGCCGACGGTCAGCCCGAGCCAGGTGGTGGCCGTGGTCTCCACCCGGTCGAACACGTTCTCCGTGCGTGTCTCCTCCGCGATCCGGCCCCCCTCGCCGTTGTACATGTGGTTGCGGTTGAACGCGGAGGCGAGGACCTCTTCGGGCGTGGCGTCCCGGAGCAGGTCGCCCGCCAGCATCTCGACCGTGAGCTGATCGAAGGGCACGTTGCGGTTCAGCGCGTCCACCAGCCAGTCGCGCCAGGGCCACATGGAGCGGGTGGGGTCCGCCTGGTAGCCGTCGGTGTCCGAGTAGCGCGCGGCGTCGAGCCACTCCCAGGCCATGCGCTCTCCGTAGGCGGGGCTCGCGAGCAGGCGATCCACGACCCGCTCGAACCGGTCGTCCCAGGGGGACTCGAGGTAGGCCTCGAGGGCCTCGCGGGTGGGGGGGAGGCCGGTGAGGTCCAGGGTCACCCGCCGCAGGAGGGCGCCGGGGTCCGCCTCGGGGGCCGGAGCGATGCCGTCTCGCTCGAGCGCCGCCAGGACGAAGCGGTCGATGGCGCCGCGGGAGTCTGCTCCGGGGGGGAGGAGGGGGGGCGTCGGGCGCGCGGGCGGCACGAAGGCCCAGTGCTCGTCCCAGCGGGCGCCCTCCTGGATCCAGCGCTCGAGCAGCTGGACCTCCTCCTCGCTCAGGGCGTAGTTGGAGTCCGGGGGCGGCATCTGCTCCTCGGGGAACTCCGAGCGGATGCGGGCGGCCAGCTCGCTCGCCTCCAGGTCCCCGGGGACCAGCGCGGGGAAGCCGTCCCGGTCGGCGAAAGCATGCTCCTTCAGGTCCAGGCGCAGGCCAGCCTGGCGGCCTGCCCCGTCCGGGCCGTGGCAGGCGTAGCAGCGGTCCGAGAGGATCGGCAGCACGTCCCGGGCGAAGTCCACGGGAGCGGGGTCCTCGTCCACGCCAGCCCCTGCCAAGGGGAGGAGCAGAGAGAGGAGGACGGGCGCCGAGGGCATACGCCCATGCTACCGGGCGGCCCCCCGTTCGGGCGCAGCTGCCGGGTTCGCGCTCGATCCGATACCCTCGGTCATGCTCCGCGCCGCCCTCCTGCTGTCCGCCCTCGTCGCCCTCGCCGCCGCTCCTGTCCACGGGCCCGCTGCAATCCGGCCGGGTGGTGGGGCTCCCCCGCTCAACGTGCTCTGGCTCTCGGTGGAGGACATGAGCCCGTGGATCGGCGCCTACGGCGACCGCACGGTGCCGACGCCGAACCTCGACGCCTTCGCCGCCGAGGCCCTGCGCTACGACAACGCCTTCGCGGACACCCCCGTGTGCGCGCCGGCCCGCACCGCGCTCATCACGGGGATGTACCCCACGCGCATCGGCGCCATGCACATGCGCGTGCGGTCCCGTAGCAAGTCCGCGGGAGACGAGGCCTACGGCGACCTGCCCCTGTATGAGGCCGTGCCGCCGCCCTTCGTGCGCTGCTTCCCCGAGCAGCTGCGCCTCGCCGGCTACCACACCACCAACAGCTCCAAGACGGACTACCAGTTCGTGGCCCCGCCGGCGGTGTGGAACGCCTCGTCGCGCAAGGCCAGCTACGTGGACCGGCCTGCGGATGCCCCCTTCTTCGCGGTCTTCAACCACACGGGTACCCACGAGAGCCAGGCCTTCCCCGAGGCCCGTCAGCGTCCAAGCGCCGTGGCGCTCGAGGACGTGCCGATCCCGCCGATCTACCCGGACACGCCCACGGTGCGCGACGCCATGAAGCGCACCTACGACAACATCGCCGCCATGGACGCGTGGTTCGGCAAGCAGCTCAAGAGGCTCGAGAACGCCGGGCTCGCCGACTCCACGGTGGTGTTCTTCTTCTCCGACCACGGGGTGGGGCTCCCCCGGGGCAAGCGCTCGGTCTACGGCACCGGGACGCGGGTGCCGCTCCTGGTGCGCTTCCCGGAGGGGCGCTGGCCAGAGGGGCTCGCCCCCGGCACGGCCACCGACCGTCTGGTGAGCTTCATCGACTTCGGGCCGACGGCCCTGAGCCTCGCGGGCGTCGAGCCCGACCTGCGCCTGGACGGCCGCGCCTTCCTGGGCGAGTTCGAGGCGCCGCCGCGGGAGCACGTGTTCCTGCACGCGGACCGCTTCGACGCGGCGCGGGACCGGACCCGCGCGGCCACCGACGGGCGCCGGCTGGTGGTGTGGAACCTCATGCCCGAGGTGCCGCACCTGATCGCCAACGCCTACCGCGAGCGGATCCCCATGACCCGGGACCTGTACGACCTGCGGGATGGTGGCTCTCGCGCCTCGACCCGGACCCCCGCCCAGTGGCAGACGGGCTCGACCCGCCGACCGGAGGTGGAGTGGTACGACCGGGCGGACGACCCCTGGGAGGTGCGCGACCTCCACGGCGTCCCCCTGTCCGCGGAGGGACGCGGGGCCTTCGAGGCCCTCGAGCTGGCGATGGAGGTCTGGATGAAGGACACCGGCGACCTGGGCCTGATCGAGCCCGAGACGCGGATGGTCCATGAGCGCCTCTGGGGCGGCGAGACCCAGCCGATCACCGCCTCCCCCGACCCCATGCCCCTCTCCATCGGCGGGGCCATCGGGTTCGACTGCGCGACGGAGGGGGCCTCCATCGCCTTCCGCTTCGACGAATCGAAGGGCTGGACCCCCTTCGGCGGCGAGCCGGTCGAGATCCCGCCCGGCGCGACCCGGGTGCAGGCGGTGGCCCACCGCATCGGCTTCAAGCGCTCCGAGGTCGTGACGCGCGAGCTCTAAGCCCGGCCAGTTCCTCTATTGGACCTCGGGGGAGAGGCCCGGCGGGACTCCAGGGCGCCGGACGCCTCCCTTCGCCATCGCTAGCCGACGTTGTGGATGTCGCGAAGCTTCCCCATCAACCAGCCCGTCAGGGCGAAGGCGAGCGCGCCGATCGGAGCCTTCAGAATGGCGAGAGCAGCGGGTCCGTAGAAGAGCCCGAGGAGGCCCCCGAGAACCGCCATGGCGATGAGCCAGGACACCTCCGAGTCCGTGGTCTCCAGCGCCGCAAGGCCCCCAAGCGCTCCTCCGGTCGTCATGAGGAGCCAGCCCCCGAAGGAGAGGCTTGCGAGGAGGGGGGTGGTGAGCGCGACGACCAGGATCCCGCAGGCCACCGCGCTGAGTCTTCGGGCCCTCTGCGCCCGGCCCCGATCTTCGGCGGTCGGGCGCAGCACGCGATCGCGTCGAGTGCGGCCGCTGGGGTTCTTCCGGTCATAGGCCGCGGCCTGGACCTTGGGCTCGCGGTGTGGCTCTTGGGGCGTCTTCGACGGGAGGCGGGTCGGGGTGAACTCTGGCTCGGGGACCGGGAGCGAGGACGGGTCGAGCCTCAATGGCGCCTCACGCTCCGGGACCAACGGGAAGCGTGGGGTCTTGGTGAACGGGGGCGGCCAAGGGGCCGGTGCGTCCGAGGGCTCCGCCGTGGGGGGGCCTGCGCTTGGAGGCCCTGCGCCGAGTAACTCGGCGGGGGCTCCGCGGTCAAGGTCGACGCCTTGGCTCTCCCTCTCGGGGCGTGCGCCTGACCGAAGCTCCATGGGGCCATCATCGTCCGGCCCCGGAGCTTCCCTGAAGCGTGGCCCGGTGACAGGCTCCGTTGCGAGACAGTCGAAGGGTCCGCGTCCGAGCCGCGTCCGAGCCACGTGTCGTCGGACCGAGAGCGGATGCGGGCGAGTCGAGGGCGGCTGGGCATCTTGGCGAGACCTGGACGCCGGTGGCCAGGGAAACTGGCGGCTCCCGGGCGGCTCCCGGGCGGCTCCTCGGCGGCGGGGCGGGCGTGGGGCAGCTCAGGCGTGCCGCGGGTAGTTCATGCCATCCTTGCCTGCCTCTGGAGTCAGATCGCAGTGCCTCCGGACTCACCGGTCCGGATCCGGATGCACTGCTGGAGCTCGGTGACGAAGTTCTTGCCTACGCCCACCTCGACCTCAGCCCGGCGGGCAGCCTCGAGGATGGCATCGATGGTGACCTGGGGGGGATAAGCGATCCAAGCTGCCACTTGGCGGCTGAAGCTGCACCGCGCGCTCGTCAATGATGACCCCGAGTACGCAGAGCGGACTGCTCGCATCGCGCGTTCAGCCCTCGATGTGATCACCTGATGCGGGTATCGAATACACGTGTATTCCGAATACACATGTCTTCGCAGCCCGCGAGCCCAGCATGCCCAAGCCGCCCCCGATCACAGAAGCCGAGTGGACCGTCATGGATTCGCTCTGGATCGACAGCCCACAGAGCGCCCAGGAGGTCCACGGGAACATCGATCCCCGCCAGGACTGGACGCTCGGCACCGTCAAGACCCTGCTCGCGCGCCTGCTGAAGAAGGGCGCCGTGCGGCATAGACAGGAGGGCAAGCGCTTCCTGTACAGGCCCGCGTTCACGCGCCAGGCATGCGTCCGGGCGGCGGGCAAGGACCTCCTGGATCGCGCGGGGCCCGGGGCCAAGAGCCCGCCGCTGGCGTACTTCCTGAAGCAGAGCAAGATCAGCGCCGGCGAGATCCAGGAGCTGCGGGGGCTCCTGGACCGGATCGAGAAGGAACAGTCGTGATGGGCTATCCACAGAGAGCGCCGGTTGCGTTGCTCGAAGCCGAGCTCGGCATCAACCACCCCCACGATCCGCTGCTCCGCCAGGTGGCAGCTTGGATCGCTTGTCCACCCACCAAGTAGCCGCCAACACCAGGGCGACTGAGCCTACTGGGAATCTTCTGGGTCAATTCTGTCCCGAATCGTCCCGGTCGCCACAAGGGAGGATGCGGCGGAAACCCCTTCCCCCGCGATCTCCCGGAGCCTCCCCATGAAACACCTCTTCGCCGAGTCCGCGCTGTTGCTGTCGATCGTCCCGGGTGCTGCCGTCGCTCAGGTGCCTCAGTACGAGGATCTCATGCAGGACGTGGTCATTGCGGCCGATCTCTGGAGCGCGCAGCCGGAGATCCTGTCCGCTGCGTTCGGATTCGAGGGGATCATCGGTGTCGCGCCCTTCGAGGGCGCCGTTCGCGCGGCCGGGGGGACCTGGATCCAGATGCCACCCGGCACTTCCCAGCCGCCGCTGCGGTCCCTGACCTCCGCGGCCCCCGTATTGGCCGTTCCGCCGATCTTCGGGACGAACGCGACCCTGACAGATGCGATGCCGATCGTGTTCAGCTGGCCGGTGCTTCCGAGCACCGTGCAACCTACGGACTTCCTCGTTCACCTGAGCGATGGGACGAGCGTGTCTCCCACGGGAGTCTCGATCGCCCCCTGCCACGAGTTCAACGAGCGAAACGTCGCCGTGCTGGTGGGTGAGCTGGGGAATCGGTTGGTCAGCGGTGAAGCCGGTGCCATCTACCCCGTGCAGGTGGAGGTCGTCGACGACAGCTCGCCGCTGATGCTGGTCGGCCCCGGCGGCGCGCTCCACTCGGCGGTGGGGCTGTCCAGGACGAGCTCGAACCCCTACGAACTCGACAACGGGCCCACGCTCGTGGGCGCCAAGCTGACCCCGATGTCCTTGGCCGGGGAGGGTGCGCCGGCGCAGTTCCCCGTGCCAGTCAACGACGGGGTCGCACTCTACGGAGCGGACGCGCAGTTTCGCCTGCGTGTCCTGACCACCGGTGGCTTCTCGCCCAACGGGGTCACGGGCGTGGCCCCGGACCAGTTCTCCAGCTTCTTCCGGCTGCTGGTCAACGACGGAGGCACGACCACCATCCTCACACAGACGGGCGTGGACTACGTGATCCCCGAAGGCACGATCCGGATCGTCGGGCTCGCTGACCTGGGCCTCCACCAGGGCTCGTACGACCTGACCTACACCGAGGACTACGACAACTACATCGACATCATCCTCAAGGGAGACGAGGCTGCGATGCGGGAGATCCTGGCCGTGGAGATCCCCGCCGCGGCTGGGTACCAGCGTTTCTACAACCCCGGGGGACCGGGGAACGACCCAACTCCCGGGGTCCGTTACACGCAGCCCGGTCCGGCGGACATCGAGCCGGTCCTCATCGCGATCGACGATCCGTTCACCACCACGTTCGTGCGTCCTTCGATCCTCGTGGATCAGTCCGGTCCCGGAGCGCCGGTCACGGTGACGAATGAGAACCTCCTGCCCGGGCACGAGTACTACAACCTTCTGAGCTTCGAACTCTGTCCGGGAGGCCCCGGCACGGGCCCCGGACCGTTTGGTATCTGCATCGGGACCAACGCGAGTCTGACCCGCTTCAGAGACCAGCTGGCCCTACCGGTCGGCGCCGATCCCTTCCACTTTGTGGCGACCTCAGCGACGCAGGCCTTCGGTCCTTACTCGCTCGCTCCGTTCGTGGCGGAGGCGGTCTGCATCGACGTCACCGGGGGAGTCATCGGCCCGGCTTCGCCGGTCGTCTTGTTTCAGGTCCAGTAGGGGCGGTCGGCTCGAGCCGAGGTCTCCCAGTTTTCACATCCACAGCTCCTGCGCATTCCTCGGACGAGGAGCCTCTCAGATGCTCGAGATGACGTTTGGGCCCACCGCTTTCGCGGCCATCCCCGAGATATCGAAGGTCAGTAAGAGAAAGTGACAACAATGCAAGAACGAGTCTTGTTTGAGGCTCTTGTCCGTCAGACCGCGGACACACTCCACCTCTACCTGACAGCCTGCACAACTGACGCGGCTCTCGCAGACGAGGTCTTTCAGGACACCATCGTTGTTGCTTGGCAGCGTATGGGAGACTTCGATCCCAAGCGTTCCTTCGGAGCGTGGACGAGAGGTATCGCCAGGAACATCCTGCTCGCGAAGAGGCGAGAGCGCTCTTCCATTCAGCGCCTGGACGAGGAGATCCTTGTGCAGATCGACAATCGTGTAGGCGTGCTGGAGAAGGAGCCCGGCGACACGCTCGACGAGAAGCTGGCTTGCCTCCATCGGTGTCTGGAAGGGCTTTCTGAACGCGATAGGTCCGCGATCGATGCCCGTTACAAGGGCGGCTTGAGAGGCGCCGATTTGGCCGAACGGCTGCAAACCTCGTTGGAGAACGCAAGGAAGATCGTTCAGAGGGCCAGGGCAAAGCTCCAAGCCTGCATGAAGACCAAACTGGCCTGGGAGTGAGCACATCGTGAGTGAACGAGAACAAGAAGTGGATGACCTGCTCATCGACGCACTCCTGATCCGTGTCCACCAACACGATCAGTTGGCTGTGGAGCGTCGGGTGGAGGGGGTTCTCGATCGACTCCGCCGCGAACATTGGGACCAAGCCGAGCCTAGGCCGCGTATTCCTCGGTGGACCCTTCGCCTCGGCGGCGCGCTATTTGCTGCTGCTGTCGTGTTCGTGGCCATCTTCTGGAACAGCGGCAACGCCTACGCGATGCAGGTCGTTGAGCGGTCTATCCAGACGATGGCCGCCTTGGTTGACCGTCAGTACTCCTTCGTGATAGAGACGAAGCTCGGAGCCAGCGTGGAGCGATCCGAAGGGGATCTATTCGTACGTGGGTCTGGTGAGATAGCCATCCGGGCGGAAAGACAAGACGTAGATCTCTGGGTTGGGAAGAACAGCCAGGAGTCCTGGGTCGTGCCAACTCACCGCCTGCTTCCCGTGATCACGGAAGAGCCGGGAATGCTCATCGAGAAGATCCTACCGGAGCAAGATACCTCGCTACCGCTGCTCCGTGTCACGAGCACGCTTCAGCGCATGAAGGACGCGTACGAGCTCACCTATCGAGAGACAGAGGGTGGTCTTGACGAGGTGACCGGAGTGTTCCGAGGTGGGTTGGGAGATGAGACCTGGCCAACCTCAGTCGTGCTCAAGGCCGACGAAGCAGGAGTCGTGACCAGCCTAGTCATGCACTGCCCCGCCTTTCGCGGTGCTGGAGAGCGTTCGGTCGTACTCCAATTGCTGGGATCTGAACCCAAGCCCGATGGGTTCTATCACCACCAAGCACACCATGCAGGGAGGCGCGTCATCGAGCGAAGGTAGCCCGAGGGGATAAGCGATCCAAGCTGCCACTTGGCGGCTGAAGCTGCATCGCGCGCTCGTGAATGATGACCCCGCGTACGCAGAGCGGACTGCTCGCATCGCGCGTTCAGCCCTCGATGTGATCACCTGATCGCGGCCCCCAGAGAGGCGGCTGCGTTGCTCCGGTACTTCCTGTCGGAGAACCGCCGCAGTGGTGTGCGGCACCGTATCTTCCATCCCTCCAGCGCCCGAGTGTCACTCCCCTTCGTCTTCCTGCTCGAGGTCTTCGTGTTCGAAGCCTCCCTGCTCGAAGAACTCGATGTCCAATGACCGGCAATACGCTCGAATGGCTTCCCGATCCTCGATCCATCGCGCTCTGGTCTCCGTCTCCATCGTGTGAAACGGCGCAGACATCTTCAACTCGTCCAGCTTGACGTTGAAGAACTCGGGGACGCATTGAATCGCATGGCATTGGACACACCTGTTTCCCTCCAGGTGTTTCGGAATGGTGGCGTGAATCGCCCCGGGTTTCCTGCCCGGTGGAGCGGGGAATTCTTGTCCTATGACGAAATAGGGCGAATCGACGTCCCCGATGAGCGGCACCAGGGGTTCCTCCGGATTCTTCGGATCACGCACTTGATCGATCCATGGTGAATGCAGGAACGGATCGGCCATGTGGCACTTCACGCACCCGTCTTCGGCAACCACCCTCGGCGGTTGCCACGCCTTGTCGTAGCCAGAATCGTTCGGCGTCGGCAGGCCCTGCCTGGGATCGAACTCATCCCGGACGGACAGGAAACACGTCGCTCCCGTCTTCATGTTGTGACCGATGACACCCAGGCCGCCATCGCGAAAGAAGGTCACGAAGACGACGTCGGGGTCGGGCGACCCATCCGCCCTTGTTCCCTGATGACGCCCCACTCGGTTGCCGAGCTGGCACGGAGCGCCGAAAGCCGCCGGCTTGTCGCAGGACTTCAGGTTCTTCCCGATGTTCTCGGCCGTGACGATCACGGGCTTGCCGTCCCGAGTGATCGGAATCTCGATCGCATCCTCGTATCGGAACTTCGGAAACGGGCCAAGGTGCTTCTCGCATTCGCGTGCGTACATGAGTGCGGTACGTGCTGAAGCTCCCTCCGGTGCGGCCTGGGCGGTCAGCAGATACGACAAGGCCGGTATCGACAGGACGGCCAGGACGACGAGGTGTATCCATCGCATTGCTTTCTGCTCCTCCGCATTTAGATGATCGAGATACGGTGCCGCACACCACTGCGGCGGTTCTCCGACAGGCAGTACCGGAGCAACCGTAACCCTCCGCCGGCACGTGCGTCCTCACGGACGATGGCACGACGACCGAGGAGGGACGGGCGATGGGCGGCCCAGGGAAGGGCCGCCCGCTCCTACCGAGATTGGCGGTCGCGCTGGGCGGTGGAGGACCCATCTGCGCACTCCGCAGAGGAGCCCCGCACCCGATGCCCGTCAGTCCACCCGCTTCACGTCGGGCATCGTCCAGCTCCTGTCGAAGTACGGCTCGAGCGGACCGTAGAGGCGGAGGTACACGAAGAAGCCCTTCTCAGGATTCGACTCGATCCAGTTGTTCTCGTAGCCCGCGGGCGGGCTGCCGCCGACGAAGACCTTCGTGCTCCCGTCCGGCTCGACCTTCAGCCCGCTCTGGACCGAACTGACGTCGGACTTCCCCTGATCGTTCTGGATCAGGGTTCGAGTGTCGTTGTCATAGACCGTGATGGACCAGAACTGCTTGGCCGGCGAGTCCTTCGGAACGACCACCTCGTACTGGTGTCGGCCGTCGAGCCACTCACCCTCAGCATCCTGATACGCGCCGAGATACTGTGAGCCAGCGCCCACGTTCTTCAGCACCATCGCCTTCGACGTCGTGATCGCCTCGTAGGCGTAGGCCCCGATCTCCATCGTCTCGTAGTAGCCCGGCGCGACATGGTCCAGATGGTTCATGTTGAGCACATAGAGCCAGCGCCGGTCGGGCCAGTGCTTCTCCTTGACGGCGTCCCGGCTGAAGCTGTTCACCATCGCGGCCGCGTTGCCGATTTCAGCGGCCTCGGTGAGGAGTCGGGTCTGCCGCTCATCGGGCTCGAAGGGCTGCCCCTTCTCCATTCCGAGGCGACGCAGCTGGGTCAGGATGAATCGGTTCCGGTCAACGACCGGCTCGTTTTGCAGGACCCGGTTCAGATCCTGCCAGTACTCCATGCCCTGCGACTGATCTCCCATCCACGTAGGCGACGAGGTCGCGTCGATGAACTTCTGGCCCCCGGGCTTCGCGCCGACGGCGTAGAGCTGATGCCCGTTCAAGACCGCCTTGTAGGCATCCCCCTCGAGGCCGATGATCCGGCTGCCGATGAAGACGAGGTTGCTGCTGGACGACACGACGAAGTCGGCGTCGTGCTCCTCGGGAACCACGGACTCAGGGCCGACCACCAGGTAGCGACCGCCCTTCCCCTGGTCGGGCCCGACGACGCCGAGGTCCGCCTGCGGCGTCTGATAGATGTCGATGATCATGCCGCCGATCGGTCCCGCCGGCAGGTCGAGGTAGTAGTTGCCCTCCGACAGATCGAGAAAGGTGAGCACGTAGGGCGTCGTCGTATTGGCGGTCAGGATCGGAATCTTCTGATCGCGCTCCTCGTAGATCAGCCAGTCCCCGTACTCCGCCTCCTTCAGGAAGCCCGCACGCCACCGCTCGAGGCCGACGATCGGCAGCGCGTACTCGTGGGCCGAGATCGCCTGTGCGCGCAGCTGCTCGTCACGAACAGGGTCGACGAGCGCCTGCTTGAGGTAGCCGTTGTCTTCGAACTCGATGGCGAGACGATCGGGCGTCCCGGACGAGGCGCCGTTCAGCGACGCACAGGAAGCGCCCAGGGCGGCGGCCAGCAAGGCCAGCGGAAGGGGAAGGGTGTTGATTGACGCCATGGATGTTTCTTCTGTTGGGGTGGGGAGCCGCACGCTCTGCTCATCTGCTAGCTACTTCACGGATCCGCTACACCGCCTGACTGGAGCGTGGAGAGTATGAGGGATGGAGCGCGGGCGGACAATTCAGCCTCACGCCCAGCGGATGAGCGGTCCGAGCTGCCAGCTGCTGACGGACGGGGCGGGGCAGGGGGGCCTTGGGAACGATGGGGGACTGATGGCGCGAGTGGGCTGGAGCGGTGAGGGGCGAGCCCTGAGCCCATCAAGACGCCGCTGGCTCGTGGCCCTGGCTCCCCCAAGCCCGGGGTGCGAGGAGGGTTATGCGCTGGAGCGCGGGACGTGGACGTGGTGTGATCGCGCCATGCTGATCTGTACCGCCATGTTGAGCCTCGCGGGCGCGCTTCAGGGAGGCGTGGACCCTGACGTCCAGGCGTCCCTCGAGCCGGTCACGGGCCACCGCTTCCTCACCCTCGCCACGGTCGTGCGGGTCGACCAGATCGAGGTCACCCGCGACCTCTCCCACGGGCCGGACGAGTCGGCCATTCACGGGCCGGAGGAGGCGCGGGTCTTCCGCGAGGCCATCGCGGAGAGCTGGCCCGGCGGGCGCATCACCTGGGCCTTCAGCTGGAAGGCCCTGCACGATGAGCGGCCGCGCTACCGCGAGCTGCGGCGGGTGGTGGTGGACTACCACGAGCGCCTGGGCGACGAGGTCACCTTCATCCCCGGCGCCTACTTCGTGAACATGTACAACACCCGCGCCCAGGCGAACCGCGACCTGCACGAGGGCCTGGGGAAGGTCTCGGAGATGGTCGGGGACGGCTACCGGCCGAAGGCGGTGATCGCGGGCTTCCTCGCGGCCGAGAACCAGCGCTTCCTCGCCGAGGAGGAGGGCATCCACGTGTGCCAGGGCACCATCTGGAGCCAGTACGCGGTGGACAACGGGGACGGCGAGGGGTCGATCGCCTACCCCTACTATCCCTCGCGCGAGCACTTCTGCAAGCCGGCGCGTACGGAGGAGAGTCGCATCGACTGCGTGAACCTCGACGGCTGGACCATCGACCTGCTCTGCGCCCGCATCCCCGGCTCGAGGATGGTGAACGATGAGTGGCACCGCAGCCGCATGGGCGTCGGCCCGATCGAGACGGTGCTCTGGCTCGGCACAAGCCAGGGGACGGAGCAGATGCTCCACACCACCGCCGCCCACTTCGACCGTGGGTTCGAGCTGAACGGCTTCGGCTGGATCACCTGCACCTGGGAGCTCGGGCTGGTGGAGGGCCGGAAGATCTACGGCTACCAGGGCCGCAACGGCATGGAGGGGCTGCGGATCTGGCTGAGCGAGACGCGCAGGCGCTGGCCCGAGGCGCAGCTGGTCACCCACGGCGAGTTCGGGCTGCGGTGGCGCGAGGAGTTCAAGGACAACGACGAGCTGGACTACCGCTTCGAGCAGGCGGGCTCGGGCATCCGCGGCTCGGTGGCGGGGGAGGAGGTGCGCTGGTTCATGAACCGCGACTTCCGTCTTGGCCTCCAGCGCAAGGATGGCGGCCCTGAGGAGATCATGGACTTCACCCGCTACGACCTCCCGGCCAAGGAGCCCGCCGACCCCAAGCCCGGCGAGCCGACGCGCAACTGGAGCCTGATGAACCGGCTCAACCAGAAGGGCGTGCGCCCCCAGGACCGGCCGATCGCGCCGTCCGCGCTCACCGCGGAGGAGCGGCGGCTCATCGACGCTCACTACCCCGAGCTCTTCAAAGGCTCGGGGAAGTGAACGGCAGCGGCGTCGGCCGCCCTGGTCGGCGGGGCCTCAGCCGTCGGACGGCTTCACGGACGGAATCAGGCGGTAGCCCTCGTCCCGCACCCGCTCGGACGGCTTGTAGTGCCGGACGATCAGGTTGAAGGAGCCGGTCGGGTTGTCCGTCGGGATGTTGTTGACCGCGTCAGGGCCGCACCCGAAGCGGATCGTGAAGGTCCCGTCCGCGTTCGGCGTGGCGGTGTTGGAGTTCAGGCTGGCGAGGTCGCCGAACATGAAGCCCTTCTTGTCGTAGACGGTGAACGACCAGAAGGCGTCGTTGCCCGGGTCCTCGAAGGTGGCTTCGAAGCCCTCGCCGGTGGGGTAGTCGCCGGACATCTCGTAGATGTTGTCGACCCACTGCGCGCCGCCCCAGCCGCCGGCGGCGCCCGTCTGGTACTTCTCTTCCGTGTGGAGGGCGTTGGAGTCGTCCCGCGGGTCGGTGAACATGCCCCGGGTGGCGGTCACGCCGTCGCGCTTCGCGATGGCGGGGAGCATCGCCTTGAGCTCGTTCTCGACCCGGTCGAAGGACTCGCGATCGACGGGTTCGGCGGTGAACAGGTCGTTCGAGGCAGCCTCGATGACGATCTCGTCCTGGATCCGACTCGCCTCCTCCTCGGACAGCGTGGAGTCCAGTCGGACCAGGACGTAGAGGTGGGTGCCGGTGTGGGTGGACAGATCGAAGGTGCCCGAGCCGTAGGTCATGGCCTGGATCCGGTGGTCCTCGGTCACTCCCTGGACGGACACGTACTTGCCCTCCGGGATCTCCGGGATGGTGATCGTCGCGCCCTCGGAGACGTTCACGACACCCATGGAGTAGTAGGTGTCCCGGTTCATGCGCACCACGGTCTGCTCGTCGGTGGGTACGAGCTTGCGCCGATGGTCGAGCTGGTTCAGGCCGGAGGTCTCCTGCGCGATCAGGATCTGGCGGGAGGTCTCGTGGGTGGGGTAGGTCGCCGCCGTGACGACCTCGCCGCCTTGGTCGACGAGGAAGTCGTCCACGGAGCTCTCCTGCGTCGCGCAGCTGAAGAGGAGGAGGGGCAGCAGGGAGGCGTTGAGAAAGCGCATGGCTTTGGGGGAGCGTCGGTTGACTCGAGGTTCGGGGGGGGGATGAACACCGAGGATCCTCGCGGCCCGATCCCCGCCGGGCTAGTTCCGCCGAGCTCAAAACCTGTTGGCGCGTGCCGGACATTCCCTTGCTACGGGCTTTCCCCCCCCGAATCGCTCCCCCTCGGCCGGCGACAGGCCCCTCGGCATGGTCGTCGCCCGGGCGCGGGCCATGACGGCGGAGGAGAGGAGGACGGCGTCGATGGGCCCGAGGAAGCGGGCCTGGCCCCGGGGGTCCTCGAGCCGGCGCAGTGGCTCACCTCATCGCGGGGAGGAT
>CALLKX010000098.1 GCA_938083085.1 uncultured bacterium
CGCAGTTGGGGTGAGGGAGAGGCAGGAAGGTGTTCACGATTTCGAGGTCCTCATTCAGGGTGGAGTAGAAGAAGACGGCCTTCGAGCCGACTCTTCCGCAGGCGCGCATGATGTTGGGCGAATATTTGTGCTTTGAATAGCTGCCGTCGATCATGAGGAAAACGTTGCCTGAGTCTGCGAGGATCGACATTGCGCGGGCCAGAACGGTCAAGTCCACCACCAGAGTCTTTAGCTTCCCCGAAAGACCCCAGACCGCGAACCGGCCGTCGCCGGTGGCGCGACCCACGATGGTGGCGTCGATCGGAGCCCCGTGGGCAAGCAAGGATCGCACGCCGACCTTGGCCAGGGGGAGGTGAACGGTGCAGAGCGCCACGCCCTTCAGGGGGCCCAGTGATTCGAGGCCTACGTTACGAGAAGGGATCGGGAAGTCGACTCCGACCCTCGTGAGCAGGGCTAGGAGCCGATTCAGTGAACTGCTCGTCTCCATCGAATGGATCCAGCACCGGTTCCCTTCAGGAACAACAGGCGGGCCGTGAACCCGGTTGCCCGGAGCGCCCCGCCGTACCAGACGCGCCGGGGTAAGAACCCTGCGATGAGGGTCGCCAGAATGACGAGGCCGCGGCTCGGGTAAGCCTCCGCCTCCACACCGCGCTCGATGGTCTCGAATAGAGCTCGATTCAGTCTCATAGGCTGGCAGGCCACCGCGGTTCGGTGTCTTGACTTGGCGAGGCGCGAGGCTGGACTCGCGAAGCGATTGCCGAGCCATCAAAGGTCAGTCCAATCCCCCGCGGGAAAGGTATCCGGGCTCGGGGAGACGGCGCCGCATACCCTTCAGTACGTACTATTGATGAGCCATTCTGAGCCCGGCTCCGTGAGGCCTGAGGTGGTGGCCAGAGCCACCTGTTTCAACTGGGCGGTGGTTCTCGGCCGCGAGGATGAGGACCCGCCGGTGCGCCTCGTACGCCCGCGGTGTCACGGGTAGACGGAACCCGGCGCAGGCCGAGCGCCTCGCTGGCCAGAGGGTCCCAGCGACTCTCCCCTGGGCCGCCGCGAGCCCCTCGCGCCGGTCTCACCGTCATCCAAGGTTGCCGCTGCTGCACCCAATGGAAGCTGGGGTCACCCCTCGGCTCACTGGTCTCGTGGCGCCCTCCCCACGCGCCCCCCCCCGGGTCACTGGCAGAACTGAATCTCCAGGGCGTCAGAGAAGTTTGTGGCCGGGATCCCATGGTCCGCCAAGTCGCAGCTTGGACCGCTGATCTCCCGGGCCGATTGAAGGGCCGCGTGCGGTGCCGCGGTGGGCTGCCGTTGCGAGGCGAGTGGGCGTCCCGAGCGAGATCGTGTGACGACCTCCGGCGGTGTCCCGGAGCCTCTGTGCTGATCGCCGGACCCCGTTTGCAGTCCGGTCACAACCTGCGGCCCCATGCTCCACCTGCACCAAGCCTGGATCGCGAATTCGCCGGCCGTCAGAGCGCCGCGAAGCCTGCCCGCGCCAGCTGGTAGGTGACCAACTCCTGCTGGGCGCCCTCGCGGACCAGGGTCGGCCGCTCTCCGAGGCGGACGATCGGGCTCGCAGGCGCGGGGTAGCGGCGACGCTGAGCCGATGGGATGCGCGCGTCGTCGATCAGCGCCGTGACGGCGCCGCCCCGGAGGGCCGGCGGGAGCTGGCTCGCCAACACCGCGTTGCCCGTGCCAGAGGCGTTGGCCGAGGTCACGAAGAGCGTCCGGCCCGCGGCGCGCTGGCGCACGATCAGCTCGTCGAGCAGCGGCCCTAGCCCCACGAAGACGGCCAGGGTCTCCGTCGTCCCCACCCCCTCGGGCGTGGGCGGGGCGCCGTGCCGGCGGGTGCCGATCAGCCCCATCGTCGCGCTCAGTTCCGAGAGCTCCGGGCCGCCCAGCCCGGCGAGCTCCTGCAGGTAGCGCCGGCCCTCGTGGAGCGCGTGCCCCCCGACCGAAAGGGAGCGGGATCGGTCCCGGCCCTTTAACTCGAAGATCCGGTCGACGCCTGCGGCCGAGCTCGTCGCCGCGAGGTAGCCGACCGGGCAGGGGGCGACGATCACGCCGTCCCCGTCCAGGGCGTCGAGCAGCGAGCCCAGGTCACTCTCGGACGTTTTCATGCGCGTGCCTGCCTCGGCCCCATGGCCTCGGGCCGCTTGCACGGCTGAGCCTGCAGCACCCGCCTGGCCTGGGCCGACGGCTTACCCTCCTGTGCTTGAAGCTCCTGTGCTTGAAGCTCCTGCTCGACCCAATGATCTGGTCGGGCCTGCTGGGAGTCCTGAGTGGACTGAGCCTTCGCTTCAGCGCGCAGCAGCACGCGCTCGAGGTCGAACCGGGCGCTGCCCGAGGCGTAGGCCTCGGCCTTGATCATGTCACGGATCGTCGCCGCGGCCTCGCGGCTCAATTTGACGCCGAGCCCACGGGCCACCTCCTCGACGACCCGGGTGCTCGCCAGATGTGTCAGCTCCACCCGGCGGGGGACCTCGAGCACACCCTCCGCGTCATAGGGTTGGAAGGCATCGGGCGCGACGAAGGGCGTCCCCGTCGAGATAGAGTTCACGCCGGTCCCGACGAAGGGGTCCGTGACCCGCCGCGGCATGTCCAGGACCGAGGCCGCAGCGCGGGCGGTCTCGACGATCCGCTCGGGGCGCCAGCCGGAGATGCCCAGGCGGTCGCGGTCGGTGCCGAGATCCTCGAGCTGCCCGTCGGTCGCCGTGGCCAGCACCCCGAGCAGCTCCTCGGTGTTCCCGAGTCCACTGCGCTCGCCGAGCCCGAGCCACGAGGTTCCGAACATCCGGTGCCCCAGCTCCAGGGCCTGCAGGTTCAGGCCGAGGGCCAGACCGAGGTCGTTGTGGAAGTGGGCGTGGACGCAGACCTCAGGTTCGAGGCGCCGGGTGATCCGCGTGAGCCGGTCCCGGTGACCCAGGGGGTGCAGCCGGCCGATGGTGTCCGCCATCATGATGACCTCGGCACCCTCCCGCGTGAGGCGGTTCGCAGCATCCGCCACCGCGTCAGGCTCGGCCCGTCCGATGTCCGCGAGGCAGACGTCGATCGACACCTCGCCGGCGGCCTCCTCGAGCCCCAGCCGCAGGAGACGGACGGCCTCCTCGAGGGCCTCTTCCGGCGTGGCGTGCAGCATGGCCGAGGCGAGCGGACGGGAGGCGGGTACCACGAAGAGCACTCGACCCGCATGTGCGTCCCGCATCAGCTCGATGCACTGCAGGAGGTCACGTTCGATGGTACGGCAGACCACCTGCTGGTAGCCGACGTCGAGTGCCTCGAGGCACTGCCGCACGCAGTCGACCTCGCCGGGGCCGATGGCCGGGAAGCCGACCATGGAGACAAGGCACTCATCGGCGTACTCCCCCATTACCTCGGCCGTGCGCCGAAAGAGGTCCACGCGCTGGGGGCCGAGGAGCAGGGTCTTTGCCTGGGCCCCGTCTCGCGCCACCTCCTCACAGAGGACGAGGCGACCATCGCGGAGGGTCTCGGGCAGGACGCCGGGGCCAGGATGACGAGAGAGTGTTGTGTTCATGGGACCAGGGGCTTGTGGTTTGCACCATGCACATGACCCGGCGGCGCCGGAACGGACAGAAGAACGGCAAAAGTTCGGGTCCCAGCGAGGGATCGCGGTCGCCGTTCACCGCCTGTCGTCGTTCAGCTGGCGTGCGGTGACCGAGCTTTCCGCCCATGCTCGCCCCCCCCCAAGCCGCGCCCTTGCGAGACGCTGCCTTCTCCTCAAATGTCGCTCATTGGGCCGTGTCAGCGTTCCTTCATTGGGCCAGCCATCGCCCGTCCCTCCGATTCTCTTTCACCACCCCCACACCGACGATCCCATGCTCCGCCAAGTGGCAGCTTGGAACGCTTATCCCTGGAGTCGTCGGCTCGGCCGCCGCGACGGGGGCGCAGGATGTGGCGTGGTGGCGACTTGCGATCCTACGACTGGCCGCAGCTCGTACGTCGCCTGGAGTCGCCGCGGCTGCAAAGGCCAGGGAAGCCTACGGCGCCGCCTTCGGCTGCATTCGCGAGCGCATCAAGCAGGACCTTGGTCGCTGTAGCGGCTCCGCTCTGGATCGGTTGACGGCCTTGGGTTCCCAGGCAGAGACCCTGGCCGGAACTCAACATCTACGAACCGGACGAGTTGAGTCGGGAACTCTCCCGGAGCCTTCTGGTCGTGAGGGACTGGGAGGCTGCCTGCGGTGTCACGGAAGGGGTTGCCAGGTCGACCTTCGGCCCCCACTCGCTCCGCTTGGAGCGCGATGTGTTGGTGACCCGTCGACTGGATTCGTCCATCCGCCTGGAAGGCTTCATCCAAGAAGCCAAGGAGTCGCCCGCCTGTGGAGTCTCGCCCGACCTGGTGACTCGGGAACACATCAAGCGCCCCCCGTCCGAGGAGGCCGGCGTCCTCGGTCCAGATGCGCAGGTCGTCGCGGGTGCTTGGTCACGGGTCCACGGGACCGCCGGCCCCAACCTGATGTTGCTCAGCTGGCATTTGCGGATGAGCCAGCTTCCCTCCCGGAAGGAGGCGGCCCTGCGGGAGCTTGCCTCTGCTGATCTCGGAGAGCTGCCCGACCCGCCGTTGTGGGTCACCGACTCCTTCGCTGGGGTGTTCCGCGAGCTTTCCGTCCGCAGTGTACTGATCTCCCTCGCCGCGCAGCGGCTTCTCGGCGACAGCGAGGGTGAGGTAGGTGGGGTGATCGATGCGCTCGCAGCGCGGGGAGAGCCCGATGACAACGCTGCGTCGCTCTCGGCCGAGCTGGATGAACCGATTGATATCACTGGAGTGCAGTGAGCGACACTGGGTCGCTGAGTCGATGGCGAAGACGAGCAATCAAGTGTCATGGAGCCGCCGCCGCGTCTTCGGCGGTTCCGGGCTACTGACGACGCTCATCAGCATCGCCTTCATCCTGCGGTTTCACAGCGACCCAACCTTCGATCTGCTGGTGGACCAGGTCCCCACGGGGGAGGGCCCGCCGGCATGTGCGCCCGGGATGGAGGTGAGCGACGGCGGGCTGAACGGTGAAGGACGAAGCGGCCCGTCTCAGAGAGAACGGGCCATCAATCATCGATCGACAGATGGCGGTGCGGGTCAGCTACGAGGTCATCACGGCTCCGCTCGTCCACAAACCGCTGGGCGGCGGCGGTATGGCCACCCGCCTCACCGAACACGTAGCGCAGCGGCTTCACGCGCGCATCCAGCCCTGAACCCGGGGCCGCGGTTGCGCCTGACAGGCTCCCCCCCCCGGGGTATCGGGGAGGGAAGGGGAGGGGCTCGCTTGGCGACCGACAAATGCCTCAGAACGAAGCCATGACGGCGAGACTTCGATCCAGCCCGGAGGCTCCGGCGCTAGGAAAAACCCGGCATGGCACTAGGGGCAAAAGCGCCCCAGAGGGCACGACGTGCCGGGTAAACGGCTGCCGCCCCGTTCCCTTTCCTTACGCGACCATCCCAGCATCCTAGCCCCGTGAGGAAAAACGAGGGCCTGAACCCTCCAGGGAGGCGGATAGCTTGATTTTGGTCGCCTGCCAAAGTTCGATCGCTGCGGAAGCCCCAAAGAGGACGCAGTCCCTTCCGCCCCTGCAGCGAGCGCATGACCGCCCGGAACGCCCGGCGTGAAGGCACGTGGCCACTCCATTATCGCCTTCCAACTGCTCAAGGTGGCCCCATGCGCCAAACCCTCTCCGCCGGTCTCGGCATCGCCCTCGTCACCGCGCTCGCTCTTACTGGCAGCGCCTTCGCTCAAGAGCCCGCCAAGCTCCACCGTGTGCAGGACTCCTTCCGCGCGCCCATCCACGCGGGGACGTTCCATGTGGCCACCGGCCAGTTCCGGCGCGCCGCCTCGTTCAGCGGCGGCACCGACGGGCCGCCAGGGGTCGAGGCGATCTACCGCAACAACTTCTACACAGCGGTGTTTCTGGACATCAACGGAAGTCACCTGGTCGTCGACGAGGGGCGGCTCCCCAGCACCAGCTCTCCGTCACAGACGTCGCCGTACCCGAGCGTCCAAGGGGTGGCGGACAGTTACCAGGTCAACAACATCCAGCTCGCCTACGCCACCGACTCCGTTGGGGACGGGACGGCCCAGCTCACCTTCTACGAGCAGTACCGTCCGTGCATCAACCCGGTCGGGACGCTGACTCCCATCCTGGACCTGACCATCGTCGGGCTCCCGGGCACGCTCACCCCGGGCACCACAACCCCCTACACCTTCGACATTGACATGTCGGGCTTCGAGTTCTGCGTGCGGGCCGATGGGGACGGGAGGTTCGACGGGGACGCCTTCGACTTCTTCGGGTGGGGCCTCGAGATGAGTGCCGACCCGGGGTCCATGATCGGCCCCATCGTCGGCGCCCGGCCCGGGTCGCTCGCGCCCACCGGCGAGGGGACCTGCTTCAGTAATCCGTCCGCGACGGTGGCCTCTGGCCTCTACTCCATCGACCAGGCGTATGAGGTCGAGCTGGCGAGCGGGAACAGTCGCTGCTTCAACGAGGGAGGCTACGACGAGGTGGACAATGACCCCTGCTTCGTTTCCTTTTGGCTGGTGCTTGGCGCCAACCTTGGCTTCTCGTGCATCAGCTGCGTCGAGGGCATTGACGACGAGTACGAGGACAACGACACCTGTGCCACAGCCGTGCCCGTCCCCTCGAACCTCACCACGGACAACCTGGTGGTACGCAAGCCAGGCGTCGACGAGGACTACTACCGGGTCACGGTTGCCCCAAATTCGACGCTCACCGCAACCGTCTACTTCAGCCAGTTCCAGGCGGACATCGACCTTTGGCTGATCGACGAGACCTGCACCTTCCTGCTCGACGCTTCCGAGACCACCGCAGGCGTCGAGACGGTCCAGTTCAACAACACGAGCGGCAACCCAGTGGACGTCATCGTGAACCCATTCGTATACGGACAAAGCGTTGGTGAGTGCGGCGACTACACGATGGTCCTCGCCAACACGCCGCCGAGCAACATCATCGAGGTGGCCCAGGCCGAGTCCCTCGTGGAAGGCTTCGTGACCGCGAACACCTACCTCCAGACCCACGCGGACGACAACCTCTACGAGGTGCTCACGGAGGACGAGAGCGGCGGCAAGCCGGCAAACCGGCGGAGCCGGGCCGAGCTCCGTTGGCTCTTCCAGCTCCCCGCCGGCAACGGCCTCAACTTCACGGGGCGGGCCTACCAGAGCCCGTCGGCCGACGGGGACAACTGGCGGCTGGAGTACTCCCTCGACCAGCAGAGCTGGACGACCCTGTTCACCGTGAGCAGCACCCTCTCGGACGCCGTCCCCGTGACGGTCCCCCTCCCCGCCTCGATCGTGGGGCAGGTCTTCGTCAGGATCCGCGATACGGATCGAACCCAGGGCAACCGTGACCTGGACTCGGTGTTCATCGACTACCTGGCCTTCGAGGTCACGGGCACGGGCGGAGGCAACCCGCCCGGCGCTCCGACCAACCTCGTGGCCGTGGCGACCTCCAGCACGGAGATCGACCTCTCCTGGATCGATGGGGCCAGCGATGAGGACCAGTTCGAGCTGGAGCGGAGCCCAGACGGACTCGCGTGGGCCAGCTTGAACAACTCCATCCCCGACAACTCCACGTCCTTCTCTGACACCGGGCTGACCCCCGATACGGAATACTTCTACCGCGTCCGCGCCTCCAATGCCTTCGGAGACTCCGACTGGTCCAACGTGGCCAGCGCCACAACCCTGGGCCTGGGCGGCAGCGACGTCGTCCCGTTCGGCGAGATCCTGGGGAATGGCACCCTCGGCGGGACCTTCGTCAACGTCACCTCGGCCGACGGTGTCGTGGAGTCTCTCACCGAACGCCAGAGCGGAGGGAAGCCGGCCAACCGGTTCAGCTTCGCCGCCCACACCTGGCGCATCAACGCCCCCGCGGGCTCGGTGGAGCTCCACCTGAAGGCCTCCATGATCGATGCGGGCGACGGCGAGTCGTTCGAGTTCGACGTGAGCCTCGATGGCGGAGCCACCTGGCTTCCGCCGGCGCTGACCGTCTCCCCAAGCACCAGCGGCGCCACCTATCAGGTCGCGCCGGTCACCGGCGGCTTCGGCGGCGGAGAGATCCGGGTGCGGGTCCGCGACACAGACCAGACCCCGGGAAACCGTGCCCTCGAGGAGGTCCGGGTGGACCACCTCTTCCTACGGGTTTCCTGAATCGGAGCCGATCCGCCCCCTGGATTCGGGACTGGACGCCTCGCCGCCCCTGGCCAACGGGGCGGCGAGGCGTCGTCGCAACCCACCCCGTCGGTCCACCCGGAGCGCCGGCGCGGCAGGGCGCGGGCGCCTTGGACTCTCCGGAGAGGCTCTGGCGCCACTCAGGTGCCGGTTGATCTAG
The DNA here is from genome assembly GCA_938083085.1 of uncultured bacterium. GTDB lineage: Bacteria > Planctomycetota > UBA1135 > UBA1135 > Saltatorellus. The sequence continues at coordinate 8,344 of CALLKX010000098.1, forward strand.
GCCAGCTCTTCCTCGGACAGGGCGGCGGCCTTCTGTCGGGCGACGGGAGCCAGAATTCCGGAGCTCCTCTTGGCGAGAGGCTTCGAGCCTGACCAGGTCACTCGACGGTCCAGCGAGGGTGCGGGTCCAGCCTAGACCCGGCGGGAATCCCTCGGCGGATCCAGCCGATCCCAGAGTCGGTGTACCTCGACAACGGCCGAATCGTATGGCAGCCCGTTGCCGCAGACGTTGGCCTGTGCCTTGACGATGAGCACCCTGAGTACTTTGACGTCGTGCCGGTAGGGAAGAGCGCGACGTCTACCGCCACAGAGTCGGGTGCCGTCTCGTTCGATGAACCGGCGACCTCCGCGGCCCTTTCCGCGGCCGGCCAGCCGGCTATCGCCCGTCCCTTTGCTTCCCCTCCCCCACGCTTCCATGCTCCGCCAAGTCGTAGCCTCGCTCGCTCATCCCCCCCCCACTCCGCACGGGTCAATTCGTGGTTCACCCCGACGGCGTTCAACTCAAGGAGCGGAGGCTCCACCCGGTGGGCGGCGAGGCGGTCAGAGGGATCAGCATGGCCCCCGGATGACGAACGCGCGTCCTCGCCGTCAAACTGGCGTCACAGGCCTCCGTCGGCGGACTCAGCGATCATGCGGGCGGGTCGTGCATCGGCGTGACCGGGCCGGGCAGGGTCTACTGCCTCGACGATGGCGCTCCGCCCAGTGAGGGCTTGATTCGAGGGATCGACTCTGAGGCAGAGGTGGTCCGCGGCAGCTTCCCGGAGCACGCCGCCTTCGAGGGCAAGCGACCCTGGTCCATTCAACTCTCGGTGCTCGTGCGGCAGCTGTGAGCGTACGTCGGCGCCCTCGCTAGGAGACCAGCGCTCGCCCGCCCTGGAGTTGGACTCAGCGTTGAGCCCGCTCGCTCTCCATCGCCTCGTCGGCCTCGATGTCCGCGCCGTGCATGCGGACGACGAGCCAATCGTTCTCTGCGGGAGGGCCCCAGCGTCACAGACCTCCCGCAGCTGGACCTCCCCGTCTACCGAGTGGTGAGCAAGCTCGAGCGAGCCCCTTCAGCCACCAAGCGGCGGGCCGCCCGCTTCGACCACCGGGCCCCGTGCGGGTCCTTTCGGCACGCCGCCGGTTCCCGGGCTCATGGGAATCGGTGCGGATCCATGTGGATCATCCCGGCCGAAGCGAGTGGAAGGGGGAGGAGGGCTCCCAGCGACACATCCCCGGTGACGGGGAGACTCGCCAGGGGGGCACTGGGTCAAATCCCGCACTTTGGGGGGCGCGGACTAGGGATTGACCCCGCCTGGCCGCCCCGGGAGCACCAATAGCGAACGCCGCCTTGTATCGGTAGCTTCGAAACTAATCCCTGCCTGGAATCTTCCTGACTCTCTTTCCGCTGCCACGGACCATCTCAGCCACGACACCTAAGATGCCTCTTTACGGCCGGATCTCTTCGCCCCTTCTCGCCTCCGCCCTTCTTTCTCTTCCCGCCCATTCCGCGCCCTTGGTCGGCGCCAGCGCTAACGACGAGTGCGCGACCGCCACGACCGTGACGGTAGGGTCCGCCGCGCTCGATACGACCTCGGCGACCTCAAGTTCCACGGCCTGGAACTGCGACGGAAGCGGCGCCGACGTCTGGTTCACCTACACGTCACTGGGGAGCTCATCGATCGAGATCGACACGCTCGGCTCCTCATTTGACACCGTCATGATGGTCTGGTCGGGCACCTGTTCCGCCGCTGTCTATCTCGGCTGTAACGACGACGCACAGTCGGGCGTCACCCAAAGCCTCTACACGATCGCTACCCCAGCGATGGGAGACACCTTCCTCGTCCGGATCGGGGGATACAGCGGTGCGACCGGCACGGGTTCCGTCAACGTCGCACAGGCGCTGCCCATTGCGAACCCCACCGGGCTGATCCTCAGCGAGTACGTCGACGGGAAGAACCTTAATGATGCCGTCGAGATCTACAACGGGACGGCCCACGCAGTGGACCTGTCGGACTACCTGCTCCGCGTCTACGACGGCAACTCACAGAACCCCAACGCCTCCGTCTCACTGACCGGAACGCTCGGGCCGAGGGAGACGGCCGTCTTCGTCCGGTCGAGCGGCAACTCCAACAACATCACCAACGACCTCAACGCACGGGGAGTTCCATACACCCTGCTCGCGCCCTCCTTCACCCCCGACGACACACTCGAACTCTGCGACTCGAGTTTCAATTCGATCGACATCATTGGGGAGATCGGGAACGACCCCGGGAACTCCTGGGGAAGCGGCTCAACGACCACAGACGAGAACACCCTCCGCCGCAAGAGTCCGGTGGAACGGGGCCGCACCTCGGGGGCCTTCGACCCGAGCATCGAGTTCGATGGCTTTCCGCGGGACACTTTCTCGGGCCTCGGCCTCCACGAAGGCCCCGTAGCCGTGTTCGTCGATTGCGGTGTGACCGCCAACTCCGGGGGAGCCTCAGCATCGCTGTACGCGACGGGAAGCAGATCTGTTGCTGACAACGACCTGTCGCTGACCGTCGCCGGCCTCCCCCTCACGGGGACCACCGCCTACATCTTCAACTCCTTCCTCGCCTCCGGGCAGTCCCTCTCCACCGTGACGACACCCGCCCCGGGGGGAGGCCCTGCCGCCGGCGGCGATGTCTGTATTGCCGGCGGGACCTTCGGCCGGCACGTCTTCGGGAGCGATGTCTACATCGGCACCGGGGGCACCTTCACCATCGTCGTGGACGTGAGCGCTCTTCCAAGCCCCCGCGATGGCGTCAGCTTCCCGAACCCTGGGCACTACTCCACCGCCGTTCTCGCAGGAGAGACCTGGTACTGGCAGTGCTGGTACCGGGACCAATCGGCGGGCACAGGAGCGAGCAACTTCTCCGAGGCGATCGCCGTGATCTTCGAGTAGGCCGCTCCCGAAGAGCCCGAGTTCCGCCCCGCCCTTACCCCTCCCCAACCAGCAGCTTGAACCTCCCCTCCGTTCCCGTGGCGGGAGGGCGAAGAGGCTGCAGGGGAAGAGGGAGCGCGCGACAGGAAGGAGCACGGGGGTTCTCGGGAGAGCCTGCCGGGCTGGGGGCCGCAAGCCGGCCGTCTTACACCGGGCTCCTCCCCAAAACTCAAAACGTCGCGCAGGGCCGGGTGGCCATGCGCGACGATGGAATTCAGGTCCCTGCTGTCGCTACTGGAAGGTGACGGAGACCGCGTCGGTGAGGTTCGACCCGATGGTCGGGTTCATGTCCCGGTACCAGGCCTGGAAGTACCAGGTCTCCCCTGGCTGAACCGCGATCGGCCCGGAGGGCTGAGCCATGGCGCCGAGGTCGACGGTCCCGCTGAAGGTGCCTGTGGCGCCCGAGGTGAGGATCCCGCCGCCGACTCCGCGACCGATGCTGCCTCCCACGCAGAGGATTCCCTGGCAGTTGGTAGGGAACGGAAAAAAGACCCGCGTTCTCGAGGTGAAGAAGAACCCCGCCGAGTGCGCGGGGAGGTCCCTGGCCGTAATCGCCAGGTCGCCCTCGGTGATCTTCGGAGAGCCGAGCATCCCGATGGTGGCTTGAGCGCCGATCGAGTTCAGCTGGCCAGCCGGGCAGAAGCTGGTACCAACCGCCTCGCACTCATCGAGGACGCCATCGGCGTCGAGATCGACGGTGGGGTCCAACTCACGCTCAAGAGCGTCGCTGATGCCGTTTCCGTTGCAGTCCAGTTGATAGAGCAGGTTCTGGTACCAGGCGATCTTGTTGTCACCAGCGCTCGCCGAGATGACGTCGATGTCATGGTCACCATCCAGGTCCGCCGCGAACACCGCCCGGCCGTTGAGGGCCTCGTCGGAGATCACGTTGGCGTCGCTGAAGAGCCCACCTCCGAGGTTCTCGAACCAGGCCACGCGGTTGTCCGCGCGCCCCAGCGCGATCACATCGGCGTCACCGTCGTCGTCAAGGTCCGCGGTGTAGGCGGAGCCGGGCCCATCCAGGTCCGTGGCGATGTAGGCCGCGGCGCCGAAGTCACCGCCGCCGAGGTTCTTGTACCAGGCCAGCCGGTCGTCCCAGGAGCTCGCGACGAGCACGTCGACGAGGAAGTCACCGTCCACGTCCGTGGGAAAGATCGACAGCACGCCGTCCGCCTCTGTGGTGATCACCTGCTTGGGGCCGAAGACGCCCCCGCCGAAGTTCCTCCACCACGCGACGGTATCGTCAACGAAGCTGCCTGCGATGATCTCCTCGAAGCCGTCCCCGTTCAGGTCGGCGGTGTAGACGGAGATGGCGCCCTCGCAGTCGGTTGCGATCGGTATGCGGGGGCCGAAGCTCCCGCCCCCGAGGTTCTCGAACCAGGCGATGGTGTTGTCGAGGGCGCTTGCCGTGACGAGATCGAAGTCGGCGTCACCATCAAGGTCCACCGCGTGGACGGAGCGGGCACTGTCGGCGGTGTCGGTCAGGATCACGGCCGCGCCGAACAGGCCCCCCCCGAGGTTCTCGTACCACGCCACCGTGTCGTCCAGTGCGCTGGCGGAGACTACGTCCAGGTCACCGTCGTTGTCGAAGTCCGCCGCCTCGACCCATTGCGCACCGTCTGCGTTGGCGTTGATGGTCTTTCGGGGCGAGAAGACGCCGCCGCCGAGGTTCTCGTACCAGGCGATCGTGTCGTCGGCGCGACTGGCGGTCAGCAGGTCGACGAAGCCGTCACCGTTCAGGTCCGCCGCGAACACGTCTCGGGCGCTTGCGGCCTCGCCCTCCACGATGGTCGTTTCGCCAAACTGTGTCTGGGCCAACCCAGGAGAGGCGATCAGGAGGGCGACGGCGGGCAGGATCGCGACGGAGGTCTGGGGAAGTCGTTCCATTGAGAGGCAGTGGCAGGGGGCAGCGGGGAGCGCGCATCCGGTGGCAGGTATACACCTAGGGGTATACACGTACCCGAGCGGACGCGGACAGGACGTTTCTATGTCGCGGGTGTGACCGAGCGCCTAAGGCGCCGAGACACATCCACTTAGAGTCGCCGTAAGCGGCCCGGATTCTTCTCAAACTGAGCCATGGGCGCCGCCCGGTCCCCTCCCTTCCACGGCAGGGGCCACCCCGACCCGAGGCGGAGCCGGCGACCTGGCCTTGGACGTGCGGGCGCTCGAGGCGCGCATCATTGCGCCCCCCAAGGCACTCCGCGGGGCTGTCGCGCGCAGCGCGGTGCGGGAGCCTGGCGCAGGAGCTCACTCCTGCTCGATCAGGCATGCAGAGCGAATGGGATCGAGCGCTCCCACTTCCTCCAACCCAACCAGTACGTCATCGGCTCGCAGCCACTCTCCGAGGGGAAGCGCGTCGCGCTGTCGACCGAACTGAGCGACGGGTCATTCGTCCCCGAGGCCTACCCGCTGCTTCAGAGCGCCGGTGAAGAACGAACCGGAACCGGCGTCCGGTTCCAGGACCTGACGCTCGTCTAGCAGGACCGCCCCGAGTCGACCTACATCGACGACTGCTGCAACGTGAGCCGCCCCGGCAACCAGATCCTCGCCGAGGCGATCGCCGCCGCGGTCGAGCCCTGGGCTCGCTGACCGGGCTGCCCACCGCTCGATCGCATTCATGAAGCTCCTCCGAGCCAATTGGGCCTGGCTCCGGATCCCTGTCGTGCTCGTCGCGATCGCGGTGGCCGTCGCTGTCGGGCTGCTCTCGGGAGCGCCCGAAAGTGTTCTCCTGTATCCGATCTGATCGAAGCGACGTCCAAGGTTAGGACGTGCGGTCCCGCGTGGGTTCCGCCCACCAGCGCGGGCCAAGGGGATGCAGCGAACGAGGACCACGCTGTCCTGCTCGTTCACCGGCTGGCCGCTGCGGCGCGGCCGGCTCTGCGTTCGCGTGACCTCGCGCATCGTCCGTGCGGGCACGCGGACTCGGCGCCGTGCTCACTCCACCGCTGCCAGCCGTTCCCGGGTGAACTCGACGAGCGAGTCTAGTTCGCCCGTCTCGCCAAGCTCCCGTTCCGCCCGGACCTGTTCGTGACCAAGCAGCTCCTCTAGACGCCGGAGTTGCGGCTCACGCGCCTTGCGCTCTTCCTCGGATGTGGGCGTCCCCATGTCTCGCCGGACCTGATCCGCCCTCGCGAAGAGTCGCGCCGACAACGCCGGCTGCCCGGCCTCACACAGGATCTCGCCGCTGACCTCAAGGCAGCCCGGGACCTGGTACATCGAGCCCAGCTCAACGTTCAGCTTGAGCGCCTCAGCCGCGTGGCCCGCCGCCTCCTGTAGCCGCCCACCGCGCATCTCGATGGTCGCCAGGTTGGTCCGCGACCCAGCCACCCCGGACGCGTCCCCCAGCAGCTGGCGGATCTCGAGGCTCCGCCCCCCGAGCTCCCTGGCGGTCTCAAGGTCGCCCTCGAGGATGGAGAGGACGCAGAGGTTGTTCAGGCTCACGCTGACCTGTGGCTGGAGGCCCAGCGCCCCGAAGTGCTCGCCGGCGGCCTCGAAGGAGGCGCGCGCGGTGGACAGGTCGCCGCGGCGCTGGGCGACGACCCCGAGGTTGCCCATCGAGGTGGCGACGCCGCGCTGATCTTCGGCCTGGCGACTCAGCTCCAGGCACTCGGTATAGAACTCCTCAGCGAGCCCGTACTCTGCCCGATACTCCGCGAGGTTCCCAAGCCCCGACAGCGCCAACCTGCGCGACACCAGGTCCTCGCACTCTTCGGACACTTGGAGGAGTTCACGCAACCGTCGCTCCGCCTCATCCATCTCACCGAGAGCCTGGGCGAGCCGTCCGGCCCAGTAGAGTAGATCGCGACGAAGGGAGGCGTCCAGGTGCGAGGCGTCCGCTCCGAGGAGGTCCGCGAGGTGACGGCGTCCCTCTCTCCAGAAGCCGGAGTTGTACCAGTATTCAGCCAGCGCCGAGCCCATCGCGAAGCTGGCCTCCAGGTCCTCGGCGCCCTGCACCTCCAGCACCAGCCGGAGGTTGTCCATCTCCTCAAGGAGCGGTCGCCGGTCGGATTTCTCGCCCCTCTTGAGCGCCGCCTCCACGAGAGCCGGCACCAGCCCCGCGTAGAACTCCCTGTGACGCCGTCGGAGGTCATTCACGGCGCCGCCCTCTTCCAGGCGGACCGTCGCGTAAGAACGAATCGACTCCAGCAAGACGTAGCGGACACCGCCGGCTGGGTCGTGACGAAGCAGCACCAGGGAGCGATCCACCAGCCGCGTGAAGTCGTCCAGCGCGCTCCAGGGGTCATCGTCGTCCTTCCAGATCACCTCTTCGGCGGCCGCCAAGGTGAACGAACCAGCGAAAACAGCCAGGGAGCGAAAGACCCTCCGCTCCCCCTCCGTGAGGAGGTCGTGGCTCCAATCGAGCGCCCCGCGCAGGGTTCGTTGGCGGTCCGGTTCACCGCGCCGCCCCCCGGTGAGGAGTCGGAAGCGCTGGTCCAATCGCTGCGCGATCTCCTCAAGTGACATCTTCCCGGCGCGCGCGGCTGCCAGCTTGAGTGCCAAGGGAATCCCATCGAGCCGCCGACAGATCTCTGCGACGGAGGGTGCGTTCTCCCCGGTGAGCACGAATGCAGGGTTGGCGAGCTTGGCGTTCTCCACGAACAGCTGCACCGCCGCCGCGCGCTCGATCTCCTGCAGCCCCGGCCGCCCCTCCGCCGTGGGCACCTCGAGCGGCGCGAGCCGGATCAGTTGCTCCTCGACGAGTCCCATGGGTTCCTGCGAGGTCGCCAGGATTCGAATCCCTGGCGCACCGGCGAGGACTTCGGTCACGAGCGCCGCGCAGTCGTCGAGGATGTGCTCGCAGTTATCGAGGATGAGCAGCCCGGGGCTCATGCGGAGGTGTGCGCAGACGGCCTCAAGCGTGGAGCCCGAGCCGGATGCCTGGGCTCCCAGGACAGATGCCACCAGCTCCGCGAGGGAAGCCCCGTCCCCAAGCCCGCAGAGGTCAACGATCCAGATCCCTCCTGGAGCGCCTTCGAGGGCGCGGTGCCCCACCTCCAGGGCTAGTCGCGTCTTGCCCGCTCCGCCTGGCCCCGCGAGGGTGACCAGCGAGTTCGTCGCCAGCGCCCCTTCCAGCACCTCCAGCTCGGCGGTTCGCCCCACGAGCGCGGCCCCCAGACGAGGGAGGTTATTGGGCGCCCCTGCAGCTCCCAGCTGAGCGGCAGTGAACGGGCGTTGCTCCCGCTCCGCTTCAAAAAGCTGGCGGACCTCCTCCAGCCCCGGTCGCTCACGCGCCTCCGCGGCGAGGCAGCGCGCGAGGACCGCTGCGACCCGTGGGGCGCGATCCTCAAGGACCCCCAAGGAGCGCTCAGGCGCCCCGAGCTCGTGTTCCCGACGCAGTTCATTCAGCGTCTGACCCTTCAAGACCCTCTCCCCCGTGTACAGCTCGATCAGGACGAGCCCCAGGGCGAAGACCTCACCCGCAGCGCTGGGCGCCGCGCCCCTGAGGTCCTCCGGCGCCATGTACGCGGGGGTGCCACCGAACCCTGCGCCGGGGCCCTGCTCCTCCACCACGGCGAGGCCGAAGTCGGTGAGGCGCACGTGCCCGTCGCCGTCGATCATGACGTTGGCCGGCTTGAGATCACGGTGCAGGATCCCCTTGCGATGCACCTCCGTCAAAGCCGAGCAGATCTCCAGGGCGATCTGGGCCGCCTTCTCGCTGGGGAGCGTCCCGATACGCCGGATCAGGCGCTCCAGGGTCTCCCCATCGACAAACTCCATGGTCAGGAAGTACCGCCCCTCAAAAGTCCCGATGTCGTGCACGCGGGCCACGTTCGGGTGGGAGACTTCGCGAGAGTGGCGGACCTCTGCGAGGAAGCGGTCGAGGCTCCCAGCCCGCTCAGCCACGTGCGCCGGCAAGAGCTTCAGAGCGGTCGGGTGCCCCAGGACCTTGTCCTCTGCCAGGTACACCTGGCCCATCCCTCCTTCGCCCACCATGGCGACAATCTGGTAGCGCCCGTCCACAAGGTCCCCAGGCGAGAGATCACCTCCAAAGCTGGATCCGGAGTCCGGGTGCGAATTGACCGTCATGGCGCCGGCCATGATAGCGGAGTCGCGCTGCCACGATCGAAGCCCCGCCAGCGGAAGCGACGCCAACCGCGAAGGTCGCCGCCCCGCATGGCTCAGCTCCCCCTTCCGCGGGCGCTCCGCGGGGAGCGACTCTTCGCCATCCCCAGGCCTGACGAACGTCGTGGTCAAGCTCATGGGCCGCGTCCACCCATCACCGTCGCCGCACACCTGGCCGGGAACGATGAACCGGAAGGCTCCGAAGTATTGA
>CALLKX010000099.1 GCA_938083085.1 uncultured bacterium
GGCGTGGGCGGCGGCATCTTCAACGCCGGCCTCGCAGGCGCGCACATCGGCTACGCCAACCTGCTGAGCATGCCCCAGCCCAACGGCCCGATCGCCGTCCTCGCGGGCGAGACCTGGCACTTCCAGGCCTGGTACCGCGACGCCGTCGGCGGGCAGACCACCTCCAACTTCACGGACGCGGTGGCGGTGACGTTCCAGTGACCATGGCAGCGGGATAGCAGAGGCATCCCCTCGCCATGTGCTTGGCACTGGCGCTGATCAAACCGCGGCTCCTGAGAGCGGGGCTGGGCGAGCTGTCAGTGGGGTGCGCCAAAGGGAGCCCCATTGAGGTCAACGAACTGCAGCGCTCGGCTGGCAGTGGCCCAGGCAACCGGCACTGCCGGACCGGTGGCGGCGGAGCGTGGTCCGCGTGGTGGTCCGTCTCAGGGCAACTCGGGGTGCCGTCCCCTACCCGAGGAAGCACAGCGGAACGCGCCCCATCGGTGTGGAGCGCGTTCCGCGTTGTGGGGATGGTGGAGGCGGGGGGAGTCGAACCCCCGTCCCGGAATCGGCGCGAGCCCGGCGTCTACGTGCATAGTCCGCTGGCATAGATCTCACTCAGCAGCCGCCCGCGGACACATTGCTTCTGAGCCAGCCTCGGTAAAGTCTCGTCGCGCGGCCCCGAGGCGCAGCGTTGCGACCAGCCCGCTAATGGCGTCTTCGCCCGGCCACGGGCACTCCGAACGAAGACGGGCAGCTATCAGGCTGCCAGTGCGTAGTTGTTGTCGGCAAGTAAAATGCCGTTCCCGGGATGATTAGCGGGGTGACCTGGGATCCCCGGCACGCAACCTGGTAGCGACGTAAACCGGTCGAAACCAGTGCGCCCCCATCCATTCATGACGCCCCGCCGGGCGCCGTGCTAATGATAGGACGGACCGTGCTCGGTCACAACGCGCCATCTGCCTATCCTCGGCCCCATGGACCGGTTCGCGACCTCCACCCCACCCGGCAAGGGCACCTTCGGCGTCCTCGCGGCGCTCACGGCCTTCCTGCTGGCGAGCGCGCTGTCCTTTTGGCCCTACACGGTCGATGACGCCTTCATCTCGCTCCGGTACGGCCAGAACCTCGTGGCGCATGGGGAGCTTGTCTGGAACCCAGGGGAAGCCGTGGAGGGCTTCTCGAACCCACTCTGGACGCTCTACGGCGCGGCGCTGGTGGCCATCGGCGCCCCGCCGGTCCTCGGACTGAAGCTCGGGGGGCTGCTGGCCGCGCTCCTCTGCGTCCCGGCGACCTTCGCCCTGGCCCGCCGCCTGCACCTCGGGGACGGCGCCGGCCTGGTCGCAGCGGCGATCGTCGCCACCAACGCGTCCCTGGCCCTGTGGGCCGTGGCGGGTCTGGAGACCGCGAGCTTCACCCTCCTGCTCGTGCTGATGGTCTGGCGCTTCGAAGTGGAGCAGCAGCGGTCCTCCGCCCGCCCCATCTCCAGCGCGCTCTTCGTCCTCGTCTGGATCAGCCGCCCGGAGGCGCCGGCCTACGCGCTCTACGTGCTGGTGCGTCGTGCCCTGGCGCTGAGGACGACCCCGCTCGGCCGGCGTGACGCGCTCTGGGTAGGCCTCGCGGCGCTCCCCATCGGGGCCTACGAGCTGGCGGGGCTCCTCTACTACGGGGGCCTTCTGCCCGCGACCCACGCGGCCAAGGTGGGCGGCGGTCCACGTCTCCTCGACGCCCTCCTCCAGGGTCGCGGCGAGCGCTTCCTGCTTCATCGCTTCCTGTTCCACCAGGGCTGGGGCTTCGCCAGCCTCTGGGTCTCGGGTGCCGTGTGCGCCCTCCTGGGTCGGCGGCGTGTCCCCGCCGCTGCCTGGTGCATGGGCTTCTCCGGGCTCTTCTTCGTCGGCTATGCCTTCACGGATTGGATGCCGCGCTACCGCTTCCTGGTGCCCCCCCTCCCCTTCCTCGCCATCGGCGCAGCCGCAGGCTTCGCCTGGGCGGTGGACCGAGCTCGTGGCAACGGGCGGCTGGTCGCTCAGCTGGCTGTGGCAGCGGTGCTGCTGGGCAGCGTGTGGGATCAATCAACGGGCGGTTACGACCGGGCCCACAACATCGCCGTCGCGGTGGAGCCGCGCGGTAACTGGCCCATGGAGCTGGCGGCTCGGGTTGCGGCCCCCTGGGAGCCGGGCCGCCAGGAGCTCGACGCCTGGGCGGTCCTCGAGCTGACCTCACCGGAGCAGACCATCGCCTGTCCGGACATCGGCTTCATCGGGTCCCTGGCCATGAATCCGGTCTGGGACATCCGAGGCCTGGTGACGCCCAGCGCGGCCTCCTTCCTGAACGTCTCGGAGTCCGACCCTCGCCATGGGGCAGCGCGCGGCGCCATGCTCGACGAGATGTACGCCAGCGACCCGGCCTTGATCCTCTTGCCCCTCCGCCCACAGGGCATGGCCCCCACCGCGAGCCGGTTCATGGCGGCGCTGGAGGCCGATGGGCGGATCGGCGCGCGGTACGACCGACGCGACGAGCTGCTGCCCTTCCGGGTCGTGTTCGTGCGCAAGGGGCTCGGCGACCTCGCGCTGGAGCGTCGGCCGCGGGTCCTCGAGGCGCTGGAGCGACTGCCGAGTTACCGCACCCTGCTGGGACAGGAGCGAGCGGCCGCCTACCGCTGAGCGAGCCGTCTCTGGCGCCGGGCCATCTCGATGAGCCCGCGCGATGGATCCGCGCGGTGCTCGGGGGCGGTGACCCGAATACGCCTTCGCCTAGTCGCCGTGCCGGTCTGACTTTTGGGCCCTGGCCTCTTCCCGGCGGTCGTCCCGATCGCGCTTGCTCTGGCGCTTGTCGTGGAGCTTCTTCCCGCGGGCCAGGCCCACGCGGAGCTTCACCAGGGAGCCGTCCCAGAGGACCTCAAGGGGAATCAGGGTCGTTCCCTTCTCGCGGACGGACTTGCTCCACTTCTCGACCTCCTGCTTCTTGGCGAGGAGCACCCTGTCACGAGTGGGCTCGTGGTTGTGGACGTTGCCCTGGGCGTACTCCGGGATGTGCATCTGCATGATCTGCAGCTCCCCGTTCTTGATGAAGCAGTACGCCTCCTGCAGAGACACCCGGCCAGCCCGCAGGCTCTTGACCTCCGTCCCACGGAGCACGATCCCGACCTCCAGCTCGTCGAGGATCAGGTACTCGTGGGTCGCGCGCTTGTTGCGGGCGATGGAGCGCCGCTCGCGCGGTCTGGAATCGGCCGCCATGTGGAGGAGTCTACGCCCGACGCCCTCGGAGCGGGCGCCCCTATGCACTACGCTCCACCCATGACCAGCCAGGACCCCAGACCGATCCTCGTCGAGGCCCTCCGCCTCGACGGCTCCGATGACCACATCGAGCTCCGCTACCACGCCAAGCGCACCCGCAGCGTCGCCGTCGAGAAGGGCCGCGTCGACCAGGCCAAGCTGAGCGAGCACACGGGCGTCGGGGTGCGCGTGCTCTCTTCGGGGACCTACGGCTTCGCCTCCACCGATCGGCTGGACGTGTCGTCGGTCCGTTCCGCCATCGAGACGGCTCGGGCCGCGGCTCAGGCCTCCGCGAGCGCGCGCAAGGAGCGCATCACCCCGCCGCCCGCTGCGGACCTCGCGGTCGGGCGCTTTGACGCGCCCGGCTACGAGGAGCTCCTCGCCGCGTCAGTGGAGGAGCGGATCCAGCTGGTGCTCGGGCTCGAGGAACGAGCCCGCGGCCAGAGCAAGCGGATCGTCAGCGCCTCCAGCGGGTACACCGAGTCCTTCGAAGAGAAGGGCATCGTCACCAGCGACGGGGCCAGCGCGTGGACGCGGGTCGCCCGACCCGAGCTGCGGGTCATGACCGTGGCCGAGGCCGACGGCGAGCTCCAGCGTGGCGCGCGTAGCGTCGGTGTGACCGGGGCCTGGGACTGCCTCTTCCGCGGGGCCTCGGCCGACGAGCTCGGGGACAGCGCGGCGCACATGGCCGTGGACCTGCTCGGCGCCGGCTACCCCGAGGGTGGCCGCCGCAAGGTGCTCCTCTCCCCCTCGATCGTCGGCCTCCTCACCCACGAGGCCGTCGGGCACACCGTGGAAGCGGACTTCGTCGAGGCCGGGAGCTGCGCCCGGGACCGGATCGGAACGTCGGTCGCCTCCGAGCTGGTGACCCTGAAGGACAGCGGCGTGAGTGAGTACACCACCGGCGCCGGGGGCACCCTCGACGTGGACGACGAGGGGGTCCACGCAGGATCCGTCACGGTGATCGAGGACGGGATCCTGAGGAGTTACCTGCACGACAGGCAGACCGCCCATCGGTACGGCGTCGCCCCCACGGGCAACGCGCGCGCATGGGAGTACGACGACGAGCCGCTCATCCGGATGCGGAACACCTACATCGAGCCGGGGGAGACGGAGCTGGATGAACTCATCGACGGGATCGACGACGGCCTCATGGTGGACGGACCGAGGAACGGCCAGGCCGACGCGAACGGCGAGTTCATGTTCGGCACCCTCCAGGCCTGGCCCATCAAGAACGGCAAGCGCGGGGAGCTCCAGCGCGGCGTCAACCTCTCGGGCATGGCCTTCGACGTGCTCGCGACCGTCGACGGGGTGAGCCGCGACTTCCGCTGGGACCTCGGCTCCGGCTATTGCGGCAAGGGGCAGCCCGCCAAGGTGGACGCGGGCGGCCCGTGGCTCTCCTGTGAGATCCTGGTCGGGGGGCGTGGTTGATGAGCACCACCAGCCAACCGTCCGCCGAGACCGACGCCCGCGAGCAGCGCACGGAGCTCGAGCGTCGAGCGGACCTCCTGATCGAGGCCGCCAGGGCCGCCGGGGCCCAGGAGGTCGAGGTCTGCGCCCGTTCCGGTCGCAGCCTCTCTGCAAAGGTCGAGAAGGGGGACCTTGGCCAGGTCCAGTCCGACGAGGGGGCCACCTGCGGGCTGCGGGTGATCCTCGACGGCCGCCTGGGCTTCGCCTCCACCAACCAGGCCTCGGACGAGGCGCTGCGCACGATGGCGGCCGAGGCCGTGGCGATCGCACGGCTGAGCCCGCCGGACGAGGCCAACGTGCTCTCGCAGCCCACCACCGTGGACCCTGGAGCGTTCATGGGGCCGCGGGTCGACCCCGCCCTCGCCGCCATCGGGGTGCGCGAGGTGGTCGAGGGCGCCCAGGGGCTGGCGGACGCTGCGCTGGCGCGTGACCCACGGCTGTCTGTGGATCAGGCGTCGTTCTCGGCGGTCTCTGGCGGGACCCTGCTCGTGAGCACGACGGGCGTCCGGCAGTTCGACTTCGACGCCGCGCTGAGCCTCAGCCTCATGGCCCTCGCCGTGGACGGCGACGAGACGGGCGGCTTCGACTACCGCGGCGTCGCCGTGCGGGACAAGGCGGCGCTCCCCGCTGAGCTTGACCGGATCGCCGGAGAGGTCGCGCTGAGCTGCATCGGGAACCTGGGTGCGCGGGCCGGCAAGACCTATCAGGGCCGTGTCCTGTTCGCCCCCGGGGCGCTGCAGAGCGCGATCCTCCAGCCACTCCTCGGGAGCGCCTCGGCGATCGCGGTACAGCGCGGGCGGAGCGCGCTCTCCGACCGGCTCGGGGATTGCGTGGCCCCAGGGCTCAGCATCGTCGATGACCCGACCGACCGGCGCTCCATCGGCGCCCGGGCGTTTGACCGTGAGGGGCTCGCCGCCCGGCGCTTCGACCTGCTCGAGGAGGGCGTGCTCAATGGCTTCATCCACAACGGCTATTCGGCCGCGGTCGATGGCGTGGCTTCCACCGGCCACGCCCAGGGCGGCGCCCGAGGCGTTCCAGGCCTCGGGTTCCACGCCCTCGTCATCGGGCCGAGCGCCCCTGAGGGAGGCTTCGAGGGAGCCGCTGACGAGGCGGCCCTGATGCGGGCCCTCGGTGAGGGGCTCTATATCCAGCGCTTCTCTGGCTCCGTGGACGCCGCCTCCGGCGACTTCAGCGGGACGGCCAAGTCCGCCCGTTGGATCGCGGGCGGTGAGGTCCAGCACGCGGTGCAGGAGGTGATGATCAGCGGCAACGCGTTTGACGTCCTCTCGCGCGGTTTGGAGGTCTCCAGTCAGCTCGAGAGGCTCGGAGGGTCCAGCCAGATCTGCTGGGGCCTTGGAGACGGCATCTCCGTGACGGCGGATTGATTGGGGCCCGCGGCGCTCGAGGCGTCGCCCGAGGGGCCGACCGCCCTCGCGAGTCCCAGCGATGGCCCCAGCTGTGGCCCCGGCGATGGCCCCGATAAAAAACCAGCCCCCGCTCGAGGTGATCGAGAGGGGGCTGGTGCCCGAGGGGGGAGTCGAACCCCCACGCCCTTGCGGGCACATGGACCTGAACCATGCGCGTCTACCAATTCCGCCACCCGGGCAGGTGGAGGCCGGAGAAGTTAGAAGCGCCCCGCCTCTGAGTCAAGCCCCAGCACGCTGGCCCGACCCAGATCAGGGGGTGATCCCCCCACCACTCACGACATTCCGTGTCCGCCGGGCGGGACGAGCGAGGCGCGGCGACCTGTGCACCGGGCCGGGGATCCCACCCAAGGCCGAGGCATCGCGCAGGGTTCGAGCCCACGGACCGCCCCGCCCCCCACGCCCAGCTGGCGTTTGGACCGGGGCCTGAGCCGCCACCTGGCCGCGCGCTTGTGATCGGATGACACCGGCGGCAAAGAGGCGCCCTCGGGAGGGCCTCTCAGAGCCCGTCGCCGCCAGGTGCCCGGTAGACCACCATGGCGCGCTTCCCCATCTCGTCGGGGAGCTCGTGTTCCAGCACGGTGTCGAGCTTGAACCCAAGGCGCTCGGCCTCACGCTCGGCGGCGCGCACCTCACGGCCCCAGGAGTTGCCCTTGAGCATCACCACGTCCTTGACGGAATGGCGCACCTTGCGGAGGACGCGGACGTTCTCGCGCACGGAGGAGACGGCTCGAATCAACACCAGGTCGACTCGGTTGGTGGCCAGGTAGTCCTCGGCTCGGGCGTGGACGACGCGGACGTTCTTCAGCCCGAGCTCCTTGACCGCCTCCTCAAGGAAGCGCGCCTTCTTGCCAATGGACTCACAGAGGATCATCGAGCAGTCCGGCTCCGCGATGGCGACCGGGATCCCGGGGAATCCTCCTCCGGAGCCCAGGTCGAGCACCGTCCGAGCCACCAGCGGGATCATCCGCGTGACGCGCCACGAGTCCAGGTAGTGCTTCACGGCGATCTCCGTGGGGTCGAGGATCGCGGTGACGTTCATGGTGCGATTCGTCTCGAGCAGCAGGCGCGCGTGCCTCGTCATGAGGTCGAGCATGCGTTCGTCGATGTCATCCTGACCGGCGAAGGCCTCGTCGAGGGCCTTGCGCATCTTCGCTGCGGAGGGGATCGGCGTGTCGGGGTGCTCGATCTCCTCATCCTCGTCCGAGCCCTTGCGCTTCTTGGAGCGGGGCTTGGGCTTCGCCTCGGGGGCGCCTTCGCCCGCCTCTCCCTCAGAGGACTCCTCCTCATCTTCTCCCTCGTCGTCCTCTTCCTCGTCGTCCTCGAGGTCATCCGCGAGGTCGCCATCCTCGAGGTCGAGCGGTGCGCCCGGGAGGTCGTCTGGAATCAGTGTCTCGTCCAGGGGCGAAAACTCACCCTCGTCATCTCCAGGTTCGCCGGGGAGACCAGGCTCGGGAAGGCTGTCGTGCATCGATCCGGGAAGGTGCGAGTGGGCGCCGAGGCAGCGATAGCGCTCGACGCCACTGGCGGCCGAGCGACCACCTGGCGCAGTCGATCTTGCGCTGGCACAGGGGGCCGGGAGGGGATGGCAGGGCAGCAGGGATTCGAACCCCGAACCTACTGATTTGGAATCAGTCGCTCTACCGATTGGAGCTACTGCCCTCCGCGCGGCTGAACCTTAGCCCCGCGAACTGCCCCGGGCAACCGCGACTCTGGGCAACTGCGACCCCGGGAAGCCGCAGCCGGGCTCGTTCGATGGCTGGAGTTCATGCACGCCGACTCGATCCTGACTAAGATCTCACGCCAATGAGCCCTCGTCAGTCCAAGGAAGGCCCCGCCGATCGAACCGGCGGGGGAGACCGTGCCTCCGGCAGCGAGCGCGGCCGAGCGCGCCCGCGCCGCAAGAAGAGCGGGAGCCAGGATGCGGTCCGCGTCCCTGCCAGCAATATCGACCCCGCCCTCCTCCATCGCGACGCCAAGCGAGCGGTCCAGCGCCTCCAGGCGCACGGCCACGAGGCTTACTTTGTGGGTGGCTGCGTTCGGGACCTGCTGATTGGACGGCGTCCAAAGGACTTCGACGTGGCCACCAGCGCGCGCCCCTCAGAGATCCGCCGGCTCTTCCGGAACTGCAGGATCATCGGTCGCAGGTTCAAGCTGGCGCACATCTTCTACGGCGACCACATCATCGAGACCGCGACCTTCCGAGCCGCGCCTGGGGACCAGCCCACCGATGACGACGACCTCCTGATCGTTGACGACAACGAATACGGGACGGCCCATTCCGACGCCAAGCGGCGGGACTTCACGGTCAACGCACTCTTCCTGGACCCCAGCAGCCACGAGATCCTGGACTACGTGGGCGGCCTCGCCGACCTCGACAAGCGCTCCCTGAGGACCATCGGTGATCCCGAAGTGCGACTCGCCGAGGACCCGGTTCGGATCCTACGGGCGGTCAAGTTCGCGACCCGGCTGGACCTGGAGATTGACGACCCGACCTGGGACGCCATGTGTGACGTGGCGCCTGACCTCGACAAGGCCGCAGCTCCTCGAGTCCTCGAGGAGATCTTCCGGCTGGCAAGGTCTGGAGTGGCCACCGCGGCCTTCCAGATGCTGCGGGATGTCGGGGCGTTGGACGTGCTCGTCCCCATTCTCGAGCAGTATCTCGGCCCGGAAGACGACATTCCGGAGCGCGCCGAGCCTTTCTGGGACCTGCTGGCGGCCCTGGATGCTCACGTCCAAAGCGGTGATCACGAGCCGCCCTCCTCCGGGCTCATTGTCGCCCTGCTTTTCTGGCTCCCCTACGAGCTTGACTTGGAGCGGCGTGCCGACGGCGACTCCCCACTCGACAACCGGGCACGGCTCGACGCGGCGTGGGAGCTCCTCGACAACATCGCCGAGCGCACGCGGCTGCCCAAGAAGGACTTCACGCGCGCCCGGAAGGCGCTGGTGGCTCAGCAGAACTTCGTGTCGCCGCCGGAGCACTTCTCGGAGGTGCTCTTCGCTCGGTCCGAGGAGTTCGTGGATGCCTTCCTCTTGTTCCAACTGCGGTCGCAGGCTCGCGGCGTGGGCCTGGATATCGTCGAGGCCTGGCGTGACCGCGCCGAGCGTGCACGTGAAGCGGGATCGGACCAACTCGACGAGGAGCGCAAGAAGTCTCGTAAGCGGCGCCGCCGACGGCGGAATCGCGGCGGACGCCAGGGCCGGTAGAGGGGTTTTCCCCTACAGGACCCGCCGGCACACCCTTCTGGCATCGAGTCGAGACAGGGGCGCCTTTTTTTCCTGGAGTAGGGTCGCCCGGTGGCTTCCGGGGGGTAGTGTTCCCGTGTGCGGTGAGGCGCACCCAGTCACGGAACCGCTGGCTCCCCCGACCCCTTGTCACTGTGCGGTGGTAGCGAGACGGTCTGCCAGCAACCTCCGCCTGGTCGTTGCGCCTCCAAGGCGACGCAAGTCGCTGCGATCGAGACCTCCCCCTCTTGTTCTCGGTCGCACCCTCCCGTGGGGCGGGTCTTCGGACCCGCCCCCATTTTTTTGCCTGCGCCGAAACGCGGATAGCGCGCCGTGGCTGCGGGGTTAAACGGGAGCCTTTCCATCGGGTTCTAGACCCTCCGCCCTCCGCCAGAGATGATGTGCAGATGGTCTCGCACTCCAAGACGTGTCGCGCCGTCGGCGCCTCCCTGCTCGCCCTTCTCTCGCTCTCCACGGCCTTCGCCCAGACAGGCGGCTCCAGCCCGACCGATGCGGAGCTCTTCACGGCCTGGCAGGGCCTCGGCCCGGCGGACCAGAAGGACACCGTGGACTGGTTCGTCGCGGAGTGCGACAGGGCAAAGGACTTCCGCTCGACGCTCGAGCGCTTCGTCCTCGAGCAGCATCGGGCCAACCGGTTTGACTGGCCCGCAGCGCCGGAGATGCCGCCGCTCTACGACACCGCCAAGCATGCCCCGGCTCAGCTCATCCCGAGGAAGTTCGTCGACACCTCGACGAAGAGGTTCGGGGCCACCGTTGAGAAGCTGGTCGGCGGACGCCACGAGCGCGATATGCGGTTGGCCTTTGGGTACGACTGGGCGGCCGGGACGGTCACCAGCCAGGCTCGTTGGGACGACCCGGAGCGCATCGCGTACAACGCATGCCGCGGGATGAGCCCGTACACCGACCTGGTGGAGGCCCTCGTGGAGCAGCAGCTCGACGGAGCAGAGGTCAGGGCGGAGGCGAAGGCCTTCTCCCACGCCTACTCCGATCGAAACGGCAACGCCTATCGAGAGGTCACCCTGTACGAGGCCTGGTCCTCTGGGACCGAGATTGAGATGCCCGACGTGGAGTGCCTCGGCATGCTCCACGATCTCGAGAACGACTGGAAGAGCTTCGTGGCGCCTGTCGCGGGCCGCAAGCAGCGGCCGCTCTACGACCGCCTCGGGGTCCACTACGCGAAGCTCCGCAAGTACCGGGCGCTCAGGACGGCCCTCGCTCGCACGTACCTCGCTGCAGATCCGGTGCTGCCCGGCGGGTACGGGCCCAGCAAGCTCCGCCTGAATGGCTTCTGGGAGCTGCAAAGCTCCGACCCGGTCAAGATGGCCGAAGACCTGCCCTCGGTGAAGGGTTGGGGCAAGTGGTTCGAGGAGCGCGCCGCACAGGCTGACGACGACCCCGAAGTGGTCGCTCGCTCCCGGGCGCGGATGAAGAGCCTCGCGGACTCCAGGGACTGGGCTCGGAGGACGTTCCAGGGGATCCTTCAGGAATACGGGGCGTTCGACCCCAAGCCACCGGCGGCCCCGACGGCCCCGGCCGATGTCGTCGTCCCACCCCCGCCCGGCGGCGGCGGCGGCGGCGAGCTGCGGTAGGTCGCCACCCCGGCCATCGCGGGCGCGTTCGGCTCCGGTCGTCGCCTCCGGGCAGCCTTGATCGCATGCGGAGGCGGACGCGGGATGCTCGGGCCGCCCGACGGCAGACCGTTCGGGGCCCGGCGCATCACACATGGCTGCAACGAGCCTCGCTCGGCCGGTGGCTCAGGCGAGCTCCCCGCCCAAAGATCCCTCGGCCGACGAGTCAGCACCAGGGCGCGGACGTGGCCGGAAGCTACTTCTCTTGGACCGCTCCAGCCAGGGCCTCGCCGGCGAGCTGAGCCGTGGCGAAGGCGGCCTGGAAGGAGAGCCCGCCGATGGGCCCGTTGAGATCAAGGAGCTCTCCGACCACGAAGAGCCCCGGGCAGCGGTTCACCGCCATGCTCCGCGGATTGACCTCGCGCAGGTCGAGTCCGCCCGCGGTCACCTCGGCGTGGTCCCAGCCCACGGTGCCGTGCACCGGGACGGGGAGGCCCTTCATGGCCTCGACCAGCGCGTGGCGTCCTCGCCGGTCGAGCCCGTTGACGGCGACGTCCCCGCGCAGCTCGGCCGCCATGGCCACCGCATCAAACAGTCTTCGGGGCATCGGCCCCGTCTCCAGCGCCCCCAGCGCGCGCTGCAGCCGCGGTGCCCCCGGGAGGCCCGCCGAGCTCACCAGGGCCGTCCTCAAGGCCTCACGATCCATGGAGGGGAAGAAGTCCACGCGCAGACGGAGGCCTTCGCCGCCTCCCCCGCCGCGGGCGACGTGGTGCGAGAGGTCCATGGGGGCCGGCCCGGAGAGCCCGCGGTGGGTGAACATGATCGGGCGGCGTCGGCGCTCCAGCACGCGTCCACTGGCGTCCTCGAGGCGCGCCTCGCCCTCCTGCCATGCGATCCCCGTCAGGTCGTGGACCCAAGAGGCGCCCGAGGTGAGCGGGACCAGCGCTGGAACAGGGTCCACCACGCCGAGCTCCAGGTCCCTCAGCCAGGCGTACCCGTCACCGGTGGTCCCGGTCTTCGGATAGCTCTTGCCGCCCACAGCGAGCACCAGCGCGCGAGCCCGCCACGAGCCACCTCCCGCGGTGCGGACCAGCCAAGCGTCGCCATCCCGCTGCACGGCCACGGCGCCATCGTCGAGCTGGATCCGCGCGCCTGCGCCGCGCGCCGCCGCCTCGAGAGCGTCGCGGACGTCCTTGGCGTTACCGGATGACGGGAAGACCTTCTCGAGCGGAGCCTCATCGGTGGGAACGCCCCACGCCTCAAAGCGCGCGCGGACGTCTGCGGGAGGCAGGTTGCGGAACCCTGCCCGGAGAAACCGCTCCCCCTTCGTGCCGAACAGGCGGCCGGCCTCCGTGGGCCCCAGCGTGGTGGTGATGTTGCACCGAGTGCCCCCACTGGCGAGCACCTTGGTGCCCGTGCGGGAGACCTTCTCGAGCACGACCACGTCCCGCCCGCCACGCGCGGCGACCTCGGCGCACCAAAGTCCAGCCGCGCCCGCTCCTAGCACCAGAACGTCTTGAATATCGGTCTCAGCCCCCATTGAGCGCCTTCTCCCATGCCTCGATCTCGTCGAGGGTTCGCGGCCCCTTGGGGGGCGTGTCGTCGTCCAGCTCGTCGAGGTAGCCCTCGGGGAGCTTGACGGTCTGCACCTTGGATCCCTTCGCCCGCATCGCGCGGAGCGCGGTGACAGGGAAGGGCTCGGAGTGATCCAGCTCCGCCACCGTGGAGCGGATGTCGTCGAGGGATTCGATGCGCATGAGCCGCCCACGAACCGACGCTGAGCCGCGGAAGCCCTTGGTGTACCAAGCGGTCCACTTCCGCATCTGCCTCACCCCCACCGTCTCGCCGAACAGGTCCACCAATCGCTGTCCGTGCCCCATCATGATCTCGACGATCTGGCCGAAGTTGGGCGGCACCCCGGGCTCACGGCCATCGAAGACCTCCGCGAGCTCGCCGAAGAGCCAGGGGCGCCCCAGGCACCCTCTGCCGACGATCACGCCGGCGCACCCGGTGCCCCGCATCATGCGCAGAGCGTCGAAGGACTCCCAGATGTCGCCGTTGCCAAGAACCGGAACGTCAAGGACCTCCACCAGTCGCCCGATGGCGTCCCAGTCCGCCTCCCCCGAGTAGAGCTGCGCTGCTGTCCTGGCGTGGAGCCCCACCGCGGAAGCTCCCTCCGCAGCCGCGGCGCGGCCGGCCTCCTCGAAGGTGAGGAGCTGGTCATGAATCCCCTTCCGCATCTTCACCGTGACAGGGACGTCTCCGGCGTTCTGGACCATGGCGCGCACCAGGCGCGCGAGCAGCTTCGGCTTGCAGGGAATCGCGCTCCCACCTCCGGCGCGGGTCACCTTGGGCACGGGGCAGCCCATGTTGATGTCCAGGTGATCCACTCCCTCGTCGACGAGGCTGCGGACCATCTCCCCCAGGTCCACGGGATCTGCGCCATACACCTGGACGGAGCGCGGCTTCTCGTCCGGCGATGAGGACGCGAGGAGAGCCGTGAGCCGGTTCCCCATGAGGTAGCCCCGTGCCGTGATCATCTCGGACACGAACAGCCCTGCCCCGTACTCGCGGCAGAGCGAGCGGAACGCGAGGTTGGTCACCCCTGCCATCGGCGCGAGGATCACCGGAGGCCAGACGCTCAGCTGACCGCGCTCGCTCACCCGTCCTGCGCCAAGGCGCAACGGTTCGAATTCGCCGGGCGCCGCCACGGGCACCTCGCGGTTGAGCGTGGAGGCCACCCTCTCGCCTTCAGGTGGCGGGGCGGGCCGGGAGGTCATTTGCCTCCCCCTCCAGTCGCGGGGGTCCCTGCGGGCGGCTCCACTGCCTCCGGGACCTCTTGAGGCGTCAGTTTTGGGGCTCGCGCGGAGGCCGTCTGGGGAAGTGCATCGTCGGCCCACGAGGCCGGGTCGCCCTTGTAGGCGCGCCCAGCTGGGATCGAGAGCGCCGAGACCTCATCGACCTCAGATCCCTGGATCGGCTCACCCACGAGCGTCGCCCTGGCGGTCGCCTTCGCGGCGAAGAGCAGCTTGCTCCCCGTATCGAGTCCAAACGTCAGGGCGGATCGCTGGCCCGCGAGGCTCAGCCGCTGCAGGGCCGGGTCCACGGAGAGCGTCATGCGCTGGACCTGGGGTTCCATGGCGAGCTCATCGAACTCGAGGACAAAGCTCGGACCTTCGGGGAAGTGCTTCCCTGAGATCAGCGCCATCAGCGCCATGCTCCCACCGATCGCGGCGATGGGCTCCTCGGCCGTACCGCTGCTGAGCGGCCGCCCGAAGCTGAAGCTCTGGATGGAGAGCCGCTTGGTCGTGCCCACGGGCCGGCCTGCTGCGCGGAAGGCGCTTTGGCCATCCTGGAGCTGGGCGGTCCCCTCCTCATCCAGGACGTTCATGGTGAAGTCGAGAAACTCGACCAAGCCCTTGTGGATGACCTGGACCATCACAATCTCGCGGGTCGGGATCCCAGGCTCGGCGGGGAAGCGGATCCTGGCGCCGTACGCGACCCGCTCCTGCGGCAGCTGGGTCACGGCATACCGCTCGACCGCGTACCGCTCACCGTAGAGCTTGACCTCGAGCTTCCCCGCCGCCAAGAGCTCGCCCGGAGGGACCGGCGGCGCGTCCAGCACGACAGGGCGCGCCCGTTCGGCCCTCGCGGCGTCCTGTGCTTGGACCAGCAGCGCGACCGCCTCCTCCAGCTCGAAGCCCTCTCGCACCTGGCCCCGCAGGACCATGACCTCGGGGGTGCGCAATGCGCCAATCGAGCGGCGAGGGTCGCTCGCGAGGGCGAGGAGGTTGGCGGCGTGGCCCGGCGCGATGCGACCCGAAGGCACGGCGCCTCCGAGCGCCTCAGCGGCGCCCCGCGTCGCGAGGGTGAGGACCTCTGCTGCCGGGATCCCCGCGGCGACCCACTCCTCGAGCTCGTCGACCAATCCGGCCCCCGGCGCGATGCCGGCGCTGGGAGCGCCAGAGGCGGGGACCAGCTGGACGCCAGCGGCGTGGAGCTTGCGCACCAGGCTCCGTTCGGCCTCGACGGTGGCCAGGACGGCGGGCCAGTTCTGCCCCCTCAAGAGGCGGAAGACCTCGATATCGCCCCGCCAGTTGGCCGCATCTGTGGGGTTGAGAGCGTCGAGGACGGCGGGGGCATCGGGGCCACTCGAGCGCACGATGCGTGCGCTGCCCATCAACATCGGAGCGACCCGCCAGCCGCCGGCCGCAAGATCATTGACCTCGGCATCAAGGCTCGCCCGCTGGTCGTCATTCAGGGAGCTGAACCGCCCGTCCTTGGGCAGCAGCGATTCCAGCCCAAGGAGGCACGACTGGCCCGCCTCCCGCGCGGCGCGAACTCCGACCCCAGCGGGGAGGCTGCCCCAGGTCTCAACGCCGAACTCCAGTCCCGTCTGGCAGACCACGCGGAGCTGGCCCTCATCCAGCGTACCGTCGTGCCTGAAGTAGTCGAAGGAGCCCTGGGCCTCCTCGACCCTCTTCATCAGCTCGGCCAGCTGTTCTGCGGCCTGCACGGGGGCCCCGAGTCGGAACCCGTCGGGACGCTCGCCTTGCACCCCCATGAACATGGGCGAGCTGACGAGCAGGTTGGGCGCCATGCGAGGATGACTCCGGCTGACCAGCTTCTCCATCTGGCCGTCGCCTGCGGAGAGATGCCCATCCCGGACGGTGGTGACGCCGCCGGCGAGCCAGAGTGCGTCGTGGTCCTTGTCGTAGCTGCAGAAGGCGTCCGTCAGACCCGGCACGAGGTGGAGGCCGGTGAGCTCGATCCGCTCCGCGTCAGGGGGCACCTCGACATCTGGCCCGACCGCAATGATGAGGCCGTCCTCGATCAACACGATGGCGGGGCGCGCCGCGATCACCCCCCCCGGGTCCGGCCCAGGCTCCATGGTGTGGACGGTGGCGCCGATGAGGGCGATGGTTTCGAGAAGGAGGACGTGCATGGTAATAACGGTGGTCGGAAGGGTCCCGTCAGGGCCCCCGGGGCTGGGCGCCGGGAGTAGGATCCGCGGATGCCCCCTTACGAACAAGTCCACCTGGCGGTGGAGCGAATGCCTCCGGGTCCCTGGGTCTACGCTCGGCTTACGGACGACTACGGCCCTGAAGGCCCCGCCGCCAGGGACGGGTCCATCGTGGAGGTCATCGATCGCGCGGGTCGATTCTGCGGCCACGCCCTCTACAACTCCACCTCTGACATCCGTCTCCGGATGCTGAGCCGGGGCCGAAGGAGTGACCTGGATCGCCCGCGCCAGCACATTCAGCGCTTGATCGCCGCCGCGCTGCGCCTCCGCCGGCGGGTCCTGGGCCTTGACAACGTCACGGACGCCTATCGGATCGTGCATGCGGAAGGCGACGATCTGTCAGGGCTCATCGTCGACAAGCTCGGAGACGCGCTGGTGTGCCAATACCACAGCCTCGGTTTCTGGGAGCTCCGAGAGATGGTCGGTTCCATCCTCCAGGAGCTGCTCCCGGGGCACGCCGTCCTCCACCGCTTTGCGCGGACCGCCCGGGGCGCCGAGGGATTCCCCGAGTCTGACCCCGGCCGTGACGGTGACGAGGTTGAGCCCAGGTACATCCACGAGTTCGGGGTTCGCTTCCTGGTCCACCCCGGCGCCAGCCACAAGACCGGCTGGTTCTGTGACCAGCGCGACAACCGCCGCAAGGTGGCCGACCTCGCCAGAGGCCGCGATGTCCTCGACCTTTGCTGCCATGCGGGGGGCTTCAGTATCCCCGCGGCCATTGCGGGTGCCCACAGCG
Source organism: uncultured bacterium (assembly GCA_938083085.1). Taxonomy (GTDB): domain Bacteria; phylum Planctomycetota; class UBA1135; order UBA1135; genus Saltatorellus. The sequence continues at coordinate 16,719 of CALLKX010000099.1, forward strand.
TCCGGGCGGTGGACCTGGACGAGGAGCCCCTGGCGCGGGCCGACCAGGCCGCGCGAGAGAACAACGCCAACGTGGAGGTGCGTCACGCCGACGCCTTCGACGTGCTCCGGGAGGTCGCCGGCGGCAATCGCCGGCCAGGGCTGGTCATCCTCGACCCCCACAAGCTCGCGAAGGGCACCCGCGACCTTGAGGCAGCGAAGATCAAATACCGAGACCTCAACTCCCTGGGCATCGCGGCGACCGCCCCTGGCGGACTGTTGGCCACCTTCTCCTGCTCTGGCGCCCTCGATCTGCCCGGGTTTGCGGGATTGATCTTTCAGGCAGCCCGGCGCGCCGAGCGCGACGTTCGGCTGCTTGAGACGATGGGCGCCTCGCACGATCACCCCCAGCGCCCGGACTTCGGCCGGTCCCGATACCTCAAGGGGCTGCTCCTCGCCGTCGACTGAGCTCGACGCGCTTCGCATGTCGTCCTGAGAAGGCCCGGGAACTTCCCGAGGAGAAGGTTGGGGAAATGTAGACGCCGAGGGTGGCGATCTGCACACTTCTCAAAGCGCCCCTGCGATTCGGTTATACCGATCGCGGGGGCGCTGAATTGTTCCAGATATTTACGCCCGCCCAGGGCGCCCTCTCCAGGCAACGCACATTCACCGGGCGTCGCCACCACCCATAGCCGACATGACCCTTCCTCTCCTCGTCACCAAGGAAATGTGGCAAGAGTTCGACGACGCCTGGGCCGAGCTACGCTCGTCCGGCGGCCCGATCGATGAGCTCCTTCCCGCCCTTAAGCTCGCCGGCGAGAAGAAGCGTGCAGGTCGTCTGGTCGGTCAGGCTCGGGAGCACGCGGAGGCGCTGATCGGAGCGGACCGTGCCGCCGACGCCGCAATCGTCCTCGGCGCATCTCTGGCAGCGGGAGGCAACCCCGGCGAGCTGGCGGTGCCCCTCTGGGACGCCTGCGAGAAGGCTTGGTCGGACGAGGCGTGGTACCCGGTCTTCAAGGAGGTCACCGGCTTCGCCGAGGGTGCCCCCGACCTCAGGACGCCCTGGAAGAAGATGGCCAAGCTGCTGGCCTTCCAGCCCGGGAGCACGGTCTTCCACCCGGGCGGCTGGGGTGTCGGAGAGGTGCTCGAGATGAACGCGTCCGATGGCTATGCGCGGGTTCGGTTCTGGAACGGGCGCGAGGACAAGTTCCCGCTCAACGCGGCCATGGATATCTTTGACCCGCTCCCCGAGAAGGACCTGCGCTCCAGGTCCCTCAAGGACGCAGAGGAGCTCAAGAAAGAGGTCAAGAAGGCGCCGCTGGGCGCGCTCAGCGCGATCCTTCTCCGGCACAACGGCCGCGCAACGACCACCACCATCAAGACCGCCATGATGCAGATCGGCATCGAAGGCAGCGCCTGGTCTGCGTGGTGGCGCAAGGCGCGCAAGCTCGCCGAGAACTCCGACGAGATCGAGGTCAGCGGCACCCCGCAGAAGTCCTCGGTCACGCAGCTGTTGGTCAAGAAGGACCCGGGTGAGGCCCTTCATCGCCTCCTTCAGCGAGCGTCCAACGTCTCGGAGGTGCACGCTCGTGTCCGGGACCTCTTTGTCGGCGATGGCGTCGGAGAAGAGCTCGCAGCCATCGCGATCAAGGAGCTCGAGATCGCCGCGGCGTCCGAAGCGGAGCCCCTCCCCGAGCGGCTCGCCGCCTGGCTCATGCTGCGGGACAAGCAAGGCGCCTCGCCCAAGCTCATGCGCAGGGTCCTGTACGAGGTCACCCAGGCGCCCGCGCCGCCCGACCCCTCCCAGCCGCCCGAGATCTGGAAGCTGTTCCAGGCGCTCCCCGGGGCGAAAGACCAGGAGCGCTCCGTGGGGATCCTGCCGGAGCTCTTTGGAACCGGGGGTGCGCAGCTGGCGCTGGAGGCCGTAGATGCCCAGTTGGCCGAGGCCCAGGCTGAAGAGGCTGCCCTCGAGAGTGAAGGGAGCGACGGCGACGCGGCTGCGGATGGCGAAGCCTCCGCCACTGACGCGGAGGCTGAAGCCGAGGCAGTAGACGACGCCGCCCCTGTCGAGGACGACGCCGCAGCTGACGCGCCGGATGAAGGAGCGCCCGCTGCCGACGCCGCGGACGAGAGTGCCGACGTCGCGGACGAGAGTGCCGGCGTCGAGGCCGAGGATGACTTCGCCTGGGTTGACGACGTCCTCCCCCAGCTCCAGCACGCGGCCCCCGGTCAGGTCCGGCCGCTCGTGGAGCGCATCGTCGCCGCCGGCCACGAGGGCGAGCTGCGGAGGCATTACGCGGGTCTCCTGGCCCGTCCCTTGCGCAACCCGACGCTCATGATTGTCCTGGCCGAACGCAACGAGGATGGCGGTGTGCATGACGACATGCCGACGCCTGTCCAGCGTGGCCAAGCCCTGCTCGCCCTCGCGGTGAACACCTTCCAAGAGCGTCGTGGTAACCCGCAGCTCACCCGGATCTCGGGGCGGCTGACGGACTACCTGTGCAAGGGAGAGAACCCCATGCTGCGTCAGCTCTTCTCGACCGCGGACGTGTCCGCTCTCAGGAGCGCGAACGTCACGGCAAGCCGGGGCGTGGACAGCGAGATCGACAACCTGATCACGGACATCGCCCTCAGCAAGGACCGTCAGTTCTTCGCTCAGGATGGTGGCTTCTTCTGGGAAGGCGAGACCGTCTGGACCACGCGTGCCGGTCTCCGTCGGCGCTCGCTGGAGCTCAAGGAGATCCGTGAGGTCAAGATCCCTGAGAACCAGGACGCCATCGGGCGCGCTGCGTCCTTCGGCGACCTCTCGGAGAACTCCGAGTGGGAGGCGGCGATCGAGGAGCAGCGCAACCTCACGGCCCGCGCCATGGAGATGGAGGAAGAGCTTCGGCTCACCGACCTGATCGAGGAGGCCGCCGTCATCGAGGACACGGTCTGCCCCGGGACCAAGGTTCACTACCGCGACCTCTCGGCGGACAGGGAGGCCACGGTGCTCCTGCTTGGGCCCTGGGATGAGGACCGCGTGCTCGACACGCAGGTCATCTCGTACCGCGCGCCGCTCGCGAAGGGCCTCCTCGGAGCGAGCACCGGTGAGCAGAGCACCGTGCAGCTGCCCGGCGGGGACATCGAGGTCGAGATCCTCTCGATCGAGGCCCCCGACCTCAGCAGCCTGGCCTGAGGGGAGCCGCCTCGGGGCGCTGCGGCCCCTTGCCGCAGCCGCGAGTCCACCCCTGCCCTAGGCCACGGGCCAGTTCGTCCTTCGACGAGCTGGCCCGTGTCTCGTCCTGGCTCATTTCCGGGGGACAAATGTGCATGAGGGGACTGGAAACCGCTTCATCACCAGGTCATGATTGAGTGTTCAAGGCCATGGTCATCTCCCTCACCCAGCTCCAATCTGCGCCCACCCTCATGAAGGTGCTCGCGGACGCCACCCGCATGCGGGCCATGGCGCTGCTCGCGCTGGAGGAGCTCTCCGTCGGCGAGCTGGCCCGTTGCCTCGGCATGGCGCAGAGCCGTGTCAGCAACCACCTGCGCGTGCTGCGCGAGCACGACCTGCTGGACGAGCGCCGGGCCGGCACCAGCACCTACCTCCGCTCCGCGGCGGTGAGCGCCGGCGCCGGATCCTCCTTGGGCCGCCTCTGGCAGGCGCTCGAGCCGGACCTGACCCTGCTGCCTGAGCATCAGTCCGATCGCCTGCGCCTCGCGGCCGTGCTGTCCGAGCGCCAGGGCGACGAGCGCGCCTTCTTCGATCGCATGGCGGGCGACTGGGACAAGGTCGGGGCCCTGTTCGAGCGGGGCACGGCACGGGAGCGGGCTGCGGCTCACCTCCTGGGCCCCGGGAAGACCTTCGCGGACCTCGGATGCGGGACGGGTTACGTCGCCCGGTCCCTCGCTGGAGTCTGCGAGCGCCTGATCTGTGTCGACCGCTCCGAGGGGATGCTGGAGGAGGCCCGTGGCCGCCTGCGTGACATCACCCCTGACCGCACGGAGGTCGAGTTCCGTCAGGGCGAGCTGGACGCCCTCCCCATCGCGGACGCCGAGCTGGACGGCGCCGTGGCTGCGATGGTGCTGCATCACCTCCCCGAACTCGCACCGGCGCTCCAAGAGATGCTGCGGGTGCTGAAGCCGGGCGGGACCCTCAGCGTGGTCGAGCTCATGCCGCACCACGAGGCGTGGATGCATCAGGACCTGGGCGACCGCCACCTTGGCCTGGAGCCCTCGACCACCCAACAAGCCCTCACCCGAGCCGGGTTCGTCGACGTGATCGTCGAGCCGCTCGAGGATCGTTATTGCCCGCAGCCTGGGTCCGATGGACCCGCCGATGCGGAATCTCGCGCGCCCGCTCCCCGAGGAGATGTCGCGCTGCCCCTTTATCTTGTCCGCGGGCGTGCCCCGCAACCCTGACGCCCCACGGCGCCAACCCACTTAATCAACATGTCCACTGCTACCACGCAGCGCTCGGTCGTGACCGACTTCCATGTGCGCGACCTCGCCGAGGCCGACTTCGGCCGCAAGGAGATCCGTATCGCCGAGAAGGAGATGCCCGGCCTCATGGCTCTCCGCGAGGAGTACGCCGGCAAGTTCCCGCTCAAGGGTGCCCGGATCTCCGGCTCCCTGCACATGACGATCCAGACGGCCGTCCTGATTGAGACCCTCGTGGAGCTCGGAGCCGAGGTTCGCTGGGCCTCCTGCAACATCTTCTCCACCCAGGACCACGCCGCCGCGGCCGTGGTCGTCGGCCCCCACGGCACCGTGGACGCCCCCACCGGCATCCCGTGCTTCGCCTGGAAGGGTGAGACGCTTGAGGAGTACTGGCAGTGCGCCGAGCGCATGCTCACCTGGCCCGAGGGCGAGCTGCCGAACATGATCCTCGACGACGGCGGCGACGCCACCATGTACGTCCTCAAGGGCGCCGAGTACGAGCGCGCAGGCGCCGTGCCGGCCGCCGCAGAGGGCGCCAGCGCCGAGTGGAAGGTCGTCCTCGCGTCGCTCACCGAGAGCGTCGCGAAGCACACCGACAAGTGGCAGAAGGTCGAGGCGAGCATCAAGGGCGTCTCCGAGGAGACCACCACCGGCGTCCTCCGCCTCAACCAGATGGTCGAGCGCGGCGAGCTTCCCTTCCCGGCGATGAACGTCAACGACGCCGTCACGAAGAGCAAGTTCGACAACCTCTACGGCTGCCGCCACAGCCTCACCGACGGCATCCTTCGCGCGACGGACGTGATGTTGGCCGGCAAGGTCGCGATCATCTGCGGCTACGGTGACGTCGGCAAGGGCTCGGCCCAGTCGCTCCGCGCGCAGGGCGCGCGCGTCATCGTCACCGAGATCGACCCGATCTGCGCGCTGCAGGCGGTCATGGAGGGCTTCGAAGTCGGCGTCCTCGAGGACTACCTCACCGAGGCCGACGTGTTCGTCACGACGACCGGCAACAAGGACATCATCCGCCTCGAGCACATGGAGCAGATGAAGGACATGGCCATCGTCGGCAACATTGGCCACTTCGATAACGAGATCCAGATGGCGGAGCTCGAGGCGAGGGACGGCATGGTCCGCGAGAACATCAAGGATCAGGTCGACCGCTGGGAGTTCCCCGACGGCCACAGCATCCTCGTCCTCGCCGAAGGCCGCCTCCTGAACCTCGGTTGCGCGACCGGGCACCCGAGCTTCGTCATGAGCTGCTCCTTCACCAACCAGGTGATGGCGCAGATCGAGCTCTTCCAGAACGCCTCGCTCTACGAGAACAAGGTCTACACCCTGCCCAAGCACCTCGACGAGCGCGTCGCTCGCCTGCACCTCGGTCAGCTGGGAGCCAAGCTCACCGAGATGTCCAAGGAGCAGGCCGATTACCTCGGCGTTCCGCAGGAAGGGCCCTACAAGCCCGATACGTACCGCTATTGACCTGCGCGCGATGAGCCCGCCAGGGCCCATCGTCCGCTGAAGTGCGGCCCCGCTTGGCAACGCCGAGCGGGGCCGCCAGCGTTTGGCCTCAGACCTCGCCACGGCCCCCGAGGGCCCGTTGGACCCCGCGCCGCCCACGGGGCTGAGGCGAGCTCCACGCCACCCACGCAAGATGCTCCGCAGGATCGGGCAACCCTTGTGTGCGCTCCCCGGTGCACTCCTCGTTGGCGGGCTCGCCTACGCTCTCACGTCGCTGGGGGTGCCCGGGCTCAGCGTCGGAGCCGTCGTTGGACTGCCCGTGGGCTGGGTGCCAGGTCGCCACATCGGACCAGGAGATACCTTGGCGGGGTGAACGGCCCAATGGACGGCCCACGACTCCGCCCAGTCCCCATGCCCTTCACGCTCGCGCGGACCGCGGCCGTCGTGGCCCCTACAGACTCCTGGCGATGAGGGCCCCGGTGGAGGGTTGGGCGGCCGATGAGAGGCGCCATGAGAGGCGCGATTGGAGGAACGCCTGGGCGCGGCCGCCCTGCGGGCTAGCCAAACGCCAGGGCGTCCGCGAGCGAGAGCCCCGCCTCGTCCTTGGGCGAGAGCTTGGGGGGCCCGCCGCGGTCCAAGGGCCATTCGATCCCAACCGTGGGGTCGTCCCACTTCAGCGCGTGCTCGTGCTCGGGCGCGTAGAAGTCAGTGCACTTGTAGCTGAACTCCGCGGCCTCGGTGGTGACGTAGAAGCCGTGGGCAAAACCCGGAGGTACCCAGAGGGCGTGCTTGTTCTCCGCCGACAGAAACTCGCCGACCCACTTGCCAAAGGTCGGGGAGCCCTTGCGCATGTCCACGGCCACGTCGAACACCTCCCCCTCACTCACTCGGACGAGCTTTCCCTGGGGGTTGGGGTTCTGGTAGTGGAGCCCGCGCAGGATCCCCTGGCTGGACCGGGAGGTGTTGTCCTGCACGAACTGTAAGGGGGCGCACTCACGCTCAAACTCGTCGGCGCGGAAGGTCTCCATGAAGAACCCTCGCTCATCGCCAAAGACCTTCGGGACGCAGAGGACGACGTCGGGGATCGCTGTGGGCCGGTACTCCATGTTGGCCAAGCCTATCCCGTCATCGCGCCAGGAGCCTGGGCCCTTAGGGACAGATTGTCTCCGTGGACACGGCCGCCCCGGAGCCCGACCGCGCCCGAAGGCTGCTCTACGGGGAAACCCAGTCCCGGACCGATTCACCCCGATGGAAGGGGGATGGCGACTGCGGGCAATGAGTCTGGACTCCGGCCCGTTAGACTCCCGCGCATGACCACCACACCCAGGCGCATTGGAGTCCTGACCGGCGGCGGAGATTGCCCCGGCCTGAACGCCGTCCTCCGCTCCGTGACCAAGCACGCCATTCAGTCCGGCCTGGACGTTCACGGCATCGAGGATGGGTTCCTCGGCCTGATCGAGAACCGCGTCCGCGACCTGCGATATGACGACGTGTCGGGCATCCTGAAGCTCGGCGGCACGATCCTGGGCACCTCGAACAAGGCCAACCCTGCGCGCTTCGCCACCGGCCAGGCCGAGGATGGCACGGTGACCTGGGAGGACGTGACGGCGGACTGCTTCGCGACCATCGAGGAGCACGGCCTGGAGGCCCTCGTGGTCATCGGCGGGGACGGCACCATGGCCTGCGCTCAGCCCTTTGCCGCCGCCGGAATCCCGGTCATCGGCGTCCCAAAGACCATCGACAACGACGTCCATGGCACCGAACTCACCTTCGGCTTTCAGTCCGCGGTCGAGGTCGCGACCGAGGCCCTCGATCGAGTACATACCACCGCGGAGAGCCACGGACGCGCTCTGGTCGTCGAGGTCATGGGGCGCAACGCCGGGTGGATCGCGCTCCACGCAGGGATCGCAGGGGGCGCCGATGTCGTCCTCATCCCGGAGATCCCGTTCCGCCTCGACCACATCCTCGAGCAGATCGACTGGCGGACCTCCATCGGCCGTCGCTCGACGGTCATCTGTGTGGCCGAGGGCGCTTGTATGGAGGGCGGCGAGCAGGTGATCCACACCCTGGATCCCACCTCGCCAGATCCGGTCAAGCTCGGCGGCATCGGCGAGCAGATCGCCCACGAGATCGACAGCCGGTCGGACGTGGAGGCGCGCGCCGTCACCCTCGGTCACGTTCAGCGCGGCGGGTCGCCCGTCGCCGATGACCGCGTGCTAGGCACCCTGTTCGGTGCCCACGCCACCCGCCTGCTGCTGGACGGGGCGGCCAACCGGATGGTGGCCTGGCGCCACGGCGCCGTCGGCGACGTGGACATCACGGTCCCCGGCCAGGGTCAGCGCACCGTCCCCCTCGACGACCCCCACGTGCTTGCGGCGCGGTCGTGCTACACCACCTTCGGCGACGAGGTCCCCCGCAAGCTTCGAGAGGAAGCCCGCGGCCGTGGTCCCCGGGGACTGCTCCGCTGAGCTCCGTGGGCCTCCGCCTTGGCGCATCTTCGATCGACGTTCCCTGGCGGTCTGGACCTCCATGCGCAGGCTCTGTGCGTGCAGGCTCTGTGCGCTCGGGCTCTCAGGGCCCTGTCGCCCCCACCAGCGAGGGCACCTCTCGCCAGGGACGGGTCGGTGCTCCTGAGGCATGGTCCGCGCCGCTTGGAGCCCTCGACCGCGTGAAGGGGAGCGGGCAGAGATGACGGTCGTCGGACGGATTGCACCGTCACCTACCGGGCGGCTTCACCTCGGGCACGCCCGGTCGTTCCTCCTCGCCTGGTGGTCGGCCCGCGCGCAGGGGGGGCGAGTGGTCCTCAGGATCGATGACCTCGACCAGCAGCGCACCGTCCCTGGTAGCGCCGAGCAGATCCTCGAGGATCTCTCCTGGCTTGGGCTCGACTGGGACGGCGAGCCGCTTCTGCAGTCCACAAGGGCCGCGGCGTACCGGGAAGCCCTGAGGCGCCTCGAGGAGCATGGTGCGATCTACCCCTGCGTCTGCACCCGCAAGGAGATCGCGAGCGCGGTCAGCGCACCCCACGCTTCGGACGGTGAGACGCGTTATCCGGGGACGTGCCGAGCGGACCCCTCGAGGGCTCGCCAGGCCCCCGCAGGCTCCCGGGCACTTCGGTATCGGGTTCCCGATGGGCCCGTGAGCTGGCTCGACCGGTTCATGGGGCCCGCGAAGATTGATGTGGCGCGTACCGCCGGTGACTTTGTCGTCGCTCGCAGGGACGGCGTGGCCTCCTACCAGCTCGCCACCGCCGTCGACGACGCCTATCAGGGAGTCACGGAGGTGGTGCGGGGCGAGGACCTGCTGCCCAGCGCGGCCCGTCAAATGCTCCTGGCGAGGGCCCTGGGGCTCGAGGTCCCCGAGCAGGCCCACGTCCGCCTCGTCGTCGACCACAGGGGCGAGAGGCTGGCCAAGAGGGACGGTGCGGTGACCCTGGACGAGCTCCGTCGCGCCGGGGTGACCTCCGAGCGAATCTGTCGCTGGGCGGCACGGAGCGCAGGTTTGACTGAAACCGAGCATCCTCGGCCCGCGAACTTTTGGGTGTCACAGCCCATGATGGAGCGGGAGGTGGATCAGCCGATACGGCTCCCCCTCCGTCTGCTCGAGGACCTCTGACCCCGATTGACCATGATTCGCCTCTCGCCGAGCCTTTCCGCTCCTGCGCTCACGCTGGGCCTCCTCCTCGCGCTCGTACCCGCCCTGGGCTGCAGCACGGGGGAGGCGCCGCCGTCTATCGAGAACGCGACCGGCCCCGTGTCAGCCACGCCTCCCGCCAAGGAGTCCGCTGGCGCGGCCGAGGCGGGTACCGCGGGAGGGGATGGGGTCCTCGCAGACGTCGCGACCCGCGACCCTGACGACGCCCCGACCAGCTCCAGCACGATCCACGGCGCGGCCCACGTCGGGGCCGTCGACCCCAGCCCCGGCGACGCCGCGGCTCCAGCCCCCACCCTCAGCGACCCCATGACCAACAACGATCAAGTCGAGACCCCGTCCGAAGAGGTCGCCACCCTGGGCGCCGGCTGCTTCTGGTGTATCGAGGCCGTCCTCGAGCAGGTGGAGGGCGTGAAGTCCGTCGAGTCCGGTTACATGGGCGGCGAGACCCTGGACCCAACCTACAAGGACATCTGCACCGGACGCACGGGGCATGCCGAGGTGGTCAAGGTCACCTTTGACCCCTCCGCCCTGAGCTATGCCGAGCTTCTGGACTGGTTCTGGCGCCTGCATGACCCGACCACCCTCAACCGGCAGGGGAACGACCGCGGCACCCAGTACCGCTCCGCGATCTTCTTCCACTCGGATGAGCAGCGAAAGATCGCCGAGACGTCCAAGCGAGACGTCCAGCCCACGTTCTCGGACCCGATCGTCACCGAGGTCAGCGCCGCCGCCACCTTCTATCCCGCCGAGAAGTACCACCAGGGCTACTACTTCGACAACACCTCCCAGGGCTACTGCCAGATGGTCATCGCCCCGAAACTCAAGAAGCTCGGCCTGAAGTACTGACCCCACGGCGGCGACCGATTCCAGCCACGGCTCGGTCTCCGCCCCCAGATCGCTGCGAGGCGCTCCCCGCCACGTCTCGATGTGGGCGCAGGGCGCTGTCCAGGTCCAAGCGGGCAGACCAAGCCCCCCCCTTCGCCTTTGGTCTTCAGACTTACCGGCAAGGGACCCGATGGACTCGCTTGACATGCCCTCTTCGGGGGCTATTCTTCGGCCTCAATCCCCGATAGCTCAGTTGGTAGAGCAAGCGGCTGTTAACCGCTGTGTCGCAGGTTCGAATCCTGCTCGGGGAGCCACTCTTTCGCCCGCTGCGATGAAGACCGCTGCGATGGACCCCGCTGCGAGGGACCCCAGCGAGGAGAAGTGGGCCAAGCGGGTACCCGCAAGACAGCTCCAAGCCTGACCGTGAGCGTCGCAGCATGCGGGGGCGGTTCTTGCTGAGGCGCGCTGGAGTATCCCCCGGGCGGTTGGATGAGCAGCCTCGGCGCCGCAAGACGCGAGGCTGAGCCTGGCCGATCGGGAGCAGGGCACCTCGGCCCACGCAGGATCTATGGCGGGCCCCTGCTGGGCGGACTGGGCGCAGGAGAGACTGCAGCGGGGTGCCACCGTTCGGCACTGGAACCGTCGAGTCCTGCGTGGGGCGCGGCACAGCGAGGGAGCCAACGGGGCCCGAGGTCCTCCGCCGCGATGCCACGACGTCGCCGCTCCACGGCCTCGTGCGCGAGCACCTCGAGACGTTCCTCGCCCGCTTCCAGGAC
>CALLKX010000100.1 GCA_938083085.1 uncultured bacterium
AGCGCACCATCGCCGCCTTCGCCGCCGCCGCCCGCCGCTGCGCCGACGCCGGGTTCGACGGCGTCGAGATCCACGGCGCCCACGGCTACCTCATCACCCAGTTCCTCGGGACGATCTCCAACGCTCGCGACGACGAGTGGGGCGGCTCCCTCGAGAACCGCGCCCGCTTCGTCAGGCGAGTCGTGGCCGCCGTGCGCGAGGCCACCCCCGATGGGTTCCTCGTCGGCGTTCGGATCTCTCCGGAGGTGCCGGACCAGGGCGTCGACCTCGACGAGTCGCTCATCGTCGCGGGGTGGCTCGCGAGCGACGGCGTCGACTTCGTGCACGTGTCCAACTGGGATAGCTTCAAGGCCCCCGCCAAGTATCCGAGCTCCAAGAAGCCCCTCACCACCTGGTTCCGCGAGGCCATCGGCCCCCTGACCCCGATGATCGCCACGGGCGCGGTATGGACCCCGACGGAGGCTGACCTCGTCCTCGACCAAGGCGCGGACCTCGTGGGTCTTGGGCGCGCCGCCATCGGGAACGACCGCTGGCCGCAGGAGGCCGCTGAGGCTGACTGGGAGCCGGCCCGGCCTCCTTTCTCCCCGGAGCACCTGCGGGCGGCGGCCCTCAGCGAGACCATGGTGGACTACATGCGGCGCTGGCCCGACTTCGTCACGGACGGGCGCTGACCACCGGCGCCCGGTCCGCTCTGGAGCCCGTGTCCGAGCTCGATGGAGGCCCACTGGCTCGGGCCTCCGCAGGCCGTGTAGGCTCTCCTTCATGGCAAGAGCTGGATCCGGTGCGACCTCGAAGGCTGAGGTCCTCGCCTTCTTGAAGGCCGAGCAGGACCCGCGCGGCATCGCGAGCTGGAAGAAGCTCCAGGGCCGCTCGGGCGGCCTGCGGAGCTACGGCCTGGGCCTCACCCGGCTGCGGTCCTACGCCAAGGGCCTCGGCAAGGACCCCGAGCTCGCGCGGCGCCTCTGGGCCACGGGGGTCTACGACGCCAAGGTGATCGCGCTCTTGATCGACGACCCCAAGCGGATGACGATCGAGCAGGCCGAAGTTCAGGTCCAGGAGCTCGATGGCGGGCACCTCGCCCACGTCTTCTCCTCCTGCGGCGCCCCGCTCGCGAAGACGCCCTTCGTCGTCGAGCTCATCGACCGGTGGATCGAGAGCCGGGATCGGGTCCGTCGGAGCTGCGGATATGGCCTCCTCTATGAGGTCTCGAAGTCCAAGAAGAAGAGCGCGCCCGACGAGGCGAGCTTCCTGGGCTACATCGCGCTGATCGACCAGCGCCACTCCAGGGAATCGACGGGCGTCCGGATGTCCATGGCCGGCGCGCTGCTGGGGATCGGCAAGCGAACGAAGGCCCTCAACAGGGCGGCGCTCCGGGTGGCGAAGAAGATCGGCCCCATCGACTTCGACCCGAGCGGCAAGTGCGACCCCTTCGATGCCGCTGGGCACCTCACGAGCGACTACCTGAAGAGGAAGCTCGGGCTCTGAACGTCGGGCGCTGACGCCTCGGTGCAGCCGCCGCGAGCCTGGGGGTCCCACCCGGCCTGCTCCAGGACTGCTGGCTCCAGGACGGCTGGACCGAGACGGTCCTGGGAATCTGCGACCGCCCAAGGGGCTGCGGCGCTCCCACGGTCAGGGCGTCCTACGGTCACAAAAAAGAGGATCCGGCCGGTGGGGCCAGATCCTCTCGCGTACGTGGTAGCGGGGGGCCGCTTGGCTCGGCTAGAGATCCAGGCGACTGACGAGACGGCCCGGGCCGGGCTTTCCCTCGTCGTGCCCATGCACCGTCACCCGGCACGGGGGCCCACCCTCGGGTTCGGGGCGGTCCGATGCCATCCCCCGAAGGCGTGCTCATCGTCGAGGGTCGCGGCGAGAGGCGCGGCATGGCTCGCCCCCACAATGACCTTGGTGACGAAGGGTGAGGTCATGGCGCGCAACAGCGCGCTGTAGTTCAATTGAAAGCTGACCTCCCCCCCGACAGGCAGGCGACGTGGGCCGATGTCCACGATCAGATGGTCGCTGCTCGCTTCCAGGACTTTCATTCCCGTTGGCGGGTGGAGGCCCTCTGGATCGACGTCCTGGCGCCCGAGGGCGAGAATCGTCTGCCAGACAGGGCCCCGGTCAGTTGCGGGAGGCGGCTCTCCGAATGCGGATTGTCCGATCTCGCCCCAGGGAAGCGAGGGCTTGAGCTTGGCCTCGATCACCTCGGCGGTGAGCGTAATGGCGTCGGTGTCTAGCCCCTCTATCGGCTGGCGGGTGAGTGGGTCGCAGCCGAGCAGGAGCGCCTCCCCCAGGCGCAGGTCGTTGATCCGTCCCATCTTCGTCGAGCCGAACTCCCAGCCGAGGTTGGCGGAGTTGCCGCCGGAGACGATCTCCAGCTCGAGGCCGTAGGTCGCATCGATCGAATCTGCCAGAGCCGAGAGTTCCGCCATGTTCTCACGTCCGGGCACGACTCCGCTGCGACAGGCGAGGTTGGCCCCGATGCCCTTGAGTGCGATGTTCGGCAGGCACAAGGCCTCGCTCACGAAGTGCTCGAGGTCGGCGGGAAGAATGCCCTCGCGCAAGTCTCCGAGTTCGACCATGAGGACGACTCCGTGGGACTTCCCGGCCTGCATGGCCACCGACGAGAGCCTGCCGAGGACCTCGAACTCGGTGTTGAAGCTCACGTCAGCATGGGCCACGACCCTATCCACCTGGCTGAGCATCGGAGAGCGGATCAGGGTCATCGAGGCCGAAACGCCGGCTCGCCGCAGGGCCTCGATGTTCTCGATGCGCGAATCGGCGAGCCGCACCACTCCCCCCCGCAGCATCGCCTGGGCGATCTCGGGAGAGCCGAGGGTCGCCTTCGTGACGCCCGTGACGGCGATGCCTCGGGCGGACAGGCGTCCGACCAGCGCGCGGGCGTTGTGCTCGATCTTGCCCAGGTCGATCTCCAGGCGCGGTGCGCTCATCGCGTGCCGGAGGCCGACCTCGGTCCGAGCTGCGGAAAGGCCGTGAGGACCATCTCCACCAGCCGCTCGGGGGAGTGGGTCAGCGCGTCGGTGACGGGTATTCCAAGCTCCAGCTCGTACAGCGTGATGGCCGACTCGACCTCGGCGTCGCTCATGTGCTCGTGGTTAAGCGTCAGGCCGATCACCCTCGTCTCGGCGAAGGTCTGAATGAGCTCGATCTCGCTGGCCGGCGAAGGCATCGCCATGCTCGGGAAGTCGCAGCGGTGAGCCCGGCCCGGCGCGTGCTGCAGCACGACCCCATCGGGGCAGCTGCCGCGCAGGATGAAGGACGAGGTCGAGTAGGCCGGGTGACTCAGCGCGCCCTGCCCCTCGATGACGATCACGTCGGGTTGCTCGCCTTCGAGTGCTTCGATGATGGTCGCCTCGAGCTCACCCGCGCAGAACTGCGACGGGACAGCGTCGAGCGCCACGCCGTAGCGAGCGCCTTGCATCAGGCCTGTCTGACCGGTGCCGACCATCACAGCCTTGATGCCGATGGCGTTGAGCGCGCGCGTCAGGATCGTGGAAGTCGTGCGCTTACCGATGGCGCAATCCGTGCCGAGAACGGCGATCCGCGGACACGTGACGTCGGCGATGCGACCGCTGAATACCCGCAGGTCCTTCTTGGGGCGAGGCTTCCGGACGTCGATGAGATCGACATTGCTCGCCGCGCTGGCTGCAGCAAACTCCGGATCGTCGCTCAGGAATTCATGAAGCCCGTTCACGACGTTCATCCCGAGCTCTATCGCCGTGAGCACGAGGCTGCGCTCGTGCGCCGACAGCATCCCACTCACCGGCGCAATCCCGAAGATGAAGTAGTCGGGCAACGGTCCAGCGTGCGCCAGCGCATCGGGAATGTCGCGACAGATGGGGATGCCATTGGGCTTCCCGTCGAGCACGGTGCCTGCATCGCGGCCCGCCTTCTCGCTGTCGATCACGGAGACGATCGTGTACTTCTCCGAGTGGCGTACGAGGCCGTTGGCGGTCTTGCCGTCGATGGCGCCAAAGTTCGCCTCGCAATAGACGACTGCGGTTGCCTGCCGCGCGTTCGGCGGACCGTCCTCGGCGGGAAGGACGAGATTGGCTCCAAATGGGCGCACCGACGCGGATCGTGGGACTGCGGACATGGTCACTCCTCGAGAATGCTCAGAGGAGGCGACCGGATCGTGACGACCAAAGGTGGCCGAATGTCTACGCGAGGTCCCCGCTAAGTTGTTGTTACATCGCCCAGTCTACCGCGCGGAGAGGGCAGACCCCCGCGAGCAGGGTCGGTAACTTCACTTGTATCGACCGAATCGACCCCGTCACCGAATCGACCCCATCACCGAATCGACCCCGTCGAGGACGACTGGCGCATGGCGCGTGCCTAGCTGCGGGTCCAGCTCGAGAAGGGCGTCGGGCTCGTCGGCTTCGAATCGGGGGGACGCTTCGTACCGGCGACTTCACCCGCCCCCACGGGCACAAAAAAAGAGGACCCGGCCGGTTGGGGCCAGATCCTCTCGCGTACGTGGTAGCGGGGGCAGGATTCGAACCTGCGACCTCCGGGTTATGAGCCCGACGAGCTACCAGACTGCTCCACCCCGCGACGCGTTGGGAGGGAGAGTAGCGCTCAGAGCCAGCAGGTCAAGCTCCGTCCCCGGAACCTGAAGGATCTTCTGATCCACCCTCCGGCGGCCCCGCTCCCGGTGGCGTCGCGCCGGGAGTCTCCACGGTCTCCTCGCCCGCGCCTGAAGCCCCGTTGCCGGCCCCTTCCCCCATCGAACGGGCGGAGGCAAGGTCCACCCCCAGCTTGGCGAAGGCCTCGGCGTCAGCAGAGGCCAGCGCGGAACGCCAAGCGACCACCGCAGCGGCCTGGCTCCTCATGCGCTCGTCGAGGTAGGTGACCGCCTCGTCCCGCGCTCCACCATCGGAGCCCACCTGGACGAGGCGCAGCAGCGCATCGAGGTCCGCGAGCTGGGTAGCGGGCAGCTCCCCCGGCCACCCCTCCTGCCCGATCAAACCGAGCAGGCCCCTCGCGGCGAGGTCAGCCCGCGCTTGAACGGTTGGGGCCACGGCGGTCTCCTCCTGTTCGGCTGCCCCGCTGGACGCCGTCGCAGCGTCGATCGCCTCCAGCGCCTGGACCACCAGGAGGCGAACCGCACGCCCAGAACGACCTGCCACCGCAGCGGTGGGCCCCTGGAAGAGAGATTCGGTTCGAACCAGCGCCGCCTCATTCCGCCCCAATCGGCGCAGCAGCTCGATCCCCTCCAGGCCCAGGTCCACGGGGCTCCAGCCCAGCCGGTCCATGGGCTCTGGCACCGCCATGGCCGCGTCCAGCTCGCCCATGGCCTGCTCCGCGCGGCGCACGCGAGCGGAAGCGAGCAGCTCATCGTCCGCGGCCCCTGGTTCCGTGGGGCCCTCACGGAGTTCCGCAGCCAGGTCGTCGGCCTCGAGCAGCGCGAGGGCCAGCGAGACCAGCGATGAATCCACCGCTTCCTCGGACTCGGTCGCCCCTCGGAGCCGCTCGACGTGGAGGGTACGGAGAGTGGCGCGATCGCCTCGGGTCAGCTGCCCGAGCGCCAGCACCGGATAGGCGCGCCGAAGATCGACCGACGCCGCCACCACCCAGCGGCTGTCGCGCAGCGGAAGCTGCATGCCCGGCCCAACTTCAAGCCCGAGCACCAGCTGAACACCCGCGCGCAGCAACGCGACTCGGCTGGGGTCCAGCGCATCCGGTGTCCCGAGCGGACCCGCGATACGCCTCGCCAGGCGGAGCAGCGGCGCGGGATCCGCCGGGTCGTACATGGCCAGCGCAGCCTCACACAGCGCGCTGGCGAGAAGGGAGTCCGGCGCGATCACCTCCTCGACCAGGCCCTCTCGCGTCAGCAGGAGATCGAGGGTCTCGACGGTCCCGATACGAGCGAGCAAAGAGAGCAGCTTCAGGCGAAGTTCTTCGGAAGGCTCCGCAGGCAGCCGCATCACCGTCCAGCGCGCTGAGGTCCCGCGGACCTCATGGGCGAGGAGCGGGCCAAACTCATCGGAGAGCAAGAGCTCGAGGGAGAGCCGCCGGCGATCGAAGTCCGGCTCGGCCACGAATTCGAACAGCCGGTCCAAGACGGTCTCCGCCGCCTCGCTCCCCGGCGTCAAGCTGCCCGCCACGACCTTGAGCGCCCCGAGCAGCTCGTAGCCGAGGGCCTCGCGTGCCTCGGGGGACTGCATGAGGTTGACGAGCTGGAGCGCGTCGCGAGCCGCCGACGAGAGGGTGAGGGAGCTCGCCGCCGCGCGGCGAACGCCAAGGGGCAGGCCCGTGTCCACCACCAGCGCGCGCAGGTCACGCATCAGGAGCCGCACGCCTCGCTCCCGTTCACCGGCCTCCGAGACGCCCCTCGCCACATCACGGATGGCGAGCACCGCCCCCTGGAGGGCGTCCGGGTCGATGGGCCGCGACCGACCGGCCTCGAGCGCCCCGCGGAAGATCTGGACCGCGGTCTCGAGCGCAATGAAGCGCTCGGCGTCCCCGTCGCTGCCCGGTGGGTACTGGAGTCGGCGGAGCGCTCCAAGCGAGACCCAGACGAAGTCCGGGCCGGCCTGCAGCGAGGCCTCGGCGACGGCCAGGACCGTCTGCCGGACGCCGCGTGCGGCCTCGCTCTCGGCGTCCGCCCCCTGAACGAGGTCAATCAGGACTCCGAGTCGCGCGTGGAGTTCGCCGGGATCTGCCACGCCGACCAGTCCCTCCGCCAGCAGTTGCCGGGCCGCCTCGGGGTCGAGGGCGCCGCCCGCGACCGCTCGGCCGAGGGTGCGTGCCGCCTTCGCCGCCATCTCGGGATCGGCCCAGTCCAGCGGCCCCTTGTCGAATCGCTTGGGCGCGAGTTCCAGCAGCGCGAGCGCCCGCGCGTTCCCCTCTTCCAGGGCCGCACGGAGCTCATCGCGGCCCGTCGCCTCCGGGGCCCTCCCCTCCAGCTGTGCCCAGCGGGCCTCGAAGTCGGCGAGCGAATCAAAGGAGCGGGCGTAGAGGCGGAAGAGCGCCGTCTTTGCGCCCTTGCGGACCTCCGCCGAGGCGCCCTCATCCAGGAGTCGAGCGACGGCAGGCGCGTGCTCGATCAACTCCAACTCGGCGACCACGAAGGAGGCCGCGATCTCGAGCTCTGGAATCGACGGCGTCTCGCCTCCACCGGCAGACAGCCCGAAGGCGAGGCAGGCGTCGGTGTGCTCCCGGCCCGGGCCGGACTCCCGTTCGCGGACGAGCCAGGAGAGGGCTTCGTCCGCTCGCGCGCCTCGCTGGGCCCGACGAGCCGCCGCCAGGCCCGGCGGGACGGGGCGGCCAGCGCGCAGGATGACCGCCAAGGTGAGGTCCTCCGGGACGGTCGCCCGGTAGGCCGTCGCCGCGCGGTCCAGGGCCTCCGCGTCGAGGTCCAAGAGCGCCGCGGAGATCTCCGTGATCCGCCTGATCCTGCGCAGGTCGAGGGACCAGGTCCCTGCCCTGCCGACCAGGGCGGAACGGGACAGCCCCTTGGCGACGGGCGGATCCGAGGGCGACCAATCGGCGGTGGCTCCGATGGCGACAGGGTTGCGGGGGCTAGCAGCGTTGCGGGGGCCAGCAGGGTCGCGGGGGCCAGCAAGGACACCCGGGGCGGCTGGAATCGCAGCGCCACCCAAAGCGACAGGCGACAGGAGGGAGCACCAAAGGGCGAGGAGCGTGGCTCTCGTTCGCGACTTTTGACTTTCTGTGACCACCTCTTATGAATGTAGCACCGCGCGCCGCCAATCCCAGAGGCGCGTGCACTCTCCGGAAGTCTTATCGAGCGGCGGCCTGCCCCAGCTATCGCCGATCCACCGCTTGGCGACCTCGATCGAGGGCTCGAGCCCAACCCCAGGTCACCCTCACCAGAGGCCGTCGAGCAGGGCCGCAAGCTCCCCGGGGTCGCGTCCCTCGACCTCCACCACCTCGTCGGCGAGGGCCTCGAGCAGCGGGGCGCGCTGGCGCTCGAGCGAGATGAACTCGTCTTCATCACCGGCGGTGATTATGGGCCGAGAGGTCCCCTGGTCACCGGCCATCCTCTGGCGCAGCAGCGCGAGGGGCGCCCGCAGCCAGGCGACGGTGGCCTCCAGCCCGAGCCGCTCCCTCGACGCCGACCGCTCCACCACGCCTCCGCCGGTGGCGAGGACCATGGGGCACTCGGCCGAGGCCAGAACGTCGACCAGCGCTTGCTCCTCCAGGTCCCGAAAGCGCTCAAGACCGCAGGCCTCGATGACCTCGCCCGCCGACCGAAGGCCGGTCCGCGACGCCACCACCTGATCGAGGTCCACGAAGTCAGCGCCCGTCCGCTCCGCGAGGGCACGGCCCACCGTGGTCTTCCCCGAGCAACGGAGCCCCACGAGGGCAAGGACCACCGAGCGGCGATGCGGGCCGCTCATCGAGCGTCCCCCCCAAGCCACGCGTCGAGCGCCCGGGCCATGGCCGCCTTGGCGGCCGTGACCACCGCCGGCGGGGGCCCGGTCGCACCGTAGCGCGCCTCGTACCCGCGACGGAAGATTCGCAGGTGCTGCAGCCACGCCTGCTGAAGGAACCACTCGGCCCCCTCCACCGTGACCGCACCCCGCGACGCCGCGAGGCGCAGGAGCCTGGTCCGGCGCGGCCGGTAGACGGCGTCGAGGACGGTGACGCCCGGGGTCAACAAGGCCAGCGGGATCGGCGCCTCGCTGCGGTCTGCCATACCAGGAGGCTTCGTGGCCGAAGGAGCGTGGCCCGAGGCCTCGGTGCCCAGGGGTGTCGCATGGACGATGACGCGCGGGACCTCTCCATCCAGATCGCTCAGGGCCTCGAGCGAGACGGCCCGATCCCCGGACAGCGCGGCGGCCGCCTCGACCCTGCGCGCCGCCACCGTGACCGACGCGCCCGCCTCTTGGAGCGCGTGGACCGCCGCGCGGGCGGCCCCCCCCGCGCCAACGACCAGCGCCGCCGCCCCTCGGAGGTCCACCCCCGAGGCCTCCAGCGCCGCGCGTACCGCGGGGGCGTCGGAGTTTGATCCGCGCTCGGCCCCCCCGGCCCCCACCTCGATCGTGTTCAGCGCTCCGATGGCGCGCGCCGCCGACGAGGCCGCCCCCACGAGCCCCATGGCCGCGACCTTGTAGGGTGCGGTGACCGAGAGCCCGACGAGCCGCGACCCAAGGCCGAGCGCCTCAGCAGGCGAGGCGAGGGTTGGCGCGAGGACGCCGTCCACGCCGGTCACGGCGAGCGCGGCGCCGTGCACCACGGGCCCGGCAGAGTGGCCAATGGGATCCCCACAGACGAGCGCGACGTCGGTCCCTGTCGAGGGCCCGCTGCCCGGCCACACCGCGCGCACGTGATCGACCGAGAGCTGCCCGGGGGCTGCGAGCCCGAGGTCTGCCCCCGGAACCGGAGCGGGCGCGGCGAAGGTCAGGGCCCCGCCGAAGGCGGGCGCCAGGAGCCGGGTGAACGAGCCGGGGACGCCGGTGGAGACGGCCACGGTCGTCCCCGGGTCACGCTGGCCGAGCCAGCGGAGGAGCTCCACGCCTTGGGCCGCCGTCTCCGCGGCAGGCGCGACCTTGACCAGGTCGCGGCAAGGCTCGGCCAGGGCATCGAGGCGAGCCGCCAGGGCGTCGAGCTCCGCTCCGGTCCTGGCCGCTCGATGGGTGGAGATGATCCTCGCGGCCCCAAGCTCCCCGACCTCGCGAGCGAAGCGCTCGTCGACGTCCACGAAGGACGCGCCCGCGGAAGCCGCGGCGAGGAGCAGCTCCCGCCGCTCGCCGACGCCCCCCGCAAACACGCCGAAGCCCTCCTCCCCGTGCACCGCGGCGATGACCGGTCGGCCCACTCGCACCATGAGCGAACGCAGCCCGGCCGGGTCGCGGTCGACCTCTCCGGCCAGGTGATCCAGCCGCAGCTCGACGACGTCCGCGCCGGAACATGCCCCGCCCTCGAGCGCCCGCCCGAGGGCCTCGAACGACCGGGGCAGGAGAGAGACCACCAGGGGTCCGGCCGGGAGGGCTCCAGCGGCGGTAACTTCCGCGGCGGTGGCTTCAGCGGCAGCAACTTCCGCGGCAGTAACTTCCGCGGCAGTGGGGTCCCCGCCGGGGAGTCCCGCGTCCGGGGACCCGGCGCTCACGCGCCCCCCCCTTCCTGCCGTCCCCGATCGACCATCCCCTCCGCCGCGCGGCGGACCGCGGCGTGGAGCGCCTCGACGGGCAGGTCTCCCAGGGCTCGGTCATGCAGCGCGAGGGTCGAGGCGTCGCCCCGGGCGACCGGTCCGGTGAGCACCTCCGGCCCCGGGCCGCGGCTGGCGTTGACCGCTGCCGTCATGGCGAGCCGACCGAACGCGTCCCGGAACGCAGCGCGCTGGTCCGCATCGGCCGCGAGGGCATCCGCCGCTCGATCCACCAGGGTCACCGTCCCCGTGGCCACCATCGTCGCCAGGGCGTGGTAGCGAGCCTTGGTCGCCTCCGTCGAGTCGGGGAGTTCGATGGGCTCGCCGTCCAGCTGCTCCACCAGCGCTCGCGCTCGCTCCGCAGCCACCGGTCCACTGGTCTCGATGACGAAGGGGGCCCGGGTGAAGTAGCCGGGACCCGCCGCGGGGGGCACGGCGATCAGGGGGTGCATGGAGCCCACCTCCACGCCGGGGATCTCGAGGAGCGGGGCCAGAGAGCGCCCGCCGGTCGTCGCGCCGCTGGTGTGGAGCACGCACAAGATCGAACCCGCGGGGCGCGGCTCGCTCTTCAGCTCTGCGGCGAGCGCCCCCGCGACCTCGGGGATCGCGTCGTCGCTCACCGCGATGATGATCAGCTCCCGCGACGCCACCCGCGCGAGATCCGCGTCGAAGGCCACGGGTGGCCCGTGGGGTGAGAGTCGGGCACGCTCAGGGTGGCGCGCATGGACGGTCACGTCGAGCGCGTCTCCAAGGCAAGAGGCCAGGGCCGCAGCGACCCGGCCGCCGCCGATGATCCCCAGCTCGCGGATGGGCTCAGCCAAGATCCACCCCCGTCACCGTGGTGAGCGCTGACCCCGCAGGCCGGGTCACGACGGAGAGCCGGGTGCCGAGCCCCTGCCCGCCCGCCCTGGCCTCGAGCCGCTCGAGGGTCTCGTGCGCGGACGCCTCATCCTCGAAGAGACCGAAGAAGCTCGACCCGCTACCGGCCAGGCGAAAGTGCGCCGCGGACTCCGCCTCGAGCAGGGCGAACCAGGGTTCCAGCCCGGGAAAAGCGGCCCGCGCGGCAGGCTCGAGGTCGTTGACCAGCGCGGCCCGCGCCTCCAGCGCGGACAGCTCGAAGAGCGCACGCGCCTCCGACTCGGCCCGGAGGCGCCAGCCGGACGAGGGGGCCACCCGCCCGGCGTCCAGGGCCCCGTAGACCGCGGGCGTGGAGCACTCCACCTCCGGCGTGAGCAGCGCCACCCACCAGCCGCGGGGTCCCTCGAGCGGCAGGATCTCCTCCCCCCTCCCGAGGGCCAGCGCGGCCCCCGTGCGCCGCGCCGCCTGGAAGAACGCACAGTCCGAGCCCACCTCTCCGAGCCGGCCCTCGAGGCACGCGTCCTCTTCGCCCAGCTCCACCACCGCCGCCCGCGCCGCCGCCGCGGCGTCGGCGCTGCCGCCGCCGAGCCCCGCCCGGCTCGGGACGTTCTTGATGACGTGGACCGAGAGGCCCTCCGCGGAGCCGGCGGCTTCGCGGCCCAGCAGCGCGCCGCGCACGGCGAGGTTGCTCCCGTCCGTGGGAATGTCCGCCGAGGCCAGCTCGCCCCTGACGGTGGCGTCGATCACGCCGGCCCTCTCAGGTCCCGAGGTCACGACAGACACCACGTCGCCGAGGTCCAGGGCAAGCATGGTGGTCGCCAGCTCATGGAAGCCGTCCGCCCTGCGGCCCAGCACGCGCAGGGTCGGGTTGATCTTGGCGTTCGCGAGCAGGGTGATGCTCACCGAACGCCCTCGTCGAACTCCATGTTGTCGATCAGCCGCACGCCTCCGACGTTCGCGGCGACCAGGCCGACGGCGCGATCGAGCGCCCCGCCGGGCGCCTCGAGCGTCCAGTTCCCCGGGTCCCGCACCTCGGCGTACTCGACGTCGATGCCCGGCACCGACACCACGTCGCGCAGCTGCCGGGTCAGGGAGGCGACGTCGCGCTCCCCCGCATCCCACGCCGCCTTGGCGGCGTGGAGCCCCTTCGAGATCACCAGGGCCTCCTCGCAGGCCGCCCCCTTCAGCAGGGTGTTCCGCGAGGACATGGCGATCCCCGAATGCTCTCGCACGGTTGGGCAACGGACCACCTCAGGCCGCCCACCACGGCGATCAGCCACGTGCTGCACCACCAAGCACTGCTGGAAGTCCTTGGCGCCGAAGTAGGCCCGTGTCGGCTCGACCACCTCGAAGAGGCGGTCCACGATGGTCGCGACTCCTTCCAGGTGACCGGGTCGATACTCCCCCTCCAGCCCGGCGGCTCCAGGCCCGGGGTGGATGTACGCAGCCGCAGGCAGCTCGCCGTCCACGAGTTCGCCGGGGAAGAAGCCCTCCAGGCTGCCGGTGAAGACCATGGCGCAGCCGACCTCGGCCAGCAGCCGTGCGTCCCCGGCGAGGTCACGGGGGTACTTCTCGAGGTCCGCGGGGTCGTTGAATTGAAGCGGGTTGACGAACACCGAGACGCAGGCGAGGTCGTTCTCCATCGCCGCGCGCCGCACGAGCTCGAGGTGCCCCTCGTGGAGCGCGCCCATGGTGGGCACGAAGCCGATGGTCGCACCCGCGGCGCGCGCGGCTTCGCACCACGCCCGCGCCTCGGCGGGTGACTCCAGCCGCGCCAGCCCGCCGCTCTGCTCAAGGAAGTCGAGCTGCTCCGTGACCGACCGCCCCGACCGGGGCAGGCGCTGATCGGGGGCGACCTCCTTGAGCGGGGCCAGGACGAAGGGCCGCTCCTCCATGCGAGGGTGAGGCAGGTGGAGCCCGTCTCCGTGCTCCGCGAGCGGGGCACCGTCCTCGTCCATGGCATAGAGCAGGTCGAGGTCGAGGATCCGCGGTCCCCGGCGCTCCTCGTTCGCGCGGTCGCGGCCGAGGTGCGCCTCGATCCCGTGGAGCCGCTCGAGCAGGGTCCGCGGGCTGAGGGTGGTCTCCACCAGCACCGCACCGTTCGTGTAGCTCGGCTGCGCCGCCGGCCCTCCGACCGCGTCGGTCCCGTGCCAGTGCGACCGCCGCAGGATCTGCACGTCGCCGTCACGCTCCAGCAGGGAGAGGGCGCGCTTGAAGCTGCGCTCCGGCTCCCCGACGTTGGCGCCCAGGGCGATGGCCGCCGTGATTCTCGACCTCACCATCTCGGTCGCGCCGTCAGGCGGCCTCCCGATCGGAACCCTGCGCGGACCGCTGGCGGCCTGCGCGGAGACCAGAGATCAGCCCCCATCCCACGTACCAGATGCCGAAGCAAAAGAGGAAGAGCACGGGCACGAGGCACAGCCCCAGCATGAAGAAGACGATCGGCACCAGCACCCGCCGGCTCTGCATACCACCGAGCCGCGTGGCGAGGTGCACGTAGCGGACCCGGCTCACCATCAACAGCCCGAGGGCGGGCAACAGCAGCAGGATGGTCGGCAGCAGGAGGTGCTGCGTCAGTTCGTCGCGCCAAGGCTCGGGGATGTTCGACCTGATCCAGCCCCACGGGGTCAGCCGAGCGCCGGTGCTCTCGATCGAGCCCCCCAACGACAGGAACATCAGGATGGTGCTGATCAACATGCCGGCGGCGGCCGGCGATGGCAGGCCGGAGAACTCGGAATGCTCGTCGTCGCCCTCGGCGTTGAAGCGTGCGAGCCGCAGCACGACCATGAGGCTGAATGACGCAGCGCAGATGAAGTGAACGCGCGAATGGATCAGCCCTTCGTGCTCCAGGAGCACCTTCGCGACCATCGCGGGCGCGACGCCAAAGGTCACAGCGTCCGCCAGTGAGTCCAGCTGCGCGCCGAGATCGCTGAAGCTGTTGGTCAGGCGCGCCACCTTGCCGTCGAGGATGTCGAAGACGCCAGCGGCAAGGATCAGCCAGCAAGCGGTCTCGAGGTTCTGCTCGAAGAAGGCCTGATCGGCGCTGCCGGCCAGGGCGTCGATGGCCTTGGAGATCGCAAGCAGGCCCAGGCCCGCGTTCGCGAGGGTCAATGCGTTCGGCAGCAGGGAGATCGGCCGCCGGGGAATCTTCGGTGAAGGTGACATCTCGGCCACGAGATTACCCGCCAGTCGTGCCGCAGGGCGGCCGTGACCTTAGGATCCGCGGCATGAGCGAAATCGTCAGCATTCACGGACGCGAGATCCTGGACTCGCGCGGTAACCCGACCCTCGAAGCGGAGGTCCTCCTGTCCTCCGGCGCCTACGGCCGGGCGGCCGTCCCCTCGGGTGCCAGCACGGGCATCTACGAGGCCCACGAGCTCCGCGACGGAGAGGGCCGGTACGGTGGCAAGGGCGTCCTCAAGGCGGTCGAGAACGTCAACACCGAGCTCGCCGATCGCCTCTCCGGTGAGGACTCCCTGGACCAGGGTGCGGTGGACCGGGCGATGATCGAGCTGGACGGCACGGAGAACAAGAGCCGGCTGGGCGCCAACGCCATCCTCGCCGTCTCCCTCGCCAACGCCCACGCGGCGGCGGACGAGTGCGGCCTCCCGCTCTATCGGTACCTCGGCGGCGCCGCCGCCCACGTGCTGCCGGTGCCGATGATGAACATCCTCAACGGCGGTGAGCACGCGGACAACAACGTGGACCTCCAGGAGTTCATGGTCATGCCCATGGGTGCGACCTCCTTCACCGAGGGCCTCCGCATGGGCGTCGAGGTCTTCCACGCTCTGAAGGGCGTGTGCAAGAGCCGCGGACTCAACACCGCTGTCGGCGACGAGGGCGGCTTCGCTCCTAACCTCGAGTCCAACGAGAAGGCGCTCGAGTTGATCGTCGAGGCCGTCGAGTCCACCGGGCTCCAGCCTGGCCGCGACATCAAGCTCGCCATCGACGCCGCCGCCAGCGAGTTCTATCGCGACGGCAAGTACCACGTCGACGGTCACGCCCTGAGCAGCGACGAGCTGACCGGCTACTACAAGGACCTCTGCGACAGGTACCCCATCTTCTCCATCGAGGACAGCCACGACCAGGACGACTGGAGCGGCTGGACCGGCATGACGAAGGTCACCGGTGATACGGTCCAGGTCGTCGGAGACGATCTGTTCGTGACGAGCGTGGATCGCCTGCGCGAGGGCATGGAGAAGGGCGCGGGCAACGCGATCCTGATCAAGGTCAACCAGATCGGCACCCTTTCGGAGACGCTCGCGACCATCGCGCTCGCCCACCGTCACCGGCTGCGCTGCGTGATCTCGCACCGCTCCGGCGAGACCGAGGACACGACCATCGCCGACCTCGCGGTGGCGACCAACTCCGGTCAGATCAAGACCGGCGCGCCCTGCCGCAGCGACCGCGTCGCGAAGTACAACCGCCTACTCCGCATCGCCGAAGAGCTCGGGGACAGCGGCAGGTATGGGCCTCGGGACCTCACCTCGGCCCCCTGAACGGAAGCCCCCGCGTTCTCCGCCAAGCCCCCGACGGGGCTCCTCGTCGCGACGCCTCCCGCTCCCCAGGCGCTCTCTCCACCGAGAGGGGCCCGTGTCAAGGAGGCGCTCGACGGGGAGGCTGGAAGGGCTGCCATGGGTGACCCCATCCGCGGACCCGGCCCGCGTCGCCCCGTGACGCCGAGACGCGGCCTCGTACATCGGGCACCCCCGATCAGAAAGACGCGCCTTCTCTTCGAGGAGGCGCGTCTTCTGCTTGGCCTGGGATTCCCAAATGCCCCATCCTTAGGAAAGTATGGCCACCGTTCGTCCAATCCCCGCCCCGCTTCCGATCCGCGCTCTGAAGACCGCGATCAGTTGGTCTCCCGTGTGGGTCCCGGCGCTTCTCTTCTGGCAGATCTCGGTCGGGGGCCTCCGCCCGGCTCTGGCCGAGCAGAAGCGGCTGGAGGCAGAGCGTCCCGCCGTCGAAGAGCGGCACGACGAGACCACGCGTGACTTCGAGGTGATGTCGGCCGAACACCGTGCCTGGGATGATCCCGTCTACCGCGAGCGGCGGCGTCGCGCGAACACCGACGAGCAGCGCAATGACGCCGAGCTCAGCGGTCGCTGAGCCGGTCACGCTCGAGAGGAGCTTCCCTCGCCGAGGTCTGCCCGAGTGGGGTCTGCCCGAGTGGGGTCTGTCTCCTTGGGACCTGTCCGCGCCGGACTCCGTTGGCGCAGGTACGCCGGGGTGCCGGGACGTGGAGAGAGGTGATCCGGATCCGGGGCTGACGAACGACACGGCGAGGCTGGGCAGAGCGGGATGAGAGCGCGGGCTCGCCAGCGGGAGCACTTCGTGGCATCGTCTTCACGCATGGGCGCCTTCCGCAACACATGGGCCTGGTGGATGCTGGCTGCCGTTGCGGCTCCGGGCTCCACCTGGGCGTCGGCCCGAGCGGCGCCCCCCACCGCCTTCTCCATGGAAGCTGCCGCGGGGCGTCCGCCTGGACCCTCGGCAGCGCCCTCGGTCAGCCCTCTCTCGTCAGCTCGAACGCTCGCCACTGATGAGGGGCCCCTGCGCAACAGCAGTCCGCTCCCAGACCAGCAGATCGCGGCCGCTGCGCTGCGCATGGGAGACGAGGCATGGGACGCCTCCCTGGTCGCCGGAGAGGCCGACCGAGACTCCGCCCGGGTGCGCGCGTTCGACGCGTGGCGCAACGCGCTGCTCCTCTCGAAGGCGGGAGACGGGCTGCGGCTCCTCACCGACCCGGATGCCCGCAGGGCGTGGCTGCCTGATCCGGACGGAACTCACTTGCGGCGTTCCGAAGACGCGGCGGTCGCGGTTCAACGCCGGCTCGCCGCCATTCCCGATCAGGCCCGTCTCGCCTGGGTCCAGCGCTTCACTGACGGCGCCGAGGCCGCGCTGCGTCGAGAGTTACAGCGCGTCGACATCTCCCAGCGAGGGCTCGGCAATGTGGAGCGGACCTATCCCGCCACCCTCGCCGCCTACCGCGCAGCGCTCGCCATGGCCGACCTCCAGCTCGAGGAGGGTCACCCCTTCGAGGCCACCGTCTGGGTCGACCGCGCGAGGCGCCACGCGGACCTCGGCGAGGCCGCGTGGGGTAGCGAAGTCGCCGCGGCCTCGCGGTCCGCGGCGGTAAGCCGCCGAGTCGCCATTCGCGATCAACGGGCGGACACCTTCGTCGGTGACCACAGCCGCCCGCAGGCGGCGTTCCGCGGGCCCTGGCCCGTCGCCGCGGAGCCCCCGGTCCTCCGGCTCGAGGCGAGCTATCGGCTCAGCGGGGTCTCCAGGACACCCGATGAGCCCCTGGGCCGCGGCCTCGGCTCGGGCATGGCAGTATTTCGCGACGGGAGCGTGCTCGTCCAGGGTGCCTACAGCGTCTTGCTGGCCGGCAAGGCGGACGGCAGCTGGGAGATCCAGGTGCGCGAGGAACCCGACGTGCTGTTCGGCACGAACCGGCCCATCATCCGGGCCTCCGCATCGGCAGGAGGATGGAAGTCATACCCCGCGTGCGACGGTGATTTCGCGGCGCTGGTGTTCGGTCGCGGAGACCGGCGGCGCCCGTTCCTGGACATGGAAGTCCCACCCGCGGGGAACAGCATCGGCCTGTTCAGGCACTTGCCCCTGGAACAAACCCTGGACCCGCTCTGGGTGCTACGCGACGGGTACTTGGTCCAGCGTCCCGCCCCAAAGGTAGAGGACGCCGATAAGCCGGGGGCAGCGCCGGTGAGCCGGGGCGGCCAGCTGCTGCCCAGCTGGGACTTCGGTCGTGGGTGGGAGTTCCAGCCCGGGCCGGTGATGCTCGATGGGTCCGTCTTCGCCCTCGCCCGCGGGATGGGCGATTCCACCCATGAGGGCTCCGACCATGCCGACGAGGTCCGGCTGATCAAACTCGACGCACGGTCCGGCGATGTGCTCTGGTCAAGGGAGGTGACGACAGAGCGCGGGTTGATCGATCCCGCCATGCGCGGCCGAGCGGGCTCCTTCGCCACCACGACCATGCCCCTCACCGTTGATCGCTCCACGGGGCACCTATTGGTGGGCACTAATGTCGGCCTGATCAGCGCTTACGACGTGGCGGACGGCCGGCTCGCGTGGGCTATCCGCACCCAGCGCCGCAGGGCGTCGGAGAGGGGCTGGCCGGGGTCAAGACCCCCTCTGCTGGTCGGAGAGACGGCCTGGGCGACCCCCTTTGACTCCGAGTTTGCCTACGCCCTGCCCACGGGGCCCGCCCCTCTGGGTGGGAGCCTCTTCGCCGAGCCTCCCCGGGCGAGACGTGGCGCGATCGACCTGGCAGCCGTCAAGCCTGGCGCCGCTGGCGATCCTTCCAGCCTCGTGCTCCTCGGGCGGGACGGGCGCTTCAACGCGGTCCTCGTGGAGGACGCGGGCGGGACGCGCCACCCGGCGACCTACCTCGCCCCCGATGAGAGATTCGCGGGTCGACCCGCCGTGGGCTCCGGAGAGCTCCTCTTCGCGGGCACCCGGGAGGTCGGGGTCCTGAGCCTCTCGGCGGACCTGCGGCTGGTGGCCGCCGCGCCGCTTCCGAGCCTTGGGGCCGGCCGGGGAGGTGACGTGATTCTGCAGGGCGACCGTGTCCACGTTATCGGGCGCGACACCATGTGGATCTGGGTCCGAGAGTGACCCTCGGGCCTCCGGCCGGCTCCTCACCCCGGCGCGCGCGGCCTCCGACCACAGCATGCGCCCCTGTAAAGCTCTGGTCGCGGTTCGGGGTAACGCCCCAGCCGGGCTAAAGTAAGAGCGATGTCTGCCCCTCGGCCGGCGCCCGTCCCCGCTCCTTTTCCCGGTGTAGGTCCGGGCCGGCGGATCGGCTAGCCGAACTGACCTCCAGAGGGGCGCCGCCAGGACGCCGCGCTCGCCCGGCGGGCACTCGGGATCCACTCCGCGACAACTCCGCGCCCACTCCGCGCCCACTTCAGGCATCCCCCCCCGTATCCCGCACTTCTCGAATCCGATCCGAATCCCGGGACGACTTCCCAAGCATGCTCGAAGCCAAACTCGAACGCCTCCGCACGGTCCACTCGTCCATGAAGGGCGAACTCCAGCGCGTGATCGTCGGTCAGGAAGACGTCCTCGACGAGCTCCTGCTCGCCATCCTGACCCGCGGCCACTGCCTCCTCGTGGGCGTCCCCGGGCTCGCCAAGACGCTCATGATTTCGAGCCTGGCGAAGACGATGGACCTGTCATTCAACCGGATCCAGTTCACGCCCGACCTGATGCCCTCGGACATCACTGGGACCGAGCTGCTGCACATCGACCCGGAGACGAGCGCGCGGTCCTTCCGCTTCGAGGCCGGTCCGCTCTTCGCGAGCGTTGTGCTCGCGGACGAGATCAACCGGACGCCCCCCAAGACCCAGGCCGCGCTCCTGGAGGCCATGCAGGAACGACACGTCACCTCTGGCGGGACGACCCACGCGCTGCCTGAGCCCTTCTTCGTGCTCGCGACCCAGAACCCCATCGAGCAAGAGGGCACCTACCCCCTGCCCGAGGCCCAGCTCGACCGCTTCATGTTCATGGTGCAGGTCGGCTACCCCGACGCGGCCGAGGAGCGCGAGATCCTGAAGCGGACCACCGGCGGGGGTAGCGCCGAGGTCTCCAGCGTCGTCTCCGCAGAAGAGCTCGAAGAGCTGCAGAACACGATCCGCGAGATCCCTGTGGCCGACGCCGTCTTCGACTACGCCCTCGGGTTGGCGCGCGCGACCCGGGTGCGAGCCGGTGAGCCGCTGCCCTTCATTCGCGAGAACGTCTCCTGGGGCGCCGGACCGCGCGCGAGCCAGTTTCTCATTCTCGGCGCGAAGGCGCACGCCGGCCTGGCCGGGCGCACGCACGTCGCCATCGAGGACATCCGCGCCGTCGCCAAGCCCGTCCTGCGCCACAGGATCGTCACCAACTTCACCGCCCAGGCCGAGGGGATCACCTCCGACCACCTGATCGACCGCCTCATCGAGGAGATTGATCCGGCTCAGGCCGTCGGCGCCGGACTCCCCGGCGTCCGTGACCAGTCCGCCAGCTGAGGGCAGACGCGCTCAGTTTCGTGGCCCGTTCCAACGGCATCATCGACCCCGCCGTCCTCGACAAGCTGTCGGGGCTTGAGCTCGTTGCCCGGCGAGCCGTCGAGGGCTTCATGGCAGGCGTCCACGCCTCCCCCCAGCGCGGCAGCTCCGTGGAGTTCGCGCAGCACCGCGCGTACGCCCCCGGCGACGAGGTCCGCAAGATCGACTGGAAGGTGTTCGCCCGATCCGAGCGCCTCGTGGTGAAGGAGTACGTTGAGGAGACGAACCTCTCGCTGAACCTGCTCGTGGATGCGTCCGAGTCCATGGGCTTCGGCTCCACGGGCTGGACCAAGTTCGACTACGCGCGCTGGGGAGCAGCGGCCCTCGCCCACCTGGTCCTGGGGAAGCGGGACACCGCAGGGCTGGTGATCTTCGATGACAGCATCCGCGCCAAGGTCCCCCCCGGGAACGGCGCCCCCCAGGAGGCCGCGATCCTGCGCTCCCTGGAGGAGGCCTCCCCGGGCGGCCCGACGGCGGTCGGCGAGGTCCTGCGCACTCTGGTCCCCCGCATCCGGCGCCGCGGCATCACCGCCGTGTTCTCGGACTTCTTCGACGATATCGACAGCATCCTCGAGGGGATCAAGCGGCTGGTCCACGAGGGGCACGAGCCGATCCTCTTCCAGGTGGTCGATCCGCTGGAGACCTCGTTCGACCTTGACGCCCTCGTCAAGCTCGAAGGGCTCGAGGGCGCGGGCAACCTCAAGATCGACCCCAAGGCCATCCGCGATGCGTACCTGGAGGAGATCCAGGCCCACACACGCCAGCTCGCCCAGCGAGCACGCGCCCTGTCCGTCGACTTCGTCCAGGTCACCACCAACGAGCCCCTCGACGCGGTCCTCGCCGCCTACCTTTCGCGCCGTCTGGCCCGAGCCCGCTCGGGCGGCTAGTCACCGCACATCGGCCCGCGCCGTACCCCCTCGAGGGCACCTCTCGAGCCGACCCTCCGAGCCCACCTTCCGGCCTTCTCCCCTCCCACACGCCCTCCGCCCCCTCCAGCCCCCTTGATCGAAGGCTTCCTGAACCCAGGACTCGCGATCGGCGCGACGCTCGCCGCCGTCCCGCTCGTGATCCACCTGCTGAACCGTCAGCGCCACCGGCCTCAGCGCTGGGCGGCGATGCGGTTCGTCCTTGCCGCGTACAGGAAGACGCGGCGTAGGGTCCAGCTGGAGAACCTGCTCTTGCTGCTCCTGCGAATGCTGGCAGTGGCGGCCATCGCCTTCGCCGTGGCCCGCCCCTTCGCGTCGGGAGACAGCCCCCTTGTCGGCCTCCAGGAAGAGCGCCGGGACCTGGTGCTCGTGATCGACGGCTCCGCGTCCACGGGCTACCGCGCCGAGGTAGAGAGCGTCTTCGACCGCATCAAGGAGCGCGCTGGCGTCCTCCTCGAAGGGCTCGATGAGGGCCGAGGCGACCGGGCCCGCCTGATCCTCGCAGGCGAACGCCCACGCGTCTTCCCCTGGACCGACCCGCAGGACGCGCGCTCCATCCTCCAATCCATCGAGCGTCCCCTCGACGAGTCCCTGGACCTCGCGCTGGCCCTCGGCGAGGTCGCCGCCGTGTTCGAAGAGAGCGCCCAGCGGGGCGCGGGCGGCGCCGCCGAGATCCACCTGCTCACTGACCTCCAGGAGAGCGCGTTCCTCGCGATCAGCTCGACGAGGTCCGCGCCGGAGGGCGGGACCCGTCCGGCCCTCACCGAACAGCTCGCGCGGATCGAGGCGCTGGACCTTGCCGTCCTCGTCGAGGACCTCGGCCCCGGTGACCTCACGCCGCCCAACCTCTCGGTGGACTCGATCCTCGTGCTCGGCGAAGGCCCGAGAGCGGGGACGCCCTTCGAGGTGGCCGTCGGGGTCAGCAACCACGGGGAGCGAGAGCTCCTTGCGGAGCGGGTCGCACTGCAGGTCGGCGGAGAGCGTCTCCCCAGCCAGCGCGTCGATGTTCCGGCGCGAGGCAAGGCCGAGGCAGTCTTCACCGTCACGCTGGAGGACTCCGGCTACCAGGACATCGTCGCCTCTCTGGAGGGCGACCGCCTCGGGGTCGACGACAGCCGCGCGCGGGTGGTCCTCGCGCCGCCGCCCCTCGAGGTCCTCGTGGTCAACGGCGCGCCGTCTGATCGGGTGGAAGAAGACGAGGCGGGCTACCTACTCGCCGTGCTCGAGCCTCCCACCGACGAGCTCGGCGTCGATGGAGAGCCGAACAGCCCCTTCCGCGTCCAGACGATCTCCCCCGCCGAGCTCGACGCCTCAGACTCCCCCATCGAGGAGGCTGACCTGATCGTCCTCGCCAACGTCCCGGCCCTCCCCAGCACGGCCGTCACCAGGCTCGAAGAACGCGTGGCCGCGGGCGCTGGCCTGTTGATCACGGCGGGCGACCGCCTCGGAGACCTCTCTAGCTGGAGCGAGGACCTCTTTCGTGCAGACGGCACCGGGCTGCTTCCCGGTGAGCCGGTCCGGCAGGTCTCGGCGGCGGACCGCACGCGCTACTACCGCGTGAACGAGTTCGACGAGGAGCACCCCGCGCTCAACTTCTTCGGTGATGAGCGCTGGCGTCCCCTGTTGACCGAGGCGCCCTTCTACGACTTCGTGTCCTTCACGCCGTCGCCCACCGCCCGCGTCCTCGCCTCCTTCGATGACACCGCGCGTAGCCCGTTCCTCATGGAGCGGGCCTACGGCGACGGGAAAGTCGTGCTGTGGGCGAGCAGCCTGGATCGCGCGTGGAACCGGGTCCCCGACTCTCCGGGGACGTTCGTCCCCCTCGTCCTCGAGCTCGTCCAGGACCTGGGCGCCCGCTTCCAGCAGGAGCGGAACCTGGCCGTGGGGAGCGGGATCGAGATCGTGGTCGACAGCTTCCCCAGGGCCGCCACCCTGATCTCACCTAGCGGGGCCCAGCGCCCCATCGAAGGCGACTCGATCGAGCGGCCCGACCGCCGCTGGGCGCTGCCCATGCTGGACGGAAGCTGGATGGACTCCGTTGGTGTCTACACCGTTCGGACCGAGGGCGCCCGCACCCAGCCGGTAGCCGTGCAACTTGACGCGCGAGAGAGCGACCTCTCGCGCGCTACAGCCCTCGAGGTGGAGGCGATTCACCCCGCGCTTCGCGTCGCCACGGTCAACGCCCAGGACGGCCAGGTCGAGGCCAACATCGCGCCTCGCCAGGGAGAGCTCTGGCGCTGGCTCGCCCTCGCAGCCCTGGTGTTTCTCGTGGCGGAGTCCCTCTGGGGCGCCTGGATCGGTACCCGCCGGAGGACCCACTCATGAGCCCGTTCCTCGCGCTGCTCCAGGCGGGCAGCGGACCCGCTGGTGCCTCGACCCGTCAGGCCGCGGGCGATGCCGTCCAGGAGACCTGGCGGCTCATGGACCTGCCCGCCCTCTGGGTCGTGGTCCTCATCCTCATCCCCGGCGCACTCGGCGTGGCGTACCTCGCCTACTGGCGCGAGTCGATTTCCACGCGGGCGAGGTGGAGCATGGTCACCCTGCGCGCCCTGAGCTTCCTCCTGCTGCTCGCGGTGCTCGCGCGCCCGGTCCACGTGCGCCAGCAACAGAACGTGATCTCGCCCGAGGTCCTGCTCCTGTTCGACGACTCGGGATCCATGACCCGGCAAGACCCCTATACGGGTGACCCCGAGGCGCGCGCTGCGCTGCAGGCGCTGACCGGCAAGCCGCCCGAGACCCTGAGCCGGACGGACATCGCCCTCGCCGTGCGCGACGAGGTCGAGCAGCTGGTGACGGACCGCGGCTACATCCCCCGAACGTTCAGGTTCTCCGAGGACCTTGAGCCCCTGGCCTCCGGGAGTTCCCTCGACGGGAAGGGCTCCGCGACCGCCATCGGCGACGCGATCCGAGCCGCGCTCGCAGGCCACAGGGGCCGCTACGTATCGGACGTGGTGATCGTCAGCGATGGCCGGTCCAACACCGGCTCCGTCATCGAGGAAGCCGTCGGGGCAGCGGGGGTCGCCGGGGTGGCCCTCAACACCGTGGTCGTCGGCGACGACCGTACGGAGGTCAACCTCGCGATCGAGCTGGTGGACTCGCCGAGTTCGGTCCTCGAAGGCGACCAGATCGAGATCGCGGTACGCGTGTCGGCGCGCGGCACCGAGGGTGGCAGCGTCATCCTCCAGCTCGAAGAGCTCTCCACCACGGGCTCAGACGAGGTGCGGATCGTGACCTCCGAGGAGGTGCCCCTGGTGGACTCCGGCGATCGCGTGGTCCTCGTCGCGGGGCGTGACGCCCTCGACTACGGCTCCAACGAGCGCCGCTTCCGCCTCCGGGTCGACCCCCTCGAGGGCGAGCGGGTGACCGACGACAACCAGCTGACCGTCTCGGTCACGGTGACCCGCGAGAAGGTCCGCGTGCTCTACGTGGAGGGCTATCCCCGCTACGAGTATCGCTTCCTCAACACCGAGCTGCGGCGCATCGACGATCGAATCGACGTCCAACTGTTCCTGCTCTCAGCGACTCCCGACTTCCAGCAGGACCGGACCCGCGGCCTCGCCTCGCTCACCTCGGTCCCGACCTCCCGCGAGGAGCTGCTGGAGAACTACGACGTCATCATCCTCGGGGACATCAACCCCTACGACATCTCCCCGGACCCAGCCCGAGGTGAGGAGTTCGTGCGGTCGCTCTTCGAATTCGTCGAGCGGGGTGGTGGGCTCTGCATCATCGCCGGCCAGTACGACATGCCGCGCTCGATCGCCGGGACCGAGTTCGCCGAGCTGCTGCCGGTAGAGCTCGACCGAGCCGGAGTGTCCATGCTCGACGTGCCCACCTCCAAGGAGCACCGCTACACGCTCGAGGATCCTGGCGCGCCCCACGAGATTGTGCGTCTGGAGCAAGACCCCGAGGCCAACCGCGCGCTCTGGGAGGACGAGCGCGGGCTCCGCGGCTTCTACTGGCACTACCCCGTGCGCGGCGCCAAGGCCGGCGCACAGGTGCTGCTCCGCCACCCGGTCGCCTCGATCGCAGGAGGGGGCGAGCGTGACCCGCTGCTGGTCGCCGGGTACTTCCCGTCCGGGCGGACCCTGTTCCTCGCGATAGAGGCCACGAACCGCTGGCGCTTCCGCTTCGGCTATCGCTACTACGAGGCCTTCTGGCGCAACGCGCTGCGCTGGCTGGCCCTCGGCCGGATGCGGAGCGGAGACCGGCGGTTCGAGCTGGAGTCCTTGCGCACCGAGTACGACATCTCCGATCGAGTGACGCTGGAGGCGCGGGTCCTCGACGAGGACTTCCAGCCCAGCGAGGAGCCCTCGCAGGAGGTGATCCTGCGCACCCCCGACGGGGACGAGACCCAGCTGGTTCTTGCCGGCGTCGACGGCCGCCCTGGCCTCTATCGCGGCACCTACCAGCCCGAGCGGCCCGGGCGCTACGTCTCCCTCGTGGAGTCGGAGACCGGCGGCGAGCGCGTCCGGACGGAGTTCGACGTGCTCCTCCCCTCGCGGGAGAACGCCGACCCGAGCCCCGACCCGCTCCTCATGGAGCGCCTGGCCGCCCTGACCGGAGGGGTCTCGACCTCGGCCGCCGACCTCGCCGCCATCGAGGACGCGTTCCCCGCCGACCAGGAGCGCCGCGAGCCCGTTTCGAGCCAGCTCGAAGACGCCTGGGACCGCTGGGCGACGCTGATCCTCGCGCTAATCCTGCTCGGTTCTGAATGGCTCCTTAGAAAACGAATGGAGCTCATCTAAGAGAGAGATGTTGGACCGACTGGAAACAACTCGAGCCGCGCGCGGCGTGGGCAGGCATCTCCTGCTCGCGGCCTCGGCGGCCTGGTGGCTCGCCCTCACCCCGGCGTCCGCAGCGGCTCCGCAGGATGAGGCCGACGAGAACTTCCGTCCCCGCGCCTTTCAGCTCTACGACACCCAGGCCGCCCGGGCCCTCGCCAACCAGGCCGCCGACCACGTGGCCGCCGGGCGCTGGTCGGAGGCCATCGAGGGGCTACAGACCCTGATCGAGGATCACCGGGGCGAGGTCCTCGGCGCCGAGCGGCCGCAGGCGCTCGGGGCACTCCAGCCCTCTCAGACCGACGTTCATCCCGGCGCCTCCAGCTGGGCAGCCAGGGAGCTCTTCGCCCTGCCCGCAGAAGGCCAGGACCTCTACCGACAGCGCTTCGGCCGAAGGGCGCGCCTCGCCCTCCAACGCGCCATCGCTGCGGGCGATCGGGGCGGGCTCTCCGATGTGGCGCGGCGCTGGCCCCTCTCCGAGTCCGCCGAGCGGGCCTGGTGGGCCCTCGGTGACCTCGAACTCGAGCTGGGGCACGCCGGGGACGGGCTCCGCGCCTGGGCCCGCGCGGCGGCCCTCCGCCTCGACCAACCGCAGCGCGTGACGGTGACCGGCGAAGACTGGGCAGCTCTGCGAGCAGACCTCGGCGACGGGGCTCCGGGAGCCCTCGCGCGCGCCGACCTCGCCGCCGCCCTGCTCTCAGCATCGGGAGCTGAGGGCGGCTCGCGGGCCTCGCGTGAGGCCAGCTTTGCCCGGGGGCCGGCGACCTCCGTGGCCGCCGCCGCCATCACCTCCTCGGTTCGGGAAGGAGAGGACGGCTCGGCCTCGTGGCCCTCTCCCTTCACGCTGCCGCGCGGCCCCTTCGCCAACCTGAACGGGTCCAGCCGGCTCTTTCCCCAGCGCATCGGGGACGTCGTCATCGTCAACACCTCCCGGAGCGTGCACGCGATCGACGCCTTCGACGGGTCACAGATCTGGAGCCTCGAGTCCTCGGCGCTCGACTGGGACAACGTCCGCGGCAAGAGCGACTTCGACGACGCCGTCGACACCTCCGAGAGGATCGTCACCGTCGCCGCAGGTCGCGGCATCGTGGTGGCTCCGGTGCAGATCCCGTTCTCGTTCGAGCAGCGCGACCAGTACAACGAGATGTCGATCATCGAGGAGATCCCTGAGCGGCGGCTCATGGCCCTCGACCTCGAGACCGGCGAGCCGCTCTGGAACACCATGCCGCCCGCGGGCTGGGATGGCGACTCGGGCTCCTTCGCTGAGCGCATGACCGTGGTGGGCCCCCCCTCCGTCGTCGGCGCCCGGGTGCTGGTCCCAATGGCCCGGCTCCGCGGCCGCATCGAGTTGCACCTCGGCTGCTTCGATCTCTCGACGGGCGAGGTGCTGTGGTCCGCCCCCGTCGTCACCGGGCAGCGCACGCTCAACATGTTCGGACGGGCGAACGTCGAGTTCTCGGCGCCGCCGCCGGTGGTGTTCGGCGACACGGTCATCGTGGCCACCCAGCTCGGTCTGGTCGCTGCCCTGGACCTGTTCACGGGTGAGACGCGCTGGGACGCGCTCTACGAGCAGGTCCCGATCCAGCCTCCGCAGTATTACGCCGCCGGATGGATCGCCAACCGGTGGCGCAACGCCCCACCGATCATCGCCGGGGACACGGTGCTGGTCGCCCCGTTCGACGGAGAAGCGCTGATCGCCCTCGACGCCGAGACCGGGGCCACCCTCTGGTCCATGGATCAGCAGCTCCTGACCCGTCAGCTCGGCATCCGCTCGACCAGGAGCCGCCGCCGCCCCGGCGCTGGCCTGGAGCTCCTGCTCGCTGCAGACGAGCGCAGCGTCCTCCTGGGCGGCACGTCGATCGTCTCTGTCGGCTTCCCTCGGGGATCCCGCCTCGGGCCGCCGCTCGAGCGGCGCTGGGCCTGGCCGCTCGAGGGCGTCCTGCGCGGCGACGATGGGTTCCCCGCGGTCGACGCCGAGAGCGTCTTTGTGCCGACCGCCAAGGGGGTCGTGGTGCTGGACCGCGACAGCGGGCGGGTCCGTGAAGAGGTGACCGGCGGCCGATTGGGTGCAGGCCAACTGCTCGTCGCCGATGGCATGCTCTTCTCGACCGACGGCAACTACCTCAACGCCCGCTTCGAGTGGGCGGCCATGGTCGCCCGGGCGCGGGAGGCCGTCCGGCAGCCCGACGCGTCAGGTACCGAGGTCCTCGGGCTGGTCCGGCTGCTACTCGAGCGCGCAGAGGCGCTGCTCGAGCGAGGGACCATGGTCGACGAGGCCCTCACGCTGGTCGACGAGGCTGAGGCCGTGGCGGGCACCCTCGAGGCGGGCGGTTCGGGAGGCTCGCGTGGCTCCGACGCTGCGATGCGTCGCTACCAGACCCACCGCGGGTTCTTGCTCCGCGCCCGAGGCGAACGTCTCCGCGGAGACGCTGATGCCGCCCGCGCCGCCGCCCGCGACGCGGTCGAGTTCAGCGCCTCGCAGCCCCTACGCCTGAAGGCCTTGCTGACGCTCGCCGAGATCGAGCGCAGCCGGGACGCCCTCGCCCGCGCCGCGATTCTCGACGGGATCCTCGAACGACACGCCGCCCTCGAGGTGACGGTGGAAGCTGAAGCCCTCGGCGCCGCCTGGAGCGCCGAGAACGCCCTGAGCCGGGTCATTGAGGGCGCTCGAGACGCCGGCGCCACGAGCGGCCGACTGATGACCTCCTCGCTCTGGATGGATCCTTGGAGAGGCCCGGTCACGCCCCGGGCAGCGTCCCTGCGCCCCTCGTCCGAGAACGCGGGGAGCGTCGAGGCGGCCACGATCCCGGCGGGCCTCTTCGCGCGCATCAGCCAGGTGGAGATGGCCCGCGCCCTCCCAGATCTCGAGGCCGCGCTGACCGCCGAGCTCTCGGTCCTGCACCGCGTCCTGCGAGAGTTCCCCGAGACGCGGCTCTTCGGGACCACCAGCGCGCAATGGGCGGCCGCTCGGATCTTCGCGATCCGGATGCTGTATCCGGACTCGATCGCCATCGTGGGACTCGAAGCTGAGGCCGACGACGCGCTGCGGAGCGCCCGCTCCGCCTACACCGCGACCGGCTCCGACGAGCTGTTGGAGCGCCTGCCCCGGCTCTTCCCTGGATCGGCCGCGGCCCGCCGCGCCGCGGAGGACCGGGTCGCGTTCGCCATCGAACGCGGAGATCCGGAGCAGGTCGCCCAGCTCGTGATCTCGGGCCTCTCCTTCGACTGGCACCCCGCCCGGTGCACGGCTCGCGAGGCGTCACAGCTCGCCCGGCTGGCCGAGGTCATGGGAGAGGCAGGCAATCTCGAGCTCCGCGCAGGAATCGTCGAGAACCTCGCCCGCTACCGCCCGTCGCTGGAGGTCGAGCTCTCCTCGGTCGGGACTCTCCGGCTGGAGGACCTCGCAAGGCGCTGGCGCGCCGCGCTGCCCGTGAGGGTCCCGGTGGACTCGACCTTCGATCAGCAGGTGACCGTCCAGGACGCCATCGACGGGGACTTCACCCCGGTCGGCTCCACGCGACTCACCGGTGACCCGCAGGGTGGCGTCCCGCCCGGCACCCAGGTGCTCTTCGCAGCATCCAGGGATCGCATGGTTGCGATCTCCCCTGGCACCGGGGTGCGGTGGAGCGTCCCCGCGGACCTCGGGCTCGGTCGCCGCGACCGGGCGCCCCGGGTCTCCCCCACCGGCGACGGCGTGGTCGTCGCGGAGCGGGACCGTGTGGTCCGCCGCGACGGGGCCACCGGCGACCCCCAGTGGGTGTTCGAGCTCCCCGACCGCGGGATCACCTCGGCGTCGGTCTCGGGCGGAGTCGCGGTCATCGTCTCCAAGTTCCTCGACACGGGCAAGCCGGCGGAGGTGTACGGCGTCGACGCCGTACTCGGCATTCAGCTGTGGAAGCTCGGCGTCATCGGCGACCGCTTTCATGCCGAGATCAAGGTCTCGGAGGGGCGCTTCGTTCTTCTGCCGCTGCGCGGAGAGCAGGCGGGGGTCCACGACCTCTCCACCGGCCAGCCGCTGGCTGCACCGAAGACCGGACAGCTCAACTCGCGAGAGGCTCAGTCGGCCTGGGCAGACGGGCGGCAGCTCGTGCTGGCCACGATCGAAGGGGGGTACAACACCCGGTCGGAGAACCGCGTGGTCGCCTTCGATCTCGACGACGGGAGGGAGCTCTGGGAGGTGGACCTCGACCGCTTCAACGGGGGCGTCCACAACCTTGTGGGGCTCGTGGACCTCCCGGTCGAGGTCGGCAGCAACAAGCGAGTCCGCCTCGCGATGCTCGAGCAAGTCGGGAACTCTGGGTCCCGGCGCAGCAGCCTGAGCCGACCCAAGCTCGGACTGCACACCCTCGACGAGGAGAGCGGGATCCTCCGCTCGGCTCCCCTGGCGGCGCTCGACAGCAAGACCCACCTGGTGGGCGTGAACATCCGCTCCAGGGTGATCCTGGACAGCCCTCTGATGGTCGGGATCACCGAGAATGGCGAGGCCTCCCCGCTCCTCGAGGGGATCCACGCCACCCGCGGCGTCATCTGGAAGCAGGCGTCGGCCAGGCCCCTACAGGCCTCCGGCGTCGAGAGCCTCGCCGCCCCCGCGCTCGGCGACGGCGTGATCGCGATGCTGATCCGCCAG
The DNA here is from genome assembly GCA_938083085.1 of uncultured bacterium. Taxonomy (GTDB): domain Bacteria; phylum Planctomycetota; class UBA1135; order UBA1135; genus Saltatorellus. The sequence goes on from CALLKX010000100.1 coordinate 30,396, forward strand.
ACCACCGGCGAGCGCCGATCGGTTCGCCCGGAGATGCGGCTCATGTTCCTCGACGACGCCACCGGGCGGCACGTTGAGACCCGGAACGTCGAGTTTGGCGGTGTCTCGGCACGCTGGCGGAATCTCAGCGGGATCGGCGGATCCCTGGTCATGATGGGCGCGAGGCGAATGGACGTGATGCAACGATGAATCTTCACCCGCACAAGCTCAGGTCGCTCGCCGTGACCCTCGCCGGCCTCCTGGCCCTCGGCTCGGGGGGCGCAGGTCACACCGCTCCGGCTGCCATCGCCACGGCGTCGGCCCCCACAGCGTCGGCCCCCACGGCGTCGGCCCCCACGGCGCCATCTTCAACGGCGCTGTCCCACCCGAAGGCAGCCCCCACGCCGTCTGGTGCTGGGCTCTCGCAGGACAGGAGCGCCGACGGTCGCCAGCGGAGCAGCAGCACCCGCGGCGTGAGAATCACCGAGGAACAGGAGCGGGCCACCGAGCGTGGCCTGGCGTGGCTCGCTCGAGAGCAGAACAAGGACGGCTCCTGGACCGCCGCAGTCGGCTTCAAGCTGAACAACTCGTATCGCTCCACGAGCGCCTCCGCGGCGCACGTGGGGGTCACCTCCCTGGCGGGCATCGCCTTCCTGGCCGGCGGGCACCTGCCCGGCCGCGGCGAGTACGGGGAGGCGCTCGACCGCGCCGTGGACTTCGTCCTCGGCTGCGTGCAGGAGGACGGATACATCACCTTCGCCGGGACGCGGATGTACAGCCACGCGTTCGCGACGCTGTTCCTGGCAGAGATCTACGGCATGACCCACCGGGAGGACGTACGGCTGCGTCTTCAGAAGGCGGTCGACTTCATCGTCAAGTGCCAGAACGAGGAGGGCGGCTGGCGCTACGTCCCCCTCGCCCGTGAGTCGGACATGTCGATTGTGGTTTGCCAGGTCCTCGCCCTCCGCGCCGCGCGCAACATCGGGATCCGGGTGCCGAAGTCCACGGTCGACCTCGCGATCCGCTACGTCGTGGACTCCGCGGTCACCGGCAACCAACGGCGCTCGATTCGCTACAGCGCCCTCGGCACGTTCAGCTACCAGCGCCAGGCCCAGTCCCGCTCGACCTTCCCCCTTACCTCCGCAGGGGTCACCGCCCTGAACGGCCTCGGGATCTACTCCGACGAGCTGATCGACCGGGGGGTCGACTTCCTCAACTCGCAGTTCGACAGCTTCAACCGGCGCTACGGTTCGGCTGGGCACTACTTCTTCTGGTACGGCCACTACTACGGCGTGCAGGCCATGTACACGAAGGGCGGGCACGACTGGGTGAACTACTTCACCCGGCTGCGCGAGCTGCTGATCCGCTACCAGCGGGCAGACGGGTCCTGGCCCAACGAGACGGGCCCCGGAGCGGCCTTCAGCACGGCGATGGCCTGCTTGATCCTCGAGATCCCCTACGACTTCCTCCCGATCTTCCACCGCTGACGAACGGATGAGCGCACAGGACAACAGCAGCGCCCTCGCGGGCGATCGCGTCACCGAGGGAGCCACCGTTCGGGTGGAGACCCCGCGCCTCGACGCCCTGCTCCGCCGACTCAAGAGCTCGCTCTCTCGGGGCGTGCTCCTGCACGGCCTTGGCACCGTCGTGGCCGCCGGCGCGGCCTGGCTGCTCTTCATGTACGCGGCCGACCGCATCCTGCGGCTGCCGGCCCCCGTCCGGATCCTCCACCTCGCGGTGCTCACGGGGGGCACGATCTACCTGCTCCGACGCACGCTGCTGCGGCACGTCAAGGCGCTCCCCGACCGGCCGGCGCTCGCCATGCTGGCGGAGCGCGCGGTGGACCAGGACGTCCGTGAGGACCTCTTCGTGAGCGCGATCCAGCTGGACGGGTCCGTCCCCGCCGCCGCCCCCGCTGCCGAACTGGTGCGGGTCGTGGCCGCCCGAGCGGAGGCCCTCGCCGCACGCGCTGACCTGCGGCGGGTGACCGACCGCCGGGGCCCACGCCGGCGTATCGCTGCGGCGACGCTCGCCCTGGCAGCCACCGCCATGACCCTCTCTGCGGAGCCGGCCATGGCCAGGATCTTCGCCGCCCGGATCCTTGGTGCCGAGGTGGCGTGGCCCCGCGCGACCACGCTCACCGTCTCCGTTCCGGACGACGCCTCTGGCCTCGAGGTGCAGCGTCCCGAGGAAGGCGTGATCCTGGTCCGCGCCGCCCGCGGGAGCGACGTCCCCCTGCTGGTGGAAGCGGACGGCGAGCGCCCGGAGTTCGTGACCGTCACCTTCGAGAGCGGGACGTCCCTTGAAATCGGACCCAGCGGCCCAGGTCAATACCGCACGCTGCTGCCCTCGCTCCAGGAGTCCACCTCCCTCACCGTCACAGGCGGCGACGACAACCGCGGCGTCCCCCGCATCGTGGTCGAGGTGCTCCAGCCTCCCGATATCGCTGGCCTCGCCTTCGTGATCGAGCCCCCCGCTTACGCGGGTCTCCCCCGCCGCATCGAGTCGGAGACCAAGGTCTCCGTGCTCGCGGGCTCGCGCGTCACCGTTCACGTGAAGACCGACCCCGAGAACGCCACCGGGATCGCACGGACGTTCCCCGACGACCTCGTCCGTGATCTCATACCACGCCCCTTCCCCGAGCTGGGCCCGCCCGTGCCCGAGGACGTTCCCGCAGAACCAAGCCCTGGGCTGAGCTTCTCGGACGTCATGCTGCAGTCCCTCAGGTTCCGGGTCGAGCTCACCGACTCCGCAGGGCTTGGGAACCCCGACCCCGCGCTGTTCGGGATCGAGGTGGTACCGGACCGGCGACCGGAGCTGCTCGTGCTGGCCCCTGGCCGCAGCGAGACCGAGGTCGTCGAGGGCGGCGCCGTGCCCCTCCGAGTGCTCGTGCGCGATGACTTCGGCGTCGGAGAGGTCCGGCTCGAGGGCCGCGATGCGGCCACCGACGAGGTCATGGAGACCCGCCCTCTGGAGCTCACCTTGGTCACTGACTCGACCACCGTCTCCGAGGGGCGCAGCCGCGTTGCGGCCCTCGCCTCGACCCCCCTCGAGGTCAAGGCACTCTTCCCGCCGGCCGAGTCCCTCGTTGGAAGCGTGACCGCGCTGTTCCTCGAGGCGGAGGACACGAGGGAGCCGGACCCCAACCTCTCCCGCACCAGCGCCTTGCTGGTCAGGGTGGTCAGCACCGACGAGTTCATGCGCGGACAGCGCGATGGTCTGAGCGCTGCGGCGGAATCCGTGGAGCGCCTCGATCGCTCCATGGAGCCCGCAAGACGGGACCTGCAGGCGCTGCTCTCCTCCCTGTCGGGCGACGCAGCCGAACTCCCCGATGCGGGTGAGCTGATCAACGCTGCCAACGAGGCGCGGCGGCAACGGGGAGACCTTCGCTCCATTGCGAGGGATCTCTCCGGCCTTGCCGAGGCCATGATCTACTCCCGCCTCGATGAGCGGTCCAGCGCGCTCGAGCGCAGGCTCGTGGAGCTCACCTCCAGCTCGACAGAACGGAGCTTCGACGACGACGCCTGGGCCAAGATCTCGGGAGAGCTCGCAGCGGGCCAGCTCGGCAACCCCGAGCGCGCGGGCGACCTGGTTCGAATCGTGGGCCTCGCCCTCGAGGCCACAGGGCCACGCATGGAGGCCTGGATCACTTCCCTGGAGACCGTGCGCGACGCGGGTGACCTCGAGAGCGCGAGGGCGGCGCTCTCGGAGGCGGACCTGCGGCTCACGGAGCTGCGCGAGACCATGGACCGCCTCACCGGTGAGCTCGGTGAGTGGGACAGCTTGCAGTCGGTGCTCTCGCTCACCCGGGACATCCTCAGCCGGCAGAAGAACCTCAAGGAGCGGACCCGCAAGGCCGCGGAGAATGATCGATGAAGCGAAGTCTCCTCACGATGATGCTCCTGCTCGTCGGCGCGACGAGCTCGGCGGCGCCGGCCCTTTGCGCCCCGCAGGATGATCGGTCCCGGGACCGGCGAGCCCTCGCGGACGAACAGCTGAGCCTGCAGCGGCAGATCAAGCGCCTGCGCGAGAAGATCGTCAAGCTCGCGCCTCGCTACGAGGCCGAGCAGCGCCCGGGCGCCGCCGCGCTGCTCCGCCAGGCCCTGGAGTTCCTCGATGAGCGCCCGACGGACGCGGAGGGCCGGACCATCGAGGAGCTCATGAACAACTCCAGCGATGACCTCGAAGGCAACCGCGTCCTCGCGGCCCTTGAGCGACAGGAGCGCATCATCGGGCGCGTCGCCCGGCTCCTCGACATCCTCACCGAACGCGACCGCCAGGAGTCGATCGAAGAGGACCTCCAGGCCATCCGCGAGATCCGCGCCGAGCTGAACGCCATCGCCAGCGAAGAGCAGGACATCCGCGAGGACACCGAGGCCCTCCGCCAGGAGGCGACGACGCCGGAGCAGCGCGAGGTCATCGACCGGCTCGAGAGCGCGATCGAAGAGCAGCAACGGCTGCTGCGCGAGAACGAGGAGCGCTCGCGGGAATCCGGTCTGCTGGACGCCGAGCGCCTGCTGTCCGATCTCAAGTCGCTGGAGGCCGAGCAGCGCGCCCGCGCCGACGCTCTCCGCGCGTCGAGCGCTGCAGACCGAGCCATGCTCGAGTCCATGCGCCCGTCCCTCGCCGCCGCGCGCTCCGACGAGGCGCGCGCCGCGGACCTGGATCGAGCCGCCGCAGCGCTGGAGGAAGCCTCGAGGGGCGCCTCCCCCACGGCGGCGACCCCGCAGGCTGCGGCCGAGGCAGCGGCAGAGCTGGACCGGGTGGCGGACGACCTCGAGCGTCGCGGCGAACTCGCCGGCGACGATCAGCTTCTCGAGGCCGCAGGGGAGCTCCGTGAGGCCGCCCAGGAGATCGCCCAGAGCGCTGCGGACGGCGCCGATCCAGCGGCCCGCGCCCAGGCGACCGAGGCCGCCGCGGCACAGGCCGCTGAGACCCGCGCCGCCGCCGCGGAGCGGAGAGAGGCGGCCAGCAGCGCGCGCCGCCAGGCTCAGGAGACCGCGCAATCACTGACCGAGGCCGCAGAGGCCGGCGAGCGCAAAACGACCGCTGCCCAGGCCACGGAGATCGACAAGGCTATCGAGCGAGCGGAGACCGCAAGCGCCGCCCGCGCCGAGGCGGAGCGCAAGGCAGAGAGCTCGCCCGGTGACACGGCCGCCGGTCGCGAAGCGGGGCAGCGCGCACGCGAGGCGCGCGAGGCCACAGCGGAGGCCCTCGCGGCTCTCGACCGGGCCCTCGGGCGAGCGGCCAGTCAGGCCGACCGCGCACAGGAACGACAGGAAGCTGCAGCCAGCGCAGCCGCCGAGCTCGAACAAGCGGCGCGCCGCGCAGCGGAAGCGCCGGCAGGCGCAATCCCCGGGGCCTCGGAGGCGGCGGACGCCCTCGCCCGTGCCCGAGAGGCCATGGAACGGGCCGCCTCCGCAGCACGCGAGGCCTCCGCTGCGGCATCCCGGCAGGGCAGCCAGCAGCAGAGCGGTCAGCAGCAGAGTGGCCAGCAGCAGAGTGGCCAGCAGCAGAGCGGCCAGCAGCAGAGCGGCCAGCAGCAGAGTGGCCAGCAGCAGAGTGGCCAGCAGCAGAGTGGCCAGCAGCAGAGTGGCCAGCAGCAGAGTGGCCAGCAGCAGAGTGGCCAGCAGCAGAGTGGCCAGCAGCAGAGT
>CALLKX010000101.1 GCA_938083085.1 uncultured bacterium
ACCGGGCCACAGGGGGAAGTGGCGTACGGTGCCACGCCCGGGGTGATTCGCCGCCACGACCTGGACGCCGTGCGGAGCTTCGCCATGTCCCTCGGCGTCGTGCTCCACGCGTGCCTCTCCCTGTCCTTCGTCCCCTGGCCGATCACGGACGAGGTCCGCACGGAGGGGATGACCGCGCTCTTTGCGTTCATCCACGGCTTCCGCATGCCGCTCTTCTTCCTCTTGAGCGGCTACTTCGCGGTGATGCTCTGGCAGCGTCGTGGGGCGCGCGGCCTGATCTCGCACCGGGTCCGGAGGGTCCTGGTGCCCATGGTCGTCGCGTGCTTCACCATCCTCCCGCTGATGCACTGGTCCGTGGGCGAGGGCCTCACCCTGCGCTACGCGCCCGAGGGCTCCCGGGCGAGCTCGACTCCGAGGGGGACCGAGGGCCTGGCGACGAATCCGAATCGCGACCTGTGGTCCGCCGCCCGAGCCGGGGACCTGCAGCGCCTCCGGGCGCTCGACGTGGCGGGGCAGGACCTCAGCGCAAGGGATGACTCCCAGCTGACCGCCCTCCACTGGGCGGCGACCGAGGACCAGGCCGCCGCCTGCGAGCTCCTCGTCGAGCTCGGCGCGAACCTCGAGGCCAGGGACGGGTCCGCCTCGACGCCCCTCATCAGCGGCGCGTTCTGGGGATCCGCGGCGGCCTGCGAGGTCCTCCTGGCCCGCGGCGCGGACCCGGAGGCCCGCAACCAGGACGGCACCCGCGCGGTGGACCTGGCGAGGTGGCCCTGGGCCGAGGACCGGCTGGTGACCACGACCTTCGTCGCGGGGCTCATCCGATTCGATCTGGACCTCGCCGCCATGCCGGCCCGGGTCCGCGCCACCGCCTCGGTCTTCGACCTCGAGGACGTGGCCGGGGGCTCGGAGGTGGGCGCCCGCGGCGCGGAGCTCAACCTCTGGGCGGCGGCCCGAGCCGGTGACCGGGAGCGGGTCGAGGCCCTGATCGCCGCGGGCGAGGACGTGAACGCCAGGGACGACCTCAAGCTCACCGCGCTGCACTGGGCCGCGACCGCGGATCAGCCCGAGGTCTGCGAGCTCCTCCTGGACCTCGGCGCGGACCTGGAGATCCGCGACGGGTCCCAGGGCACGCCCCTGAACAGCGCCGCCTTCTGGGCCGCTCCAGAGGCCAGCCGGGTCCTCCTCGCCCGGGGCGCCGACCCGGGGGTTCGGAACCGGGACGGCACGAGTCCGATGGAGCTCTCCCTCTGGCCCTGGGGCGACGAGCGCAAGGGGCTCACGCAGCTCGTGGCCAGCCTCGTCCGGTACAACGTGGATCTGGGCATCATGCCAGGCCGCGTCCGCCGCACGGCCGCGGTGTTCGCCGCCGCACCGTCGGAGGGGTTCGAGGTCTTTGACCCGCAGCCCGGGAGCCGGCTCCTGGAGGAGCTCGCCGACTTCGACCTCGGCCACCTCTGGTTCCTCTGGTACCTGATGGGTCTGCTCGTGCTCAGCCTCCCGGTGTTCGCCATCGCCGCGCGGTGGACCCCCGCGTCCAACTCGGCCCTCTACGTGTCCCCCCTGGCCCTCATCGCCGTCGTCCCCCTGACCGCGACGTTCCAGGCGATCATGCTCAGCCGCGGCCTGACGTTCTTCGGGCCGAGCACGTCCTCGGCCCTGGCCTTCGACCCGCTGGTGCTCGGCTACTACGGGGTCTTCTTCCTCTTCGGCGCCGCCGTGCGCGGCCTCGACCCGGACACGCGCAGCCTGACCCGCGGCTGGCCAGCGATGCTCGCCATCGGGGCGGCGATCTTCCTCGCGGCGGGGGGCGCCGCGGAGAGCGCCAAGGGCGGTGAGCTCGAGACTCTCATCCCGGCCGTCATGCAGGCGACCTTCGCCTGGACCATGGCCCTCGGCCTGATCGGACTCTCGGCGAAGCTCTTTCACCGGGAGCGCGCCTGGGTCCGCTACCTCTCCGACGCGTCCTACTGGATCTACCTGGCCCACCTGCCCCTGGTCTTCCTGCTCCAGGGGGCCGTGGCCCGCTGGGAGCTCCCGGCCTGGCAGAAGCTCGGGTTCATGGTGACGGCGTGCCTCGCGGCGCTGCTGATCACTTACGCGCTCCTCATCCGCCCGACGCCGATCGGCTGGATGCTCAACGGCAGACGGCCCGCCAGGCGGGCCTGAGCCCCCTCACTCGCCGCGCACGTCGTAGCAGAGCAGGCGCCTCGCGGAGCCGTCCCCGCGGCCGGGGTTGTTCTGGCAGACGTACAGGAGGCCGTTGCAGATCACCGGCGGGGTCCAGGTCTCGGAGGCGTAGAACAGCGGCGCCTGGGAGATGACCTCGAAGTCGTCCTCACCGAGCCGCGCCGTCACCAGCTGGCCGGTGTCGCCCAGGGCCCAGAGGACCCCATCGGCCTCCATCACGGCGCCCTTGCCGAGGCTCGTGGAGAGGGTGCGCTTGCGGTCGCCGCTCCCGATCTCCTGGTCGAAGGTCAGCGCCGTGCGCGCGCGCTCCTTGCCGTCCTTGGGGTCGATGGCCACCAGCGCCCCCGCCCGGCCCGACACGCCGTCCACGGCGATGATCAACCCGTCCGTGAAGATCGGCGTCGCGAACTCGAGGGCCAAGGAGCGGCGGTCGCGCCAACGCTCGACGCCGCGCCCCTCCTTGTCGACGTCCAGCACGGCGCTGCCCACGTTGTAGGCCGCCGTGAGGAAGACGCTGTCCCCCATGGGCACCGGGCTGGGCCCGTTGACGCTCAGGGTCGTCCGGCTCCGGAAGGGGTAGCGCGTGGTGACCTCGCCCTCGGGGCTGATGATCATCAGGCCGCCCACCGGCGGGCGGGACTCGCCGGCCGCGATGACCAGGATGCGCGGCTCCCCCGCGATGGTCGCGAGCACCGGCGACGCGCAGCTGGGCCCCCACTCCGATCCCGCGAGCCAGCGCGGGTCGCCCGTCTCCAGGTCGAGCGCCGCCACGCTCGGACCGCCGGGGGCGCCGAAGTTCTGCACCACCATGTCGCCGACCACCAGGGGCGAGGAGACCACGCCGAAGAAGTCGTCCCCCACCTCGAGCACCTCCTTGCTGTCGAAGCTCCAGAGCTCGCGGCCATTCTCGAAGTCCAGGACCACCAGCAGACCGCCCACGCCGTGCACGACCACGCGCCCGTCCGCGATGGTGGGCGTCGCCCGGGGACCGTTGTGATCGAAGTAGCGCCCCGAGTAGTCGCACGGGAACGAGTGCCGCCAGACGCGCTCGCCCGTCAGGGCCTCGTGGCAGTCCACGTGAACCTCCCCGCCGACCCTGTGGGTGAACACCAGTCGCCCGTCCGCGATCGCCGGGCTCGCGAAGCCGTCCCCCCGCTCCAGCTCCCACACCAGCGCCGGAGCCGTGGAGCCGAAGTCCGAGCGCAGCGGAGTCTCCCGGCAGATCCCGTCCCTCCGCGGCCCCAGGAACGACGACCAGTCCTCGGTCACCGCCCCCTCGGCCAGGGGCCGCGGCGCCGCGTGGGACGTCAGCCCGGGGGTCGGTGAGCGCTCGGCGGCCGGGGCGGCCTCCTCCTGAGGGGCGGGGAGCGCGGGTACGAGGGCGCAGAGGACGGCGGCGATCGGCATGGGCGGGGTGCAGGGGGCTGCTGGCGGTATGTCCCGGCAGGAGCGCCGGGTCCTCCCCGTGTTCGAGCGGCCCTCAGGCGAGGATGCCGCGGACCAGCTCCCCGTGCACGTCTGTGAGGCGGAAGTCGCGGCCCTGGAAGCGGTAGGTGAGCCGCTCGTGGTCGAGACCCAACTGGTGCAGGAGCGTGGCGTGCAGGTCGTGGGTCGAGACGGGGTCCCGCACCACGTTGTAGGCGTGATCGCAGGTCTCGCCGTGGGTGACCCCCGGCGCGAACCCGCCGCCGGCGAGCCAGATGGGGAAGCAGCGCGGGTGGTGGTCCCGGCCGTAGTTCTCCTTGGTGAGCTCGCCCTGGCTGTAAACGGTCCGCCCGAACTCACCGCCCCAGACCACGATGGTGTCGTCGAGCAGCCCGCGCTCCTCCAGGTCCTGGACCAGCGCGGCGGAGGGCTGATCGGTGTCCTTCACGCACTTGGTCAGGTCCTTGGGCAGGTTGCCGTGGTGGTCCCAGCCCATGTGGAAGAGCTGCACGAAGCGCACGTCGCGCTCGGCCATGCGGCGAGCGAGCAGGCAGTTGCGCGCGAAGGACCCGGGCCGGCGCACGTCCGGGCCGTAGCGCTCGAGCACGGCCTCAGGCTCATCGGAGATGTCGGTGAGGTCCGGCACCGCGGCCTGCATGCGAAAGGCCAGCTCGTACTGCTCCACCCGCGTGTCACGCTCGGGGTCCTCATCCTCGCGCAGGCCATTCAGCCGCTCGAGGTCGTCGAGCATCGCGCGCCGCCGCGCCCGGTCGATGCCCGGCGCGTTCGCGAGGTACAGCACGGGGTCCTCTCCGCTGCGCAGCTTCACGCCCTGGTGGCGGGTCGGCAGGAAGCCGCTCCCCCACAGCCGCGCGTAGAGGGGCTGCTTGGTGGCGCTCGAGGACACCATCACCACGAACGTCGGCAGGTCCTCGTTCATAGATCCGAGCCCGTAAGAGAGCCACGCCCCCATGCTCGGCCGCCCCGCCAGCTGCGAGCCGGTCTGGGCGAAGGTCATGGCGGGGTCGTGGTTGATGGCCTCCGTGACCATCGAGCGGACGATGCAGAGCTTGTCCGCGATCGCGCCCGTGTGCGTGAGCAGGTCCCCCATCAGCGCGCCGCTCTCCCCCCGGCGCGTCGCGCCGAACTTCGACGGCGCGATGGGGAACGAGGACTGGCCGGAGGTCATCGTCGTGAGCCGCTGCCCCTTGCGCACGGACTCGGGGAGCTCCTGACCGAACTGGTCCACGAGCCCAGGCTTGGGGTCGAGGGTCTCGAACTGTGAGGGCGCCCCCGACTGGAAGAGGGAGATGACCCGCTTCGCTTTGGCCTTCGCTGCCGGGGCCTTCGCTCCGCCGAGTGCGGGGCTCAGGCTTCCGAGCGCGAGGGCCCCGAGCCCGGCGGCTCCACCACCGAGGAAGGTGCGCCGGTTGGTGCGCAGGGCGGCGCCCAGAGCGGCCGACCGCCGAAGGTCTTGTTCGTCGCTGCTCATCGCTGGGTGATCGCCTCGTCGAGATTCAGGAGCGTGGAGGCGATCATCGTGTACGCCGCCCACTCGGGGGTGCGGGCGCGCGGCGAGGTGGCCGTGGCGCCCACGCCGAGCAGCTCCACCGCGGCCATCGAGTCCGCCTCGAACTCGCTCCGGTGCCGCGCGAGGGCGCTCTTGAGGACCTTGAGCTCGCCGTCGGTGGGCCCGCGGGAGAGGACCGCGCGCATCCCGAGGGTCAGCCGCGCCTCCTCGCCCTCGGCCTCCAACATGCGCTTCGCCAGGTGACGGGAGGCCTCCTGATAGGTGGGGCCGTTCAGGAGCGCCAGCGCCTGGAGGGGCGTGTTCGTGCTGGGCCGGCGCGCCGTGCAGAGCTCGAAGCCCGGCGCGTCGAAGGTGGTCAGCTGCGGGTGTGGCACGGTCCGCTTGCGGTAGGTGTAGAGGGAGCGGCGGAACAGGTCGTCCCCCGTGGACTCCACGTACGCCCCCTGACCAGCGCCGCCCGCCAGCTCCTTCCAGAGCCCCGCGGGCTGGTAGGGCTTCACCGACGGTCCGCCCACCTTCTGCACGAGCAGCCCCGACGCGAGCAGCGCCTGGTCGCGCACGCCCTCTGCGTCCAGGCGGTGCCGCGGGCCCCGGGCGAGCCAGCCGTTGTCCGGGTCACGCTCGCGCGCCGCTGCGCTCGCCTCGGAGGTCTGGCGGTAGGTGGCCGACAGCGCGATCCGCCGCTCGAGCGCGCGCAGGTCCCAGCCGCTCGCCACCAGCTCGGCGGCGAGGTGATCGAGGAGCGCTGGGTGCTCCGGTCTCGCGCCGCGGATCCCGAAGTCCTCGACCGTGGCGACCAGGCCGCGCCCGAAGAAGCTGGCCCAGGTCCGGTTGACCGCGACCCGCGCGGTGAGCGGGTTCGTGGGCGCCACCAGCCAACGCGCGAGGCCGAGCCGGTCCCGGCGCGCCCCCTCGGGGAGCCCGCCAAAGACCCCAGGGACGTCAGGGGTCAGGGCCTCCCCATCCGGGTGGTCGTACTGTCCGCGCCGCAGGAGCCGCGTCTCCCGGGGCTCGTCGCGATCGCGGAGCACCATGGCCGTGGGGACCTCGTCCCGCTCGAGCCGCTCCCGCTCGGACCGCGTCTTGGCGAGGCGGCGGCGCACCCCGGTCGCCTCCTCGTCGAACACCGCGAGGTAGAAGGGCCCGCCGTCCTCAAGCACGGCTCTGCCCCGGGCCAGCGCCAGCACGGCCCCCTCGCCCAGGGCGTGGCCGTCGACCCGGAAGTCCAGCACCTCCCCCTTCAGCTCCCCCGCATAGCGCCGCGTCCCGAGCCGCAGGGGCTCGTCGGTGGCGAGGGTGCCGTCCAGACGGTCGACCTCGGCCTTCAGGCGGACCGGGGCGCCGTTCACGCGGACGGTGATCCCCGCCGCCTTGCCCGACCCGTCGTACGCCACGGCCACGTGGTGCCACGCGCCCCTCTGCAGAGGGTCGTCCCCCACGACCTTGATGGCGTTCCCCGTCCACTCGTGGATCAGGTGCACCGCAGGACGCATGTCCTCCAGCAGCACCAGATCCACGCCGCGGTATCGGTCGCTGTCCTCCATTCGGCTGTAGACCGCGCCGTGGGACTCTGGCCGCAGCCAGAGGGTCACCGTGAAGGGCCGGTCCTGCTCGAAGTCGACCCGGCCCCCGAGGTCCGCTGACCCCGCGCGCGTTCCGTCGAGGCGGACCGCGCCCCGCCGATTGAGCAGCGGGGCGGGCAGGTCCGCCACCACCATCTCGTTGGCCGTACGGAACGCAGCGTGACGCTCGGCGGAGGTGGCGGCGAGCGCAGCGAGGGCCGCCTCCTCCTCCGCAATCTGCGCGTTGAGCGCCGCCAGCCGCGCCTCCTGCTCGGGGGACGGCACCCGCAGGAGCGGCGGGACGTTCCCCCGCATCTCCGAATAGACGCCCTTCTCGTCGACCTGATCGAAGAAGCCGAAGAAGCGGTAGTAGTCCACCTGGGAGATGGGGTCGTAGCGGTGATCATGGCACCGGGCGCAGGCCACGGTCAGCCCGAGGAAGGCCGTCGCGCTGGTCTCCGCGCGGTCGGCCACGTTCTCCACCCGCCACTCTTCGTCGATCGACCCCGCCTCGGTGACCGTGCGGTGATTGCGCTGGAACCCGGTGGCCAGCACCGCGTCGCGCCCGCCGCCCTCGAGCAGGTCCCCCGCCACCTGCTCCATGACGAAGCGGTCGTAGGGCATGTTCGCGGCGAAGGCCCCGAGCACCCAGTCACGCCACGGCCACTGGTCGCGGCGAAAGTCATTCTGGTAGCCGTTGGTGTCGGCGTAGCGCGCGAGATCCAGCCACTCACGGGTCCGGTGCTCGGCGCGGGCGTCGCTGGCGAGCAGCCCGTCCACCACCTCGGCGTCCGTCACCTCCCCCGAGAGGAACGCGTCCAGCTGCTCCAGGGTCGGCGGCAGGCCCGTGAGGTCGAGGTGCACCCGTCGCAGCCACGTCGCAGGGCCCGCCGGCGGTGACGGCGACATGCCCTGCACCCCGAGTCGGTGCAGCACCAGCAGGTCCAGGGGGTCCTGGTCCCACCCGGTGAGCTCCCCCGACGGAAGCGACATGGCGGGGATCAGCGGCGCCTCGACGGCCTCGAAGGACCAGTGCCCGGCCCACGCCGCGCCCTCCTCGATCCAGCGCCGGAGGACCTCTCGCTCGGCCGGCGTCGGCGCCTTCCCCGTGGAAGGCGGCGGCATCAGCCGCTTCGGGTTCTCGTGCACGAGCCTCGCGAGTAGCTCGCTCTCCTCGGGTGCGCCGGGCTCCACCACGAACAGCACGTCGTCGTGCACGTCCAGGCGCAGGTCGCCCTTGCGGGCCGCCGCGTCGGGGCCGTGGCAGTCGAAGCAGTACTCCGACAGGATCGGCAGCACGTCGCGCCCGAAGTCCACGGGCCCGTCGCCGCCGAGGGCCACCAGTGCGAAGAGCGCGAGGTACATGGTCCTAGGATAGTCCCCTGGCGCGGGATCGGGCGGCTCACCCCGCGGCGATCACCGCAGCTCGTAGCAGGCCATCTCCACGTCGCTCCGCACGTAGACGCGGCCGCCGCGGAGCACGGGGTGGTTCCAGCACTTGCCTTCGAGGGCCTCGAAGCGCAGGCGCTCGGTCACGCCCTCGCGGTCGAAGTCCGCCACGATGACCTCGCCGTACTCCGAGAGGATCAGGAGGCCGTCGTCCGCGAGGAGGATCTGCCCGAAGCCGTGGCGGCCCTCCTTCCAGCAGCGCTCCCCCGTCTTCCAGTCGATGCAGGCCAGGAGCCCCCCATCCAGGCCGACGAGGAGGTCGCCGCGCTTCACGCCGCCGTTGAACTTGAGCTGGAAGCGCCGCTGACGCCAGCGCTCCTCGACCTCCCAGCCGGTCGAGTCGCCATCGTCGCCACCGCCCGCGGCGCGGCGCGGGGCGACCTTCTTGGCACCGTTGCTGAACACGCTGAGGAGGACTTCGCCATCCACCACCAGCGGCATGACGCTGCCGTTCTTGAAGGTGTTTCCCCAGGGGGTGAACCAGAGCTCCGCCCCCGTGCCGAGGTCGTGGCCCGAGAGCCCCTCGAGCCCGAACACGAGCAGGTGTTCCTCGCCGTCGAAGGTCCCGACCCAGGGAGCGGTGTACCCCGCCGGCCGCGTCCCGCCGCGCCAGCGCACCGTCCCGTCCGCCCGGTCATAGGCGAGAACCCCGGCCGCCGCAGCTCCCGCGGAGCCGCCGGCGTTCACCCCGGGGACCACATAGACGGTGTCCTCCAGGACCAGGGGCGAGCACGCGAGGCCAAACTCGATCAGGCCGCCGCCGCCGTCCTCGAGCATGTCCCGGCTCCACAGGACCCGGCCGGTGTGGGCCTCGAGGGCGTTCAACCGGCCGTTCGAGCCCACGGTGTACAGCACGCCGAGGCTGAAGGTCGGCGTCGCCCGCGGCCCGATGCCGCCGAGGTAGGTGTCGTAGCGATCCGCGTCCGCGTGGACCCAGCGCTCTTCTCCGCTCGCGGCGTCGTAGGCCACGGTGCACTCGTACTCGCCGCGCTGCTCCTGGGTGAAGAGCCAGTCCCCCACCAGCACGAGCGAGGACCAGCCCTCGCCCACCGGGCGCTTCCACAGGAGGCTTGACTCGGCGGGGGCGCCGAGGGTCTCGCCGCGGGCGACGCTGTCCCGCTGTGCACCTCTGAATCCCGGCCAGTCCCCCGGCTCCAGCTGGAGGGGCTGCGCCTCGACCGCATCCCCCTGCAGCTCCGGGAGCGTGATCGGCAGGACGGCCGGATCGCCGAGCCCAAAGCGAAGCGTGGGCATACTCGACCCGGACGTCCCGTCGGTGTGAACGAAGGGACGCAGCGCCGCGAGGAGGACAGTGAGCAGCACGAACCCGCCGAGGCGCACGATCGCGCGGTAGCCGGAGAGGAACAGCCACCAGAGCACCAGCAGGAGGACGGCGACCACCAGAGTCACCAGCTGCTGAAGAGCGCCCTCGGTGAGGTCTTCCCGCGACCGCGCCACGCTGATCGCGACGCTGACGCCTGCGCCCAGAAGGACGAGGCCAGGGATCCAGATGCGGTGCTTTCTCATGGGGTTCGGGGATCGGTGAGAGCGGGGAGCTCGAGGGCGGCGCGGAGGCCCACGTGACCGGCGACGAGGTCTCGTTCGGTGGCGTAGCGAGCGGAGGCCCGGGCCCGCTTGGGCGGATCGAACCAGGAGCCGCCGCGGAGCACGGTGCGTGGGGTCCCGCGAGCGTGCCCCCGAACGTCCACGGGGGCCGCGCCCCCTGAGTCCGCGTAGCGGTCGTACTCGTCCGCCACATAGCCGCTCCGCGTCCACTCCCACACGTTGCCGAGCATGTCGTGGAAGCCGAGGGCGTTGGCCGGCAGCGAGCCCACGGGATGAGGCCGCCCGCCGGCGTTGCCGCGGTGCCAGCCGACGTCGTCGAGCAGACCGTGGCGCGGCTCCGAGGAGCCTGCGCGGCAGGCGGCCTCCCACTGGGACTCGGTGGGCAGCGACAGCCCCGCGGCCGAGGCGAACGCCTGGCCCGCGAAGTAGGAGACGCTCTCGATGGGAGCCCCCTCGCCGTTGACGGCGCTGAAGAAGCCCGGTCGCTCGCCTGTCACCGCCTCCCACTGGGCCGCCGTGACCTCGTAACGGCCCAGGTAGAAGGCCGCGGTCACGGCCGCGGCGTGGGCAGGCCGCTCGTCGTCTGCGGCCTCGCCGTCCCCGGGCGCGGCGCCGCGCTCGAAGACCATGGGCGGGACGAGGAGCAGCTCCATTCCGGAGCGGCGGTGGCGAACGCGCCAGGGTCGCCCGGTGGCCGCGATGGCGGCCCGCAGCGAGGGGTCCGTCACCACCGACGGATCCGCCTCCACCTCGAGCACGTCGACGACTTCCGGGAACGCCGGGGAAGGGTCCTCGGGCGAAGTCGCGGGGCCCGCGCAGGCGGAGAGCGCCGCGAGCGCAACGGCGGCGATTCGGATCACTTGCCCTTCCAGACGGGCTTGCGCTTCTCGACGAAGGCCTTGGGCCCCTCGATGAAGTCCTCGCTGTTCACCATGCGCTCCACCGCGGGGTAGCGCATGTTCATGGCGTCCTTGACCGTGCCGTGGCGCATGCCCTCGATGGCCACCTCCTTGGTGGCGAGGATCGCGAGCGGCGCACACCCCGCGATGCGCTCGGCCCAGCGGCGCGCGGTGGCCATCAGCTCGTCCGCCGACGCGACCTCGTTCACGAAGCCCAGCTGGACGCCCTCCGCCGCCGGGACCGAGCGGCCCGTGAGGAGCATGCCCATGGCGTGCTTGAGGGGGATCTGGCGAGACAGGCGGTGGATGCCGCCCGCGAGCGCCGCGAGCCCGATGCGGGCCTCGGGCAGGCTGAAGCGCGCGCCCTCGGCGGCCACCACCAGGTCGCAGGCGAGGGCCAGCTCGAAGCCACCCCCCGCGGCGATCCCGTTGACCGCCGCGATGATGGGCTTGGTGCCACCGTAGCGCTCGGTGAGCCCGGCGAAGCCAGACATCGGCCACTGGGGCAGGCCCGTGGAGCCGGACTGGGACTTGAGGTCGAGGCCCGCGCAGAAGGCCTTCTCCCCCGCACCGGTCACGATCGCGACCCGGTGCTGGTCGTCCTGCTCGAAGGCGTCGAAGACCTCGCTGAGCTCGATGCTCGACGGGACGTCGAGGGAGTTCAGCACCTCCGGCCGGTTGATGGTGACGATCAGGATCTCGCCGTCGCTCTCGACGGTGCAGTACTTGTGGTTCATCGCGTGAGGGGCTTCGCTGGGGGCTGCGGCTCAGAGGCCGACGGCGGTGAGGTGGCCGCGCGAGCGGAAGTAGATGGTGCCCTCGGAGACGGCGGGCGTGGACATGAACTCCTCGCCGAGGTCGCTACGGGCGATGACCTCCAGGGTGCGGCCCGCACGGACAGTGAGGACCGTGCCTCCCTCGCTGGTGAAGTACAGCTTGCCGTGGCCGCCGACCGGCGACGCCGTGTAGCCCGACCGGCCCTCGTCCAGGCGCTCGGAGAAGAGCCGCTCGCCGCCGACCGCGTCGTACCCGGTGAGCACGCCGTTGTCCCGGCAGAAGTACGCCTGATCACCGTAGACGATCGGCGTCTGCATGTAGTTGCCGCGCTTCATCATCCCCCAGACCATGAACTCGTCCTGCCCCTCTTCCAGGGACACGTGCCCGGTGGCCTCAAGATCCACCGCGTAGATCGGGCTGAAGCGGCCGTGGGCGCTGGTCAGATAGACGATGCCCCTGGAGACCACCGGGGTCGGGACCGGGATGTCCCCGCCGGGCTCCGCGGTCCAGAGGAGCTCACCGGTACGCAGGTCGTAGCCGCCGGTGGCCTTCCAGCCGTTGCAGATAATCTGGCTCCGCTCGCCGCTCACGTGCACGGTGGGCGTGGACCAGCCGGACTCCTCCTCGCGCTCCACGCGCCAGACCTGCTCGCCGGTGGCGGCGTCAAACAGGGCGAGGAAGCTCTGATCCTGCACGTCGCACTGCACCACGACCTTGCCCCCGTGCAGCACCGGCGAGCTGCCGAAGCCCCACTGGGCCCCGCGGTCGCGAAAGAAGCCCGCGTCGAGGACGCCGAGGTTCCGCTCCCAAAGCAGGTTCCCGTCATGGTCGTAGGCGAACAGCCCTTCGGAGCCGAAGAACGCCACGACCCGCTCGCTGTCGCACGCCGGGGTGGGCTGCGCGTGGCTCCCCTTGAGGTGGCGCTTCACCGCCGGGACGCCCTTCCACGCCTCCCGGCGCCAGAGCAGCTCTCCCGTGGACTTCGCGTAGCAGAGCACCTCGAAGCGGAACACGCTCGTGTCCTCCACCGGCTGAATGTCGCCATACAGGCCCACCTTCAGGTCCTGCCCGCCGTCCTCCCGGATGGCCGTGGTCAGGAAGAGCTTGTCCCCGTGGATCACCGGCGAGGAGTGCGCGAGGCCAGGGACCTCCACGCGGTAGCGCACGTTCTCCCCCGTTTCGATGTCGAAGCGCTCCGGCAGGTCGTAGCCATCCGCGACGCCGCTGGCCTTGGGGCCGCGGAACTGCGGCCAGTGAATCGACGTCGCCGGCTCAGGGCCCTCCACCACGGGGACCGGCTCCACCGGCTCGTCGCGCACCACCTTCCCGAGGATGTGCCCGCCGTACCCGTCACCGCGCCAGACGCCGACGTAGCGGTCCCCGTCGAAGAGCACCCGCGCCGAGTAGGTCCCCATGAACGGGACCGACATGTCCTCGACGTTGATCACCGGCGAGCTCCCCGCCCACTCCACGGGCAGGGACACCGACACCGGGATCGGGCGGCCGCCATAGTTGATGAGAGCGGTGAACTTCCACTTGCCGTCGTCCTGCTTGGCCACCCGGGTCAGGCTGTAGCTGTCCGCCTCCAGCTCCGCGCTCACGAGGTTGCCGTCGCCATCGGTCAGGGTGGTATACCCCTCGAGCCGCGACCCCGTCAGGAGCGCCGCGAAGGCCGCCTCGCGCCTGGTCTGTGCGCCATCTGAAGCCTGTGCGCCGGCTGGACCCTGTGCGCCAGCTGGACCCTGTGCGGCCGCTGAAGCCCGGGGAACCGCCACGCCCTGGGGCGTGGGGGGCGATTGGAGCAGCGCAAGGCTGAGCAGGAGCGCGTGGAGCATGGTCGGCGGGTCGGGGCCTGGGCGCGAGGCTCCCGTGGGAGAGGAGCGCGTGGCGGGCCGTCGAGTACGGCGCGCGCTGCCGCAGTCTAGCGCCTCAGTCCGCCCGGAGGCCCGCCGCGGGGTCGCGGTCGGCCGCGACGCGAATGGCGAGCACGATCCAGAGGAGCCCGCTGGCGAAGATGACGCCCGCCAGGGACACCAGCCGGACCAGGGGCGCGTCCGCCGTGGGGTCCCCGATCAACGGAACCACTGCGAGGAGCGAGGCCATCACGCCGACCCCCAGGCCCACGGCCAGCAGGCGGCCGTACTCCGCGAGGGCGAGGCGCCGCAGCCGGGCGCGGCGGAAGCCGAGGGCCTGCAGCAGCGCCAGCTCGCCGCGGCGCTCCTGGGTGTTGCGCAGCACCACGAGGCCCAGCCCGACACTGCCGAGCAGCAGCCCGAGCGCCCCCAGGAGCTGGAAGATGGAGAGGTAGGTGTTCTGGACGGCGTGGAACGTCTGGAGCCGGTCGCCGCTCTGCTGGAGCTCGAGGCCCACATCCGCAAGCGCCGACGACAGCAAGCCGCCGGCCTCCTCCGCGCGGCCCGCGGGGACATCCACCAGGAAGCGCCGGTAGCCCCCCTGACTCGGATAGCGCGCCTCGAAGTTGGCCGTGGAGAGGATCAGCTCGCCCTGGAGCACGGAGTCCGCAAGCGCCCCGACGATGCGCACCTGGAACGGCTGGCCGCGCTCGTCCACGTAGTCGAGGGTGTCCCCAAGCCCGACCTTGAGCTGCCACATGAGACTCGCCTGGTCCCCGATGGCCGGGATCGCGCCGTCCTCGAAGGTCCCCGTCAGGAGGTCCCACGGCGACCCGTCGCCATACGCCTCGGTCTTCGCGAAGGCGAAGGCGCCGCGGGACGCGAGCGCCTGGGGGTCCACGCCGAGCAGGGGCGGGGCGGCCGGTCGAGAGAGGTTCAGGCAGCTCGCGTCGTCGCCGTCCCGGGCGCGCATGCGCACCAGCTCGACCCCCGCGAGCTCCTCCTCCGTGAGGCCAAAGAAGTCTCGGCCCTCCACCGTGGTGAGGTCGTGCAACAGCGGCAGACTCGTGCGCCCATAGAATGCGAAGCCCCCGGTCCCCGAGTCTCGGCGGGTCGTGTCCGCCGGCGGCCCGAGGCGGTTCACCCCGACGCTGAGCACGAGGAAGACCCCGATGGCCATGAGGGCGACGGTGCCGAGGCTGCGACCCGCGCGGCGCGTCGCGTTGGTGACGCCCAGGGACGACACGCTCCCGAGCGGGTCCCCCGCCCCACCCCGCTCCCCGCGGAGCCCCCTCTCCCCACGCAACCAGAGCCGGGCGAGGAGCAGCCCCGCCGTGAGAAGCGCGCCGCCGGCGCCGAAGAAGGCGCCCGAGGCCGCGGGCCCCGCGGCGGGATCGACGGTGATCGCCGCTCCCAGCGCCGCTGCAATCAGGACGCCTGCTGCCAGGAAGGTGCGGCCGGAGCGCGGAGCCGCCGAGGTGAGTTCGGCCCCGGCGCGGCTCGCGAGGAGCTGGGCGGGCGAGCGGCGCGATGCCCGGCGCAGCCCGATCCACGCCGAGGCGAGGACCGCGAAGAGCGCGCCCGCGGCGCCGCCCGCCGCCGAGGCCGGGGTCACATGAAAGTCGATGGTCTGGCTCGCGACGGCGTCCGACCAGAGCCCGTCGAGCCCGCGCAGGACGCCGCGGGTATAGGCGAGGCCCAGGGGGATCCCGAGCAGCGCTCCCGCGCCGCCGATCAGCGCCACCTCTCCGAGCAGCAGCCGCACGATCCGCCGCGGCGCGAACCCAAGGGCCGCGAGGAGCCCAAGCTCCCGCTCCCGTGCCTCGACCCCGAAGTAGAAGAGCTGCGCGGTGAGCAGCAGGGCGGCCGCGATCAGGAAGAAGGAGAGCCCGAGGAAGAGCCCGCCGAAGTCGGTGGGAGAGTTGCTGGAGCGCCGCGCCGCGCCGCCGACGTCCACGAGGAACAGGCCCACCTGGGCCGGGTCCAGCCCGGCGCGGATCCCCGTCAGCACCGCGTCCTCGTCGGCGGCGTCGAAGCGCACGCTGGTGAGGGCCCCGAAGCGGCTGGCCCACAGCTCGCGGGCGTCGTCGAGGTTCATGAACGCCTTGGGCGTCCCCCGGAAGTCATCCCAGTACTGCTCGTCCTGGGGCCGGATGGCGTCCAGGTCCACGGGGGTGCCCGGCTCCCACTCACGGCAGCTGTCCGCGTCCGCGAGCCCGGGGAAATCGGGCATGAGTTCCTCCCCCGCGAGGGTCCCCTCGAGGGGACCGAGCTCCCCGAGGGCGTCCGGGACCTCGGGGGCTGCGCCCGCGAAGGTGAGGGTGTGCCGACGCGTCACGAGGCGGCGCGAGGCGTCGACCACGTGGTACTCGAGCTCGAGCTGACTCTGCCCGTCCAGCTCGACGCCGCTGGCGGCGAGGTCCGCGAGCGCCCAGGAGCCAAGCCGCAGCCCGCCCCGGGGGATGCCGCGGCTCAGGGAGAGCAGCGCTCCGCCCTCTGCTCCGTCCGGCGCCCCGCCCTCTCCAATGGGACCGAGCGCGCTGACCATGGAGTACGGCAGGCCTGCCACCTCCGGCGCGCCCTCCACCCGGAGCCAGTCCACGAAGTACGTGAACACGCCCGTGAGCGGCGCTGCCTCGAGGCCGTCGAGCACCTCCACCACGGGCTCGTCGAGGAAGATGCGCGTGGACGAGAGTTCGCGTTCGCCCGAGTCGAGGGTGGCCACCTCCAGCGCTGCGTCTGCGAGCTTCCAGCTCTCGGCGAGCCGCGCCGTGGCACGCTCGAGCGCCGTGTCTCCCCCCTCAGGGTCGCCACCGTCGAGGCTCAGGAGCATCAGGTTCGCGGTGCCGTCCAGCTCGAGCTGCTGCTGGAGCCAGACGAGGTCCACCATCGCGTTGGCGGCCGGGGTCGGGGACGCGTCGAGGGCGAAGGCGCCGAAGCGCTGTTCGGAGAGGACCTCGGTCACGGTGACCCGCAGGGCCGCCGTGTTGTCGTCCGGGGAGAGGGCGAGGTCGCGGGGCACGGCGCTGGGCTGCTCGACTCGGAGCACCACCGTGTCGCCGGTGACGACGCCGAGCCGCTCCGCGAGCGGTGCGCCGAGGAAGGCCTCCCGGGGTCCCGGTCCGGCCGCAGCCGCTGGCGCCCCCGGCGCGAGCGCCAGGAAGCGAGCGTCCACCCCGAGCACCCGCGCGTCCAGCACCCGCCGATCCCCGCGAGGCGTGCTCGCCACCGCGGGCAACTGCACGATCGGCGCCGCCACGCGGACCGCGTCGCTCGCCGCGAGGTCCTCAGCCAGGGCGCCGCGGAAGAAGCGGTCCCCGCCCGCGATGGCCGCGTCCACCGCGCCCACCCGCGCCGCCGCACGCACCCCGAGGGTGTAGCGGACGGAGTCCCCCACCGCGAGCGCGCCCACCAGCACGGCGCTGGCCACCGCGGCGCCCAGCAGCACGCCCAGGTGGACGCGCGCCTGGTGCCGGAGACCGGCGAGGAGGAAGCGCAGCAGGGTCATCGGCTTCAGCGCGCGTCCGACGGCTCCACCACGCGGCCCTCGCGGAGAGTGACCGTGTCCGCGGCCCGGGCGGCCAAGTGAGCGGAGTGGGTCACCAGCAGGAGCGCCGCGCCCTCCTCGGTGGCCTGCTCGATCAGGAGGTCGCCGAGGGCCTCTGCGTGGGCCTCGTCCAGGGACCCCGTGG
Organism: uncultured bacterium; assembly: GCA_938083085.1. Taxonomy (GTDB): domain Bacteria; phylum Planctomycetota; class UBA1135; order UBA1135; genus Saltatorellus. The sequence goes on from CALLKX010000101.1 coordinate 16,942, forward strand.
GCTCGTCCGCGAGCACAAGCCGCGGGCCGAGGATCAGCGCGCGCACGACGGCCACACGCTGGCGTTCGCCGCCCGAGAGGGCCCCCGGCCGGTGAGCCATTCGCTCGCTGAGGCCCACGCGCTCGAGGAGGGCTTCGGCGCGTGCCCTGAGGCTGGCCGGGGTCGGCGCGCCGGGCTCGGCCAGTGCCGGCAGCAGCGCATTCTCGAGCGCCGTGAGCTGGGGCAGCAGGTGGTGGTGCTGGAAGACAAAGCCCAGCGAGGACGCCCGGAACGCGGCCAGGGCGTCGGGCTCCTGGGCCGTCAGGTCTTCGCCATCGAAGAGGACGCGCCCAGAGGTGGGCGGGTCGAGGGCGCCGGCGATGTTGAGCAGGGTGCTCTTGCCGCAGCCCGAGGGCCCGACCACCGCGACGCTGGCGCCTGCGCCGAGGGAGAGGTCGACGCCACGCAGCACCTCGGTCTGTCCGGAGCCAGCCCCGAACGCCTTCGTCACGCCCTCCAGTCGCAGCAGCGGGTCAGCGCCCACGGGTCAGTCTCCCCCGGCGCCTTGCGAGGATGCGGGCTCGACGGCGGCCGGCTGGGCCGCAGCGGCGGGCGCCGGCTTGTAGAGCATGACCAACATGCCGCCGCAGGCCGCCAGCAGGATGCCCGCGTAGAACTGCCACGAGATGCCGCTGAAGCCGCCCTTGGGCGGGTGCAGGGTCAGGCCGACCACGGCGTTCACCACCGGCGCGCCGGCGAAGATGATCGACATGACCACTGCGGGCTGCCCCTTGGCCCCGAAGGCGAGCAGCACGCAGAAGGCGCCGATCGCGCCGACGCCACCAGCGATCAAGGAGCGGGTCCAGCCGTCGAAGGGCATCTTCCAGTCGGAGCCGTTGATGATCATCATCGCCGCGGGTGCGAGCACCGCGACGAGGACGTAGGCGACCCCGACCATGAGGAACGCCTTGTAGCGGCCGTTCACCGGGTCCTTCATCCCCATCTGTCCCATGTGGAGGAAGATCCCGTACAGCCCCCAGCTCGCGACGGTCATGAGGGCGAAGACGAGCCAGAGGTTGCTGCCGCCGGCAGCGCCGTTGGAGGTGGGCATGAGAGGGAGTGCGGTGCTGAGAGCGGGGTGAATCACGACGCGACCTCGATCTGGTCGGCGATGGACGGGGGGATGAGGGTCGAGCGGATCGGACCGCCCGGTGTGTCACGGGTCACGCAGATCACCTCGAGGCGACCGGTGGCCAGGGGCTCCGGCGCGCCGCCGGGCTCCTGGGCCGCGCTGAACTCGAAGCGGTAGTGCAGGGCCTTGGTGGTCTTCTTCTCGACCACCAGGCGCACGTGCAGCTCGTCGTCGTAGTGGGCCGGACGCTGGTAGTCGCAGGAGGCGTGCGCCCGGACGAAGCCGAAGGCCTTGGCCTCGTGCACCCGCACCCCGAAGGAGCGGAAGAACTCGTGCTCCACCGACTCCATCCAGCGGAAGAAGTTGGCGAAGTGCACGATCCCCGCCATGTCGGTGTCCGCAAAGTCGACGCGGCGTGTGGTTCGGTATTCGAAGGCCATGGGTTGCGGGGCGCTGGCCCCTTGGGGGGGGATGGTAGCGCATGGGCCGCCCCGACCCCGCGCTCTTCGCCAGGCTCACCCCCGGCGAGGCAGGGAAGGGCAGGAAGCCGCGCGGCGCCCCCCAACCTCAGCGGAGCAGCAGGAGCTCAGGCGTGGCGTCTTCTCCCGCCCAGACGATCGCGTTCTGCTCCCAGCGCCGACCGAGGGCCTCGGCGGCGGCGCGGTCGAGGCCGAGGACCAGCAGGCTTGGCTCCGGCTCCCAGCCGCCTTCGGGGTGGCGGCCGTGGCCGGCCAGGCAGTCTCGACCCTGGGCCACGAGGTCCGCGAGAAGGTCGGCGCAGCGCGCCCGATTCACCTCGTCACCGAGCGCCTCGCCCAGCGGATTGCAGGCCGTGACGAAGGCCGCGCAGGCCACGCCGTGCGAGGCCATGAGCCCCTCGAGTTCCTCGCTCGGGACGCCCACGCGCAGGACGAGCCCCTCGACCCCGAACACCTCGTAGTGCGTGGCCCGGTAGGCCTCCAGCAGTGCGTCATCGAGCTCGGTGGGTTCCATTCCGTCGGTTCCATGTGGCCGGGGCCCCCCCTCAAGGGCCGCCTCATGCGGCGTGGATCCTACCTCGCCGCCCGACCGGAAAGAGCCCGCTCACAGGTGGCCTGGCCCCGATAGCCTCGGGGCATGCACCGACCTCACCTCAGGCTCACCTGGCTCGCCCTTCTCCTGGCGCTTGGCGCCACCCTGGCTCCGATCGGCAGCTCCCTCCCCGGTTCGCAGCAGGGCACCACCCGCATCGTCACCTGGAACGTCCTGCGTGGCTTCCTCGACGGGACCCAGGTGGAAGCCGCCCAGGGTTGGCTGAAGGCCCAGGCCCCGGACGTCGTCGCGCTCCAGGAAGTCAACGGTTTCACCGAGGCCCGGCTCCTGGAGACCGCCCGCGCCTGGGGTCACGGGCACGCGGTGATGGCCAAGGAGTCGGGCTTCCCCGTGGCCCTCACCTCACGCACGCCCATCGAGGTGATCGAGCGGCGGCTCAAGGGGATGCACCACGGCTACCTGCACGCCCGCACCGCCGGGCTCGACGTGGTCGTGGTCCACCTGAACCCCGGCGACTGGGCCTTCCGACGCAAGGAGGTTGCGGTGCTCGCGCCCCTGATCCAGCGCCTCACCGCCGAGGGCCGCGAGGTGGTGGTGCTCGGCGACTTCAACGCCCACCACCCCCTCGACTGCGCCCACCTCGACGGGCAAATGCCGCTACGGGAGCGGCGCGCGGGCGGCAAGAACCTGATCGCCCAGCGCACCTTCGACTACGGCGTGCTCGCCCGCTTCGCCGAGGCCGGGGTCACCGACGCCGCGTATCGGGTGCTCGGCGAGGAAGCGACCTCGGGGGGCACCTTCCCCAGCCGCGTGCTCGACCACTCGAAGACCCCCGAGACCCAGGCGGGCTTCCTCGAGCGCATCGACTTCATCCTCCTCTCCCCCGCCGCCATGGCCCGCGCCACCGCGGCGACCCTGCCCCGGGGCGGCGTCCTCGACGAGGTCTCCGACCACTACCCCGTGACCGTCACCCTCGGGCCGGGTCGGGCGCCAGCGGAGGCCAAGGCCCCCTGAGCATCGTCCTGCTGGAGGGGCAACCATGGGGTGCAAGGGCCCCATCGCACCGATCGTCAGGATGGTGGGTGCACGCATCACTTCTGGAGGCCGTCTGGGTCGCTGCCGAGACGAGGCTCAAAGCGGCGCCGCTCCTGGGCCCTCCGCTTCCGGGAGGAGTGGGCGCCGCCCCGAGCTCGTGCTGCAGGCGCCCGCGATGCCCTAGCATCTGAGGATGCGCCTGATCCTGACCTGCCTCGGCGGCCTGCTCGCCGCCTGCTCGACCCCGGACGCGGACGCGCTGCGGCCTGAACCGTGGATCGCGGTGGCGCCCGAGGACGCTGGCTTCGACGGCGGCGCCATCATGGCCCTCGTGGAGGAGCTCCGCCGGGGCGACCACGGGGCCGTGGACCACTTCATCCTGATCCGTGATGGTCAGAAGGTCGTCGATGAGCGGTTCCAGCCCGCGGGCTACAGGACCCTCATCGACCAGGCGGGGTCCTCGCCGCGCCCGCCCCACGACTACTCGCACCCCTCCTGGCACCCATACAAGGAGGGGACCGAGCTCCACTCGCTGCAGTCGGTCACCAAGAGCGTCACGTCCCTGGCCGTGGGCATGGCCATCGCGGATGGAGCCCTCCCCGGGGTCGAGGTCCCGGTCGCCAACTATCTGGAGGGCGTCGAGGTGAAGGACGACCCGCGCTGGGCCGAGCTGACCCTCTTCGATCTCCTCACGATGCAGAGCGGTATCGACTGGACCCCACCGGAGGGCAGCCGTGGCTACACGACGGAGCACCCGACCCTCCGGATGGAGGGCTCGGATCACTGGCTTCCCTTCGTCACCGCGCGGCCGATGCGGACGGCGCCGGGGACGGAGTTCGAGTACGTGGACGGCGCCACGGTCCTGGTCGGACACATCCTCGAGCAGGCCCTGGGCGAGCGCGTGGACGCCTATCTTGAACGCCGGCTCTTCGACCCCATCGGGATCGAGGAGTGGTACTGGAAGACCAGCCCGGCGGGTGAGGCCGACACCGAGGGCGGGCTCTACCTCTCGGCCGAGGGGCTCGCCCGCATCGGCGTGCTCGTCCTCGACCAGGGCCGCTGGAACGGCGCACAGCTCGTGCCCGCAGGGTGGATCATGGAGTCCACGTCCGCACACGTGCCCCAGATCGGCCCGGGCACCACCCTCGGCTACGGCTACCAGTGGTGGATCCGAAGGCAAGAAGGCGGCGTGACGCGGACCTTCGCCGCCTTCGGCTTCGGCGGCCAGCTCCTGCTCGTTGACCGCGGGACCCGCACCGTCGCCGTGCTCCTCGGCTGGGACGACTCCGGCCAGACCGCGTCCCTTTTCCCCGAGCGAATCCTCCCCGCGATGAGGTGAGCCACTGCGCCGGCTCGAGGACCCCCGGGGCCAGGCCCGCTTCCTCGGGCCCATCGACGCCGTCCTCCTCTCCTCCGCCGTCATGGCCCGCGCCCGGGCGACGACCATGCCGAGGGGCCT
>CALLKX010000102.1 GCA_938083085.1 uncultured bacterium
TGGCAGCTTGGATCGCTTATCCACTGCAGAAGGTTGAGGCGCTCGGCGGTGATGTCGCCGGCGAGGTGGACGGCGAGTCCGGGTCCGGGGAGAGGGCTGGTGCGGGCGGTGATGCCCTCCCCCAGCGGGGCCTTGTGGACAACTCGCGGTGCGTCCGATCGCCGGAGTCGGAATCGCTGAACGGGGCTCGGGCGGCGTTCGATGTCGGCCCGGAAGGGGTCTGCAGGGCGGCCGGGCTAGATCTTGAGGTGGTGGAGGGGTCCGGAGGCGTACGAATGGAGGCAGCTCCTGGGCCGGTCATCGCCCGTCCCCTCTGTTCCCCCTCAACCACCCCCACGATCCGCTGCTCCGCCAAGTGGCAGCTTGGATCGCTCATCCCCTCCCCTATCCGCCAAAGACCCATGCCTCTTCATCGCCTCTACCTCGTCCTCGTGAGCGCGTTATTCCCTTCCTTTGCGCAGTCCGACATTCTCGACGGTGGCCCCCAAAGACCCATGCCTCGCCTTCGCTCGCTCCTCGCGCTCGTGATCGCGCGATTCTCCGTCCACAGGCTGGTTGCGCCGCCAGTCCACGCCGCCCTGCGGACCGTTACGGGGTCCTCCACCAAGATGGCCCTCGTCGCGGTCTCCACGGCTGTCCTTGGTAGCACGGCATCAGCGAACGGCACCTGGCTGGGGATCAACCGCACCTACGTTCCCGGAATCGACACTCCGCCGCCGGCGGTGTGTACGGGCGGATTTGGCCACACGCTGGGTGTCGCTACGTCGGCCGCCTATTCCAACGGTACTTCCTGTGCTGGGGCTGGCTCTGCCTTCGACGCGTCTTGGGGCTGCGATGTTCTCAACATCGCGAACGCCATTGGCCTGGTGAACGAAACGTGGGCGTATAAAGCGGAGCGGGAACCGGGGCAGGTCGAAGGCGGATCCTCTTCCTCTGAGGCGTCCCGTGGCCGCGCCACCGTGACGGCACGGGTCGAGGTGGGTGGCGCCGCCCACCTCACGAACGCTGCCTGTGCAGCGGCGGCCCTTGGTTACGCCGAGTTCACGTGCTCGCTAACGGCCCCGCTCGAAGCGAAGCTGTTGCGATCTGCCGGCGAAACTAGATCCGGTCAACTCGGGACCATCGGCGGGTCCCACGGCGGGCTCAGCGGGTCCGTCAACGTGTCCGTCGGCCTCGGAGAAGGTACTTATCCGGACTCCGATATCAACGCGACCAGCGCCCAGGACTGCCTGAACTACTTCTTCATTCAGCATCGAAGCCGCGCCTACATCAAGGTGTGGGCAAACGCAGGGCTCGACCCGCTGGCTGAGTGCTCCGCGGTCATGTGGGGTCGCGTGTCGGCAAGCGCAGTCCTCGACACCTGCCCCCAGTAATGTCGAGACCCCAGACACAACCACGGGCTAATCCCATGCGAACCAAGAAACTAACGCTCTATGCCAGTGTCGCTCTCGTCCTCACGATCTGCACTCTAGTGGTCCGCTCCAAGAGCCGGCATGCGACCGTCCCAAGCCCTTCCGTTGGGACTTCGGAGACCGTACTGGGGAGCTCTCAGAAGTCGGAGCCGGTTCGCCAGCCCGCGGTCGGGGTGAGGCGCGCTGACCGCGCCGTCATCGAGGCGGTGAGCGTTGAGGTCGGCGTCACCGACGCCTCGACGGACAAGGCACTGCCTGATGCTCGGGTGAAGTGCACCTCGGTCGGAGTTGAGCCAGCCAGCTCGTCCACGTACTGGACGGCGGCCGACGGAACGACCCTTCTTCCTCTTGAGGGACGTTGGCGCATTCGAATTGAGCGGGCCGGCTACTCGCCCGATGAGCGTGAATTCCAGCTCGACGGTTCGGGGATCTCGATCCAGCTTGAGCCCGCGGCCACCTTGGAGCTGACCTTTCGTGGACCGGACGGTGCCCCCCGGAGTGGGGTCGAGGTGGTGCTCCTGCCCCCTCTGGAGACCGGTCCTCCGTGGGACGAATTCTGGCGCCGGGACTTCGACGCGGAGAAACTTCGATCGCCCCAGCTTGGAGGTGCTTCGATGGGGTTGGCTGGGAGAGGCCCTCAAGAGCGCTCGACGAGCACCGTCGCGACGGATGCAGCTGATCCGCTTGGGCTCCCGTTCGGCCGCACCCTTCACCCCGTCGTACGAGCGGCGGCTTCCAGTATCACCTGGCTTGCGAGGAGCAACCAGCGTGGAGAGGTGATCTGGGAGACTCTCCCGGCGCGTGATGGCTATCGCTGGGCCTTGGTCTCGAAGCTCCAAGCTGACGTCCAGCCACCGCATGAGCGGCAGGGCGTCCGTGTGGTCGGGGCCGCGTTCCAGGTGACTGAAGATGCTCCGCGTGGACTCTCGGGGACGTTTGACCTCGAGGCTCGGGTCACCACGCGCTTTGAGATCAGCGTCGAGCGATCCACGCAGGTCATCGGACGCGTTGACATGACCAGTGGAGCGCAGGTGCCCGCACGGGCGGCGCTATTCGACATTGAACGATACGAGACCTCCAACGGTGAACGCTTGGTGCGCCACACCGAGGTTCAGAAGGTGCGCTGCGCTGCAGATGGATCATTCGCATTCGATGACGTTTCGCGAGGACCGAAGCTCGTCCGAGCGTTCTGGCGACCTGCTGATGGCGAGCTCGCGTTCGCGGCCCACGGATTTGAGGTCAACGGTGAACCGCTGGTTGACGTCGGGACCATCTCTCCAAGCGCGGGGAGCACGATCGAAGGTCGTATCGAAATGCGCGGTCCAGCCGGTGACCGGTTCGACTTTCGGCAGGCCTTCCCCGTCTCCAGTCGTCTCCACGCGGCCCTATCGATCTCAACCAACCCAGACTTTGGAAACCGCGCAGAAGCAGTCAACGAGCTCGTCGGTGTCGAGGTCGGTCAACCGTTCCGGCTGCACGGAATCCCTGACGGGAAGGTCTGGCTACGAGTCGTCGCTGAGCCCGGCTGGCCTGAGCCTGCGATCGAGGGGTTCGTGGTCAAAGAGCCAGATGTCCTGGAGCTTCAGTCGCCATGCGCTGAGCCCCTGGAACTGACGTTTCGGGCGGAGTACATGGTGCCTCGGGACCTGATCCTGCGGTTCCCTGGCGGCGTTCGACCGAGCCAGGTCCGGCTCCACGTGCGCTCGAAGGCCAGCGGGGAGACCAGGCAAATCAACCTCAAGCCTTCACGCGACGCGGATGATGTACTCAGAGCCACGCTGTCATTGGCAGCGGGCAGCTACGCCTACCTCATCAACTCGAATGTCCTGCCGGTGGGCGACGGCCCCGGCGTGTTCGCCACCGGATCGCTGAAGATGACGACGGATGCGGAGCCTCTCTCCATCGATCTTGAGCCAGCGATCTCCGTCTCGGGAACCGTCAAGCGCAAGGATGGAACGCCTGCGACCGGAGAGTTCGTCGGCTGGAGCCCCGGAGAGTGGGCAGCACTCTTCTCCGACCGAGTCGACTGGGTTTACACCATGATCGTTGGTGAGGAAGGACACTTCCACCTGCGCGGTGTTCCTCCCGGAACACTCCTGGTCGCGTCGAGGCCAGAGCTCTCCATCCAGACATCTGGTGTCCAAGCGGCGGTCCCTCAAGAACTCGTTTGGCCCGATTGAGGCTTCTACCCCATCGGCCCCACTTGCGGACCTAGAGCAGCCCCCACCCCTCGCGCCCGCCCGACCCGAGCCCCAGATGCGCTTCGCCTGATCCGCCGCCCCAGGGCCACCGCAGCGCGCCCCGATCGACGCCGACGCTTCTCCCCTGACAGCGCCGGCTGAACTTCTTGCCCCGACAGGCCGGCGGCGAGGCGCAGGGGGGGGAGTTCTCTTGCACCACACCTTGCGAGGCTAGCCATTCTCCGCCAACGTCGACCATAGATCGCTTCAGCGGCCCCTCCCTGGGCCGGGCCCTCGGCCGGGGCGGTCCACGCACCTCCCTTCTGCTCCCCCTCAACCACCCCCACGATCCGCTGCTCCGCCATGTGGCAGCTTGGATCGCTTATCCACCAAGACATGTGGAACTCGATCCTGTCCGTATTCTTGGTGGCACACGTGCTGGCGGGCATCGTCGCGGCCTTCATCGCATTTCCGCTGGCTGCGCTCTCGACGAAGGGAACCGCGCTCCATCGCTGGAGCGGTCTCACATTCGTAGGGTGCTTCTTCTTCATCTGCATCGGCGGCTACCTGCTCGAGTTCGAAAACCTGACGGGGACCGTGGTCGACGTCTTCGGTCTGGAGTTGAACATCTCGCCCTATCGCGAGGATGGTGGCGTCGACGTCCTCGCGGTCGTGAACGCCGCCATGTTGAACACCATGGCCTTCTACCTGGCGGTGTCGGGTTGGCGGGTCTGGGCGCGGGCCCGCGCCGCGGATCGCGGGGTGTTCCCGAAGTTCGATTCGATCATCGCGGTGCTGGAGATCGTCGCGGGCCTCCTCTTCGCGGTCATGCTCTGGCACGCGGTCGACCAGTCGGATTCCCAGGGGCTTTCGGGCGAACTTTCGGGAACGCTGGAGTTCGGACACCTGATCATCATCGCGGCGACGGTCTACGTGATGATCGATGCGGGACACGATCTGTACATCGGCGTCTCACGGAGACCCCCTAGGGCATGGTGGATCATCCATGCCCGCAAGATGATCACCGCCGAGATGGGACTCGCCGCCGCCTTCCCCTATCGATGCGTTCCGTTCGGGACCACCGGAGGAATCCTGATGCTCGTGGCGATGACCATCGTCCTCGTGTTCGGAATCGCCATCGCCCGTCGCTTCGCGAAACGCATCGAATCCACACCCGCCGTCGTCTGATCGCAATCCCCTCGGTGAAAGCAACCCGCCGCCCCGGGGCGTACGGAGTCGTAGCAACTATCGCGCACAACGGCCGGTGGTCGCGCGAGCACCAGTGGACCTACTTCGGCGTCCTCGCCCCCGCCTCGCCCCTGCGCGATGCTGTCGTCCCCCGCCGCACCGGGCCCTCCCTCGGCCCCTCCCTCGGCCCCTCCCCTGGGCCCCGTCCCGCGCCAGGCGCCGGCGAAGCGGAGGCTGAGGCCGAAGCCGACCCCTGCGCCAAGGCACAGCGCCGCAGCTGGGCCGAGCTCCTCCAGCGGACCTTCGCGGTGGACGTGCTGCGCTGCCCCAGGTGCGGCGGAAACCGCCACCGCGTCGCCACCCTCACCGACCCGCTCGTCGCGCGCCGGTTCCTCAAGCATCTGCGTCTCCGCGCCGAGCCCCCACCCCTCGCGCCCGCCCGACCCGAGCCCCAGCTGCGCTTCGCGTGATCCGCCGCCCCAGGGCCACCGCAGCGCGCCCCGATCGACGCCGACGCCCCTCCCCTGAGAGTGCCGGCTGAACTTCGTGCCCCGACAGGCCGGCGGCGAGGCGCA
>CALLKX010000103.1 GCA_938083085.1 uncultured bacterium
AACCCCGAGGGCATCCCCTGGCGCATCGGCGTGGACGACCCGCTCCCGCCCGCCGGCAGCGACCCGCTCTCCCCCATGGCGCTGGCGCCGAGGCCCCCCATCGCCCGCCTCTCCATGACCAGCGGCGGCGTGGCCACGAGCGGGGACTATCGCAACGTCCGCCGCGTGGGCAGCCGCGTGGTGAGCCACGTCATCGACCCCCGGACCGGGTACCCCATCGACCACGACCTCGCGTCCGCGACGGTCATCGCGCCCACATGCGCGGAGGCCGACGGCCTCGCCACGGCGACGATGGTGCTCGGGCCCATCGAGGGCCTCGAGCTGCTCGAGGCCCTTGAGGGTGTGGAGGGCTACCTGCTGGTTCGCACCCACAACGCCGAGGCGCCGATCGAGGCCATCATGACCTCGGGCATGTCCTCGGTGCTCATGGACGGCCCAGGAGACGGCCGCGTGCCCCGCCAGCGCGGGCGCTGAGAAGCTCGCTTGCGGCCGGCTGCCACTGCTGGCGACGGGGACTACTGCGGGCGACGGGGACGACTGCTCGCGGCGGCGACTACTGCTGGCGGCGGCGGGCCGCGTCGCGCTCGCTCTTGCGGCGCGCCAGGGCGAGGAGCTCCTTGCGCGCGTCACACACCGGCGCGTTCTGCATCTCGCAGAGGCAGTCCGCGATGGACTCCCCGTCCGGCCCCACGCCGCCGCAGGAGCCCGACAGGGCCCTCCCGCGGAGCAGGCCGACCGCCATCCCGCCCACGGCGAGGGCGAAGAAGGCGAAGACGATGATGAACTCCTGCATGGCGACGTCGGAAATCTAGGACATCTCGGCACCGAGGGGGTCCTGGGCCTGGACCAAATCCCCCGCAGCCCCTCCGGGAGACGCCTCCACCCGGCCCTGGGGCCCGGATGAGGAAACCCCGGGCACCTCCCCGGCCAGAAAGTTGAGCCCACGTCGGAGCGGGTCCCGGCGCCCAGCCTCGGCCGGGCTCGAATGCCCCCGAAACGTCACGAATCCTCCGCGCTCGAGGGCGGCAGGCGGACCCATTGCGACTAACCTCTCTGCCTCGAACGCGAGCCTCCCTCCCCGGCCCCCCTGAAGACCATGTCCTCCGCCACGATCACCTGGACCAAGATCGACGAAGCCCCGGCCCTGGCCACCCACGCCCTGCTGCCCATCGTCCGCGCCTTCATGAAGGGCTCGGGCGTCGAGATCGAGACGGCGGACATCTCCCTGGCCGGGCGGATCCTGGCGAACTTCCCCGAGGGGCTGACCGAGGACCAGCGGGTTCCCGACGAGCTCTCCCGGCTCGGTGACTTGGCCAAGACCTCGGCGGCCAACATCGTCAAGCTCCCCAACATCAGCGCCTCCATCCCGCAGCTGCAGGACGCGATCGCAGAGCTCCAGGCCCAGGGCTTCGACGTCCCCGACTACCCGGAGGAGCCCAAGACCGACGAGGAGCGGGACCTCCAGCGCCGCTTCGGTGCCGTGCTGGGCTCCGCGGTCAACCCGGTCCTGCGCGAGGGCAACTCCGACCGCCGCGCGGCGAAGTCGGTCAAGGCCTTCGCCCAGAAGCACCCCCACCGCATGATGAGGCCCTGGCCCGAGGCTGGCTCGAAGGCGCGGGTCGCCCACATGCAAGGCGACGACTTCTTCGGCAGCGAGCGGTCGACGACCCTGGCCAGCCCCACCTCTGCCCGCATCGAGTTCGTCCCCGCTGGCGGTGAGGCCGAGGTCCTGAAGGACGGCATCGAGCTCCTCGCTGGCGAGGTCATCGACACCTCCCGCATGAAGGCCGCGGCCCTGCGCGCCTACTTCGCCGAGGAGATCGCGCGCGCCAAGGAGGAGGGGGTGCTCTTCTCCCTGCACCTCAAGGCGACGATGATGAAGGTCTCGGACCCGGCCATGTTCGGGCACTGCGTCTCGGTCTTCTTCGGCGCGGCCCTCGACAAGCACGCCGACGCCCTCGCGTCCATCGGCGTCAACCTGAACAACGGCCTCCAGGACGTCCTCGACAAGCTCGAGCGGCTCCCCGAGGACCAGCGCGCCGAGATCGCGCGCGACATCGAGGCCTGCTATGAGAGCGGCCCGGACCTGGCGATGGTCGACTCCCGCAAGGGCGTCACCAACCTGCACGTCCCCAACAACGTGATCATCGACGCCTCCATGCCCGTGGTGGTCCGCGACGGCGGCAAGATGTGGAACCGCGCCGACGAGCTGCAGGACACGGTCTCGCTGATCCCGGACCGCAGCTACGCCACCCTGTACCAGGCGGTCATCGAGGACTGCCAGGCCAACGGGCAGTTTGACCCCGCCACCATGGGGAGCGTCTCCAACGTCGGGCTCATGGCCAAGAAGGCGGAGGAGTACGGGTCCCACGACAAGACCTTCTTCGCCGCGGGCACCGGCACGATCCGCGTGGTCGACGCCGAGGGCGCCGTCCTCCTCGAGCAGTCCGTGGAGAAGGACGACATCTTCCGGATGTGCCAGACCAAGGACGTGTCCATCCGTGACTGGGTCAAGCTCGGCGTCTCTCGTGCCAAGGCCTCCGGTGCCCCCGCCATTTTCTGGCTGGACTCCGCGCGCGGCCACGATGCGGAGCTCCTCAAGAAGGTGGACCTCTACCTGAAGGACCACGACACCGACGGGCTCGACATCCGGATGCTCAAGCCTGTCGACGCCATGCACGCGTCACTGGCGCGGGTGCGCCGCGGCGAGGACACCATCTCGGTCACGGGCAACGTCCTGCGTGACTACCTGACGGACCTCTTCCCCATCCTCGAGCTCGGCACCAGCGCCCGCATGCTCTCGATCGTCCCGCTGCTCAAGGGCGGCGGCCTGTTCGAGACCGGCGCCGGCGGCTCGGCGCCCAAGCACGTGGCCCAGTTCCTCGGGGAGGGGCACCTGCGCTGGGACTCCCTCGGCGAGTACTGCGCCCTCGTCCCCTCCATCGAGAAGGCCGCTGAGTCCAGCGGCTCTGCCAAGGCGGCGGCCCTGGCGGCCGCCCTCGACCAGGCCGTCGGGGCCTACCTCGAGCACTCGCGCTACCCCTCCCGGAAGGTCAACGAGATCGACAACCGCGGCTCCAGCTTCTACCTCGCCCTCTACTGGGCAGAAGCCCTCGCCGCTCAGGGCGTGGACGCCGAGCTGCAGTCGCGCTTCACGCCGATCGCCGCCGCGCTCGCCGCCGCCGAGGAGACGATCAGCACGGAGCTCCTGGCGGCCCAGGGTGCCCCCGTGGACATCGACGGGTACTTCCACCCGAGCGATGAGGCCTGCGAGAAGGCCATGCGGCCCAGCGCGGTGCTCAACGGGATCATCGACGGCATGTGACCCCGTCGCCGCCCCAGCGGCAGGGGCACGCGGCAGGGGCACGCGGCAGGGGCACGCGGCAGAATCGAACGACGGGGCCACACAGCGGGCCAAGGGGTGGCGCTCCACCAGGGATCGAGGTCCCATGGCGGAATGCCTTCCCTCCTCGTCAGGTCCGTCTCCCCCGTCGCCCTCCTCCTCGCGGCCGCCTGCGCCTCCTCCTCGGCGCTCCCCGCCGGGGCGCCGCAGTCAACGCCGCAGTCAACGCCGCCGGCCCCGCCCCTCGTCGCGCCCTACCGCGTCCTCATCCTCGGCGACTCCATCTCCATCGGCTACACGCCCTTCGTGCGGCAGGAGCTGGAGGGCGTGGCCGAGGTGTCCCGCCCCATGCGCAACCGGGCGGAGGGCGCCAAGCCGCGGCCGGAGAACTGCGAGGGCACGAACAAGGGAGTGGGCTCCGTTGAACGCTGGCTCACCATGGAGGGCGCCCCCTTCGACGTGATCCACTTCAACTTCGGCCTCCACGACATGAAGCGCGTCGACGCCGAGACAGGGCGGAACTCCAACGACCCCTTGGAAACCCACCAGGCGGACCCGGAGCGCTACCAGCGGCAGCTGCTTGAGATCACCCGCAGCCTGAAGGCTTCGGGCGCACGGCTGGTCTTCGCGACGACCACGCCGGTCCCCCCCGGCGAGCTCCGGCCCTACCGGGAGCCTTCAGACGCCGTGGAGTACAACCGCCGCGCCCTCGAGGTGATGGCCGCGGAGGGGGTCCCAGTCAACGACCTCTTCGCGCTCATCTCGGAGGCCGACCCGGCCCTCCAGAAGCCCGCCGACGTCCACTTCACACGGGAAGGCTCCCGCGCGCTCGGTGCCGCCGTGGCAGCGGCGGTCGTCGACGTGGCCGGCGCGGCGCAGCCTGAGCGCCAGCAGGCTCCCAGGAGATGAGGCGCCCCCCACACCTGCGCGCCGCACGAGTGGCAGGTGGACGCGGCAGACAAGGGGGGCCTCCAGGAACTCAGGCGTGTCCGTCTCCTCTGACCAAGTGAAGGTCCTCGGACCAAATGAAGGAGCCAGAGAACGGGGGGCGCAGGAGCTAGCAACACCCCCTGCGCTCCCCTTCCGATCTGACTCGTGTTCCACGGGGGGGGCACCGTTGCACGGCGCCCCTCCGCTTCCTCTCTAGTTCTCTCTCTCACGCCCGCAACCGCAGGCGCCGACGGGTCCTTGATCGGACTCGCCGGGTGAGGGAGGTCTCGGGCTCTGGATTCCCCATCGAACCCGTCACCGTTCCACCCCCCTCGCCCGGCGAGCCTGGATCGAGGGCCTCGAAGGGACCTGGGCGCTGCGCCGCCTTCACGCCGGTGGCCGCCGTCCCGAGGAGCACGCTGCGCCCCGGGATCAGGTCACCGTCGATCTCGATGCAGAAGCCCATGTCAGGTCACCAATAGCAACCGACGTGCCACGGGCATGAGATCGCCCTAAATTGCTGACTACAAGTGACATAACACTCCCTTGATGAAGCCCCTAGGCTACATAAATGTAGGATGCCCTGATTGGCCCTACATCTACGTAGGATGGGCCTCCTGCCCGCGATCGCGCCCCTAGCCCACCCAGGATCCTTGCCCCTCTCCCCCCAGCCCCTCGAGAGCGATCTCCGGCTGCTCTTCGCCATCAACCAGATCCTGGTCGGGAGCCTGGAACCCCTTTCGGTCCTCGAACCGGTGCTCGCCACCCTCGTCGAGGGCACCCACCTCCAGCACGCGGTCGTCGCCATGGTCCACCGGGCCTCCGGGGAGCTTCGGATCGAGGCCGCGGTGGGCCTCACCGCGGACGAGCAGCGCGCTGCCGAGGAGCGCGTGGACGCGAGCCCCATCGCGGAGGCCGTGGCGCTCTCGCAGCCCATGACGCTCCCCCTCGAGAAGGGGGATCACCCGCTGCTGGGCGTCTGCTCACAGCCCGAGCGCTGCTCGCTGCTCGTCATCCCCATCCAGCTGAGCGGCGAGATCGTCGGGGCGATCGCCGGGGACTTCCCGTCCACCCCCCACTCGGAGCTCAACCACGTCTCCATGCTCATGTCGACGGTGGCCTCGATGATCGCGCAGGCTGTCCGCCTGAGGCAGCGGGCCGCCGAAGAGCGCGACTCGTTGCGCGCAGAGAACGAGCGGCTTCGAGACGCCCTGAAGGAGCGGTACCGGCCCGAGAACATCGTCGGTGACTCGAAGCCCATGCTCACGGTCTTCGACCAGATCGCCAGGGTCTGCCGCGCGGACGCCACGGTGCTGATTCGCGGCGAGAGCGGCGTGGGCAAGGAGCTCGTCGCCGCAGCGATCCACTACTCCAGCGACCGCGCCACCAAGCCCTTCATCAAGGTCAACTGCGCCGCGCTCCCGGCCACGCTCCTCGAGAGCGAGCTCTTCGGGCACGAGAAGGGCGCCTTCACCGGAGCGATCCAGGAGCGCATCGGCCGCTTCGAGCTCGCGGACGGTGGCACGCTCTTCCTCGACGAGATCGGTGAGTTCCCCCTCACGACGCAGGTGCTCCTCCTGCGCTTCCTCCAGGAGCGACAGTTCGAGCGGATCGGGAGCGCGAAGACGCGCGCCACGGACGTGCGGGTGATCGCCGCGACGAACGCGGATGTGGAGGAGCAGGTGGCAGGTGGAGCGTTCCGAGAGGACCTCTACTACCGCCTCAACGTCTTCCCGATCCACGTCCCGGCCCTGCGCGAACGCGCGGCGGACGTCATCCCGCTCTGCGAGCACTTCCTCCACGTCCACGCGGCGAAGAGCGACGCTCCAGCCCCGGGGCTTTCCTCCACCGCGCGCGCGCTACTCAAGACCTACCCCTGGCCCGGCAACGTCCGAGAGCTGGAGAACTGCATGCTCCGCGCCACGCTGCAGTGCGAGGGCGACGTGATCCGCTCCCACCACCTCCCGCCCAACATGCAGCCCGCCGGGGAGCCGCCGGTGGAGCCGACCGGGACCCTCGCCGCGACGCTGGAGCGGGTGGAGCGCGAGCTGCTCCTCGACGCCTTGCGCTCCACCCGCGGGAACCGCGCCAAGGCCGCCCGACTCCTGGACATCACCGAGCGCCAGATGGGGCTCCGGGTCAAGCGCTACGGGATCGACCCCGCCGACCTGCGCTGACCACAATCGGCGCCACGCGCTACCCTGGGCCAATGCTCGCCCAGGCCTCGCTCATCCCCCTGCTCGTGCTCGCCGCGGTAACGTCGGGCGACGACCCCGTCAGCTTCGGCCGGGAGATCCGGCCCCTGCTCGCGGACCGCTGCTTCCCCTGCCACGGCCCCGACGCGGGCACGCGGGAGGCGAACCTCCGCCTCGACCTGCGCGCCTCGGCGGTCGAGGACCGCGCCGGCTCCAGAGCTATCGACACCCGCGCGGTCGCCGACAGCGAGCTCCTGATCCGCGTCGGGGACGACCTCGACCCGATGCCGCCCGGGCCCGACCACGCGCCGCTCAGCAGCGCCGAGGCGGACCTCCTTGAGCGCTGGATCTCAGAGGGGGCTCCCTACGACAAGCACTGGGCCTACCAGGCGCCGGACCGCCCGGAGGCCCCCGGGGTGGATGCGCCTCTGGCGCCGCCGGAGTGGGTCCGGGGAGACATCGACCGGTGGATCCTCGACGGCCTCGCCGACTCAGGGCTCGAGCCCGCGCCCCGCGCCGATGCCCGGAGCCTCGTGCGGCGGCTCTCCCTCGACCTCCTCGGGCTCCCCCCCACCCAGGCCCAGGTGGAGGCCTTCGCCCTCGACCCGGGGCAGGCCGCGCTGGAGGGCCTCGTGGATGAGCTGCTCGCGTCGCCCCACCACGCCGAGCGCCTCACCACCTTCTGGTTCGACCTGGTGCGCTTCGCGGACACCACGGGGATCCACGCGGACAACCGCTGGAACATCACGCCCTATCGCGACTGGGTCATCGACGCGTTCGCGTCCAACATGCCCTTCGACCGCTTCACGGTGGAGCAGATCGCGGGCGACCTGCTCCCGGACGCCGACCGCTCCCAGCGCGTCGCCGCCGCCTACAACCGGCTGAACCTCATCACCCGCGAGGGGGGCTCCCAGCCCAAGGAGTTCCTGGCCCGCTACACCGCCGACCGCGTGCGGAACCTGACCGAGGTGTGGCTCGCCTCGACCGTGGGCTGCGCGGAGTGCCACGACCACAAGTTCGACCCCTTCTCCGCCGAGGAGTTCTACGAGCTCGGGGCCTTCTTCGCCGACATCGAACAGGTCGGCGTCTACCTCTCGGGGAACAACACCTTCCCCCCCGAGCTCCCCGTCCCGTCCGCGGACCAGGAGCGGCGCCTCGGCGAGCTCACCTCCGCGCTCTCCGCCGTCGAGGTCGCGCTCGCCGCGGAGACGCCTGAGCTCGCCGCGGACCGCGCAGTCTTCATCGACGCGCTCGCCATGAGCTCCTGGATCACCCCGGAGGAGGTCGAGGTCCGCTCCGCGTCCGGGCGTACGTTCGAGGCCGACGCGTCGGGCGCCTGGCGCTCCAGCGCCGACGGGGACGACAAGGACACCTTCACCGTGCGCTTCCCCGCGCCGGCGGAGCCGCTCCGCTCGATCCGGCTCGAGCTCCTCGCCGACGAGGCCCTCCCGAACCAGGGCCCGGGGCTCGCCGCGAACGGCAACGTCGTGCTCAGCGAGGTCTCGGTGCGGGTCGACGGTGAGAGCGTCCCCATCACCGCCGCCCGGGCCTCCTTCGAGCAGCCTGGCTACCCTGTGGCCAAGGCCCACGACGGCGAGCTCGGGCGCGCAGGGTGGGCCGTGATGCGCGGGCAGGACGGCGCGCCCTCGGAGGTCGTCTTCGACCTCGCGCGGCCGGTGGGCGGACCCGGATCCGGGGCGGTCGAGGTTGAGCTTGCCCAGGTCCACGGCGGCCGACACCTCATGGGCCGCTGGCGCTTCTCGCTGGGAACGATGGAGGGCAGCCCCGCGCTCGCCCCGGACCTGCGAGGGCTACTGAGCCTCCCCGAGGGCGAACGCCCGGAGGCGGCCCGCCTGGAGCTGGACCTCCTGCACCGAGCCCGCTGCGCGCTGCTCGCCGACGAGCGAGCGGAGCAGGCCCGCCTCCGGGCCGAGCTCATGACCCTCCAGGGCCAGATCCCCCTGGTGATGGAGACCCGCGCCGTCGACCCCATGCTCACCCGAGTCCTCGCGCGGGGAAACTGGATGGACGAGACCGGCGACGTCGTCCTCCCCTCGGTCCCCGCGGCCTTCGGGACGCTCACCGTCGAGGGCCGTCGCCCCACCCGCCTCGACCTCGCTCGATGGCTGGTGGACGGCGAGAACCCCCTGGTCGCCCGGGTCCTCGTCAACCGAGTCTGGCGGCTCTTCATGGGCCGCGGGATCGTCGAGACCCTCGACGACTTCGGGGTCCAGGGCACGTCGCCCACCCACCCCGAGCTCCTTGACCACCTCGCCACGCGGCTCGTCGATTCCGGCTGGGACCTGCGGGCGCTGATCCGGGACATCGTGACCTCCAGCGCCTACCAGCAGACCTCTGCCATCGCAGACCCCTCCTCGGAGCGCGGACAGCGCTTCGGGAAGCAGGTCCGCCACCGCCTCGACGCGGAGTTCATCCGCGACGGCGCGCTGGCGGCGAGCGGACTCCTGCAGCGCGACGTGGGCGGCCCCAGCGTCCGCCCGTACCAGCCCGTCGGTTACTGGTCTCACCTCAACTTCCCGCGGCGGACCTACCGACCGTCGGAGGGTGACGCCCTCCACCGCCGCGCCCTCTACGGCCACTGGCAGCGCCAGTTCGTCCACCCGAGCCTCGCGGCCTTCGACGCCCCCAGTCGCGAGCGCTGCACCTCCGAGCGGCCGCGTTCGAACACGCCCTTGGCGGCTCTCGCCCTGCTCAACGATCCGATCTTCGTGGAGGCCGCGCGGGCCCTCGCCCAACAGGTCCTCTCCGCTCCAGATCAGACCGACGGCGAGCGTGTGGAGGATCTCTGGCAGCGGGTCCTGCAGCGCGCCCCCGAGGCCGCAGAGCAGGCGCTGCTCCTCGGGCTGCTCGCCGAGCATCGAGCCTCCTTCGCGGCGAGGCCCGAAGACGCGGCGGCGCTGACCGCGATCGGCGCCTCCCCGGCCCCCCCGCCCCTCGCAACGGACGAGCTGGCGGCGTGGACCTCCGTGGCCCGCGTGGCCCTCAACCTCCACGAGGCGATCGTCAGGGAATGAGACCGCTCCTCCATCCAGGCCTCCTCAACGGGCTCTCCCGCAGGACCTTCCTCACCGGCGCAGCCGCGGGGCTGGGGCAGGCCGCCCTCGCTTCACTGAACGCCGGAGCCGCCCAGGACGCCGGCCCCTTCCGGGTCCCGGGCGCGCCCCGCGCGAAGCGCGTCATCCACCTCTACATGGCCGGTGGACCGAGCCACCTGGAGACCTTCGACGAGAAGCCCGAGCTCGCCAAGCTCGACGGCGAGCCCATGCCCGAGTCGTTCACGGGCGGCCAGCAGCTGGCGCAGCTCCAGGGGCGCGCGCTGCGCTGCCTCGGCCCGCGCTTCCCCTTTCGCCCCTTCGGCGAGAGCGGGCTCCGCATCTGCGAGAAGTTCCCCCGCCTCGGCAGCGTGATCGACGAGTTCTGCATCCTCAATTCGCTCGAGACCGACCAGATCAACCACGACCCGGCGCACACGCTCTTCAACACGGGCACGACGCTCCCGGGCCGGCCGTCCATGGGGTCGTGGATTCACTACGGGCTGGGCTCCTTGAACGAGAACCTGCCCGCCTTCGTGGTCCTGAGCTCCATCGGCAAGGGAGGCCAGTCCCAGCCCATCGCCGCCAGGCAGTGGCATTCGGGGTTCCTCCCCTCCCGCTACCAGGGGGTCGAACTGCGGTCCGTTGGAGACCCCGTGCTCTACGTACAGAACCCCGCGGGTGTCGACCGGGCCCAGCAGGGGGACGTGGTCGAGGCGATCGCGAGGCTCAACCGGGTGCGAGCAGCCGGGACCGGCGACCCCGAGGCGGCCGCCCGCACGGCCCAGTACGAGCTCGCCTTCCGCATGCAGGCCGCGGTCCCGGAGCTGGTGGATCTCGCCGGCGAATCCCAGGAGGTGCTCGACCTCTACGGCACCGAGGGCCGCGACGGCTCCTACGCCAGCAACTGTCTCATGGCTCGCCGCATGGCAGAACGCGGCGTGCGGTTCATCCAGGTGTACCACCGGGGCTGGGACCACCACGGCGGCGTGCAGCGCTCCATGGAGATCACGGCGAAGGAGGTGGATCAGGCCAGCGCCGCGCTGGTCACCGACCTCAAGCGCCGCGGGCTGCTGGAGGACACGCTCATCCTGTTTGGGGGCGAGTTCGGCCGGACCCCCATGGGCCAGGGAGACGGCAGGGATCACCACATCCGCGGCTTCTCCTACCTCATGGCCGGCGCCGGCATCCCCGGCGGGCGGCGCTACGGCGCGACCGACCCCCTGGGCTACGCCGCGGTCGAGGACGTGGTCCACGTCCGTGACCTCCACGCGACCGTCTTGCACCTGCTCGGTCTCGACCACGAGAAGCTCGGCTACGACTTTCGCGGCCTCGACCTGCGGCTCACCGGCGTCGAGCCCGCACGGGTCCTGCGGGACGTCATCGCCTGAGACGGGCCGACTCGGACGCCGCCCCCCCAAGGGCGCCCTCGCAGCCATCCACGGCCCACCGAGCGAGCGACCCTCCATCCAGCCCCAAGCGCCCGCGCTGGCCCGGCCGCGGGTCCGCTCCACCCGTCCCTGGGTCAGCCGCGGATCGCTCCCCGGGCACCCCCGAGCCCAGAGGAGGTCCGCGTCCCCGTCGTGGAAGGGAACGTCGGATCAGCAACCATGGGGAAGGGAGGCAGCCGCTAGCTTGGAGGAGCGCTCCTGCCCCACACCGCTGCCCCTGAACGATGAAGCTCTCCCTTCCCATCGCCCCGGCCCTCGCCCCGGCCCTCCTCTTCGCCTCCTGCCAGTTCGGCGCCGGAAGCGCCGAGCCGCTCGAGGCGCCCGTCTCCGACCACCTTGAGACCGACGCCTCCAGGGCCCAACGGTTCGATGAGATCGGCCCCTATCGCCGAGCGGTGACGACCTCGTCCGAGGAGGCCCAGCGGTACTTCGACCAGGGGCTCGCGTGGATGTACAGCTTCAACCACGACGAGGCGATCCGCTCCTTTGCGAGGGCCGCAGAGCTCGACCCCGCCTGCGCCATGGCCTGGTGGGGCATCTCGATCTGCGAGGGTCCGAACTACAACGACCCGGTCATGACGGACGAGCGCTCGGGCGCCGCGTGGTCTGCGCTGAAGGAGGCCGAGGCCAGGGCAGGCAACACAAGCCCCGTGGAGCGCGGCCTGATTGAGGCTCTCGCCGCGCGCTATGCGTTCCCCTGGCCAGAGGACCGGACGGCGCTCAACGAGGCCTACGCCGCGGCCATGGAGGCGCTTCTCGTCCGCTTCCCCGAAGACCCCGAGGTCGGGACCCTGTACGGCGAGTCCCTGATGGTCCT
Source organism: uncultured bacterium (assembly GCA_938083085.1). GTDB lineage: Bacteria > Planctomycetota > UBA1135 > UBA1135 > Saltatorellus. Next base: position 11,790 of record CALLKX010000103.1, read on the forward strand.
GCGCCCCTGGCAGCTCTACACCATCGACCGCTTGCCCGAAGCTGACACCGCCAAGATCACCGCCACACTCGAGGCCGTGCTCGAGAAGCACCCGAACAATCCGGGCGCCAACCACCTCTACATTCACGCCATCGAGCCGAGCCTCGAGCCCGAGCGCGCGCTCGCCGCGGCGGACCGCCTGCGGAACCAGATCCCGGTCTCGGGCCACATGAACCACATGCCGTCGCACATCTACGTGCAGACCGGCGACTGGGAGAAGTCGATCGTCCAGAACCGGGCGGCCATGCGCCGGGACACCACCTACCTGGAGCGCTCCCCCGAGCAGGGCATCCAGCACATGTACATCGTGCACAACGCCCACATGCTGGCGTACTCCGCGATGATGGTCGGCCAGGAGACCGAGGCCATGGAGGCCGCACGCTCCATGCTGCCGGGCATCCCCGCCGAGATGCTCCCCGCGGTGGCGGGCTTCATCGACCTTTGGATGTGCTCGGTCTACGACGTACAGAAGCGCTTCGGGCGCTGGGATGCGATCCTCGCCGAGCCGGCGCCCCCCGAGGTGCTGCCCATCACGACCGCGATGTGGCGCGCGCACCGGGCCGTCGCCTACGCGGCGAAGAAGGACTTCGAGCGCGCCCAGGCCGAGTACGAGCTCTTCCAGGCCGCCGCCGCGGCCTTCCCCGAGGACCAGATGACCGGGCCCGATGCGATCCGCCGGGTCCTGGAGGTCAGCGACCACTTCATCGCCGGCGAGATCGCCCTGCAGCGGGGCGAGTGGGACCTGGCCATCGCCTCCCTCAAGCAGGCGATCGAGGTCGAGGACTCCCTGAGCTACGGCGAGCCGCCCCAGTGGCTCCAGCCGACGCGGCACACCCTCGGGGCAGTCCTGCTCGAGGCCGGGCGTCCCGACGAGGCAGAGGCCGTGTACCTCTCCGACCTCGAGAGGTGGCCCGGCAACGGATGGTCCCTCCTGGGCCTCTCCAAGGCGCTGCGCGCACAGGGCAAGCTCGATGCCGCTGCCGCGGCTCAGGAGCGCTACGAAGCCGCGTGGAAGGGCGCCGACCGGCCCGTCACCTCGAGCTGCCTCTGCCTCCCCGACGCGTGATGCGCTGGCACCTCCTCTCGATCGTCGCGGTCGCGCTGACCGGCTGCTTCGCGCCGGGGGCCTCGGCGCCGCCGCGCCCTCCGCGTCCCGTCATCCCCGAAGGTGAGAACCCGGAGCGCTGGGTCGACGCGCTCGAGGGCTTTGACGAGCAGGCCGCGCAATCCGTGGCCGTGGACCGCCCGGTGGTCTTCGTGGGCAGCTCGAGCATCCGACTCTGGAGCTCCCTCGGAGAGGACATGGCGCCGGTACCCGTGATCAACCGAGGGTTTGGAGGATCAAAGATCTTCGACACCCTCTACTGGGCGGACCGCCTCGTCACCCAGTACGACCCTACGCTCGTGGTGGTCTTCAGCGGCACCAACGACATCAAGGGGGAGGCCCCGCGGCCCGCCGCCTGGGTCGCCCAGCGCTTCGACGAGCTAGTGATCCGGCTCCGTGACCTCGGGTGCGAAGCGCCCCTCGTCTACCTCGCAATCAGCCCGACGCCGAGCCGGGCCGAGCACCTCTCCGTCGTCCTGGAGACGAACCGGCTCATCGAGGAGCGTTGCGCGCAGGACGAGCGCCTCCACTTCCTCGACACCGCGAGCCAGCTGCTCAACGCCGAGGGGCAGCCCGAACCGCGCTGGTTCCGGAAAGACCGGCTCCACCTGAACGCCGAGGGATACTCCGCGTGGACGGCGACGATCCGTCCGCTGGTGCAGCGTCTCGACCGGTCCGAGCGGGTGCGCTAGAGCGGCAGAGCGCTCCGCCAATCGAGCCCATCTCCCGCGGAGCCTCCCCTCAAGGACGCCTCCCGTCCAAGCCGGCTTGACCAACCCTTACGGCGGACGGGCTCTGCGGCAGCAGCCATCAGCGGCAAAGGGCTCGTGGTACCTCGAGGACCGCGGAGGGGGTCACGGCGTACATCCGATCTCCCGCATCTCCCGACACGACCTGGAGCCCCGTGAACTGGCCGAAGGCCGGGAGAATGAGCCCCTCCTCCTTCTCCCAGAAGACCGGGAGCCGCGCGCGGTCTGTCCCGTCCATGAGCCTCACGCCTGGGTGCACGTGCCCCGCCACGAAGGGCCCCTCGCCCTCCGGGTGGTGGCGGTAGACGAGCCCGTTGCGCCGCAGGGGTTCGGCGACGGCCCGGAGCTCCAGCCGCTCGATGAACTCCACGGCATGCCGGTCGTGGTTCCCACGGACCAGCGTCACCTCGAGGTCCGACCGGTCCAAGAGCCACCTCGAGAAGGTCCGCGCCGTGGGGCTGTCGGGCTCGACCTCATCGTGGAACAGGTCCCCCAGCAGGGTCAGCCGCCGGGCTCCAAGGCGCGCCACGAGCGCGTCGATTCGCTCCAGCTCGCGGCGGGTCGTCCCGGGCGGCATGGCCCGTCCCGCTCGCCTGAACGCGGCGGCCTTGCCGATGTGCACGTCCGCGACCAGGAGCTCACCCTCCGCCGGCCGGAAGGCGGCGCGCTCGGGGCACAGGCGGAGCGTCACCCCGCCGAGTTCAATATCGAGGTCCTTCAAGCGTCCTTCCTCCGCTCTCCGGTCACGCTCTGCCTATCGGCGCCTGGCGTCGCTGGGTGCGGAGCCGCCGCGACGGACGAACGCGCCTGGAGCCGCTCAGCCATCTGACGCACGCGATCCTCCCAGGACTCCGACGAGACACGCTCGCGGACGCGCTCTGCCCAGAGGGGGAAGCCGAGCGGCGTTAGCGAACCGGGCCGCTCCACGTGAATCGTCCGGCTCCTTAGCTCCTCCAGCCCCGCCCGCAGCCGCGAGAACTCCAGGGTCCGCTCCATCACCTCCCGCCGCGCTTGCTCAAGCAGCAGGTTCTCCGGGTCGTGCTCGGTCAGGACATCGAACACGAGCCCAGCCGAGGCCTGGAGCTGCCGCTGGCCCTTCCGGGCGCCCGGCAGGCCCTGCTGAACCAGCCCCGACACGCGCGCGATCTCGCGGAAGTGACGGCGAGCAAGCCCGGACCCGTCGAGGCAGGCGAGCAGGTCCTCGAGGAGCCCCTCCGGCGTGAGCAGCTCGGCCCACTCGTCGTCCCCCACCGGCAGCTCCGTCCGCGTCACCAGCTCGAGCCCCCAGTCGTTCACCGCCTGGGTGACGGTGACCTTCGCCGCGCGCGTCGCTCGCCACGCGAGGAGCGCGGCGAGGCCCTCGTGCACGATCCGTCCCTCGAGCGGGAACAGGAAGGCGTGATCACCGTCCCGGGTCCGCACCCGCTCGATGAGCAGCTCGTCGGGCTCGGGGATGCGGGACACCGCCGCCTGGCGCGCAAAGAGCGGCGCCACGCCGTCGAGCTCCGGGGCCCCGGAGGTCTCACCGGTCCTGAGGGTCTCCTTCACCGACGACATGGCCCGACGCACGGCCTTAGCGAGCTCGCTCGAGAGCGGCATGCGGCCGCCGAACCAGCGAGGCACCAGGGTCGCGGGCTTGGAGGCCACGCGGACGATAGCCGCGGCGTCCTCGACCTTGATCAGCTCGAGCGAGCGCCCGGAGAAGGTGAACGCGTCCCCCGGACGGAGGCGAGAGACGAAGACCTCCTCTATGGTCCCAAGCCGACGGCCGCCGCGGAACTTCACGTCGAGGCTGCCGTAGCCAACGATGGTGCCGATGTTGAGGCGATGGTCTCGCGCGGTCCGGCGGGAGGCGATGACGAGCTTGCCCCCCTTGCCCTCCACCACCCGAGCGTAGCGCTCGTAGCCGGCGAGGGTCTCCCCGCCGAAGCGGGTGAAGTCGAGGGCCCAGGTCCACTCCTCGTCCGAGAGGTCGCGGAAGGCGTGCGTCGTGCGCACCTCCTCGAGGAGCTCATCCGGGAGAAAGCCGCCCCCCACGGCGACGGTCACGATGTGCTGGGCGAGCACGTCGAGGGGCCGCTGGAGAGCCGCCCGCGGCTCCGAATCACCCCGCTCAAGCGCCTCCCGGGCGGCGGCGAACTCGACCAACTCGAGGGCGTGGGTTGGCACGCACAAGAGGCGGCTGCTGAGCCCCGGGGCGTGCCCTGAACGACCGGCCCGCTGGGCGAGGCGCGCGATGCCCTTGGGGCTGCCCACCTGCACGACGAGGTCCACGGGCGAGAAGTCCACCCCAAGGTCCAGCGAAGACGTCGCCACGACCGCCCGATAGCGACCGGCCGCGAGCCCGGCTTCCACCTCGGCCCGCTGCTCCCGATCGAGGGATCCGTGGTGCAGCGCGATGCGGTCTCGCTCGTCGTAGCGCGCGTAGCAGAGCGCCTGGTACCAGCGCTCCGCCTGGGCGCGCGTATTCGTGAAGACCAGCGCGGTACGCGCCGAGTCCAGGGCCGCCGCGACCTCATCGAGCAGGCGCAGCCCCATGTGCCCCGCCCAGGGGAAGCACTCGATCTCGCGGGGCACCACCGACCGCACCTCCAACGCCCGGCGCCGATCGCTCTCCACCAGCGCCCCTGCGTCCGTGCCCGGCCCTGACCCAAGGAGCGACTCCATCGCCTCCGGCAGGTTCCCCAGGGTCGCCGAGAGGCCCCAGGTGCGGAGGCCCGGTGCAAGGCGACGGAGGCGAGCCAGCCCGAGTTCGGTCTGAACCCCGCGCTTGGTCCCGAAGAGTTCGTGCCACTCGTCCACCACGACACACTGCAGCTGGGCGAAGCGCTCCGCAGCGTCCTCGCGGCTCAGCAGCACCGAGAGCGACTCCGGCGTCGTCACCAGCGCCGTCGGAAGCCGGCGCGATTGCCGCCCCCGCTCCGTGCTGTTGGTATCCCCCGTGCGCCCCTCGACCAACCACCCCGGCGCGACCTCCCCGGTCACCTCTCGGAGGTTCTTGACCAGGTCCTGAGCGAGCGCCCTCATAGGAGTGATCCAGAGCACCGCCAGCGGCGGCGCGTCCCCCCTCTTGGACGGGACCTCGGCAGCGCCGGGTGCTCCCGCGCCCTCCATCACGGGCCCGAGCCAGGCGGCCAGCGTCTTCCCGAAGCCGGTGGGCACGTGAACGAGCCCGCTCTCCCCAGCGAGGTAGCGACGCCAGACCTCCCGCTGGAATGGGAAGGGGGTCCAGCCTCGCCCCTTGAACCAGGCCTCGACGGAGCTGATCACGAGGGCTCCCCCATCAGCGCTCGGACGGACTCGAGCGTGTCGGCGTCAGCCGGCGCCTTGTCTTCCCGCCAGCGTGCGATCCGCGGGAAGCGGAGGGAGAGACCCGCCTTGTGCCGCGTGCTCGGCTGGATCCCCTCGAAGGCGATCTCGAAGACGAGCTCCGGTTCGACGACGCGGACGGGCCCGAAGCGATCGATGATGTGACGGCGGACAAAGGCGTCCACGCGACGGATCTCCTTGTCCGTCAGCCCCGAGTACGCCTTCGCCACGGGGACCAGCTCCCCGTCGTTCCAGACGGCGAGAGTGTAGTCCGTATAGAGCGAGGCACGCCGGCCGTGGCCTCGCTGCGCGTAGACCAGCACCACGTCGAGGGTGAACGGATCCACCTTCCACTTCCACCAGTCGCCGCGCGGCCGCCCGGCCCGATACGGGGCGTCGAGGCGCTTGAGCATCAGCCCCTCCACGCCCCGCTCCCGCGCCGTCGCGCGCGCGTCAGCGAGGGCCTCCCAGCTGCTCCCCTCCACCACGTCCGCCACCGCGAGCCGCGGGAGTGACGCGCGCCGTACGAGGGTCTCCAGGCGGCGTCTCCGCTCCGCCGTGGGGAGCGGGCGCAGGTCCTCGCCGGCCTCCTCGAGGAGGTCGTAGGCCATCAGCCGGACGGGGACCTCTTCGCGGAGCTTCTTGCTGACTGACTTGCGCTGGATGCGCCGCTGAAGCTGATGGAAGCCCATGGGCCGATCGCCATCCCAGGCGAGCAGCTCCCCGTCGATCACGGTCCCCGCTTGGAGCTCACCGAGCTCCTCGACGATCTCCGGGAACCCGCCGTTCACGAGGTCGCCGCCCCGAGACCACAGGACCGACTCCTCGCCCCGGCGCACAGCCTGCGCGCGAATGCCGTCCCACTTCCACTCGGCCTGGAAGTCCGCGGCGGCGCCGAGGTCCTCGACCTCGGGCGGGACGGCGTGCGCCAGGAAGAAGGGGTAGGGCCGCAGAGGGTCGCCCCCCTCATCCTCCGACATGAGCGCCTCCCACGCCTCCGCCGTCGGCTGCCAGCGCCCCGCGAGGCGGTGCATCATCGTGGCTCGATCCACGCCGGCGACCTTCGCCAGCGCCCGCGCCACGAGCCCGCCGGCCACCCCCACCCGGAAGCCGCCCGAGATGAGCTTGTGGAAGAGGAAACGCTCGCCCGCCTCCAGCGCGCCCCAGGTCTCCAGGACCAGCGCGCGCTGGGCCTCCAGCTCGAGCCCCGCGAGTCCGATCACTCGCCGCTCGATGAAGTCCGCCAGCCCCTCGAGCTGGCCCTCGTGGTCGACGCCGCGTTCACCGTCGCCGCTGCCGCTGCCATCGCCGCGGCAAACCAGCAGCGCGATCGTCTCCGCCAGGTCGCCCACTGCGTCGTAACTCTCCTCCACCAACCAGAGCGGGAGCCCGCTCTCCTCGGCGGCCCACTCCCGCAGGTGCCTCGTGTTCACGGTCCGCCGCCCACGCCGGCCGAGCAACAGGTGCGCGGCCCATGCAGCGTCCGCCGCTGGGGCCGCCTCGAAGTACGCCACGAGCGCAGCCTCCTTGCGGGATGTACGCGACGTGGCGTCGAGCGCCTGATAGAGCCCGTGAAACCTCCTCATGCCGGCTCCTGCGTCTCGTCATCAACGGCCGCGGCGCGGGGCGCTTCCTCCACGAGGGTGGCGGTCGCGGCCTCGGGGTCCGAGGGCTTCGCCTCCTCGGCTCCGTCACCCTCACCCTCGAAGCGGCTCGCCAGCGGCTCAGCCTGCAGTCCGCGCTCCTCGGAGAGATAGCGCACCAACGGATCCACGTAGCCGTGCGTCACCAGGACGCGCGAGGCGCCGGTGGCCTCGATGGCACCCAGGAGACCGCGCCAGTCGGCGTGATCCGAGACGGTGAAGCCCTGGTCGAAGCCCCGCCGGCGCCGCGGCCCGCGCAGGGTCATCCAGCCCGAGGCGAACGCGGTGGAGACGTCCCCGAATTTCCTCATCCAGGGCGTGCCGTTGGCCGACGGCGGCGCGATCACCAACCCGTGGCCGCGGACCTCCTTGGCCACCTCCACCGAGGCATAGCGGGTCGGCGGCAGCTCGATCCCCTGGTCCCGATAGGGGCCGAGGAGCTTGTCAAGGGCGCCATGAACCGCGATAGGTCCAGGGGGGTCGTTGAGCCCCGCGAGGAGCCGCTGGGACTTGCCCAGGGCGTAGGCGCACAGGAGGCTGGTACGACCGCTGGCAGCGTTGCCCTCCCACCAGGCGCGCACCTCCCGGGCTACGACCTCGGGGTCAGGCCACTGAAAGACGGGGAGGCCGAAGGTGCTCTCGCTGATGAAGACATCGCACGGCACAGCCTCGAAGGCCGCGCAGGTCGGATCGCTCCCCGTCTTGTAGTCGCCGCCGACCACCCAGACCTCGCCGGCGCGCTCGATCCGGACCTGGGCTGAACCGAGGATGTGACCGGCCGGGTGGAAGCTCACCTGGACGCCGCCAATGGTGAGACGCTCCCCGTACTCGAGACCGTCCACCACCGCGCCTGGGTGGGTCCGAAGCCGCACGAGCTCGGCCCCCGGGGCGGCCGTCAGATAGCGCCCGGACCCGGGGCGCGTGTGGTCCGCGTGGGCGTGCGTCACCACCGCCCGGTCCACGGGTCGCCACGGGTCGATATGAAATCCACCCGCCTCACACCAGAGGCCCGCCTCGGTGGTCGTGACGAGGTCGCCTTTCATCCCCAGGGGGACCGCGCCTCACGGGAGGGCATCGACCCGAGGACCCGGCCCGCCAGCGCTCGACCGGCGAGCCACGCCCCCTGGATCTTGGAGCCGTTCAGCCAGTCCCCAGCGACGCCCAGTCCAACCTCTGCGTCCAGGGCCGCTCCGTCCGAACGGGGCGGGTTCGCCGCGCTAAAGAGCCACCGCATTCGGGCGCTGTGCAGGGCTCCGGGGAGCGCGACGCCCGTGGCCTCGCCGAGGGCAGTGAGGAGCTCGTCGACGACCTCCTCCTCGCTCGCCTCAAAGTGCGCACGGGACCAGTCGGGGCTTCCGTGGAGGACCCACGCCTCCGCGTCCGGCCGACCCGGCTTGGAGCTGTTCCGGCAGATCCAGGACAGGGGCCCCTGATTCACGAAGGCCCCGTCGAAGGGCACGCTGAGGGGAGCGTCGAAGGCGACCATGACCGCCACGCAGGGGTCCATCTCAACGGACTCTGCCAGGCGCTGGAGGCGCGGTGATGGTCCCAGCAGCGGCGCGGCCTGCGCGGGGGGCGTCGTCACGAGCACGAGGTCGAAGTCGCCAAGGTCGCGGCCGTCCTCAAGGGCGACGCGCCAGCGTCCGTGGTCTCGATCAAGGGCGGTGACCCGGCTCCCGCAGCGCACGTCCAGGTCCCGCGCCGTTCGCCGCGCCATGGCGTTCATGCCAGGGACGCCGACGAATCGCAGGTCCCCCTCCCCCGCCGCGCGCGCCTGCGGCTCCGCCGGCGAATCGATGACGGCGAGCCGGCCTTCCCAGGGTTCAACCAAGCCCTCCTCGACCCACATGTCCACCACGCGCCGAAAGCGCGGGTCCCTCGCTGTGAAGTACTGGGCGCCGTGATCGAAGGCGAAGGGGTCCGCCCGGCGAGTGGAGGCTCTCCCTCCCACGCCGCGCCCCTTGTCGAGCACCACCACCTCGTGTCCCGCCTCGCCCAGGGCCTCGGCCGCAGCCAGGCCGCAAAGGCCCGCTCCAATAACGGCGACCCTCCTCTTCGGCGCGGCCGGCGCGGAAGCCCGCGCGCCATACCGCTCCACATCAAGGCGGGAGGCGTGCACCTCCGTGGAGCGACCACGGAGCTCGCCCGTGACCGGCTCCGCCGGTGGAAACGGCCGATCGAATTGCCCCATGCACCACAGGAGCCCGCCGTAGGAGGAGGGATCCCTCCCGTCGATCGCGTAGCGATGGTTCAGGTCGATGAGCCGCTCGAGCGCCGCCTCGGGGGACGCAGACCAGGGGATGATGGCCTTGCCCCAGGTCATCCGAAGGTTGTTGTGGAGTTCACCGTGCCGCAGCAGCGACCGTTGCGCCGCGTCCCAGAGTTCGTCGCCCGTGCGCGCCCCGGCGAGGTCGAGCGTGGAGCGGGCCCCCGGCCGAGGGTCCCCGCGGTGCTCGTCGAGGGTCTCGCGAGCCCACTCCGGGACCGCGGCGAGGGAGTCGAGGTCCACGCCAGCGTGGTGGCAGAAGTGCCAGGCCACCTCACGCCAGACGAGGAGCTCATCCAGGAACTTGTCCGCCCCAGCGCCGCCAATCGCGACGCACTCCCGGGCGACCGTGAGGGGCGAGAGCATGCCGAAGTGAAAGTAGGCCGAGAGCCTCGAGACGCCCGGTCGGAGGGCGTCGTTGCGGTCACGGGCGTAGCGGGCAAGGCGCTCATCCCGAAAGGCCTCCCACCGCGCCGACGCCGCGCGCGCTCCGCCGGCGGTGTGCGGTACAGGCCCGATGCCGTGGTCCACCTCGCAGGCCGCCACGAGCTCAGCGATGCGCCCAGCGGCGCCCTCCGAGCGGAGATCGAGGGGCTCGAAGCCGAGCTCTCCAGTGAAGCGCGCCGGGGCGGGCTGCTCCTCGGGCTCCCACCCGAGCCAGGCGTTGCGCGCTTTCTTGGTCGCCTTCTTGAAGGCGAAGGCCCGCTCGTAGCCCTTGCTAGTTGCGGTCAGCGGGACGACACAGGAGGCGTCCACCTCCACCACCGGCGCCTCCGTGGCGCTGACCAGCGCGGCGGTCCACGTGGTGAGAGGCGCGACGGGCGCCGCGTCACAGAAGACGACCGCGGCCCGGCTCGCGAGCTGACGCAGGGCCGGTTGCTGGTGGCCCGGCCGACGGAGGTGGAATGCGTAACCAATACCCCGCGTCTCAAGGTCGGCGGCCAGGTCCTGCGCGCCCTCAAGGACAAAGGTCCACAGCCGGTCCGAGGCATAGGGGTGCCGGTCATCGAGCCCCTGATAGACGAGGAGCGGTAGGCCCAGTCCGTTGGCGACCGCGCACGCAGCCTCGAGCGCGGGGTTGGACGCCGCCCTCATGGCAGAGCGAATCCAGAGCAACACGATCTCGCCATCTGCCCGGGGCGTCACATCGAGACTGAGGCAGCGCTGGCTGAGGTCCTCAGGGAGCAGCCGTTGGAGATCCGTCGTCATGTAGGGGAATTCGCCAACGGTTCCCGGGGCGATGCACGAACCAGGGCCCCTGCCCAAGTCCTCAGGGGATCTCCCCGATGCCTGCGCCGTAGTTCCCGCAATTGCGCCGCGGAGCCCTCGACGCGAGGCTTGAGGGTAGGGGCTTGGCTTAGCGGCTCCGCCTCCCCCGCCCATGTCGGACCTCAAGCGATCCCAGACCCAAGAGCTCCTGCGTCTCAGCGCTGCAGGTGACGAGCGCTCGCGCCAAGAGCTCACCGGCGTCGTCATGCGCAGGCTCTCCAGCGAGCGAGGGCGTCTCGCGCCGAACCCGGGTCCGGCCCCCGCTGAGCCTCTCGAATCGACCTGCCTCGACCTCGTCGCCGCCGCCAAGGAGCTGTCCCTGGATATCCTCGGCGAACCGATGGCTCACGAGCTCCAGGCCGAGCTCCTCTGCGGTGTGGCCCGCGCGATTGAGGAGCTGCTCGGCACCACGGGAGCCCAGGGCTCCCCCATGGCGCCGGCGATTCTGCTCTCTCCACTTCAACCCGGAGCCGGGAGGGTGCGGGTGAGCACCCCGGAGCTCGGTGATGCCCTCAGCCGGATGAAGCAGCTCCAAGGGAAGGACACCTTGCTCGCGATCCTCTGCCTCGTCCTCGACCAGAGCGTGGACGAAGCGGCCCGCGCGATCCAGCGGCCGGCGGACCTCGCGGAGCTCGAATGGACCGTCGCCCGGGAGTGGTTGGACCGTGAGCTCGACCTCTCGGCGAGAGCGACCGGCGCCTGAGGAGGCCCGCGACGGCGAGGTCCGGGATCACGACTCCTCTTGGACGGCAGGGACCCTGGCGTTGCCACGCCGTACAGTGGCGCCCATGAGGGCTCTCCCAGGTGAATACAAGGCGCGCTTCGACCGGGACGGCTACGTCATCCTGGAGGACGCAGTCGAAAGGGCGACCCTGGAGACGCTCAAGGGTGCCATCGCAGAACACGTGGCAGCCCATGACCACGAGGCCAGCCGGGCCGTCTTCCGGACCGATGACCAGGACGCCGGCCGCGAGGAGACCTTCTTCGCCTCTGCGAGGGGGATTCAGGCCTTCCTTGAGGCAGAGGCCCTCGATGAGGAGGGCTCTCTCAGCGCGCCCCGTGACCGCTGCTTCAACAAGATCGGGCACGCGCTCCACGACCTCGACCCTCGGTTCGAGGCGCTCGCGAGGAGCGAGGTCGTGAAGGACGCCTTCGCTGTGGGCGGCCTCGAATACCCGCGGCTCGTGCAGAGCATGGTGATCTTCAAGCCAGCGGGTATTGGCGGCGAGGTCCGCTGGCATCAGGACGCCAGCTACCTCCTGACCGAGCCGCAGCGCGTGGTGGGTCTATGGGTCGCCCTCGAGGACGCCGACCGGACCAACGGTTGCCTGTGGATGGCGCCGGGGTCGCATCGGGCACCGCTGCGGGAGCGCTACGAGGTCGATTGGGGCTCCAGGGATGGGACCCTCCACGACCTGGACTCCACGCCCTGGCCCGACGAGGCCCTGCCCCTCGAGGTCCGGGCGGGGTCAATGGTGGTATTCCATGACCACATTCCCCACCGCTCCGAGGCGAACCGCAGCGCGCGTTCCCGGGTCGCCGTGACGCTCCACGCCCACGAGGCGGGCGCGGCGTGGGCGCCCGAGAACTGGCTCCAGCGAGGCTCGCTGCCCGACTTTGACCTGTGATCCGCCCGCCGTCCCACGGGCGGGGCGGCCTCAGACCGCGCGCGGTTCGCCGAAGCGAGCGTAGAGCTCGCTGATCGGCTCGGGCTCGCCGATGATGAGGAGCCGATCGCCGCTCAGCAGCACGGTCTCCCCCCGCGGCACCAGGGTTCGTCCGGCGCGGCGGACCGCGACCACGAGGCACTCCTCGGGCAGGCCGAGCTCACGGACGCGGAGGCCAGCGAGCGCCTCTGCAGGGCTCCCCGGGTTCAACTCGATGGAGATGTAGCGCTCGTTGCGCAGGAAGATCTCCCGCAGCTGCACCTCATTCGTCGCGCCGAGCCACTCATCGATGAAGCGGTCCTCGTCGATCCGACTGGCTAGCTGCGCGAGCATGCGTAGGTGCTGGCTCGGGTCGCCCGCTGGGCTAACCAGGAAGAACACCGCGTGGACACAGTCCGCGATGGTCTGATGGCCGAAGACGTCGCCGGCTTCAATCGTGAGGCCCTCTCGGCTCCGCCCGAGAACGAGGAACGGGCGATCAAGTCCCTCGAGGTGCATGTGCGGCAGCGCGACCCCCTTGGACACCGGAGTCGCGCCGGTCTTGGTCCCCTCCGTGAAGCCGTCAACGAAGGTCTGCGCCTCCGTCCCGGTCTTCGCGTGTAGCGCGCTGGCCGCACGGCCAACGAGCAGGTCAAAGCCCTCGTCCGCGCCCAGCTCGACCACCGAGGCGGTGACCACCACCTCGTCGAACGGGTCGTCATCCCGGAGCCCCTTCTGCTTGAGGATCCCTCGTAGCTCGGAGTCCAGGTCCTCGTGACGCTGTTCACCGAGCCGCGCGAACACGTGGAACACCGCGCCGCGGCGCTCCACCCGCCCCTTGGCGTACGTCCAATACCAGGCGATCCCACCCGCGACCAGCCCGAGGCTGAAGAGGGTCGGCATGAGCCCCATGGCGGCGATCAGGAAGAACGGAGCGAAGATCCCGAACAGCGGAAGCCAAGGATAAAGCGGCGTCCGGAAGCCAGGGTCATAGGAGCTGAGGCCGCTCTCACGCATCACGATGACGGCGAGGCATTCGAGAGCGAAGATGAAGAGCTGAAAGGAGCTGGCCAGCTTCGCGATCCCGAGGGGATCGAGGAAGATGACGACCGCGATCACGACGCCGGCGCTGAGGGCGATCGAGCGAGTCGGCGTCCCTCTGCTGCCGAGGCGCGCGAGCCCGGGAGGCAGCAGGCTGTCGCCGGCCATCGCCATCGGGTATCGGGACGCGCTCAGGATCCCGGCATTGGCCACCGAGAAGAACGCGAGCACCGCCGCGAGGGTGATCACGGCCATCCCAGCCTTGCCGGCGATGACCTCCGCCGCCAACGCCATGGGGGTCTCGCTGCCGCTGAGCTCCTCCATCGGGACCACGCCGACCATCACGGACGTGGTGACGAGGTAGATCACCACCGCCGTGAGCATCGAGAGGAAGACCGCTCGTGGCAGGGTCCGCTCTGGGTCCTTGATCTCCTCCGCGACGCTGATGACCTTCGTCACCCCGACATAGGAGATGTACACCGTGCCGGCGGTGGCGATGATCGCGTCAGGCCCCGAGTCGAAGAAGCCGCTGAACGCAGCGACGTCGATCTCAGGAAGCCCGAGTACGGAGAAGGCCGTGAGGATGATCATCAGCCCCCCGACCAGCAGCCGCTGGAACACCGCGGTCTTCTTGGCCCCCAGCACGTTGACCACCGCGAAGAGGAGCGCGAAGCCCACGGCGATGGACTTGGTCAGCAGCGGGCTAGGCTCGAGGTAGAGCGACACGTACGCCCCCAGCCCGACCAGGGCGAAGGACGTCTTGAGGATCAGCGCCAGCCAGGTTCCGATCCCTCCCACCGTCCCCGCGAGGGGCCCGAGGCTGCGGTCCAGGAAGTAGTAGGTGCCGCCGGCCTTCGGCATCGCCGTCGCCAGCTCGACCTTGCAGAGGACCGCCGGGACCAGCGGGATCGCCGCGATCAGGTAGCAGAGGGTGATCGCAACGCCGGCCTGACCGGCGGCAATCCCCGGCAGCAGGAAGAGGCCCGCCGAGAGCGTGGCCCCCGTCGCCAGGGCGTACACATCAAGCAGCCGCAGCTCCTTCGTGAGCTTGACCGTTTCACCGCTCTGTGCCATTGGGGCGAGGTTAGCGACTCACCCCAGCTCCCCCACCATCCGAACCGGGTTCAACGGCCTCTTCGGGGCTCGGAACACGTCGGGCCACGGCCCCTCTCCGGTCGCAGCGACGACCGGGACGCTGGATCCCTGGGAGCGCTCGGTCACCCGAGCGTGGGCCCAGGGGAGAGGACCCCCTCGGGCTACGGTCGCCGGAGACGCGGCGCCCTCACAGCGGAGAACTCCTCAGCGCAGGGTCCATCAGGACACAGGGTCCATCAGGACACAGGGCAGACAAAGTCCTTGGGCTTGAAGCAGAGGATCGACTCCTCTGCCTGTGGCAAGACGCGCTCGGCGATGGTGCCCACATCGAATCCGGGGCGCCCCCCCTTGGAGAGGCTCCCCATCACGAGCACATCCGGGCGCTCTTGCTCGACCTTCTCGAGGATCTGTACGTGGGGATCTCCCCGCTCCAGGTGCAGGGTCGGGTCCACGTCGAGGACATCAGCCTGCCGCTCGAGCGAGGCGAGGGCCCGTGTACGGGCCTCGTCGACCCGCGCCGCATAGTCATCCTCCGAGAGGTCCGCGGCGGCCCGCTGCTCCGCCCACGTCAGATTCCAGGCGTGCAGCATGTGAAGCTCACCGGCGGACTGCGCCGCGAGCCAGGCAGACGCCGAGAGGAGGTCGTCGCTCACCGGTGAGAAGTCCGTGCACGCGAGCACGTGGCGGTGATTCAGGTCATGGTCCGGATTGACGAGCCACACGGGCGCCGGGCACTTCCGGAGGAGCTTCACCGCGGTGCTGCCGATCTGGCGCCGACCTCGATCCGCCACAGAGCGCTTGCCAGCCAGCACGAGCTCCGCGCCGTCATCGATCGCCGCCCTGCAGAGCGCGAGCCACGGGTAGTCCTCGGCGATCCGGATCGACGCGCTGGCGCCGTCCGCCTCGACGAGCTCCCGGAGCTGCTCCAGCTCCTCGGTGGCCTTGACGGCGAGCTCCACTGGCCCGCTCCCGTCCTCGGCCCACGCGGCGTGGAGGAGGGTGACCTGGGCGCCGGTGCGAGACGCGAGCCAAGCAGCCTGCCGGGCCGCCCGCACCGACCCGACGTCGGGGACGCCGGTTCGGGGATGGAGCCCAACCCCGGTCACGATCTTCTGGATGGTCTCCAAGGGTCAGACCGTCCGCCTGGGTCCGCTGAGGCTCTTCTCGATCTCCGCCCGGCGCTCCTCGTAGCCGCTCCGCCCCATCAGCGCATAGGCCGCCACCTTGCCCGCCTCGACTCCAGGCTGGTCAAACGCGTCCACGCCGTAGTGCTCCCCCATCACGGCCACCGCGAGCTCCATCAGGTAGAGGTACTGGCCGACGTGGTGGGCTGTGACCGCGGGGAACGAGACCGTGACGTTCGGTCGGTGCGCGTCCGTCAGAGCGATCCGGGTACCGTCGCGCTCCGCGGCGAACAACTCGTTCATCGTGCGGCCGCCAAGGTAGGCGAGCGCGTCCTGCTCCTGGAAGGCGGCGGGGATCTCGACCGTGTGGTCCGGTCGATCCACCGAGAGGAGCGTGAACCACTTGTCGTGCGGTCCCTCCACGTAGAGCTGAACCTGACTGTGCTGGTCCGTGACGCCGATGGCTGAGACCGGCGTGGGGCCGGCGAAGACCTCTTCGCCGCCGCGTGAGAGGCGCTTGCCGATCGACTCGGCCAAGAGCTGCGCGTACCAGTCGCCGACACAGGCGAGGCGCTGGCTGTAGGAGAAGGTCACCGACATGGGGTTCCCCTTCTCCTGCTGCATCAGGTACTGGATCGCGGCGTACATGAGCGCGGGGTTCTCCATGAGCGGAGCCTCCTTGCAGCGCTCGTCCATGTCCGCCGCCCCGGCGAGGAGCCCCCGCACGTCGATCCCGATGAGCGCGCTGGAGACCAGCCCGACGGGCGAGAGCACGCTGAAGCGGCCGCCCACGCCGTCCGGCACGATGAAGGACTGGTATCCCTCCGACTCGACGATCGGGCGCAGGACGCCCTTCTCCGCGTCGGTGGTCACCACCATGTGGCGGCGGTGCCCCTCCTTGCCCAGGGCCTGGATCAGCCGGTCCCGGAGCACCAGGAACTGGCTCATGGTCTCCGCGGTCGACCCCGACTTGGAGATGACGTTGAAGAGGCAGGTCGTGGGGTCGACCGTGTCGAGGAACTCGCCGACGAGGTCGGGGTCCACGTTGTCGAGCACGTAGAGCCGGGGCATGCCCGCCGGCGGCTGGATGTCGTGGAAGGGACTGGAGAGGGCGCGGTGCAGGGCCCGATTGCCGAGCGCCGAGCCGCCGATCCCGAGCACGACGACGTTCTCGAACTGCCCCTGGACGGAGGCCGCGTAGTCCAGCACGTCCTGCTGGACCGCGCTCTGGTGCGGCAGGTCCAGCCACCGAAGGTCCTGATCGCGGCGGGCCTGGACCGCGGCGAGCGCGGCGGTGGAGCGCTCGGAGAGAGCCTCGATGTCGGCCATGGCGAGGCCGTGCTCGGAGCCGATGGCGTCGGAGAGGACGTTGGTGTAGTCGAGAGTGAGGCGGTCCAAGGGGGTCACCTGGGGGCTGTGCGGCGAGGAGTGAGCCCGAGAGGGTACCCGCGCGCCGCGACCCCGGGGAGCCTTGGCCGGTCCGAGAGTCCCCAGGCCCCGTGGCCGTCATGCATCGCCCCCTCCAGGCCCCCTCTAGGTCCACCCCAGGCCCACTCTAAGTCCACCCCAGGCCACCATGGCGGCGACCGGGGGCGCCTCAGCCGTTCCGCTGTGAGCCAAGAAAGAGCGACACGTAGTACGCGAGCGTCGCGACCGCGGTGATCGCTCCCGCCACGTAGGTCATGGCCGCCGCACCCAGGACGCGGTCCACCCCATGACGCTCCGCGTCGGTGCGGGCGATGCCAGCCTCTGCCAGCACGAGCTTCGCGCGGTTGGAGGCGTCAAACTCCACCGGCAGGGTCACCAGCTGGAACAAGACCGTCACTGAGAGCAGCCCGATGCCGAGGAGCATCAACAGGCCGCCGAGAGAGGTCGCCTGCATGAAGAGGCCGACGATGAGCGGCAAGGTCCAGAAGCGGGAGCCGAACTGCACCACGGGGATCAAGGCGCTCCTCATGCCGAGCCACTGATAACCCCGGGCGTCCTGAATCGCGTGCCCCGCCTCGTGGGCTCCCACTGCGATGGCGGAGACCGAACGGCCGTCGTAGACCTCGGGCGACAGCCTCAGCGTCTTCGTTCTGGGGTCGTAGTGATCCGAGAGGAACCCGCTCGCGCGCTCAATGGTCACCACCGCGCCGCCGGCCCGCGCCACCGCGGCGGCAGCCTGGGCGCCAGACATCCCGCTGCTGACACCGACCTGGGCGTACTCGTTGAACGTTGCCTTGACCCTGGAGCTGGCCCAGAAGCCGAGGAGCAGGCAAGGGCCGAGGATCAGCCAGTAGACGGGGTCGAAGAACATGGGCGGTACAGAGTGGTCGCGGGGCTCCTCTTATAGGGCGAGGCGCCAGGGGGATTCCAGCCGCGCACACGAGACGCGCCGCGCGGACCCCGGGAGGGCCTACAATCAAGGGTCATGCCCCTCCACTTCGATTGCAACGCCACCACAGCGGCCTCCGAGCCGGTGATCGAGGCCATGCTCCCTTGGCTCGGCCGTCCAGGTGCCAACCCGTCTGCGGCCCACGAGGCCGGACGGGAGGCCGCGCGCGCCGTGCGACGCGGAAGAGAGGCGGTCGCCGCCATGATCGGGGCGCGATCTCCGTCCACGGTGGTCTTCACCTCCTGCGGTTCAGAGAGCACCTCGCTGGCATTCCACAGCGCAGCCGCGGCGAAGCCGGGACACCCCACCGTCATCTCCACCGTGGAGCACAGCGCGACCCGCAAGTGCGCAGAGCGCGCCGGGCCCGTGCTGGAGATCCCCGTGGATCGCGCCGGCGCCCTGGACCAGGGCGCCGCGCTGGAGGCCATCGCCCGAGGCCCAGCCCTGGTCTCGATGATCCTGCTCAACAACGAGACCGGCGTGATCAGCGAGCTGGAGCCCATCGGCGCCGCCTGCCGAGAGCACGGCGTCCTGTTTCACGTGGACGCGGTGCAAGCGCCGGGGAAGATGACCATCGACATCGAGCGGCTGGGCTGTGACTACCTGGGCCTCTCGGCCCACAAGTTCCACGGGCCCCGCGGGATCGGCGCGCTCTACGTTCGCGAAGGCGCGCCCGTGTTTCCCCTGCTCGCTGGTGGGCCCCAGGAGGATGGACGCCGAGCTGGAACAGAGAACGTCCCGGGCATCGTCGGCATGGGTGTCGCCGCCGAGCGTGCGGCGGCGCTTGCAGCCTCCGGCGAGGCGCAGGCCGAGATCGCAGCCCGGCGCGACCTGCTCGAGCGCCTGGTGCTGGAGCGTTGCCCGGGGACCGTCGTCCACGGGGATACCGCTCGCCGGGCCGCCAACACGACCAACCTGGGCTTCGACCTCGAGGGCACCGGACTGGACGCTGCAGCCATGATGGGCCTGCTCAACGCACAGGGCATCGAGGTTAGCGCGGGCTCTGCGTGCAACGCGACACAGGCCGCTCCGTCGCCGGTCCTGCTCGCCATGGGGACCGGCGAGGCGCTGGCAGCTTCGTCCCTCCGCTTCTCTCTGGCTCACCTGGGGACACCCGACAAGTCGACGCAGGACGAAATTGAGATCGGCGCGGCGGCCGTCATCGAGGCCTACGCGTCCCTGTCCCTTCTCGCTGCGGACTGATCCGCCCAGCAACATTGCGAATCGGAAGACGGAATCCGATCAGAATGCCAAGCACGGGTAGGCTTCCGGCCGATACCGCCTCTGGATACGGACCATGCCTTCCCCCAAGAAGACCTACAAGACCACCGTTTCGGGTCTCCTCGCCCCCCGCCACGTCGTCAGCGACGAGGACGGGAAGGAGCTCGGCACCCTACGGGTGTCCCGAAACCGTCTCGGGCTGATCGTCGGCGCCACCTGGCGCCCACTGAAGGGAGAGGTGGTCGAGATCCGCCGCGACCCCGGCCTGCTCCGCGCGCAGTTCGCCTGCTGGACCGAGGCCCGCGAGTGGCTCGGCTCCACGATCCGCCCCGGCTTCATGCGGCGGACGATCGAGATGTGGACCGGCGGTAAGCCGCTGCGCCTGGTCCCCACCCTCGGCTTCTGCCGCGGATGGCGTGTCGTGGGCACCAAGTCAGGCCTCGTGGCCGAGGCGAAGCACGGCCTCCTGAGCCGCAGCGCGACCCTCTGCACCTACCGCAAGATCGACCTGGAACTGCTGGTCTTCGCCTACTTCATCGGCGGCATCGCGCTCTGGGAGAGCGCCCTACCCACCTCGCTCGAGTCCGTCGATCGCGCGGCTCCCGCCACAGCGCGGGGCTGAACACCGCGGGCCGCGGCACCAGGAGTGGGGCTGGCGAGGTGAGTCGATCTGGTTGAGCGTCCAGCCGCCGCTTGATCTCGTGCTCGACGGCCCCTGCACTCGACGGCCCCTGCACTCGACGCCCTGGGTTCGATCCGGTGGGCTGATTCCGGGCTTGGACCCTGTGCTCGGCCCCCTGCCGGCTCCTCCATCAGCCCCCCCGGCCACATCCCCCCGCCACATCCCCTCGACGCGTCGGCTCGCCGAATCGGGGTGCCTGATCAGGCCCGCCGGGGTGCCGCAGCAGTGCTCATCCCCCCGCGGCCCCAGGTGGCCCAGGTGTGACCACGATGGGCCTGGCCCTCCCCCAGACCCGCACAGCGCCTCGTCCCATGGGCCGCACCAGGCCCCGCCGGGCGGCCCATAGGAAGTGGGATTTTGGTCCCAAAATATCTGCTCGCTCCCGCCCCGACGATCTCACCTGCGAGGGGTCTGGCGGCCGATAGAACACGCAAGGGGGGCGTTCCCACCGACGACGCGGCCCCCACCGCCGACAACGTTCTACGAACATTCTATGGGCACGCGGGAAGAACCCCTTCAGCCCGGCGTCCCCCCACTGCTCGGAGCGGTCTGAGGACTCAAACTCAGGCCACTCAACTCCTCCGACTAGCTCACATGAAGTTTCTCATCGCTCTCATCGCCCTGGTGGTCCTCGCCGCCGGGCTGTTCTTCGCCGTCTTCGCTGTCGAGCCCGCTGTCGAACCGGGCGGCGGAGGCAGCCTTGAATATGTCGTCGAGAAGGACTCGGCTTCCGACTCGGACGTGGGATCCAGCGGCCTCGTTAACGTGGGCGGGAGCGGCGGCCGCGAGATTGGCAACGTCGGGACCGTGTCCGCGGTCCTCGCGGGCGACGGGCTCGCAGCTGTGGCGCTGGGCACCGGGATCCTCCGCGGCGCCGTCGTGGACCCCGACGGCACGCCGCTGGGCGGGGCCGAGATCACGCTGACCCGCTTTGGCTCGGAGTCCTTCTTCCTCGCCGACCCCGACCCGTCGAACGACATCAAGACCCTGACCGGAGCGGACGGGAAGTTCGAGTTCGATGGCGTCCCGGTGTTCGGTGACTACGCGCTCATCGCGACCATGGAGAGCTTCACCCGGACCGAGGTCCCCTCCATCATTGTCCAGGACGGCAAGGTCACCGAAGTCCCCCCCATCCAGCTGGGTACCGGCGTCACGATCCGTGGCCGGGTCACCGACTCGGGCGGCAACTTTGTCGCCGGCGCCAAGCTCGTCCTCTCTCAAAGCGTCTTCAACGTCCGCGTCGTGGACGCCAGCACCCGAGACGGAGCTGTGGAGGTCGCGTCGAACGAGGAGGGCCTGTTCAGCTTCAACAACGTCGCGCAGGGCGCCAATTACTCCATGCGCGTGTCGGCCGAGGGTTACGGCTCGATCATCAAGCTCGGAATCCCGGTCCTCAAGGACGAGGACACCGAGGTGGACTTCGTGCTCGAGGTTGCCTCGCTCATCGCCGGCATGGTCCTCGCGGCCGACACCGGTGAACCGATCCCTGGGGTGACCATCGAGGCCTACTCGGTCAACAACACCGAGGCACGCTCGGCCACCTCTGCGACGACGACCGAGAGCGGTGACTTCGAGATCGCAGACATCAACCCTGGGCCCTATCAGCTCGTCGCCCGCCATCCCCGCTACAAGGCGGAGGCCAGGACCCGGGTGGATTCCGGTGAAATGGACGTGTCGATCACCCTCCAGCCGCTGCCGGTCGTCACCGGTCAGGTTGTGGACCTCTCCAGCGGAAAGGCCGTGAACAACTTCGAGGTTCAGCTGCGCCAGTCCATCGCGAACAGCCAGGGCCTCTCGTCCGCAGTCGCCGGAACCCGCGCCCGCTTCAAGGACACGGGCGGCCAGTTCGAGATCCTCGTCCCCAAGGCGGGTGAGTACATGGTCGAGGCCATCGCCTCGGGCTTCGCCGAGACGAACTCCGAGCCGTTTCAGGTGCAGCCGTCGACGAACATGTCCGGCGTCATTGTCCGGATGACTCGGGGCGGAGCCATCATCGGCAAGGTGCTCGGCGAAGGCGGTCAGCCGCTGCAGGGCGCCGTCATCGAGACCCGCGACAAGGAGTGGTCCGACGACCTCTTCTGGCAGTCACTGGGCGCGCAAGCGCCCGGCAACGCCACGGAGGCGACCGCGAAGTCCGGCGCAGACGGCTCCTTCAGGATCGCAGCGCTGACGCCGGCCAATTACCAGCTCGTGGTCCGGCACCGTGACTACGCGGTCAAGTACGTGAAGGACCTCATCGTTACCGAAGGACAGGAGTTCAACGCTCCCAGCATCCAGCTCGCCAAGGGCGCCGTCGTCTCGGGCATGGTCCTCGATCCGGGTGGATCGCCCATGGCAGGCGCCATCGTGAAGATGTACCCCACGTCTGCGGGGGGCAGCCAGCACTCGGCGTCCACCGACCCGCAGGGGGGGTTCTCCGTGAAGAACATCCGCGCGGGCTCCTACAAGATTCACGCGACCCGGGCCCGCAAAGGTGGTGATAGCCCGTTCCAGGAGAACAGCGACCTCAAGCGCACCCAGCGGACCATCACCGTGCAGGACGGGCAGATTCTCTCCGGCATGGACTTCAAGCTCTCGGATCGCTGATCGCCCGAGGCTGCTCCGCGACCGACCGGCGGACGCACTCACAGGGAGGCCCCCCTGCGCTTCACCGCGCCGGGGGGCCTCCCCCATTTGGCCCGCCCGCAGCGACGTGCCTGGCATCGGGGATGCAAGGAAGCGTCGGGCCTGATTCAATAGGGGCATGCCCGCCGACAGAGGGACCCGATCGCGCCGAACGCCGCAGCCTCGCCCGAGCGCGCGGATCGCGGAGCCGGCCAGTTCGCCCGTCGGCGTGACGGGTGAATGGACGGTGGAGGACTGGTCTAGCTACCTGACGGACCGCTTCGAGCTCCCCATCGAGGTCTCCTTCGGGCGCTCCCGCTCCGCGCCGGTACAGGCCCGCGCCTTCGAGACCCCAGACGGTGCGGCCGGCTGGCAGCTCCGGCTCCACAATATGTTCGCGGCCGCGCCCGAGGAGGTCCGCGACGCCCTCGCGAAGTGGCTTCGCGCCGGTCGAAGAGCCCGCAAGGCTGGTCCCGTCCTCGACGCTTGGATTCACGCCGAGGTCGCGAACCTCCCCCGTCGCGCGACGAAGATCTCCATCACGCCGGCAGGCGAGGCTCACGACCTCGAGCGACTGGCCCTCCCGCTGATCGTCGGCGAATTTGCCAATGACTTCCGCCCCAGGGGGCCTCACGAACGCCCGCGGATCACATGGGGCCGCCGGGCCCGGAGCAAGTCACGTCGCTCCCTTCGGCTCGGGAGCTTCGAGCCAGAGAGCCGGGTGGTGCGCATTCACCCGGTCCTAGATCAGAAGGCGGTCCCCGCGTGGTTCGTCACCTTCGTGCTCAAGCACGAGCTGCTCCACTCGGCGATGCCCTCGTACCGCGATGCGGCTGGCCGGTGGGTCCACCACGGGCCGGAGTTCCAGGCCCGGGAGTCGGCCTGGCCCGAGTATCACCCCGCGCTACGCTGGGAACGGCAGAACCTCCCCCGGTTGATCCGCTCCGCGAGGCTGGGGAGTGAACTCCGCGTTCGCCCAACAGACCTCGTGCTACCGGAGGAACTCCTGGTTCGGTCCGACGGTGTCCGGCAGCACGAACTGCCGTTCTGAGTGAGCTGCGGCTCTGTGGAGCTGGGTGAAGTCCGGCGAGAGCCGACCGGGGCCATGCGCTTGGGGCCCGTGCGCTTGGGGCCCGTGCGACTTGAAACCGTGCGGCTCCGCCTCGCGCGCCGTGGCCCGCGCATGACGGGCGCGGCCCGTCGCAGATCCGCCGTGGGGTCCGACGGTGGGTCCGACGGTGGGTCCGACGGTGGGTCCGACGGCGGAGTCCCGCCCCTCCCGGTATGCGCAGCGCAGGCTCAGGGCTTCCCGGCCCAGTCCCTGATCACTTGGTGCGCTGCCCGTAGCCTTCAGCCGTGTCGATGACCGCCGCGTCGGTGAGGCAGGTGCCGAGGATGTTTCCGCCCAGTGCCTCGATCGAGTTGACCGTCTGCTCGACGTAGTGCCGAGGGGTATAGCCGAGGCGGACGACCATCAGCACGCCGTCAGCGATCGCTCCCAGCTGGCTCGCGTCAGAGATCGTCAGAGCCTGCGGGGTGTCAATCAGCACATAGCTGTACCGCTGCCGAAGCGCGTTGAGCACGGTCTTCATGCGCTCGGAGCCGATCAGTTCCGAGGAATTCTTGGGGCGCGCCCCCGCGCCCATCACGGAGAGCCCCTTCACCGAGGTCTTGCGGACCGCCGCGCCGATGGCGAGGCTCCCGGTCAGGACCTCGGTCAGCCCCTGCCGAACAGGCAGCTCGAGGTACCGCTCCATGGAGGGCTCGTGGAGGTCCGCGTCCACCACCAGGACCTGGATCCCGGGGAGCTCGCAGAGCGCCAACGCCAGGTTCAGGCAGGCAACCGATTTGCCCTCTCCGCTCAGGGCGCTCGTCAAGACCAGCGTGTGCGACGCACCGTCCGGGTTCATCGCGTGTACCGCGTTCCGGAGGGACCGGAATTGCTCGGCAACCTGGCTCCGGGGGTTGACGTGAACCGCCAGCTCCTCGCGACGGATCGGGATCTCGCGGGTCTCGTCCGCGGGGGCCGGCTCTAGCTGGTCAGATTGGTTGGTCGGGGCCATGTTGAACGCTCGTGTACTTGATCGACCCGGACGACGGAAGCTCCGAAGCCGAAACAGCGGCACCGGGAGAATATCCGAATTTCCGGCGCTCAGCGCGGTGGGAGTGGAGCTGAAAGCTGTTCGAGGTCCCTCGGTGGGAGCAGCCGCGAGGGCGGCCAGGCCTCTTTCAGGAACAGGTCCCCGAGCGGGTGCGAGTTCATGGTCGCCACCCTGCGCAATTTGCCAGAGAACCGCTCCGCCAGGTCATCACGCCGGGCACGGTCCAGGTTCATGCAGGCGGCCTCGGCTGCCTGCCGGAGGGCGGTCGACGTCCCGACAGCGCCCCGGGAGCGGCCCTTGAGCGCCTCCACCAGGGACGCCTCCAGCGTCTCCAGGGCCAGGGCTCCCACCCCAGGGTCCCCCACCATCGCAGCGAGGTCCATCCAGGCCCCCTCGATGGCCGCGGGTTGGTCCCGCGGCCCATCGAGGGTTGCCATCGCCTCGTCCAGCGCCAGCTCCGATACCGCTCGCGAAGCGAGCCCGGCCCGCAGCGAGATCGACCTCAGCGCCGCCAGCTCCCCGCCGCTCAGCTCCGGGGCGACCCTCGCGGCGAGGGAACCGAAGGCTCTTACAAGGTCCCCCCGAACCGTGCGGGAGGCCAGCTCCACGGGGCCAGGCTGGTCCAGCCGTCGGCGCTCGACCTCGAGGCGGAGCGAAGCGCGGACCGTCGCGAGGACCCAGGCCGGGCAGGGCCCACGCGTGCCATCCTCCTCCGACGCCAACGCCGCCCAGACGAGCAGCTCTGCCACCGTGGCCGCATCGAGGGTCGCGTCGGAGGCCTCAGCTGTCGTCCAACTCCACGAGGCCGGGGGCCTGACTCCAGCGAGGCCGAGCTCGAGGCCCAGCCCAGCGATGTCTTCGCCAGGCGACTTCCTGAGCAGCGCGCCCGGATCGGGAAGCTCAATCCGCGTACGAGCGCCGAGCGGATGGAGGACGAGGAGAGCACGGAGAGCCTGGCGACGGGAGCGCGCGTCCAGCTCGCCCCCGAGGACCCGGACGGCCAAGGCCGCCGCCGCTTGGTCAGCGACACCGAACCCCTCGAGCGCCACGAGCCGCGCCCAGCGGCCCGTCGGCGGGGCCCCGTCGAACCCCTCCGTGAACAGCGGGATCATGGACGCACCCGCGGGGGCTCCATCCCCGCCAGCGGTGATCGGCGCCAGAGCGGCCAGCCCGAAGGCGAGGCGAGCAGAGCGCCGGTCCAGGGCGTCACGAGCCTCCACGTGCAGCGCCCGGGCAGCGGTTGCGCCCTTCGCGTCGCCCGCCTTGGAGATGGCCCGCCGGAGCGCTGCGACCTCCCGCGACTCGCGGTCGATGAAGGAGAGGACAGAGCGGACGGACCCTGCCCGCTGAAGAGAGGGGGCGACCCGACCGCGGGCCGCCGCGGCCATCAACCCCTCCAGGGCGACCACGTCACCGGTGGCGTGCCACCAGTCCTCGAACCAGTGCACGGCCGCAGCCCAGTCGAGGCCGGCCAGCGCACGAGCCGCAGCGCTTTGGCGCACCACGTTCCCCTCTCGCGCAGCGGTCACGCACCAGCGCTCGATCACACTCCCCCCGCTGGCCCGCAGGTCTCGCCCCACTGGCGCGCGCTCCGTGCTCCCTCGCCCAACCACGTGGATCCAGGCCCGCGCCCGCGTCTCGCTGACCGCGCCGCCTCCCGCAGGACGATCCTCGGGGTACCGGTACCCCTGGACCTGGAAAGCCGCCTCGTGGACCGTGGCCAGCCCCTCCAGCACCTCCGTCCACGACCCATCGACACGGACAGCCTCGAGGGGCGGAGCCGGTCGACGGATGATCCGTTCCACGATCTGGGGATCCAGGATCACCGGAGCGGGACCCCGGCCGTGCAGGTCCAGCCTGTCGAACGCGCCCAGGCCCCCGCCCGCGTTGGGGTCCACCGCCACGCGGACGCCGGTCTGCTCCTCCCACGCCGCCGGGAAGCGAGTCGGCTGCCGGGGGATATCAAAGGAGGCCACAGAGGGCTCGTCGAAGGCGCTCCGACTCCACCTGAGCAGCTGGGCGTCGATGGCCTCCCGGCCGACGTCCGCATACTCGGCGTTGCTCGCCACCGCGAGCTCGACGGCGTGGCGCAGGAGGCGATCATCAGCCCCCAGCAGGAGCGAGAGGCGGCGCCAGACGCCAGGCGTCTTGCCCTCGAGCAACGGGACAAGCGCGGCACCGGACTCCAGATCAAGGAGGCGCCCGGCGAGCTCCTGCTGCGCCAGGTCGCGGACCTCGAGATCGTCGGCCCCGAGATCGGCGACCAGTCGTGAGAGGTCCGCCTGACGGGTCTTGGTCCCGCTCGCCGCCGTCCGCCGCCCCGTCGCCTCCGGTGCCTCCGCCCCTCTCGTCGCCGTTCCGGCAGGAGCCAGGACGATCGAGACGGTCGCGAGCACGACGAGTGAGTAGGCGCAGCGGGAACGAGTCAGCATGGCAGTCCTCTATTGTCGCCTGCGGGCTCCTCAAGCTGCTACCCTCCGCCCCATGTTCAGGAGCCTACTCGTCGCGAACCGCGGAGAGGTCGCCGTGCGCATCGCGCGGGCCGCCCGCGACGCCGGAGTCCGCGCCGTCGGCATCGTCTCCTCCGCCGACCAGGGAGCGTCCTGGACCGAGGAGTTCGACGAGGTGGTCTGTGTCGGCGGTCCCGCGCCTGCGGAGAGTTACCTCCGGATGTCCGCCATCGTCCAGGCTGCGCGCCAGACCGGGTGCGCGGCGGTCCATCCAGGCTGGGGCTTTCTCGCGGAGAACGCGCGCTTCGCCGCCCTCTGCGAGCAGAACGGGCTGACCTTCATCGGCCCCTCCCCCTCCACCATGGAGCGCATGGGTCTCAAGTGGCCCAGCAAGGTGGCCATGCGGGCCGCGGGACTCGACCTGACCCCTGGCAGCGACGGACTCCTGGCGGACGTGGACGAGGCCGTCCAGGTCGCCGCGGCGGTGGGTTACCCCGTCATCCTGAAGGCGGACGCCGGCGGCGGCGGC
The DNA here is from genome assembly GCA_938083085.1 of uncultured bacterium. Taxonomy (GTDB): domain Bacteria; phylum Planctomycetota; class UBA1135; order UBA1135; genus Saltatorellus. The sequence goes on from CALLKX010000103.1 coordinate 39,041, forward strand.
CGCGGCATGCGGATCTGCCGGACCGAGGCAGAGGTCCGAGAGGCCTACCCATCGGCCCGCGCCGAGGCGGCAGCGGCCTTCGGCAACGGCGCGCTCTTCCTGGAGAAGTTCGTCACCGGGGGCCGACACATCGAGGTTCAGATCATCGGCGACCGCTTCGGCCGCGCGGTCCACCTCTTCGAGCGCGACTGCTCCGTACAGCGCAACCACCAGAAGCTCATCGAGGAGAGCCCGTCCCCCGCGCTCACCGCCGAGGAGCGCAAGGAGCTCGGCGCCCGCGCGGCGCAGGCTGCAGAGGCCATCGGCTACGTGGGCGCCGGAACGATCGAGTTCCTCGCGGCTCCCGACACCGGGCGGCTGAGCTTCATGGAGATGAACACTCGCCTGCAGGTGGAGCACCCCGTCACCGAGATGGTCACCGGCATCGACATCGTCCGCGAGCAGCTGCGCATCGCCGCGGGGGGAGCCGTGGGCTTCACCCAGGAGGGCGTCTCACTCGAGGGCCACTCCATCGAGTGCCGCATCAACGCCGAGGACCCCTCCGACGGCTTCCGCCCGACCCCTGGCACGCTAGACGAGTTCTCCATCCCGCTTGACCTCGGCCCCGGACGAGTCCGCGTGGACACCCATGTCCGCGAGGGCGACGAGGTTCCGCCCTACTACGACTCTCTCATCGCGAAGGTGATCGTCCACGCCGCCGACCGCCCCCAGGCCATCGAGACCATGAAGCGGACCCTCGGCGGCGCGCGCATCACCGGTGTCTGCACCACGATACCGCTGCACCTCGCGGTTCTCGACAGCGACGAGTTCACGAGCGGCGACTACGACACCCGCTCCATCCCCGGCTGGCCCGCCTGATCGACGATGGCACACGTCCCCCTCTCTCCCCTCGGGCGCCCCAGGGATGCCTTCCTCGACGAGTCCAGCTACCAGCGGCACCGGGAGGCCATGGCCGAGAAGAACGCGCTCCTCGAGGAGCGCCGGGCCGCGGTGAGCGGTGGCTGGGGCGAGAAGTACGTCCAACGCGTCCACCAGAAAGGCAAGCTCACCGCGCGGGAGCGGGTCGAGGCCCTCGTAGATGAGGGCTCGCCGGTCCGAGAGGTCGGCACCTTCGTCAACCACGGGGTCAAGTTCGGCAAGCTGGAGAGCCCCGCCGCGGGCGTGGTCACCGCCTTCTGCCTCGTCGATGGCCGCTGGTGCATGGTGATCGCCAACGACAACACCGTGGCGTCCGGGTCCTGGTGGCCCAAGACCCCCGAGAAGATCGAGCGCGCGCAGGAGATGGCGCTGCGGCTTGCCATCCCCGTCATCTACCTGGTCGATTGCTCCGGGCTCTTCCTTCCCGAGCAGTCCAGGTCTTTCCCCGGGGCCACCGGCGCCGGGCACATCTTCAAGAAGAACGCAGAGCTCGCCGCGGGCGGCGTACCGCAGATCGCGGGCGTCTTCGGCGACTGCATCGCCGGCGGCGGGTACATGCCCATCATCTCCGACCGGGTGGTGATGACCGAGCAGGCCTACATGGTCATCGCCGGCGCAGCCCTCATCAAGGGCGCCAAGAGCCAGCACCTCTCCAGCCTCGATATCGGCGGGCCCGAGGTTCACGTGCACCAGTCCGGGTGCGCCGACGTCCGCGTCCCCGACGACACCACGGCGATCCAGGTGATCCGCGAGGAGGTGGGCAAGCTCGGCAGCAGCGCGGCGGATTATTACCGCCACGGCGCGGACGCCGGCATCCCCAACTTCCCCCCCCACGAGCTGGACGGCATCTTCCCGCCGGACCACCGCATGACCTACGAGGCGGATGAGGTCATCGCCCGCCTCGTGGACCGCAGCCTCTTCTGGGAGCTGCTCCCCGATCGTGGCCGCGAGATGATCGTGGGCGTCGGCCGGGTCAATGGGCTGTACATGGGCTTCGTCGCCAACCGCCAAGGGCTCATCGACGACCCCGACGGGAGAGACGGAAAGAAGCCCGCGGGGATCCTCTACCGCGAGGGCATCGCCAAGGTCTCCGCCTTCAGCCGCGCGTGCGACGCGGACGGGATCCCTATCGTCTGGCTGCAGGACATCTCCGGCTTCGACATCGGTGTAGAGGCCGAGCGCCAGGGCCTCCTCGGATACGGCTCCTCGCTGATCTACACCAACAGCACCAACTCGGTGCCGATGTTCACCGTCCTGCTTCGCAAGGCATCCGGCGCGGGCTACTACGCCATGGCAGGGCTCCCCTATGAGCCCGTCGTGCAGCTCTCCACGCCCCTGACCCGCCAGTCCGTCATGGAGGGCCGCACGCTCGCCATCGCCGCCTTCAACACCAAGCTCGACGATGACTTTGAGATCCTCTCGGAGGATCCCGAGGAGCGGGCTGCCATCGAGCAGGGCATGCGCGATACGGAGGCTCGCATCGAGGGCGACATGGACCCGTACCGCTCGGCTTCGCAGATGGACACCGACGAGATCGTGCAGACCAGCGAGCTTCGAGGCTGGCTGGAGATGTTCGCGGAGGCCGCCCATCAGTCCAGCGGGACGCGGCGCACGAAGAACCCCCGCATCTGGTCGCTCCATGACCTCGCCGCCCTCACGGAGGTGCGCGGATGAGCAACCCGTCGCACTCCATGGACCTCCGGGTGACCCAGGAGGACGGACTCATCCTCCTCCGGGCGCCTGATGTGGGCCACTTCACCGCGCCCCTCGGGCGGGGCGCCGTGGTCGCGCCAGGCATGGCCGCGGGGGCGCTCCAGCGCCTCGAGGGCACTGTCCAACTCACCGTCCCGCCAGGCGTCCGTGGCGCGGTGGTCACGGATCCGCCCGAGCGCGTCCTCTCACCCGCTGGATTCGGTGAGGTCCTGTATCGCATCGACCCTGCTGGCGCAGGTGAGGCCGCGGCGGAATCGGACCTCCCCGAAGGCTCCGGCGATGGCCTGGTCCTCCTCGCGGAGCAATCTGGCCGGGTCTGGCACCGCCCCGGCCCGGGGGAGGAGCCCTTCTGTACAGCCGGTTCCATCCTGGAGGACGGAGCCGCCGTCTGCCTCGTGGAGGTCATGAAGACCTTCTCGACGGTCCCCTACCGCCCGCTCAGGGGGCTGCCACCCCGGGGGCGAGTGGTGCGCTGGATCGCCGGTGACGGCGACGACGTCCAGAAAGGAGACCCGATCCTGGAGCTTGAGCCGGCCTGACCGGCGCCTTGCTGCCGCTATCCGCCCCAACGGAGCCCCCCGCCTGGCACGGGAGGTGGGGATAGACTTCGGTATCCAAAGAACCATCGCGCGGGGAAGTCCTCCGCTTGGTCCGACGTATCACCTGAGTGACATGAACCGCACCCTCCTCCTCATCGCCTTCGCCGCAATCATGGGCGCAGGGCTCGTCGCGGTGGCGCTCGACCCCGGGGCCAAGCGACACGAAACGCCCCAGAGTCCGCCGAGCGTTGCACCCGCGCAGGACCTGGACCCAGAAGTCGCCGTCGACGTAGAGACCGACCTCGCCTCCGTGGCCGAAGAGCGAGAGTTCAACCCGGTCACCGACCAAGGTCCTTCCAAGTCATGGGAGGTGGTGGCACTCAACGAGGTCGGTCAGCCGCTCCCCGAGGCGAAGATCACCGCGACCCGAGTCGGCAGCGATCTGCAGGCCGTGGGCCGCGAGCGGTGGGAGAGCGTGGCCTCGGGCCCTTGGAGTCTGACGGTGGAGATGGACGGGTACCCGACCTGGCGAAGGGACGTGATCCTCGAATCCGACAAGCGGCTCCGGACCGTTGCGCGGCTCGGAGAGAACCTCAGGATCACCGGCGCCGTGCAGGACGAGTTCGGGCAGACCGTGACCGGCATGCCCGTGTACTTCCTGCCGAAGGGAGTCCGCCATCCGTCCTCCCGTGACTTCGTGCGGGACCCCCTGGACCCCCGCGCCCAACCGAAGTCGAGGAGCGGTGTGGTCACCGCAGAACTCCTCGCGGGCGGGCGGATCAAGGCGACCCTCCCTGGAGCCGGAGAGTGGCGCGTCTCGGTAGGCCGCCCGGGCGACGCTCGCTGGACAGAGCCGGTTGCTCAGACCCTCACCCACGGTGGACAGGAGAAGGTCGAGATCACGATCCCGTCCCTTGGCCAGGTGCGCGTGGAGTTCCCCCAACAGCGCGAGGACCGTCCCCGGCAAGTCAGCCTCCATGTGTTCGACCCCGAGCACGCGGCGGCGGTCCTGAGGACACGCCAGCAAGGTGTCTCGGACCAGCAGATGTACGAGGAGCAGACCGGCGGCATGAGCCGCTCCGGGGACGAGGCTCCCTCGGGAGAGGCCCTGGCGAAAATGCGGGAGAAGGAGGCCCAGAAGCAGCTCGCGAGCAGTCTAGGCACGGCGAAGCCCATCAAGATGGAGATGAACAACTCCGTCAAGGGGGTGCGAGAGATGGCGGGGAAGACGCCGACTCGCGCGCCGGCCTTCGAGCCCGGCTGGCGAATGATCAAGAGCGCGCGCCCCGACGAGAACGGAGTGGCCCAGCTGAAGGGGCTGCCGCTCGACACGCAGATGCGCTTCCTCTTCGTACGCGGCAAGGAGCAGATCACGACTCCGACGCCGTTCCTGCTGCGCGATGCGAAGCCACGCCTGGGGGTCCCGTCCCTCCCCCCGGTGGCAACGACCCTTCCCAGCGGACCTGACAACCGGGCCACCGTCGCCCTGCAGCTCTCTCCGGTGGAGACTGGGCCCGCCAAGGAGCTCGGCGTCCGCTGGAAGTACTGAGGTGCGCCAGCCCGCGGCGTGGACGGCCACTCGCCGTCCAAGGACGTGTCGGTCAGTATGAAGGACGTGCGGGCCGTCGAAGGGTTAGGCTGCGCGCATGAAGCGCAGTGAGAAGGCGGAGCAGATCCTGTTCCAACTGGAGGAGCTGTATCCCGCTCCGCCTATTCCCCTGGATCATCGGGACCCCTTCACGCTGCTGATCGCCGTGCTCCTCTCGGCGCAGACCACCGACCTGCGGGTCAACCTCGTCACCCCCGGCCTCTTTGAGAAGGCGAGCACTCCGGAGGCCATGGCGAGCCTCGAGGTCGAGGACATCCTCGACTCCATCAAGACCTGCGGGCTCGCCCCAACCAAGGCGAAGAACGTCCGTCGACTGGCCGAGATCCTGGTGGAGCGCCACGCCGGAGAGGTCCCCGCTGACCTCGCAGCCCTCGAGGCCCTCCCTGGAGTCGGGCACAAGACCGCCAGCGTCGTCATGGCCCAGTGCTTCGGCGTGCCGGCCTTCCCGGTGGACACCCATATCCACCGCCTCGCCGCCCGCTGGGGCCTTTCCAACGACACCACCGTCGAACGAACCGAGCGAGACCTGAAGGCGGTGTTCCCCGAGTCCACCTGGTCCAAGGTGCACCTGCAGATCATCTTCTTCGGCCGTGAACACTGCCCGGCGCGCTTCCACGACCTCACGGGCTGCCCCATCTGCTCCTGGGCGGCGACGAAGAAGCGAGCGCTGGATGAGCGGCGTCGCGACGACGCGGCGCGGCGACGACCGATGAAGGCGAAGGCTGGACGATGATGATGAACGAACAAGATGAACTGCCCCTGGACGCTGCGCTGGAGTCGGCCATCGCGGCCCTGGAAGCTGGCGATCCGGAGCTCGCCCTCACCCAGGCCGCCCGCGCCGAGGACGGCGGGCCTCGCGCCCTCATCGAGGCCCGGGCTTACCTGGACCTCGGGATGCTCGACCCCGCCCGCGAGCGCCTTGGCGCCGCGACGGTAGCGCTCGGCGACGATGACATCGAAGTGGTCGAGCTTGAGGGTGAGGTCGCCCTCGAGTCCTGGGATCTCGCCGCCGCTGCCCTGGCCTTCGAGGCGGTCGGAGCGGTGGAGCCCGACGCGTGGATTCACGAACGCCTCGCGCTCCTCGCAGACCACGCTGGAGACCACGACCGAGCCCACGCGCTCATGGTCGAGGCCGCGGCGATCGACGAGACACGTCCGACCCCGGTGCGGGTCTCGGCTGCGGCCTTCGACCGGGTGGTCGAGGACGCGCTCGCCTCCCTCGCTCCCCCCTTCGCGGACCGCGTCCGCAACGTCCGCATGGTCCGCGAGCCCGTGCCGTTCCGGGAGCTCGTCGACCCCCGCGACCCGTCCGCCACCCCGCCCGACATCCTCGGCCTCTTCGTCGGCCCGACCATCCACGATCTCGCGGAGGACTTCCCGGCCCAATTGCCGCCCTCGATCTACCTGTTCCAGCGCAACCTGGAGCGCATGGCTCGTGACGAGGAGCATCTCGCCGAGGAGATCCGGATCACGCTCTTCCACGAGATCGGGCACCTCCTAGGATTGGACGAGAGCGGCGTCGCCGAACTCGGCCTCGCTTGACCCCCCACCGATATGGATCGCCCCACATTCTTGCGACTTGCCGACGTTGTCATCCGACGCGTCGAGGACTGGCTCGAGGACTTCGACCCCGATGAGGTGGACTTTGCCACGGCAGACGGCGTGTTGAAGATCCAATTCGAAGGCGGCCCCACCTACGTCCTCAATCGCCAGACCGCCACCAACGAGATGTGGTACGCGGCGGGCGTGCGCGCTTGGCACTACGTGCTCGAACCCGAGAGTCAGACCTGGCTCTGTGACAAGGACGGCCATGAGCTGTTCTCGCGGATATCCGGCACCGTCGGGGAGCACCTCGGCCGAGCCATCGCCTCCCCCATCTGATCGGCACATGGCAAGCGACCCCCAGCACCTCGGACTCCATCGACTGGAGGGATTCTTCTGGGTGGCTCGCACGGGTGGATACGCCCGCGCCGCCCGCGCCTTCCCGTATCCCATCACGCAGCCCGCCGTCCACCAGCAGGTCAAGAAGCTGGAGGACGAGCTGGCCGTGACGCT
>CALLKX010000104.1 GCA_938083085.1 uncultured bacterium
CGGATCCCGTGGGGCCCCTCTGCGCCGTCGAAGACCGCCTGCAGCTGAGCTCGGACCTCATCCAGGCGATCGGCCTCGAAGTCGTAGACAAAGACCTTGTAGCGCCGGTCATCCCGGGGGCGCTTGACGATGAACGCCTCCTCGTCACCCTCCCGCAGGACCTTCTCGACCTTCACCCGACGCTTGCGCATCAGCAGGAGGCAGAGGACGTAGCGGAGCTCGCGCACCTGGATCTCCTCCCGGCCTTCGAGCTCGAGGAACAGCCGATCGAGGGACTCGAGGTCGAGCTGGACGGTCTTCTTGCGCTCGACCATATGGCGAGTGAACCAATAGAACAGGGGCGCCTCCGCCTCGCCGGACTCGATCCTCTCCTGGAAGGCCTTCCACGCCGCCACCGACAGGTCCGCGCGCTGGAGCGCTCCCTCGACGACGGTGAGGAGCGAAACGTGCCGCTCTCCCTCCCCGAATTCACGCTCGGTCTCCGCGCAGCGCCCTTGGCGGCGCGAAATCGTCCACGTCGATGCCATGGGGACGAGCCTATCCGATCGGAGCCCGATCTCCTCGGACCGCCCGGTCGTAGTGTTCGATCAGCGACGCGCCGACCTCCGACCAGGCCCTGAAGCGAGGAGTGGGGCCTGGGCTGGACACCGTATTGGCCGCTGAAGTCGCGGCCGCGTCGCTCGAGGGGGCGTCCCTGGCCATCTCCAGCTCCGCGGCCAGCGCGGCCCGCAGCCCCTCCACATCGCCCTCCTCGAAGAGCGAGCCTGGGAGACCGTCCGCGAGCAGCTCGGCCATCCCCCCGAGATCGGTCGCCACCACGCGGGCCCCCGCGGCGAAGGCCTCGAGCATCACGAGCGGCCGGATCTCAGTCCATTGACTGGGCGTCACCAGCACGTCAGTGCGGGCCATCTCTGCCCGCACCTCCTCGCGCCCGAGGGCGCCCCCCACCGTCACCCCAAGGGGCTCAGCGGCCTGGCGGAGGCCATCCACGTAGCCCGCATTGTGTTGGTCGGGGCCGAGCACCCGCAGCCGGGCCGCACCACGGAGCGCCTCGGGGAGCTTCCCCCACGCCTCGAGGAGGAGATGGGGCGCCTTGTGGGGCACCAGCGAGCCCAGGAAGAGAACCCGCACCGGCTCGCCGGCGCCGCGCTCGACCCGCGGATGGCAGCGGGCGCCGTCCCAGTCCACACCGGTGGTCTCCACGTGAAGCCGCGCGGGGTCGAGCCCCAGCTCTTCGAACCAGGGGACCATGAAGCGAGCTGGAAGCAGCACCCGGTCCACGCAGCGCCGAAGGGTTGGAACGAGATCTTCGAGACGGCTCGCCACCTGCGCCTCGAAGCGAGCGGCCTCCTCCTCGGAGGGCGGCGCCCAGCCCTCGCTCGGCGCCGGCCGCCCGCCAGCAGCCATACGTCGGATGGGGCCCGATACATCGAGCCCGGTCACGCTCTTGACGGCCGAGATTCCCCGGGCGACGCGCCGCTCGAGGTCGGACTGGCGCCACTTGAAGCTGGGCAGGCACGTGCCGCACCGCTTCACGTCCACGTGGGCGCAGCGCGACCCGTCGGGGTGAAGCAGCTGGCCGAAGCGTGCGCATCCCAGCCAGAAGTCATGGATCGTCATGACCACCGGGATACCCCGGCCCTTGCAGAGATCGAGCAGGCCGGCGGAGAGGTAGAGCAGGTGATGGACGTGGACGACGTCCGGGCGCACGTCATCGAGGACGCCCGCGAGGACGCGGTCCATTGCCGGGCGGCGCCAGGTCTCCTCGAAGGTCTGCGCGAAGAGGTTGTTGATGACCTCGATGACCCGCAGCCCGCCGTGCTCGCGCTCCCGCGTGGAGAGGTCCGGCTGGGCGATGTCCTTCTCCGTCGTGACCACGATCACCTCGTGCCCCGCCGCCGCGACGTGAGCCCCTGTGACAGAAGCGAAGACCTCCACACCGGCGGTATGCCGCGGCGGATACAGGTGAGTGGCGAGGAGGACGCGCATGGTTCAGCGGGGGCCTACTCCACCCTAGTCCCACGCACCGCAGAATGCCCGGCGAAGCCGCCCGTCACCGCGCGATGCTGACGTGGCCTGACGCTCGAGCGCTTGCGGGTGAACGGGCCGTGGGTGGCTTGCCGGCGGCCTGCCGTGCCGTGGGCCTGCTGGCCGTGTGACTGCCAGCCGTGCGTCTGAAGGCCGCGCGTCGGCGGATCCCCGGGTCGCGCCGAGAGTCCCCTGCGCGCCGCGTCGCTCACACCACAAACCAGCGGCAGAGCCCCCACCAGGCGCGGAGCGCGCCATCCAGCATTCGCAGCCCGAGGCCCCCCGACGAGGAGAGGTTGGGGCTGAGGGTCAGCGGTCCTCCGACCAGCAGCCTGCGGTCGCCGATCTTGCGCCCGCGCTGGACCTGCCGCCGGCGCCGGAGCACCTCAGGCAGCCGCCCAAAGAACGCCACCTTGCCCCGCCACCAGGGCCCGAGGTGCCCCTGCTTCGCGGAGAAGACGACCCAGGCGGCCTCGTAGACGAGGAGGCCCGGAGCGCTCACGAGGAGCGTCCAGAGACGATGGCACTTCGCCATGTACAGCCACCGGTTCCGCGAGTGGAAGTAGACCCGGCGACCGGGATAGTCCGTCCCCTCACGGAAGCTGATCCCCGCGGTCCCCGCGTCGTGCAGGACCGCCGCCGAGTTGACCTTGAGGATCCGATGTCCCGCCAGCCGCAGCCGATGCGAGAGGTCGAGGTCCTCGAAGAGGATGAAGAACGACTCGTCGAACCCGCCGACCTCGATGACCGCTTTCTTGTCCACGAGCAGGCAAAGGGAGATCGCGACGTCGATGTCCTCCACCGGCGGCGAATCGAGGGCGCTGACCTCGGCGCCAAAGTTGTGGAGGCTGATGAGCCCGGCGTAGTGGAAGTCGCCTCCGTCGTAGTGGACCCGGGTCGGGTCGGCCTTGAACAGGCTGCGGGGCTGCGCCATGACCGCGCCGTCCTCGGCCGAGACCGCCGCCGCGAGGTGCTCGAGGGTGTCCTCCGCGAGCACGACGTCGTTGTCCACGAGGAGGACCCAACGGTACTTCGCCGCCCGCATGCCGACGTTCCGCGCCGTGCACGCGCCGACGTTCTCCACCATCCGGAGGATCTCGACGCCACGGAACTGAGAGTTGAGCAGGTTCAGGCTCCCATCGGTGCTCGCGTTCTCCACGACGATGAGCTCCGCGATCGGCAACGACTGTGCCTGGAGTGAGCGAATGCACGCCTCGAGGTAAGCCTCCCCCTCGAAGTTCACGACCACCGCGGAGATCGGCCCCAGGGGCGAGGCGGCTCCTTCAGAGCGTTGGTTGGACTCGGCCATCATGGAGGCGGGGAAAGAGGTCCGGGCGGACTACTGCAGCGGCAGCTCGAAGTCCGGTGCCTGGACGGGCTCGCGGCGCTTGAGACAGTACGGGACGTTGTACAGCACGCTGAACAGCGCGCGAGCGACGATCCACCACGCGCCCTTGGTTTCGCGCAGCGACTTCCCGACCCCGATGGTGCCGACGGCGTCGGTGACCTCACCGGCCTCCTCGGCCTTGCGGCCCCGCAGCAGCACCTTGGTCAGCACGAGGAAGGGCATACGCGCCAGGTCCTTCGCCGGTGCGTACTTGAGCATCCCGAGCCACGCGTTACGGGCGTGGTAGAAGAGGCTCCGCTTGCCCATCTGCAGGCCGAAGGGCGTCCGGTGAAAGGTCTCGGCGCCGGGGAACTGCAGCACCCGATAGCCGAGGTTGAGCAATCGGCAGGTCAGGTCCCGCTCGTTGCCGTAGATGAACAGCCGCTCGTCGTATCCGCCGGCCTTGTCGACGGCCTCCTTGCGGGCCAGGCTCGCGCACCCACGGAATGTGCTCATGTAGCGCTCGCGATTGAGCGCCTCGGCGTCCCGGAAGCTGTCTGGCATCCCCGGCTCGACGACCTTGGTGGAGACGACCGCGGTCGTCTCGGGCTCCTCCGCCATCCTCGCGAGGGAGCGCTCGAGCCACCAAGGCGTGAGCACCACGTCGTCGTCGAGGATCGCGATGTACTCCGTCAACGCGGTGGAGAAGCCCACGTTGAAGGTCTCGCATGCGCCGTAGGCGCTGTTCGGCATGACGACCAGGCGGACCTCGGGGAACTCGTCCCGGATCATCTGCGCCGTGCCATCGCTCGAGTGATTGTCCACGACCACCACATCGTCGAAGGGGCGCGTCTGCGCGCGGATACCGAGCAGGTTGGCCCGCACGTCCTCGCGCTTGTTCCAAGCCGAGATGACCGCCGTGACCGTACGCGCGTCGTCGCCGCTCCGCGCGCGGGCCGCGGCGCGCCGATCGCGATCAGCCCCGGGACCAGAGAGGGGCGCCTCCCCGCCACAGGTCACCTGCACGTCGTGCAAGCTGCAGGCCGCCAGCGCGGCAGCAATGAGCGCGCGCTCGTCGTCGTCAGCGGTGCCCCTCCCCGGGAGCGAGACCGCCTCGACCGAGAGCTCCTCGAGGAGCTCGCCGAGCTTCTCGATGAGGCCGTGGGAGCGGCCGATGGCGCCGGCCTTGAGGCCGAGCTCACCGTCTGCGTCCCCCACGAGCGTGACGCGGCGGACGACCTCTCCCCCCAGCTCGACGGGAAAGCCATCGCTGGAGCTCAACCTCACGACCAGGGTGCGCAGGGCTTCGAACGCGTTGTTGGGGGAATCGTCCAAGGGGGATCGTCAGGGCAGGTTAACCCCGGCGTACGGGTCAGGCGGCGGACGGGCGGGAGCATTCCTGGCGGAGCCTCGCCCGGGAGAGGACTCGCGCCAGACGGTCGAGCCGCTCGCTGGTCTCCGCCTCTCGGGGCTCGGGGACCGGGGCCTCGCCGAGGGCGCTCTGAAGAGCCTGGGTCCAGTCCCGTGCTGTCGGGGTGGTCCCGACCGGGAAGCAGTGCGGCTGGCACGCGAGCTCCACCCCTCCCGGGGCGACGAGCACCCGGCCGAGCTGCCCACAGACCGCGGCGATCACGCCATCTTCACCGTGCTCAGGCTCCGTCAAGATTGCCACCTTGTGCTGAACCAGGAGCGAGCCGAAGCGTCGGGCGGCCCCCCCATCATGGGCGTCCGGCACAAGGAAGGAGCAGCCGAGCGACAGCGCATGGAGGGCTTGCTCCAGTTCATCAGGGAGCTCATCCCCGAGAACCAGGATCCCCTCGCCCATGGTCCCATCCGCTCCACCGAAGACGTCGGGCGCCGCCGGGGCGATCAGGTCGGTGCGGTCCGCCGCCAGCAGCCCGGCGCTCCCGAGGCGAACGAGGTGGGAGCGGGTGGAGACGATGACGCCGTCCGCCCGTTCCAGCAGCCCCCGTAGCCCTGCCGAGGGGTCGTGGCCGCCCGGGACGGAGTGGAGGCGGACAAGGAGCGGCCCCGAGCAAACGTCGAGGTCCTCCCTCGCCGTGCCGTCGATCCACGGGCTCAGCCCGTCGTCGAGGACGTCGACCAGAGTCAGGTCGGCCCCTGACGCTGCCGAGCACTCAAAGCCCCTCGACATCAGCCCGGCCTGGGTGGCCTCGCGGATCAACGAGATGGAGGACGGGCGTCCGCCGGTCGAGGCGCCGGCGCGGGTCAGGTCCACAAATGAGAGGTTCACACGGACCGGATCGGCAGTTGGAGGCCGCTGCGTTCAACCCAATCGCCGCCCTGCCGCGACTTCGTGGAACGCTCTCGTCCCGGGACGCCGGGGGGGCGCGCCTCATCGCGCCTCACCTCGCCAAAGTGGGCGGGCCCTCCGGCCCAGCGCCGATCAGTTGCCCGACTGGATCTCGCCCGTGCCGAGGAGCGACTCGAGCCGCTGCATGATCGTCTTCGCCGCTATCAGGTCGTCCGGGGCGCCCTTCCAATCCGCGTAGGCGGGATCCAGGGACCGGTACGACTCGTTGATGTCCTTCTCTACCCGGATAGTCACGTCGAAGGCCACGAGGGGCTCAGTGGCAGCGGGCGACGTCGACCGGTCGTAGCTCGCGATGACCCGCGTCCGGAAGCCCTTGCCCTTGTAGGGTGCGAGGTCGAGCTTCCACCCGCTGAGGATCTCGCGCTTGCCGGAGTCCGCACCCCCGCCGACCGGATAATCGCTCAGGTCCACCGCAATACGCAGCGCCTGCCAGAGTTCGAACTCGGTCTTCGCCGACACGGTCCGCTCGACAGGGATCGCCGTGTTCACGGAGATGCACGCGCTGAACGCAGGCATCAAGAGGAGAAGGAGAGCCGGGGCGAGCGATGCAATCTTCATTCTTGCGTGGCCTCTTCCGAGATCGTCTTGGGGTCCTTGAGAACGATGCGCAGGGGCACCTCGTGGAACGGCAACTCTTCCCGGAGCCGGTTCGTGAGGTAGCGTAGCCAGTCCTTGCCGATGTGCCGCTTGTCGTTGACGAATAGCACGAACGTGGGCGGCGACACCTCCGCCTGGGTGGCGTACTTGACGCGCGCCCGATATCCCTTGGAGCTGGGCTGGCGGGCCTCCAGGGCGCGCTCCAACACCCGGTTGAGGTCTCCGGTGCTGACGCGCTGCTGGCCCTGTTCAAAGAGGTCCTTTGCGACGCGGATGAGGTCGTCCGCCCGCAGGCCCTCCTTGGCCGAGAGGAACACGATGGGCGCGAAGCCGAGGCCGGGAACCTGCGCGTCGAGGTACTCGCGGAACGACTCGGGGGTCTGCCCCTGCACGAGGTCCCACTTGTTGGCCGCGAGGATCGTCGGCTTGTAGCGGTCGATGGCGTAGCGCGCGAGGTTCTTCTCGATCGACGAGAGCTTGCGCGTCACGTCGAAGAGCAGGATCACCACGTCAGCCCTGCGAATCGTCTTGAGGCTCCTCGCGTCCGAGTAGAACTCGATGGCGTCCTCGAGCTTGGAGCGCTTGCGGATGCCCGCTGTGTCGATGACCGTGAACGTGTCTCCATCCTTCTCAAAGACCACGTCCACCGCGTCACGGGTGGTGCCTTCGATCTCCGAGACGATCATCCGCTCCTCTCCGGCGAGGTAATTGACCAGCGTCGACTTGCCCGCGTTCCGGCGCCCGACCACGGCGATCTTCATGAGCGGGGTCTCCGTGGGCTTCTCCTCGGGAGCTCCGGGCAGGTGGTCCGCCATGCACTGGCGGAGGTCAGTAATCCCCTCTCCGTTCTGAGCGCTGATGATGACGGGGTCCCCCCCGACGCCGAGCGCGTGGAAGGACTCCGCCTCCCACTCGAAACCACCGCCCTCGGCCTTGTTGACCACGAGCTGTACCGGCACGCTTGAGCCCCGCAGGAGCTTCGCAACCTGTTGGTCGGGCGGCGTCAGCCCGTCGCGTACGTCCACGATGAACAGCACGAGGTCCGCGCCCTTAAGCGCGGTGGCCACCTGCGCCTCGACGTGCGGCCCGAGGTCGTCGCGGTCCACGATGCCGAGGCCCCCGGTATCAATGACCTCGACCCAGCGCTCACCATCCCTGGTACTCAGGCGGGCGGGGACCGCGATCCGGTCCCGCGTGACGCCGGCCGTGGGCTCGACGATCGCGACACGGCTGCCGCAGAGCCGGTTCAGGAGGGTGGACTTGCCCACGTTGGGGCGCCCAACGAGGGCGACCCGCGGCAGCGGTACGGAGGGTCTCGCGGCATCGGCCGCGGGCCGGGCTGCATCGGCGGTCGGCTGGGCCGCCGGCTGGTCGTGCTCGATGTCCGCAGGGGGATCGACTTCGGTGGGTTCGTTCATGGATCGATCGGGCGTGAACTCAGGCGATCCCCATGGCTCGGTGAACCTGGGGAAGGACGCGGATGTCGAGCTCCAGCTCGCGGGCGTGCTCGACGACCTCGACGAGGTGGTCCAGAGAGGGCGCCTCACACCCCCCGACGGGGGTCACTGGGGCGATGAAGACGGGGAGCGCGGCGGCCCTGCGGGCGACGTCCTCGAAGAGCTCGTCGTAGTCGCGGGGCTCGCGGTCCGCGGTGACCACGACCTTGGCGCAGGCGTCACGGTCCTGGAGGAGATCGAGGCAGCGACGGCGTGCCATGCGCCAGTCCTCCGGGGTGACCGGCGCAGGCTCGTCGATGGAGCGGGGCTCTCCGTCCCTCGACTGGAGCTCGACAGGGTCCCCCATGTCTGCGGGCAGCTTGAGGTCCAGGCTCACGTGATCGACCCGGTCGAGGACCCGCGCGAGCGCCTCGGGGTGAGCTCCGGCGGTCTCCAGATGAATGCGGCGCGGCGCGACCATGGACCGAAGACCGCGAATGAACTCGGGCCACATGAGCGGCTCGCCGCCCGTGACGCTGATCGTCCGAGGCTCGCCGGGCTCCACGCCCGCGACCCAGAGGGCCGCCTGGAAGGGCGAAGCGACTCGCCCCTCGCGGACCGTGCCCTCGGGCGCGTCGATGCGCGCCTGCCCGTCCATTCGAGTCTCCCATGACCCCGGGGTGTCGCACCAGCGGCAGCGCAGGGGACACCCCGCGAGACGCAGGAAGACCTGCGGTTGCCCGACGTACAAGCCCTCGCCCTGGAAGGAGGCGAAGACCTCCATGACAGGGGCAGCAGCGTGGGCGGACTTGAGACTCATGGCTGGGGGGAACTCGCGACGGCGGGGGCAACGCGGGAAGCCGAGTCCCCCACAGGGAGAATCGGCTTCATGGTGCCCCCGTGACCGCGGGCAGGCCGCGGCGCGCGCCGGGGCGAGGCGAGATGAAGAGAGCCGACAGGTGGGTCGGCCAGAGGATCAGTCCTCTTTCTTCTTCGCCGACTTGAGTTTGAACTTGGTGCGGACCTTGGGGAGCCCGTAAGCGGAGTCCGTGTCAGCGACACGGCCCTCTTCCATCAGTTTGAGCAGACGCTCTTTGCGAGTGAAGACGCTGCGCTCACCGATGAGGGTGTTCACACCGCGAAGGCTGGGGTGGATCGACATGATTGGTTTCCTCAGGTTCGAATGAGGGGCGAAGAGGGTACTCGATGGACGGGGAGAGCAACCACCCGTCCGGACCAAAATGTGAGTTGAAGAGCCGAAGAAACGCCCCGCACCGCCCCCTGCGGCAGTCCGTCGACCACAGGGCATCGACCATATGGGCCAATGGTGGGCCAATGGTGGGCCGGCGGGGCCGGCTCGCTGGGGGCCTGCCCGGCAGAGCTCCGCCTGCTCCGAGGGCCCCCAAGACCCGGCGAGGGACGCCCGCGGCCGGGGTCAGGGCCGGGAGCGGCGCGCTCGGGCTGCTAGCCCTCGGGCGGCACCGCAGACCACGCCCCGCCCTCAGTCCGCCTTTCGGTTGATGTTGACCACGTAGGCGGTGCGGAAGTCCGGCGTCTGACGCGGTCCAACGCGGAGGTTCTGAAGCTCGTCCCGCAGGTCAGTGAGCTCGTCGATCGACGCCGCGGCACCCACGTGAAGGAAGATCCGCATCCCCCTGCTGACGGGCTTCACGACCGGGAACCCAAGCTCACTGAGCAGGTCGTAGGTATCCCAGGCGAGGGCCTCGTTGGCCGGACTCCGGGTGTAATTGATGGCCAGAACCGTGAACCGCATCGCGGGGTCCCAGAAGGCCCGATCCGCGGCGGTGTCTGGATCGGGTGCCGTCAAGCCCGCCGAGGTTTCGCCACGCAGGGCCCCCGGGCTGCCGGAGGCGCTGCCCGTGGACGCCTCACCTGGCGACCCGCTCTCCAGCCTCTCGCCCGGGGCTTGCCCCGCGAGGGTACCCGCGACCGGGCCGCTCGCTGCGTCCGTGGTCCGCGCGCCCGCTGCGCCAGAGCCCGGGTTTTGGCGGGACGCCTGCGACCTGCCCGGCATCCCGAAACTCGCGGCCTCGAGGCGCGCCTGGCCGGAGGTCTCGGCCGCCTGGTTCGCGCGCAGCCCGAACCCGTGCTCCTCGAACTGGCCGCCGAGCAAGAAGGCGCCCGCCAGCAACAGGACCTGCAGAGCCGCGAAGCCGTACCCGCTGAAGGGCAGGGTCAGCCCGCCACGCGCCTTGGATGACGTCGCCTCATCGGCGACGGCTGCCTCGCCTTCGTCCCCGGAGGCCTGACCGCCAGCGGACGACTGCCCCACGGGAACAATGGCGGGCCCGTCGTGCACGCTCGGAGCAGGCCGCGGTTCCGCGTGTTCCTCCGCGGCGAGGGGATCGTCCGCGCTAAGCGTGCGATCTCCGGTGGCGGCCTGGTTTCTCGAAAGCGCGGCGTCTCGGCGCTCCTGGGTAGTCCTCGCGGAGTCCTGGAACGCCTCGAGCATGGTGACCTTACGGCGCGTCATGGTGTGCCCTTGGTGGTTCGGTCCGTCGCTGAGCCCCTCCAATCGAGGGGCAGCGCGGGGCCGGTGCAGTGAAGGAGCCGGGCTGCCTGTGCGGGGACAGCCTCACTCCGCCTGGAAGCTACGGATCCTGGGTCCGCGGTTCAAGCTCCACCCGGAGCCCCTCCGCATGCTGCTCGCTCGCCGGCCCCCGGCTTGCCCAGGGCTTGCCCAGAGTTCGGCTCAGGGACCCAAACGGCGTCCGAGGTGGGACGGAGCCCTCGAGCGCCCCCGTGAGGGACACATCGGGCCAGGTGCTCCGCCGGCGTCAGCCGCCCGCGCGGAGCGACCGGAGGAGCGTGCTCGCCTCCTCGCGGGCCCTTGCGTCCTGCTCGGTCGCCGGGCGGCGCAGGTACTCGTCGAGGGTCGCGATGGCGTCCCCCCGCTGACCGCTCTGGTCCTGGCAGCGGGCCAGCATCACCGCCACCTCGAGCCCGAGAGGCGTGCCGTCGAGCTCCGAGTTCCGAAGCGCGCGGTCCAGCTCAGGCACGGCTTCGGCGAAGCGGCCAGCGGCGTAGCGCAGCTCTCCGAGCAGGTGATGGGCCATGGCGTCGTCGGGGTCTACGAGGGTCGCCTGCTCCGCGAAGAGCAGCGCACCTTCGAGGTCACGCTCCCCCATGGACTCGACCGCGCGCTGGAGGTAGATAGCCCCCGAGAGGTTCGCCAGCCCCGCGACCTGGGGGTCCGTGTCACGCGCCGCGGCGGCCAGCTGCCCCGCGTGCTTGGTCTGCCCCTCGGCGAGTGCGGCGGCCGCCGCCTCGAGGAACCACTCGGACAACGTGTAGCGGCCGCGCTCGCCCTCACCGAGGAGCCCGACAGCCTCGGCGACCCGCAGGCGCAGGCTCGCGGTCTCCCCGTCCGTGGCCGCGACCACCGCGGCGTCGAACGCCCCGCGCGCCTCCGCCTCGAAGAAGGTCTTCGCCATCCCTTGCTCCGCCTCGACGCAGCCGAGCTCCCGGGCACGCAGGTAGTACTTACGGGCGGCACCCCGATCCCCTGCCACCTGAGCCTTGACCCCCGCGGACCAGCTCATGCGCGCCACAAGGTCCTTGACCTGCTCGCCGTCCTTGAGGAGTTGCTCCAGCAAGGCGATGCCCCCGGAGAAGTCCCGATTCACGGCGATGATGATCTCAGCGTAGGTGCGGCGCGCGTCGGCGTCTGCGGGATCGAACTGGAGGGAACGCTGAACCCGCTCGAGCGCCAGCTCGCCCTGGCCTTCTGCCATGGCCCGCTGGGCCGATAGCAGGTAAGCCTGCCCCAGCGGACGACCCATGAACGGGAGCCCTGGATCGGCCTTGAGGGCGGACTCCAGATAGAGGAGTCCGGTCTTTCCGCCGCCCACCGTCGTGATGGCGTAGATCCCCTGAGCCCGCTGCAGCTCCGGGGTGATCGACCCAACGGCCTCCATGCCACGGGTGATCTCGTCCAGCGCGGACTCGTGGAGTCCGATGGCGGCGTACAGCTCGGCCGCCGTGGCGTAGGGCCGAGGGTCCGCCGGGTTCATCGCTCGCGCAACCTCGATCTGCTTGAGCCAGGACCCTCGGTCTCCCTGGATCACCACGAGGCGAGCGCGCAGCAGCGGCCCCTCGAGGCCAAGCTCGGGCTCAAGGGCCTCGAGCATCGGGGCCGCGAGGTCCGTCCGGCCCTCGTCCAAGAGCCGGCGGAGTTGAACGGCCTCAGCGCGGCCATCGCGCCGGAGCTCCGACGAGGCTGCCGTTGAGGCGCCCCCTTCCCCCTCGGCCGAACCTGCGTCAGAGCCACCACAGCCCGTGAGGCTGCAGCCCATGAAGACCGCGAGGACCGCAACCGCCGGGGTGGAGAAGCCGGACCCTACGAGACCGTTGGGGGTACCCGGCGGATCAAGGGGGCCCGAAAGGCCGAACTGCGGGGAGCGACTAGGCGCCTGGGGGAGCTGAGAGGCCCTGGGAGTGGAGGCGCGGCGGGCCGCGAGTCGTGCGATGGTGGCGAGCATGGTTTGGAGCGGTGCCCGGGCAGTGTAGGAGGTCGCCGCCGTGGGGTGGGCGCTCTGCTTCGGCTAGGATGGCGCGCATGGAGCGCCTACGCGGAGGACTGAAGACCAGGGACGCGCCCGGTTCTGTGCGCTTCGTCACCTTCGGGTGCAAGGCCAACCAGTACGACACCCAGGTCCTCCGGGAAGCCCTGGGGAGGCGGGGGCTGGAGGAGACAGGGCCCGGAGCGGACCTCGTGGTGGTGAATACCTGCACCGTGACCGCGGAGGCGGGCCGCAAGGCCCGGCAGTTGATCCGCCGCATCGGCCGAGAGACCCCCGAGGCGCGCGTGGCGGTGACGGGCTGCCTGGCGGAGTCGGAGCCCGAGATCCTGCGCGAGATCCCCAACGTGGAGTGGGTCCTCGGCAACGGCGAGGCCAAGCGCCCGGTCAATTTCCTGCGCCAGATCGGCCAAGAGGTGGGCCCCGAGGAGCTTGGGATCCCCGCCGGGATCACCGAGTTCGCAGGCCACCGGAGGGCCTTCCTGAAGATCCAGGACGGCTGCGACAAGCGCTGCGCCTTCTGCATCATCCCCCACGTCCGCGGCCGAAGCACCAGCCGCCCCGCGGAGGAGCTGGCCGCCGAGGTCGAGCGCCTCGTGGCCTCGGGGCACGTGGAGATCGTGCTCTGCGGCATCCACATCGGGCACTGGGGGCTCGACATCGGCTCCAGTTTCTCGTCGCTCCTGCGGCGCCTTGTCCAGGTCGAGGGGACCGGGCCGAAGGGAGCGCCCGTGGAATGGCGCCTGCGGGTCTCCTCCATCGAGGCCACAGAGGTGGATGAGGACATGGTGTCCCTCATGGCGGAGCGCCCGGATCGGATCGCCCCCCACCTCCACATGCCGATGCAATCCGGGGCCGACCCGGTGCTCAAGGCCATGAACCGCTGGTACACGGTCGCCGAGTACCTCGAGGCCTGCCACCGGATCAGGGCCAGCCTCGACCGCCCCGCCTTCACTGCGGACATCCTGGTGGGGTTCCCCGGGGAGACCGACGAGGACTTCGAGCGCACCCTCGCCACGGCGGAAGAGGCCGGGTTCACCAAGGTACACGTCTTCCCCTTCTCTCCTCGACCGGGCACGCCTGCCGCCGAGATGGGCTCCAGGGTCCCCCCGGACGTGTCCCGAGCCCGGCGTGCCGCACTCTCCGAGGCCGCGAGCGGCTGGGAGGAAGCCTTCAGGCGAGAACTGCACGGAGCCCGCGACCGCGTGGTGCTCGAGGGCTTCGTGGGCCTCTCTGGCCGCTACCAGAGGGTCTCGATCGACCCGGATCTGATCGCTGGGGTCCCCCCCGACGCCATCGACGTGACCCTGGAGTGTGCCGTGGAGACCGCGACCGATGGACGTGAGATCAGCCGTCTCCGGGGCCGCCCCCTGGAGCTCAACGACCCGCAGGCGGACCGGAATACCCTGCCAAACCAGGGCCATCCGACGAGAGCTGGCGGAGAGACGACGGAGTTCTCACTTTGAGCCAGTCTGACCCCAAAAATCGCCCTCAGGAGACCCTGGAGGGCGATATCGCAGGCCTCTCCCTCGCGCTGCAGCGCGCCCTCGCCCGCCGAGGCGCGATGGGAGCACGCAGGATCGCCCGCGTGGACACTGGGCCGGGGCCGCCGTCCCCCTCCGTGGGGAGCAAGCCCGCAGGCCGCCTCGCCGCCACGCATCCCCCGGTCCCGGCGGCTACCACCGCCCCGGCCGCGCCCCCCAACGGCGGTGGAGCGGCTCCCGCTGGGCGCCTCGGGACCCATGAGGACACGCCCGGTGCCCCGGAAGCCGGACCCGGCCGGGAGGGAGCCCGCGTCGGCGCTGCGCCGCCGGGCCGCGCAGCCGCTCCCTCCATCCCCGAAGGCCCGCGCCCGGAAAGCCTGGCGCCTCAGGCCGCTAACGCGGGCACCCTGGCCGAACTCGAGGCCTGCGTGGCGGAGTGCACAGCCTGCCCTTTGGCCTCCGCGCGGACCCAGACCGTCTTCGGCGATGGCACGGGCGCGAGGCGCATCCTCTTCGTCGGCGAGGCGCCAGGCGAGGAGGAGGACCTCCAGGGCGTGCCCTTTGTGGGCGCAGCGGGGAACCTGCTGAACGACATCATCACCAAAGGAATGGGGATTGCGCGGCAGGACGTGTACATCGCGAACGTGGTCAAATGCCGGCCCCCCGGTAGCAGGGACCCACTTCCGGAGGAGCAGGCACTCTGCTCCTCGTGGTTGGACCGCCAGATCGAACTCGTCGACCCGCTGGTCATCATTCCTCTGGGGCGCCTTGCGGCGGGACATGTCCTGGGGGTCGACGCACCGCTAGGGCGCCTGAGGGGAAAGGTCCATGACCATCGGGGCCGCAAAGTGGTCCCCACGTTCCACCCCGAGTACCTGCTCCGGTCCCCCCACGAGAAGCGCAAGACCTGGGAGGACATCCAGCTCGCCATGGGTGCCGCGGGACTTTCCCCTCGGACGCCCTGAGGGCCCACCCAGCGTCAGAATGACGAGGCGCTGCGGGCATCGGGAAATCCACCGCGGAGGCTCCGATGAGGACGTGACGTCATCGCCGGTAACCAGGCTCGCCCCCGTCGATATCCGGGGCGTGCTATCTGAGAGCTGGGTGCCCGTTGACCCTTCTGCACAGGAACCGTACTCTCCGAAGCCCAACAGAGGCGCTCCATCGGGCTCCGCCGCACTAGCGGTGGCTCTCGAAGCTGAATCCCGCCGCGGCCAGTCATGGTCCGGAGGCACAGCAACGGACGCGAGATCCCCCCACCAACCCGTTCTTCGAACCGCCCCGCGTCCCGTTCCACGCGCCTAACTGCGACCCCTTGGTTGCGCTGGGCGCGAATCCCCCCCCAGCGTTCGCTCCTGTCCCCCATCGCCGGCTGTGTCGGCGACGAACTGGGGCGGACGACCGTCATCTCCCCCCGACGACCCCCACGCGTCTGACTCGATCCATGCGGACAAGTCTTTCCTACCTTCCGTTCCTGATCGCGGCATCCGTCGCATGCCAAGGCACAGACCCCAGCGTCTCCACCGACGCCGTCGCGTTGAACGCGACTTCGGAGTCCAATGACCTCTTCACCTCGAACGTGGCAGCCGCCGCGGGTGATGAAGCCGATTTCGCACTGGCCACCAACGTGGTCGTCCAAGAGGACGACGGCGATGACGGCGCGGACGAGAGCATCAACACCGCCCTCGTGCGAATGCAGAAGAGCAAGGTGCTCTCCGAGCAGTTCGCTGCGCGCGCCGCGGAGGCCCTGAGCCGGTCGGACCTCGAGGGGGCTCTCGTGCTCTACTCCGAGTCCGTCCAGATGGACCCCTCGAACCAGTCGGCCCGTGAAGGGTTCCGAAAGGTCGAGGCGATGATGGGCGACCCCCTCGCCCAGGGCAGCGAGGCCTTCGCCTCCGAGGCAGACCGCTACCTCGTCAAGCAGACGATGACCCGGGCCCGCGCCGAGGAGTGGGACGCCAAAGGCGAAGCCGCCATGAGGGCCGGTGACTATGACCGCGCCATCGAGAGCTTCCGTCAGGCCGAGACGATCCTGAGCATCGACCCGCTGATCGCCACCAACTCGCTCGACGAGCGCCTCGTGAGCAACAAGCTCAAGGAGGCGATCATCGCTCGCGACGAAGCCGAGCAGCTTGAGCTCGCCCAGCAGCGCTCCGCGGCGGCCGACGAGGCCGCTCGCAAGGACGCCGCCGAGCGTGACCGCATCCGTAACAAGCTGAGCAGCTACTACGAGCGCGCCAACTCGGCCTTCATGGCCGAGAACTACGACGAGGCCGCGAAGTTCGCCCAGCTCATCCTCGTGGCCGACCCCGGCAGCGAGGCCGCCCAGGAGCTCCTCGAGACCTCCCGCGCCGCCGGGCACGCCAAGGTCGACGAGCGCCAGCGTCGCGACTACCGCGAGGAGTGGCTCCGCACCTTCGACGACCTGCGGACCATGGATACTCCGCAGACGCAGCCCCTGGTCTTCGACCTGGATCGCTGGAAGGAAGTCAGCACGCGCCGCTCCTTCTCGAGCATGCAGATCGAGACGGCCATCGACCCCGAGCGCGCCGCGGTGCTCGAGCGGCTGAACCAGACCGTGGTTCCCGCTCGCTTCGGTGACGAGGACGGTCCCGCCGCGCTCTCCAGCGTCGCGAACTTCCTCCAGGCCCAGAGCGGCGTGAACTTCCAGATCAGCTCCCTCGTCTATGACGAGATCGGAGAGGACGAGGTGGCCGTGGACCTGGATGTCTCCGACCGGAGCGTCACGCAGATCCTCGACATGATCGCCCTCCTCACCGAGGGCATGAGTTGGAAGATCGAGGACGGCGTGGTGCTGTTCGTGACGGACAGCGAGATGACCGGCGGTCAGGTCAGCGCGACCTACTCGGTCGCCGACCTCGTGACGCCGATCCCGGACTACCCCGGGCCCGACATCAACATCTCGCCCTCCGATGGCCTCCCCATTCCGGAAGAGGACCTGCCCGAGCGCGAAGCCAACGTCATCGGCACCGGTGAGCTCGAAGAGCTGATCATGAACAACATCGCCCCCTCCAGCTGGGGCGACGATCCGGCGAACTCGATCCGGGTCACGGAGAAGGGCACCCTGGTCGTGAGCCAGACCCCCGAGGTCCAGGGCAAGATCAAGGACCTCCTTGACGACCTCCGCGAGTCCACTGGCATCCTGGTCGACATCCAGGCGCGCTTCATGCGCGTCGAGGACAGCTTCCTCGAGGACATTGGCGTCGACTTCCGCGGCCTCGGCCTCCCGGGCCCCGGCCCGAACGGCGTCGAGTTCAACGACTTCGGCGACGGCTCCTCGGAGTTCGGCGACGTGATCGGTCGCACCAGCGACGTGGGTGCCTACTTCGATGACGGCGAGGACGGCAACTTCCGCGGCCGCGTCGAGGACCTGTACGACTCCCAGCTCGGGTCGGACACTTTCCAGGCCTCCGGCGGACTGTCGTTCCAGTGGGCCTTCCTCAACGACCTGCAGCTGGAACTCATCCTGCGCGCAGTCTCGAAGAGCGAGCGTCGCGAGACGGTGGTCGCCCCGCGACTGCTCGTGAACAACGGCGCCCGGGCCAACATCTCGGTCCTCAACCAGGTCGCCTACGTCTCCGACTTCGACGTCCAGATCGCGCAGGCGGCCTCGATCGCCGACCCGATCATCAACGTCATCCAGGATGGCGTGGTGCTCGACGTGCGACCGGTCGTCTCGGCCGACCGACGCTTCATCACCATGGAGCTGCGTCCGACGATCGCGAAGCTGAAGCGCCCGATTCAGGACAAGCCGACCACCCTCGGCACCCAGAACTCGGTCACCATTCAGCTCCCCGAGGTCTCCATCGAACGCGTCCGGACCTCCATCCCCATCATGGATGGCGGCACCGTTCTCCTCGGTGGCTTGAAGGAGTCCCGCAAGCAGGACCAGCGCTCCGGCGTCCCGTTCCTGAACAAGATCCCGCTGCTGAGCTTCCTGTTCGAGCGGAAGGGCAACTACACCGCCAACCGCAAGCTCCTGATCCTGCTCAAGGGCGTGATCGTGATCCCCAAGGAGAACGCGCCGACCGACGCCCAGCTCGGCCGCGACTTCTGATGGTTGGCCCCTCCTGAGGGGCGCCCAACTCTTCGCCGCCGCGCGGTCCGCTTCATCGGATCGCGCGGCGGCTTCCTTGTGTCGCCAGATAGAGCACGCAGAGCTGGGCTCAAGCGTTCACAGGGGCGCCCGCTTGCCGTATCCTCTCTCGCCCGCTTCCTGGTCCCTGGAGCGACCGAGGCCCCCAAACTGGATTCCTTGGCGAGCTCTCGGTCACCCCCTTCATCCAGCGGACTAAGACCCGGTCGAAGCCCACCGCCAGCCTCCCCCAGCGAGGCTCAGTGATTGCGACGAACGAACATGACGATTTCACTCAGCGCCTGCACCCTCCCCCGCCAGCTCGTCCTTCTCACTGCCGCGCTCGGCCTCACCCTCCCGGTCGGCGCCCAGTCGAGCTCAGAGAAGGCGGTCGAGGCGGAAATCAACTTCGCGCGCGGCCTCGCGAAACAGTGGGCCTTCGTCGACATGGCCAACACGGTCCTCGACGACGTCGCCGACAATGGCGTCTCCGGGCGGATGGAGTCCGAGCTCGACCTCGTCCGTTGTGACATCTACTACATCGGCGCCAAGGCCTCCACGGACCCCGCGCGCCGCAACGAGCTCTTCGAGCAGTCGCTGAACGCCTACGAGGACTACGTCAGCTCCAACATGGGCGCTGACAATCGAATCGACGCCCAGCGCTCGATGGTGGAGCTCGCCAGCTTCTACGCGCGCAGCCTGGACATCTCCCTCGAAGAGGCGGTCGGCGAGGAAGCCGAGGCGCTCCGCGAGCGCAAGATCGAGGTGCTGGAGAAGTCGGTGCGGCTGTGCGAGGAGCTCATCGAAGAGATCGACTCCACAGACCCCATGACTCCCGCGCTCAAGACGAAGCGGGATGTCCTGATGCTCGATAAGGCGGGGCTCTACTCGAGGATCAGCTCCGCGACCCCGGACGACGCGTTCTTCAGCGAGCAAGCGATCGAGACCTACTCGGAGCTCATCTTCGACGTCGGTGAAGGCACGGAGATCGCCCTGCGCGCCAACGCGGGCATCGGCGACGTCTACTCGAGCACCGGCTTCCCCGAGGAGGCCCGTGACTTCTACCTGGGCGTGATCAACAGCGTCATCCCCATCGACCCCGACGAGCGTGAGGAGATGCTCGAGTGGTCCAAGCTCCCGCTCGACATCAAGCAGAAGCGCTTCCTGTACGTGGAGCTCGTGATCCCCGGCGTCCAGAGCACCTCGAGAGACCTCGGCGAGCTCGAGGGCGCGATCACGGCGGGGCTGTTCTTCTACAACCTGTACCGCCAGGAGGGCTTCGCCCTGTCGGTGCTCGGTAACTCGGCCATGCTCGAGTTCGCGAGCACCCTGGTGGACGCCGGCGGGTTCATCGGCGGCGATCTCGGCCAGGGTCAGGCCCGGTGGTTCGCCACGGAAGCCGAGATGCGCGAGGCCATCAAGTCTCGCCGCCAGCAGCGCGACAGCATCACCTTCGCCCTCGACCTCGCGAAGCAGATCGCCACCGACAACCCTGGCACCGAGGGCGCCCGCAAGGGCGGAGAGCTCATCGCCTCCATCAACCAGCGGCCGGGCATCGAGATTCCTCCCGCTCAGCTCCTCCAGGCCGCGGACGCAAAGCGCGCGAGCGAGAGCTACGAGGAGGCGCTGGCGGGCTACCGCGAGCTCCTGACGCGGCTCGACGCCCTCGACCCCGCGGACCGGGTCGAGTTCGGCGCCAAGGTCTACAACGGGCTGGGCCTGACCCTGCGCCGCCAGGACCGCCAGCTCGAGGCGGCCATGGCCTTCCGTGAGGCGCTGGTCAACTGGCGCGACAACGACTTCAACCGCTCAAACGCGCGCGGCTACCAGAACACCATCAAGGCCTGGGCGCGCAACCTCGGGGTCGACAAGCAAGACGACGTGGCCGCGATGATCCGCGAAGCGGAGAACTTCGTCATCCAGTTCGACGACGAGGGCTCGGCCGACGAGATCGTCTTTAACCGTGGCGAGAAGCTGCGCAGTGATCGGGACTGGGATGGCGCCATCACCGAGTACCAGCAGATCCAGCCCGCGGACGGCTTCTACGAGCTGGCCCAGATCCAGATCGGCCTCTGCAAGCTCTCGAGTAAGGACCTCTCGGGCGCACGCTCGGCCTTCGACACCTACCTCACCGGTCGAGCGAAGGACCCCGAGTTCACTCCTACCAGCCCGCTCGAGGAGGCGCGCCGCAGCCAGGCCCTCTCTCGCGCCGAGTTCTACCGCGCCTACATCGACCACGTCATCGCCAACGGCCGCTACCGCAAGTCCGACGGAACGGATGACAGCGGCTTCGCGAAGGTCATCGGCGAGCTTCAGAACTACGGCTCCACCTACGGGAACGCCGGCAAGTTTGTGATCCGCGCCCAGTCGATGCTCGCCGACTCCTACGCCAAGTCCGGCGACGCTGCCGCCGCGGCAGCCATCGTCTCAGAGATGGTCGAGTCGAGCCCCGACGCTCCAGAGACGGCGAGCGCGTCGATCGACCTCTATCTCGCGCTCAAGGCGCGGCGCGACCGCATCGAGGCCACCGAGCCTCTCGATGCGACCGCGTACCAGCAGGTCACGCTTGAGATGGCGAGCTCCCTGCAGGTCGCCAACGGCATCACCACCAGCCCCGAGTTCAAGAACCTCCGGGCGGAGACCAAGCTCTGGCTTGAGCTCCAGGAGTGGGAGAAGGCCAAGGACCCGCTGGAGCGCCTCGCTTCGCGCTTCAAGGATGACGCCAAGTACGGAAAGACCGTGGCGAACCAAGTCACCCCTGACCTGGCGGAGTGCCTCGTGGAGCTCGGCGACATGGAGGTCGCCAAGAACCTCCTGGCTCCGCTCATCGTCGGCCCCGACGCCGTCTTGAAGTCGCGCCGGCCCACCCTCCTGCTCAGCCGTGCCATGCTCGGCTCCATCAACGGGGGCAACGGCGAGCGGGTCACCGCCACGCGCGGCGCCGGCGGGACCGACGAGGAGTTCGAGTTCATCACCGGGCGCCTGAACACCTACGCGCTGTCCGGCGACAAGTGGTTCGCCTGCGACTGGTACGAGGCCAAGTTCCTGTCGATCTACGCCTACTACGTGTGGGGCCTCCAGGACGACCGCAAGGCCGCCAGCGCCAAGCGGATCATGGACGACGTGGTCCTGACTCTCGAGAACGACCGGCAGTTCGAGCTCGTGGATACGTACTGCTCCAGTGAAGAGACGGCCGCGGCCATGCGAGCCCGCCTCGGCGACGGCGCGCTCTCCGCCCGCTTCCGCTGGCTCTACGAGCAGACCCGTTGATCGCCCTCTCCGCCCGCTCCACGCTCCCCACGCCCGCGACGCCCGAGCTCCCCGAGACTGTGATGAAGATCGCCACCCTCCCCTCACTCACCCGCCCTCTCCTTCGCCTCGCCCCGGCGGCGATGGCCGCCCTCGCGATGATGGCGGCCCCCGCCCAGGCGGCTCCTCAGTCCAAGCCGGACCAGGTGTTCCGCGTGAACCCGAGGACCAACAAGGCCAGCACCGTCACCGGCACGGTCACCGAGGATGGACTCGACAATGTGAAGGTCACCCGCCGCGACGGTCGGGAGATCTCGATCAAGTCTGCGGAGGTCATCCAGATCGCCTGGGGCAGCGGCTCCAGCGCCTTCAGTGACGGCGGGACCTACGCCGGCCGCGGCGCCTGGGAGGAGGCCGTGCAGAGCTTCCAGGAGGCCGCCGGGGACTCCGCCGTGCGCGATCCGCTGCGGGCCGAGGCTCGCCTGCAGGCCGCGACCTCGCTCATGGCCCTCGCCGCCACGGACATGACCCGCTTCGGGGACGTCGCCAGCGAGTGCGACCGCTTCGCAACCGACTTCCCCTCCGCGCGGCAGCTGCCCAAGGTCCTCGCCCTCAAGTCCCGCGCTCAGTGGCTGAACGGCGACGCCGCCGCTGCTCGGGACGGGTATCGCGCCCTCTATGAGACGGGCAGCGGCGGCACCGAGGGCTACCCCCCCCTCGCGACCGCGGACGCCGCGCTGCAGGCGGCCTACGCCGCGATCGGCGCGGGCGACAACGTCGGCGCTCGGGAGCTGTTCGACCTCGCCGCAGCGGCCTTCGGGGCCGTGGAAAGCGAGAACGCCGCAGTCGCCGCCTCTGCGGCCGCTGGGGCCGAGGTGGCCAGCATGGGCGAGGCCATCACCAAGGCCGCCGACGGTGACGCGAAGAGCGTCCGCCGGACCTTCGAGTCCGCCCTCAAGAGCAGCGAGACTTCGGCCGGCATGGCGGTCGCCCACCTCGGGCTCGGGCAAGCATGGCTCGCTGAGGGCGACGCCCGTAAGGCCCAGTTCGAGTTCGCCTGGGTCGCAGGCCTCGACCACACCTCAGCCGACCGACGGGCCGAGGCCCTGGTTGGGCTCGCCGAGGCTGCCATCGCCGCCGGTGAGCCCGGGGACGCCAACGCCGCCAAGACGGCCCTCCGGAGCGTGGCGTCTCAGTACGGCGCTACGCCTTCCGCACGCAAGGCCGCGCAACTTCTCGAATCGTTGTAAAACATCACGGTTGCCGATGGCCCATCGGGCGGTACGTTCTCTGTCCAGAAAACGGCCCCCGGGCCCGCAGCTACCAAGTCCTCGGGCTCCGCATGCGCCACTGCGAGCGGTTCCCGTCCGACCGGGATTCGATCCCCCCGGTCTCCACAACCCAATCCAATTCTTCCCTCGCCGCCCTGGTGATCCTTTCGGTCACCTTCCGGGTTCGGTGAGCCCACGGTCCCTCGACGCCCGCCGCTCCGCTCTCCGGAGATCAAGCGGGATTCGACACGCCCCCCAGCCCATCCCAATGAACGCGAATCCCCTCCTCGCTCGACTGGCACCCGCAGCTGCCGCTGGCCTCGTCTTCCTTTCGACGGCGACGCCGGCCATGGCCCAGAACACCACCGCCGGTGACGTCTTCAAGAACGCTGGCCCCGTCGGCTGGTGCATCATGGTTCTCTCGATCGTCGCGCTCGCGGTGATCATCGAGAACATCATGTCCCTCAAGCGCGACAAGCTCGCACCGCCGGAAATCATCGACGACATCGAGGTCCTCTTCAACGAGGAGAAGTTCCAGGAGGCCATGGACCTCTGCGAGGAAGAAGAGACCTACTTCACCCGCGTCTGCGGCGCCGGCATCTCCAAGATCGGGCACTCCTACGACGTGATCGAGAAGTCGCTCGAAGAGATGGGCGACGAGGAGTCGATCAAGCTCCACCAGAAGATCGGCTGGCTCTCCCTCATCGCCAACGTGGCCCCCATGATGGGACTGCTCGGCACCGTGATGGGAATGGTCACGGCGTTCAACGAGATCGCTCGCTCGCAGGGCCAGGCCAACCCGGCTGACCTCGCCGCTGGTATCTCCCAGGCGCTCCTGACCACCATGCTCGGTCTGATCGTCGCCATCCCGGTGACCGCGGCCTTCGCTTTCCTGCGCAACCGCCTCATCAAGACGATCATCGAGAGCGGTGCCATCGTCGAGGACCTCTTCGAGCGCTTCCGCCCCACCACCTGAGCCGCTGCCAGCGACGGCGGGGTCCCCTTCGGGAGCCCGCCGCTCGTTGACTAACGGGGCTGGGACATCCCACCCCACCACCCCCACGACTCGGAGAGAGGCCTTAGGGCGGCGATACGCTGCCGAACGCTCCAACGGACACTGCACATGAACCTGGCAAAGCACGACTCAGAGACAGAAATGGAGATGGACATGACGCCGATGATCGACGTCGTCTTCCTCCTGATCATCTTCTTCATGATCATCACGGACATGACCCAGCAGGACCTGGAGGACGTTGACCTCCCGGTGGCTGAGCATGCGCAACCGGACAAGCCCGACCCCAAGGAGTGGCGGCCGGTCATCAACGTCCCCCACGACGGGACGATGATCATCAAGAAGAAGACCTACTTCGATCCGGACGTGAACCTCGGACCGGAGAAGTGGAACGACCTCGACAAGTGGCTGAAGTTCGCCGCGGACAACATGGAGAAGGCTCCCATCGCCCCCGGGAGCAACGTCAATGTGCCCGATGAGCCCGTGCTGATCCGCGCCGACCAGGTCACGCCGTTCAAGTACGTGCAGTACATCATGGAGCGCTGCGGCCAAGACGGAACGCAGATCTGGAAGCTCCAGCTCGCCGTTTCCACCCCCGATACCAACGAAGGCGGAGAGTGACCGGCGGGGTGAGTTCGCTCGCCCCACCGCCGCTCTACCCCCACCACAAGGGAGTCAAGAAGACATGGCCAAGAAGAAAGGAAGCGCCCTCCGTGAGATCATGAACGAGAAGTGCGAGCTGCAGATGACGCCGATGATCGACGTCACCTTCCTGCTCCTCATCTTCTTCATGTGCACGCTGAAGTTCAAAGTGCTCGAGGGCAAGCTCGGTGCGTACCTCCCGAAGGACGTGGGCGTCAACACGAGCCAGGCCGAGCCGGTCGAGAAGGTGGATATCCGCCTCGACGTCCTTCAGCCCGGAACGAAGATGCGCCAGACCCGGGACGGCCTCGTGCCGTACACCGACGAGGACATCGCGGCCAACCGCCGCTTCGTCTACTCGCCGGGCACCCGGAAGATCCGCTACACCGTGGGAACGAAGCGGACCACTGAGCTGCCTGAGGTCGTCAAGTCGCTGAAGGCCTTCATCAAGGCAGACCCGGAGAAGAAGGCCACGATCGATCCCCGGACGGACATCAACAACCTCGATGTGGTCCTCGTCCTCGACGCCGCGATGGACGCCGGCTACACGGACATCACCTTCAAGGGGTCCTTCGAGCGCTAACCGCGAGTGGTCCTGGGCCCGGAGGCGTCACGCGCCTTCGACCGGCGGCCCAACCCAGCAGCACCCCCTGGCGATCGCTCGCCGGGGGGTGCTGCTCATTCCGGCCCACCTGACGTGCACGCCGCGGAGGTGCCGGCTTTGGAGGATCAACTCCTGGTAAGGCCAGCCTCGGTGGCCCCCGGCGCCGTGAGCCCCAGCATGAAGAGCCCCCTCCATGAGGGCCCCGGGAGGCTGCCCCCAACGAGGCAGCGCCCCACGAGGCAGTGTCCCGCCAGGCAGCGCCCCCAGCACCAAGGCTCCTCCGGCAATCGCTGGCCTGTGCCTCCAGGGGTGAGATGCTCAGCGCAGCTCTGTCGGGGCCTCGCCTGCCGGGGCCAATCCGGTCGGGAAGCTGCGCCCACCTGACCCGGCGAAGCTCGAGACGCTCCCGACCCGCGCCGGCACAGGCAACGGTGCACACCACGGGCCCCGGGCATTAGAAGCCCCCACGCCGCCGCGAGGTGGCCGGCGCCGAGGCTGCCCCTCCCAGCAGGCGACCGGGCTGGCCGGCGGGTCTGCCCGAGGGCTCCGCCCCCACGCGCTTCCCAGCGCTCACCCGAGTCCAGCGTGAGCGCCCATGCGCGCCGCGGAATCACGGGAGCCATGCGGCGACAAGCCTCTCTGAACCCTGGGAGCCGATGGCGGAAGGTGCCCCCGTCCTCAAGGTTGTCGCTGGGCGCCTCGACCCTGCCTGGCCATGGCCCTTCGCCCGGCGCCCTGATCGCACACCCGATACCTCGCCCCCCATAGATCTCTCTTCCGTGCCCTTTTTCCGTGCCCCTTTTTCGGCCCCTTTTTCGGCCCGTTGTTGTGCCCCTCTCCGTGCCCCTCTCCGTGCCCCTCTCCGGGTCGCTCTTTGGGCCCCTCTCCGGGCCTTTCCTCGGGCCCCTCGTTGGCCCGGGCGATGACGGCGCTCAGCGGCCAACAAAGCGTCAAGGCAGACCCATACGGCACCCCCACGAAGCCCGGTTCGCCACTCCGTTGCCCAATCCGTCCCATCGCCGCCGTGTCTCTGGCGACACCACCTCCCCCTCGCGATTCACCTGGACCTGTTGAGCCCCACGACGCACCGCCACGACAGGCCTCAGTTCGTGGCGGTGATTCGCCTCAGGGCCTTTGACGGTCCACGACCCCTTCCTTACTCTTTTGGACCCGCCAAGTCCTTCCGGTGAACGCATCACGCGTCCCCTGGAAAGATCGCTCGGGCGCGGCGGCTCCCCAGCTGTCGTCGATCGCGGCCCTGAGGCTGTCTCCACACGGAGAACGTTCCAGTCCGCGTGTCCTCCCCCCAAAGTTCGTCGACTGCGATCCGACTAATCTCCGGTAGCCAGTCGATTTTCTACCGGTAGCTACAGAGGTCTCGACACCTCCAAGCTTCCTCCCCCCACCTCCTTGCATTCGACGTGAGTCTTCCCCGCATGAGGATCACCGGCCCCGCCCTCAACGTGTCCTTCCTGCTCATCTCCGGCAGCGCCTCTATGGCTCTCCTGGGTTGTGCTTCGACCTCTTCTGAGGCCCCCCAGGACGCTGAAGTCAGCACGACCAGCGAAGGTCGCCGCGCCACCATCGACCCCTCCACGATCGAACGCGCTGGCGGTGCTACCGCCGCGCAGGATGATCAGGCCGGGGCGGACGCCGAGCTCCTGACGCTGCGAGAGCAGAAGAATAGGCTGCTCTTCGACTCCGCCATGGCAAGCGCCACCGAGATGAAGCAGCAGCTCATGCTCGAGGAAGCTTTGGCCCAGGTCGACCGAGCCCTCGCCATCAACGGCGAGAGCCTCGAGGCGAAGCGTATGCGCGCCGAACTGGCTGCTCTCCTCGACCGCCCCGACGGTGTCAACGCCATCGGCGACGCGGAAGCATCCCGCTTCGCGCTCAAGCTCGAGCAGCTGAAGATCGCCGTCCGCCAGGACCTGAGCGACGCGAAGATGATGAAGCAGCGGGGCGATTACGCCGGCGCTGTTGCCGAGCTTCGACTTGCCCGAACCAAGATCGAGGTCGGCGGGTACGACATCGACTGGGAAGGCACGGACGTCGAGGTCCGCGATCTCCTCGCGGCGACCGAGGGCGAGCGCGACCTCGCCGAGCAGTCCGCCAAGGACATGACTCGCCGAGAGGCCTTCGAGCTCCTCAAGCTGAAAGAGACCGCCGAGGCCGATCGCCAGCAGGCGCAGGTCGACCTCATCGTCGCCGAGGCCGCCGTGGCCTTCGAAGAGGGCCGCTACCGGGACGCCGAAGAGGCCGCCCGCCTTGCCCTCTCGAAGCAGCCCAGGAACGACGAGGCCGAGGACATCCGCACCGCGGCGTTCCGTGCCAGCCGTCAGCGGGTTCAGGCGGACTACATCGTCAAGAAGAGCGAGCAGTTCAAGAAGTACCGTGAAGAGCTCGAGGAGATGCGGATCGCCCGCAACGAGATCATCACGCTGCCCGACGCCGACGAGTGGCGTCGAAAGTCGATTCTCCGCTCCAAGCGCGTCTACAACCCCTCGAAGAAGATCTCGCCCATCGAGGCGGAGCTTCGCTTGGCCCTCGCCACCACCAAGGTGACGCTGCCGAGCATCGAGGACGAGGAGAGCCTGAAGGTCGTGATGGGCTACGTGGCCGACTTCACGAACCTCCCCATCATCGTGGACCAGGCCGCCGAGGACCTCGCCTCTGATGAAGGCATCGTCTACAACTTCAACTTCCAGAACGAGTTGACCGCCGAGCAGGCGATCAACCGGATCGTCGCCGCCTCCGGTGAGGACATCCGCTGGACGATCATGTTCGACGCGGTGCTGGTCACCAGCGCCGAGAAGGCCGTAGGTGCCCCCGAGCCCGTCGTCCACGACGTCTCGGACCTCATCTTCGCGCTCACCGACTTCCAGGGCCCGCGCATCGACCGGATTCGTCTGATCGACCAGCTCGAGGACGACGACGGCGGCGGCCCTTTCGGCGCCATCGGTGAGGCCCCGCGGATCATCGAGCTGGAGAACCTCCAGACGCTGATCACGGACACGGTCGCCCCGGACTCCTGGGAAGTGGAGGGTGTCGGCATCGAGGTTGGTGAGACCAACCTCATCGTCACCCAGACCCCCGAGGTCCAGATGCAGATCGTCGCGTTCCTGAACGACCTCCGTCGCTTCAACTCGTCGCTCGTCACCATCGAGTCCAAGTTCCTCGAGGTCACCGACAACTTCATCCAGGAGATCGGCAACGACTTCCGAGGCCTCGATAACCGGTCCCTTGAGGACGTGACGAACGGTCTCGAGGACCAGGCCTCCCTGGGACTCGACAACGGTGGCACGGGCACCGACGGCACGAACGCCGCCGGCGCGCCGAGCGCTGGTCTCTTCTTCGACGACGGCCTGGATGGCGCCTTCGGTGCGACCACCCAGAACTTCTTCGAGACCGCTCTGGGCAGCAGCCTGAGCACCATCGGGGGCCTCAGCTTCCAGATGACCTTCTTCGACGACGCCGAGGTCTCCTCGATCCTGCGCGCCGTGGAGAAGAGCGAGAAGAGCCAGATCGTCAACAGCCAGATGCTCAGCGTCCAGGACTCCCAGCGCGCCTACGTGGCGGTGCTGAACCAGCGCGCTTACATCCAGGACTTCGACGTTGAGGTCGCTCAGTTCCAGGCGGTCGCCGACCCGGTGGTCAACGTCCTCAACGAGGGCGTCGTCCTCGACGTGCGCCCCACCATCCTGGAGAACCGCCAGTGGCTGCGCCTCGAGATCCAGCCCACCGTGGCCAAGGTCGTCGCGCTCCGGAACTTCTCGACCACCCTCGGTGGTAACACCGCCCCGGTCGAGTTCCAGCTGCCCGAGCTTGAGGTCCAGAGCGTGAACACGAGCGCCTTCCTTCCGGACGGCGGCTCGCTGCTCCTCGGCGGGCTCTCCAGGATCCGCAACATCGAGCGTCGGGCGGAAGTCCCGTGGCTTGGACAGATCCCGGTCCTCGGCTTCCTCTTCAAGAGCGAAGGCTTCAACGACGAGCGCAGCTCGCTCATGGTGCTGGTCAAGGCGACGATCACCAACATCCGCGAGTCGGTCGAGTCCAAGCTCGATTCCCAGTGATCAGCCGCGGGCCGCATGGCCCGCCCTGAGAGCCACCAGATGAGCCCGGCGTCCCGTAGAGGGTCAGCCGGGCTCTTCTTTTTGAGCCGCATGAACGGGTCCCCAAGACCCTCTCCAGCTTCGTCTGAATCAGCGCGTGTCACGGGCCGACCGTTCCGATGGATCAGCTCAGGGACCGTCGGCACAATAGGTCCTCCACTCTTCTTCCCCCATCTCCCCATGAAGGCCGTCCTCTTCGACATCGACGACACCCTGTTCTCCACCACGGAGTTCGCGAAGAACGCGCGGGCCCGAGCCGTGGACGCGATGATCGAGACGGGTCTCGACGCGACCCACGACGAGATCGCCGCGGAGCTTCAGGAGGTGGTTCGAGAGTTTGGATCCAACTACAGCCAGCACTACGACAAGCTGATCCAGCGGCTTCCCCCCCACCAGAAGCGCGACGTGAATCCGGCGCTGATCGTGGCGGCTGGCATGGCGGCGTACCACGACACCAAGTTCCAGGGCCTCCGGGCGTTCGATGACGTCGAGCCCTTCCTGCAGGCGCTCTCGAAGGCAAAGATCCGCACCGGGATCATCACCCACGGGTGGACCACGAAGCAGTCCGAGAAGCTCATCCGCCTCGGGCTCGTCCCGCTGCTGGGGCCTCGCAACATCTTCATCTCCGATCAGGTCGGGATCAGCAAGCCGAACGTGAAGCTCTATCAGCACGCCCTGCGTGAGATGGGGCTCCTCCCCGGGGAGGTCCTCTACGTCGGCGACAACCTCGCCCATGACATCGTTCCCCCGGTGAGCATCGGCATGCACACGGCCTGGATCCGCCGCGCCGCGCGCGAGGGGCAGGACCTCGAGGCCGCGAACCCGGAGTTCATCGTGGA
This sequence comes from uncultured bacterium, assembly GCA_938083085.1. Taxonomy (GTDB): domain Bacteria; phylum Planctomycetota; class UBA1135; order UBA1135; genus Saltatorellus. Next base: position 29,574 of record CALLKX010000104.1, read on the forward strand.
CGACTTCCGCGACCTCGCGGCGATCCTCCGGGAGCGCTTCCAGGTCCCCCTCGAGGAGTTCTAGACCGCCAGGGCGCTGAAGCGCCCATCTGGGAGCGCCCCGCCGCCCGCGGCGCGCTCCGTCGAGCCATCGAGGTGTCCCTGGGCGCTGCCCCCGGCCGCCCAGCCGCCGCAGGAGCTGGGCCCGTGCCGACCCGGCGGGCCGCTGCCCCTGGCTTCTGGCAAGCCTCTCCGGGGCGGATCGCGGCGTAGCGGCGCTCGGACCCCTCGGCGGTCCCCCACCCGGCGAGGATGCACAGCAGGAGGTCCCGACCGCGGGTGCCCTTGCCCCGGGGTGGTGGGTCAGCTTCAGGGCTCCAACAGGATGAGCGCTACCTCCCCGGACGACGTAGGGAGATCTCACCGCCGTCCGGCGGCCGCGGAGAGCGCGCGTAGCCTCGCCGTCAGGCACGGCGGGGGCCCAGGGAGGCGGGACTCCACAGACAGCCTCCCGCTGCCCGCCAAGGGTCGGAGCGCCCGCCTCGCCCGTCGCGGGCGTCTCGTGGTGCTCAGAGCCTCATTCGACCGACCCGCTCCCGCCCCGGTCAGGCGTCCATCCGCTCCTCCTTACGAGGCGCCGGGGCGGGCCTTCAGGTCTTGGGCCCTGCCCTGCGGACGGTCCACTTCGACCCGCTCGGCCCCTTGGGTCCCATCGACGCCGGCCCAGCGGGTCCGAACCAAGACGCGGACGAGCATGACCGCGACGACGACGAGGACACCGGAGACCCCGAGCCAGAGCTCGGAGACACCGGGTGCCGGGAGGTGCAGGAGGATCTTCGTGGGGTGAGAGGGCCAGAGCCTCCCCTAGGAGTGGTCTCGGTCCCGCTCCTGGGCCTGGAGCTTCGCCTCCAGGCTGAGGACCTTGGCCTCGAGCTCCTGGACCCGCTGCCCGTCGCCACGCCGGGGCCCCCGCAGCGCTGCGGCGCCGTCCTTGCGGGTCACGGTCCGGATCAGGACGAGCTTGAACAGGCCGAACACAAACAGCCCGGCGACGGACGCAATGAACTCCATGGCCCGAGCCGTCCCGCGGGCGCCGCACCGACGCTTCCCGGCGCCGAGGACCCTGGGGAGATCTCCGCCAGGCGCGGAACACAGCGACACGGGGGGACAGGCCGTGAGCCGCGGCAGCCCTCCTCTTGAAGATCGTCCACCAAAGCTCGCCAAGGGGAGCCGCCGTTGAGGGCCGGCCTTCAGGATCCAGCAGCCTCCGGACAGGCGCCGAACCGGCGGGAGAGCTCCCCCCCAGTCGAGCCGCCAACCACCGCGCCCCTGCGACTCCCCGGCGCGCTCCTGCGGACGGAGCAGGCTTCCCCATCCGGGCGCCGTGGGACCAGGAGGGCCAGCCTTGGGGCGAGCGGCGCGGCGGCCTCTGCGAAGCAGACCCAACACACCAGGGTGCCTCTACCCAGGTGCATGGTGCCACCACCCAAGCGCCAGTGCCCAAGCGCCAGTGCCCAGGTGCCAGTGCCCAAGCGCCGGTGCCCAAGCGCCAGTACCCAGGTGCCAGAGGTGGGCCCGTGGGCCGCACCACCAGCCCGCTACATGCCGAAGAGGAGCGCGAGGACGGCCACCCACATGACCGTGAGGAACCGCCAGTACTGGTAGAGCATCTGGAGCGCGCCAGGGAGGGGGCCACGCCCGCCCGCAGAGCGCGCGAGGACGATCCCGTTCGCCACCACGCCGCCGAGGACGTGCGCGGCGTGGGCGATGGTGAGCATGAGGAAGAGGAACCCCTCCATCCGCAGCGTGCCGTCCCCGTCCGGGTCGCCCTGCGCGATCAGCGGGAACCAGCTGAAGCTCTGAACGACGATGTAGACCGAGGCCATGATGAGCGTCAGACGAGTGAGCTTGAAGGCGGCCTGCCGGTCGCCCTCCTTTCGATAGGCGCGCGCGGCTGCGATGTCGGCGACGATGAGCAGCACGGTCGCCGCGGCGAGTCGGACCACCTCTCCGCTGTCGACCGCGCCCTGCCACTCGTCGCGGGACCGCCACCAGATGATCCCGTAGGCGGCGAAGGTCGCGCCGAAGATCATGGTCAGCGACGCGAGGAACAGCTTCATTCCGAAGCCGAGCACCTCGGA
>CALLKX010000105.1 GCA_938083085.1 uncultured bacterium
GGCCCGGACAGGAGGACCTCCTTCCGCTTCCGCTCGGGCGACCTCGCCCCCTGGGAGCGGCGCCCCGCCGCCGGGCTGGCCGGGTCCGAGCTCCTGCTCCTGCACGACTGGTCCATGAGCCGCGTGGGCGTGGCGTCCATCGACGGGGAGAGCCGCTGGCTCACCGCGACCGACACCATCGGTGGGTACCTGCCCTTCTTCTTCCTGACCAACTTCGAGCCCCACCCTCGATACGCGCTGGAGAACGTCGCCCCGGGCTGGAGCCAGCCCGGCGACTGGTGGCACGACGTGGGCGCCGGACGGTTGCGCTACCTGCCGATGCCGCGAGAGCAACTGGGAGAGGCGCCCCCCACCGTCCCCGCACTCCAGACCCTGGTCGAGATCAGGGGCACCGAAGAGGCGCCGGTGCGCGGCCTCGCCTTCGAGGGCATCACCTTCGCCCACACCCGGGCCATGTCACCGACCGGCGGGTACGCGGGCATCCAGGCCGCCTTCCATGACCAGCGCGCCGACGCGCAGCCCCACCCCGAGCGCCCGTCCCCTGCCGCGGTGCACGTGCGCTTCGCCCGCGGCGTCCGGTTCGCCAACTGCCAGTTCCGCGCCCTCGGCGCCAGCGCCCTGTGGCTCGCCGAAGGCGTCCAGGGCGCCCAGGTCCAGCGGTGCCACTTCGAGGATGTGGGAGCCAACGGCCTGATGATCGGCACCCCGAAGGAGCCCGGCGAGGCGGACGTCGAGGGCCTCCTGACCCGCTCCGTCATCTGCGCTGACAGCACCATGGAGCGCTGCGGCGCCGTCTACATGGGGGCGGTGGGCATCTGGATCGGGATCGCCCGGGACGTCCATGTCCACCACAACGAGCTCCGCCGCCTCCCCTACACCGGCATCTCCCTCGGCTGGATCTGGAGCCCGCGCCCCAGCCCGAGCGCAGGGCATGTCATCGAGCACAACTACATCCACCACGTGATGCAGCGGCTCTCGGACGGCGGCGGGATCTACACCATCGGGCGCCACCCGGACTCCCACCTGCGGCACAACCTGATCCACGACGTCCCCATCAACCTGGGCCGCGCCGGGAGCAACGGCTTCTTCATCGACCAGGGCTCCAGCGAGCTCACCATCTCGGAGAACGTCGTCCACTCCATCGCGCGCTCCCCCGTGCGCTTCCACATGGCGGGTCCCTGCACCCTCGAGGGCAACACCCTCGTCAGCGCCAAGTCGGTGGCGACCTTCCGCTACGACAGCTGTGACCCGCAGACGATGAGCCTGGTCAACAATCAGAACTTGACCTCTCCCCCGTGGCGTCCATCGAAGACCCCGCCCCTCGAGGTCGGCCCGCGACCGCCAGCGGGCCAAGGCCGCGCCCGTCCAGACCGCCAGGCTGCCCCGACTCCACATCGCCGCTGAGGAACCCCGCGCCCCGGAGGCCCTCCAGCGACTCGCGGCCCACCTCGACTTCACCCGCGGGTGCACTCCGCCAGTGGACGCGCACGCCCTCAACCCCGAGTCCCTGAACGCGCCGGGGGTCACCTTCTACACCGCGCGCCTCGCGGGCGATCCCCTCGCGGTGGGCGCCCCCACCGGCTCGTTGGAGGCTCCTCCACGCCGCCTTGGTAGCCTGGGGTCGAGTCCCTTCCTCGACGCGACGCAGCGATGGACGGGGCGCGCCCCGCCAAGCTCCCGCCGCCCACAGATCGCCTGCCATGCGCCATCTCCTCCACCCCTCTGCCCTCCTCGCCGCCTCCCTCCTCACGGTCTCCTGCGACCTCCAGCGGGCACCCGCCGAAGCTGCCCCGCCGGTGATCATCGACCTCTCCCACACCTACGACGACACCACCGTCTACTGGCCGACGGCCGAGGGCTTCCAGCTGCGACAGGACTCCCGGGGCTGGAACGACCGAGGCTTCTACTACGAGGCGAACACCTTCACCACGGCCGAGCATGGCGGCACGCACCTCGACGCCCCCGTGCACTTCGCAGAGGGAATGCGCTCGGTGGACGAGATCCCCCTCGATCAGCTGATCGGCCCCGGGGTCGTCGTGGACGTCACCGAGGCCTGCGCCGCAGACCGCGACCACCTGGTCACCCTGGACGAGCTCCTCGCCCACGAGGCCGCCAACGGCGAGATCCCCGACGGCGCCATCGTGCTGCTCTTCACTGGCTTCAGCCGGCGCTGGCCAGATCGGGCGTCCTACATGGGAACCGAGGTCCGCGGCGCGGAGGGGGTGCAGCAGCTGCACTTCCCCGGGCTTCACCCTGACGCCGCGCGCTGGCTCGTGGAGGAGCGGGGGATCGGGGCCGTGGGACTCGACACGCCCAGCATCGACCACGGCCCTTCCGTGGAGTTCCTGACCCACCGGGCCCTCTTCGAGGCGAACGTCCCGGCCTTCGAGAACGTGGCCAACCTGCACCAGCTCCCGCCCCGAGGCGCGGAGATCATCGCGCTCCCCATGAAGATCCGCCGGGGCAGCGGCGCCCCCGCCCGCATCATCGCGGTCCTCCATGGCGAGCGAGGCCCCTCGAGCGACCGCTGAGTTCATCACTGCCTGCCCCCCCCTGCAGTTGTCCCTGCAGTCGCCCCAGCACTCGCCCCAGCACTCGCCCCTGCCGGCTCGCCGTGCTGCCCGGCCGCACAGGGCCCCGGCCCCGCGTGGCGATCGAGCCTCGGCTAGGATCCCACCATGCGCCTCCTCCTGCTCTCCGCCCTCTCCGCCTGCACAGGCGCGCCCGACGTCCCGCAACCCGCCGAGCGGCCCAACGTGGTCCTCGTCCTCGTCGACGACCTCGGCGCCTTCGATATCGGGTGTTACGGGAACCCCGCGGTGAACACGCCCCGCATCGACAGGTTCAGCCGGGAGGCCGTGCGCTTCACCGACGGGTACGCCGCCGCGCCCGTCTGCTCCCCCACCCGCGCCTCGATCATGACGGGCAAGTCGCCGGCGCGGATCCGGATCACCAACCACGCGCCAGACAACGAGCGGTTCTGGCCCGACGATCCAATCCTCGAGCCGGCGCCAATGCTCGACCGGCTCCCCCTTGAGGAGGTGACCCTCGCCGAGCACCTCTCGGCCGCCGGCTACGACACGGCCTTCATGGGAAAGTGGCACCTCGCCCCCCAGCGAGTCGACGACGCCAACGAGTGGTTCCCTGACCAGCAGGGCTTCGACATCAACCTCGGCGGGAACGGCGCCGGCGGACCCGGGCGGTTCTTCGCGCCCTACCGCTTCCCCAACCTCGAGTCGCGCGTGGACGGGGAGTACCTGCCGTACCGTCTCGGAGAGGAGGCGGTCGCCTTCCTGGAGGATCAGGCTGACGACGACGACCCGTTCTTTCTCGCGCTCTGGCATTACACCGTGCACTGGCCGATCGAGGCGCCGGAGGAGCTCGTCGAGGGCTACACCGCGCGCGGCGACCAGCCCGGCATCAAGATGCCCGAGTACGCCGCGATGACGGAGGCCCTCGACCAGGTCTTCGGGAGGGTCCTCGACGCCCTCGAGCGCACGGGACAAGCAGATGACACCGTGGTCATCTTCACCTCCGACAACGGAGCCCTGCTCAGCGTCGCCGATCTCGGGCCCCTGCGGAAGGCGAAGGGCTACCTCTACGAGGGCGGGCTCCGGGTGCCGTTCATGGTCCGCTGGCCCGGCGTCACCGAGGCTGGTCGCGTGGACTCCACCCCGGTCATCTCCACGGACCTCTTTCCCACGATCCTCACCGCCTGCGGCGTCGCGCTGCCCGAGGATTACTGCGGTGACGGCGCTGACCTTGGAGGAGCATTGAGAGGAGGCTCTCTCGACCGCGCGGCCATTCACTTCCACTACCCCAACTACGCCTGGCACCGGTCCAACAGGCTCGGCGGCGCGATCCGAGCGGGCCGGCACAAGCTCATCGAGCGCTTCGACGACGGGAGCCTGGAGCTCTTCGACCTCCAAGAGGACCTGGGAGAGGAGATCAACCTCGCTGCGCAGCAGCCCGAGCTGGCCGAGGAGCTCCGGCGTCAGCTCGATGACTGGCGAGAGCGCGTCGACGCGGCCATGCCTATCCGGGTTCGCTGACGCCCCCGAGCCGTGGCGGCAAGACAGGAGCCGTGGCGGCAAGACAGCAGGCGCGTCGCCCAACCCGGGACTCCT
>CALLKX010000106.1 GCA_938083085.1 uncultured bacterium
TCTGCTGGTTCAGGTTCATACGCATCACCAGGGGCTTGCCCAGGGTTCGCGCGACCTCGATGAACTTGGTCCAGGCGGGGTGGACGCGGAGGATGTAGCCGACCACGAGGGCGACGCCCTTTTGCTTGGAGAGGGCCACGAGCTCCTCGCACTGCTCCAGGGTCTCCGCCAAGGGCTTCTCGATGAACACGTGGGCGCCCGCGTTCAGGGCCGCCTTGCAGAGCTCGTAGTGGGTGTCCGGGTAGGTGTTGATGGACACCGCGTCCGGCTTCGCCTCGGCGATGGCCGCCAGGGCGTCGCCGTAGGTCGGGACGCCGCCCAGCTCGGCGCTGAGGGCCTCGCGGCTCTCGGGACCCCGGCTCACCACCCCCACCAGCTCGAACTCGTCGAGGGCCGCATAGGCTCGCGCGTGGGAGGCGCCCATGTTCCCGCATCCGATCACCAGGACTCGTGACTTGCTCATGGCGACGGTTGTACCCCGCGCCGCAGCCTGTGTGGAGGTGGCATCGGGCGTGCTTCGGTCCGAACGCGATCTTCGACGGGCTGAAGAGCGGCGCCCCGCGCCCGCCTCACCACATGAACCGTGGCGACCAGTCCGCCGCCGGGAAGGGGACGGCGGAGTCGAAGATGCGCTGGGCCTTCCGGCCGAAGGCGCGGCTCGAGCCGGGGGTGTGGAGCTCGGCGAGGACGAGCTCGGCGGCGAGGCGCTGCTGGGCGTCGGTGGAGGTGGCGCGGGCGGTCTCAAGGGCGGGGAGGGCGGCGGGCCCGAGGCACTTGAGGGCGTACATGGCGCGCACGGCGTCCTCGGAGACGTCGTTGTCGGCGAGGTGCTCCACGAGGACGCCGGCCGCGTCCTCGGGCCAGGGGGCGCCGGCCAGGGTCAGGATCCAGGCAGCCTCGAAGCGCGCCTCGCCCCGCTCGCCGGACGGGACTGGACGGAGCAGGAGTTCGCGCAGGTCCTGGCGAACGTGGGGCTCGAGGGCCACGCAGAAGCGCCGGGCTCGCCACTGGGAAGGCCCGTAGGCCGTCTCGAAGTTGAGCCGGTCCACTTCGCATCCCCACTTGTCCCAACCCTTGAGCCAGCGCATGGCCGCCGCGGTCACATCGGCCGGCGGCCTCGAGGGGCGACCGGCCTCCGCTTCGACGGTCGCGATGTGCATGCAGAGGGCGGTGACCATGATGCGCTGCTGCCGATCGTCGGAGCGGAGCAGGGGCGTCGCGAGGGCCGCGATCCGGCGAGCGGCCCCGCCGTCCCACACGTGCCAGTTCAGCGTCGACGCCGCTCTCGTGGCGTTCATTCGCACCTCGTCGGAGCGGAGCGCGGCCAGGAGCTCCGCGAGTCCGTCGTCGTCGATCTCCGCGGCAGGTCGTTCCTCGAACTCAGCGAAGGGCCCGCTCGTCGCGACGGGGGCCCCGGCGGCGCGGCGGGCCTCCTTGCGGCCGAGGGAAGCGAGAGTTGCCGCTCCGGGTCGAGCCGAGGGTGCCTGGCGCTCCGCAGCCTGGACCGCGTCGGACCGGTGCGGTGCCTCCCCGAGCCACCACGCGGCGCCCAGGGACGAGGCCGCGAGGGCGAGGAAGACGAGCAGGCGGACCACGGAGCGAGGAGACGCGAACGGAGGGGGCCGTTCAAGGGCTCCCGGAGATCCCGCTCCGCTGCTCCCGGACCCTTGACGGACATCCGGGGGCGTCCCGCGCCCGCGGCCTGCGCCTCCCCTCGGCCCCGAGCCAGCCTTCCGCTCCCCCCTCCCAGGTCCCATGCACACGTTCGTCCTCACCTTGCGGCTGGAGAGGCTCTCCCGCGGTCCATGCGAGCAGGCCTGCAACGAGCTCGCGCCCATCCTCGCCACCATCCCCGGGCCTCGTCTCCAAGGGCTGGCTCGCGCATGACGGGTCCAGCGCCTAGGGCGGCGTCCACGTCCCGTAGGGCCACCTGGCCCTCCTCGATGGCCAGGCCCCCGAGCTCTTCACGTCCATCGCCGGCAAACCAGCATTCGCGAGCCTCTCGGCCGAGGGCCTCGGCATCCTCACTGGCCCCTCGGCGGTGATGGGCGCGTCCTGACACTCCATCGGGTCCGCCATGCTGCTCCGCCGCCCCGGCCAGGTAGCGCAGCCCTCCCTGGGGAGACTCGAGGCCCCGAGCCATGTCCGGGAAACGTCGAGGGGCAAGTCCCCAACAAGAACGCGCCCCACGAATATCCACCAGGCCCCGCGGGTAGGGACCCTGAACCGGTACCCAGCCCCCCCCAGTCACCATGAAGCACCTTCCCCTCCTCGCCGCGCCCCTCGCCCTCCTTACCGCCTGCAGCCTCAGCGTTGAGGTGGAGAGCACCAGCGATGAGGCGAAGCCCGCGTCCACCGCCGCGGCCGCCGCGCCCTCCATTGATGCCGGCCAATGGCACGCCGAGCAGGTGTTCGACGAGGGGGACAGCAACTACGAGGCGGTCACCACCGTCGACGGACGGCGCAGCGGCACCTGGCGCCTGCAGTTCGGTGAGGGGATCGAGTCCGTCACCTACGGCTTCATCGGCATCGGCGGCAAGAGCCGCACCTCGACGTCGGAGCTGCTCGGCCGGACCGAGATCGAGCTGACCATGGACCTCGAGGACATCAACGCCGAGGAGCTCATGAAGGCGCTGGAGACCCTCGGCGCGGACGAGGCGAAGTCGATCGAACTCGAGGCGAGCCTCAGGGCCACCGACGGCGTCAAGGCCACCCTGACCGCCTCCTCCAACTCGGGGAGTGCCACCACCGCCGGGATGCTCCCGGGAGCGACCCGTGACGCCGCGGTCTGGCCGGCCAGCAGCCGGCAGGCCATCGGCAGCATCATCGCGGACAAGGGTGAGGTGAAGGTCCTCGCCTCGGAGCACTGGGGCGAGGCGGACGGATCCCGGACCTCGCTGCAGGTCCGCCGGGCCGCC
>CALLKX010000107.1 GCA_938083085.1 uncultured bacterium
GGCCTCGATGCCCGCGTCCAGGGCGCCCGCCATCGCCACCCGCACGTCCTCGGAGACATCGTCAGCGAAGAAGAACTCCGGGCGCACGTCGTCCGGCACCGTCCAGGGAGAGGGGCCGGAGGGCGACGCGCAGGCGGCGAGTGGTAGTGAGAGGAGAATGAGCCGAAGCACCACGGCCCGAACATACCCGACCGCCAGTGATCTCACTCCTCCTCGGCGGCACGCGAGTCCATCCCGCGCTCTTGAGCCTTCCGCTCGGCTAATCAAGAAGAAGGGAAGTTGCGGGCCGCCGAGGAGGCGAGGCACCGCGATGAGCCCCCCAGCTCCATCGACACGGCGCTTCACCGTCGGCGGCCCGCGAGGGGTCAGAACCTCCGCACGGAGGCCCCGGCGAGCATCTGCTCGATGAGGGCGTCCTTCTGGATGGCGAAGTCCGTGGCGGCAAGCGTCGAGTCGTCCACGGTGGACACCAGGCGGAGTGACACCATCACCGTTTGCTCCGTTACGCCGTAGGTGCCCACGAGGACATTACGCGCGTTGTAGTCGGAGCCCAGATTCTGGACGTTCCGCGAGATGAGGAACTGTCCGGCACGGTCCACCTTCATGTGGTCCTGGCGCACGGTCGCGAAGATCACATCGACCTTCTGCTGAGTCAGGCGCGTCGCCAGGAACTCCGAGACCTGTCGACCGAACATGGACGACTCCTCGACATTGTTGACGTCGACGAGGGTCGCGACGAGGACGCGACCGTGATCGTCATCGATCACGCGCTGTGCGACGAGGTCGTCGACAGCGGCGTAGGACAGGAGCATCAGGTCCGGTTCGGCGGCGAGCTCAACGACGGACTCAGTGCTCTGGCAGGCACCTAAGGCCAGCAGGCCCAGGACGGCCATGGCGGGTCGGATGGAGATCATGGTTCACCGTCCCTCGGCGGCCAGCCGCTCGCAAGGGGTGGATCCACGCTCGTCGTCTTGCGCTTCTTGCTCGATGACGATCGTCTCGACACGAGCGAGGACCTCGACCTGAGCATTCCGCCAGTCCGGCCTCGCGAGCGGTTGGCAGGGGTCAGGAACGGAGCAGTTGTCCTTCGTGGTGAGGCGGAACGCGCGGCCGTACATGACTCTCTCGCGAAGCTGCATGAGCTCGTTGAGGTTGTCGTTCACCATGCCAGCGAGTTCTGCCTCCCGGGCGAGCGCGGCGGCCAGCTCGACGGACTCGTCCGAGGGAGCTACCACCTGGTGGGAGGCGTGCTTCTCCATGGCCTCCCGCGCCTCGCGCTCGAGCATGCTGAGGGATGCCTCGACCATTCCACTCACTCGATCTGCAGGCACCTGGGCAAGGACCCAGCACTTGTAGCGCGTGACCTTGTGAGGCTCGCTTGCGTCCTCGAGCTCCCACTGCTCCCAGTGCTGTTCCGTGGGGAGCAGTTCGCCCACGACGGCGTCCGCAATCTGCCCTGCTCGAAAGGAGAGCTCGGCGTCCGAGTGAGCCGTTCCTCCTGCCTCGAGCTCGGCGCTCGGGATGAAGCGCGCGCCATCAGCCCAGTCCTTGTCGCAGGCCTCGGAGATGACACGGGTGCGGACGTAGTGCGCGAGCTGCTCCCGGGCATGCATGACGGCCTCGTCGTAGGCCTTGCGCTCGTCGAGGACATTGAACGCGAGGCCGCGCCCGACGAATGCCAGCTGTTCGGGATCCGATTGGATCACGCCGGTCACCCAGTCGGGGGCGGTCTCCGCGCCGTGGATCTGGGCGCGGATCATGACCTCGTCATAGTGCTTCTGCGCCTTCGGAGTCGCCGCACAGGCGGACAGGGCGGCCGCGATTCCAGCGGCGGCGGTGATGTGGAGTAGGTTGCTGGGGGGCATGGGTGTGTTCTCTGGTCTCGAACCAGGCTCGGGTTGAAGTCAGTGGCGGAGGGCTGTCCCTTCACTCGTCAAACCCAAAAGCGATCCGCTCGCGAGCGCGTGACAGAGGAAAATTTCGCGCTCAGAAGGCTTGGGAACGGTGTCACGAAGGCCAGCTTCGGCATCTGAGGGCGCCACCGTCTGGCGGTGGTGGGTGCCCTTAAGGAGGTGAGGGGGGACTTCCGCCCAGAACAGGGTGGGGCATGCGCTCGCCTCGAAATGGAGCACTGGTGCTTCAGCCTTGAATCGCCCCCCCTCGGTTTGGCGTGCTCATGGCATGAGTTACGACCCCTTCGAGGTGCTCCAGGAGAAGGTGGCCGCGCCGCGGCCCCAGGGAACGGAGCGCGACGCTGCGCCGGCGACCCCCTCCATCTCCCTGGCCGAGGCCGCCGAGCAGTCCGGCCTGCCTGAGGCGGTGCTCGCCGCGGCCGTCCGGAAGGGGACCCTCAACACCCACACGATCGCGGACGACGGGGTGCTCCAGCCGGGGGTCCAGCTCGACGAGGTGGAGTTCGCGCGTGAGTCGCTGATCACGGACAAGACCCCCCGCGAGGCAGAGAGCCGCGGCCCCGCCGTCGAGCTGGATTCCGTCGCGGAGGACGCTCCCGACGGCGCGGAGTCCCAAGCCCAGCCTGGCGCGGAGCCCGACGTCGAACCTGAGGCCGAGTCCGAAGCCGAGACAGCGGGGAGCAGCCCCTCGGGTGAGGAGCGCTCCCAGGGCGCGGCGGGCGCCGACGAGGATCGGGGCGGCGCCCTGGTCGAGGTGGAGCTCGCCGTCCAGGGCTGGCGCGAGGCCAAGGAGGCGCTGGAGGTGGCCCGC
>CALLKX010000108.1 GCA_938083085.1 uncultured bacterium
GTCCTGGAAGCGGGCGAGGAACGTCTCGAGGTGCTCGCGCACGAGGCCGTGGAGCGGCGACGTCGTGGCATCGCGGCGGAGGACCTCGGGCCCCGTTGGCTCCCTCGCTGTGCCGCGCCCCACGCAGGACTCGACGGTTCCGGCGCCGAACGGTTACGCCCCGGGGCGCCCTCTCCAGCGCCCAGCCCGCCCAGCAGGGGCCCGTCATAGATCCGGCGTGGTCAGAGGTGCTCTGGTCCTGATCGGCCAGGCTCAGGCTCGCGTCCTGCGGGGCCGAGGCGGCTCATCCAACCGCTCGAGAGACGCTTCGGCACGCCCCAGCGCCGGCTCCCCACGCGCTGCGGCGCGCTCGGGCAGCCCTGGGGGTCCTTCGAGCGGGATCTGCGGTTTTCAGAAGATCCGCGTGGGTTCGGGGGGGCGCCGTGACAATGGGGGTGACATGGACCTCGATCGGATCATCGACCGCTGGCGCGGGCCCCTGGTGGGGCTGCTCGGTGCGCGGGGCGCGAGCCCGGCGGACGCGGTGGAGCTGGCTCAGGACGCCTTCTCGGAGGCTTACCTGGGCCGGGAGCGGTTCGAGGGGAGCTGGGAGGACGACGGCGCCGTCGGCGCCTGGCTGCGGGGCATCGCCCTGAACCTCCTGCGCGCCGGGGCGCGCCGCCGCTCCGGGGGCCACCGGCTCACCCTCGTGGGGGACCGGGACGCCCTGGACCGGGAGGCGGTGGACGCCCAGCCCGAGGCCGAGGCGGGGCCGGTCCTCGCCGCGGTGGGGCGGCTCCAGGAGTCGTGGCGGGAGGTCTTGATGATGAGGTACGTGGAGGGCAGCGGGCTGGCCGAGATCGGCGCCCTGCTGGGGATCGGGGAGCGCGCCGTCGAGGGACGGCTGCGGCGAGCGAGGACGGAGCTCCGGCGGCTGCTGGAGTCCGACGGGAGCGTGGAGGTGAAGTCATGAGCGACGGGCTGAAGATCGACGACTGGCTGGACGACGAGCGGGACGCGCTCACGGACGAGCTCGAGGCGGCGCTGGCGCCGCACCGGTCCGACCCGGAGGCCTTCGGCGCCGCGGTCCGGGAGCGGATCCGCGAGGCTGAGGGCACCGAGGGCGGCGCGGAGCCCCTGCGGATGGAGCGACAGCCGGAGCCGGCGGTCGCTGGCGGGCTCGGCTGGGCGGCGGGGCTCCTGCCGCCGATGCTGCTGTCGAAGGGCGCGAGCAAGGCGGTCCTCGGCGCGGGGACGGCGGCGGCGTCCAAGGTGGGCACCAAGCTCACCTTCAATGCGCTCCCGGCGCTGGCGGCCATGCCGATCTTCACGCTGCTCATGATCGCCGCGACCCTCGTCTACGCCATTCGCGGGCAGCTCGGGTTGTCCGGGGACGGGGCGCAGCGCACGGACGAGCGGGAGGCGGCGTCGGCGGTTCGCGCCTGGTGGGGGCGGAACCTCGTGCCGACGCTGATCACGGCGGCGCTGCTGGTCACGGTCTTCGTGCTGGACCCCAGCGGCTTCTTCGAGCACGGCCTCGTCCTCATCGTCCTGGCCTCGTCGGTGGCCGCCGTCACCCAGCTCCGCGGCCTCTCCGCGGAGGGGCTCGCCTCGCGCGAGCAGGTCGGCAAGCTGATGGGTGGCTTCCTGCTGTTCGTATTCGGCTTTGCGCTTCAGGCGCAACAGTTCATGGACATGGCCGGGAGCGCCAGTTCCGCGGGGGCCTTGGAGCGGGTCGCCCCGTTCCTGGTAGTCCCCGCGCTCTCCTTGAGCGCCCTCCTCTGCTTCGGCCTTGGCAAGGCGGCGGGCGGCGGGTCCCGGAAGACGGTGGCCTGGGCCGTGGCCATCTGGGTGCTCGTGATCGGGGGGCTCGGTTCCCTGTGGGCGACCTTCGGCCACGTCGAGGCGGACGCGGAGGACGTCCGGGGCTGGGTCTCCGAGGCCACGGAGGAGGAACTCTCGGAGTCAGGTCGCTGGGACGCCTTCGGGCAGGCCCTCCGGATGATGGACGCGGCAGGGGAGCCCATGCCGGACCTCTCGGCCTTCGAGGCGGTGGTGCACGAGGAGCTCGCCCGGGAGGGCGCGGACCTCAATCCCCTCTACCTGCTCCCGCTGCTGCGCCTCGACCGCGCGCTGGGGACCGGCTTCGCCTCGGACCAGGCGCTCCCCGTGGCGCTGCGCGTCGAGCTGGAGGAGTACTCGGACCGCATCGAGATCCCGGGTCGCGACCGCTTCGACTCGGACGACCACGACCTGATCGGGCTGCTCGGGTTCCGGGAGCTGGTGCGCTTCGACGAGTCCGTCGTCGCGAGGATGCTGTACCACCGGCAACAGCTCGCGGAGCGGATGGCGCCGAACCCCGTGCACTGGATCGGCCCGGGTAGCGAGGACGAGGTCCGGAGGATCGGCATCGAGTTCTGGCCGGAGCCCTTCGAGCGCACCTGGCGGCCGCTGCTCGTGGCCGAGACCCCCGACTTCGCCGGCATCGCGGAGGCGGGTCGTTCGGAGCTCGCCGCTCGCGTCCTGAAGGACCTGCCAACGCCGGATCGCCACGAGGCCGTCTCGGACTACCTCAACGCCGCGGACGCCCTCGAGTTCTTGGAGGACCCCGAGCGCGTCCCATCCCTGGCGGACCCCGTTCACCGGGCCTTGCTCGACACCTGGGTGCGGACCAAGGGCGGGCGTAGCGGCGTCTTCAAGAGGACCGTCGACGCCGACGAGCGGGACGCCGACGGCGTGGCGTGGGAAGACTCCAACTTCTTCGGGTGGGTCGACACCACGGCTGCGGCGGTCGAGGCCATGGCGCGGTGGGGCGTCCCCGAGGCGCCCGCGGACGGCTCCCGGCCGGGGATCGACCTCCTCGCCCTCGAGCGCTATCTCGTGGAGACCGCCCATACCTTCATGGGCGAGGGCTGCTCCAGCTACAGCGTCCGAGCGGTTGGCGCGCTCTCGGTGCTCCGGACCCTGCCCGAGTTCCGGCAGCAGCTCGAGGCCCACCGGGCCTCGGACGGGCCCCTTGACGTGCTCGGCCGTATGCCGCTCGCCCTCTCCGTCCTGCTGCTCTCCTTCCTCGCGCTCTTCGCCACCCTTCGGGCTCCCGTGGAGGATCGCTCGGGGGTGGAGGCCACGGACGGGACGAGCCCGGCGGCGTGATGGCTGCGGCCGCCCCGCGGGCCGATCAGCGTCGCGCTTTGGCGTCGCTGCGGGCCCCGGCGAGGAGCGCGACGGTCACGCCGCCGAGGACAAGTGCCGTGGCGGCGACGCTCCGCGGGGTGACCGCCTCGTCCAGCCACACCACACCCCCCGCCGCGGCCAGCACGGGGACGGTGAGCTGGACGACGGCGGCGGAGGTCGCGGTGTGCCCGGAGAGCGCCGCGTACCAGATGGCGTAGCCTGCGCCCGAGGTGATGGCGCCGGAGGCCGCGGCCAGCAGGAGCCCCTCGGTGCTCCACTCGCGGCTCGAGAGGACGAGCAGGAGGGTGGCCAGGGGCAGGCAGAGGGCGAAGTTGACGGCGGTCAACCGCACGGGGCGCGGCTGGCCGCGGCCCGCGAGGCTGTAGGCGCCCCAGGCGACGCCGGCGGCGGCCATCAGGGCGGCGCCGCGCGGGTCCACGTCGGTCCCGGCGAGGAGGTCGCCGGTCGGGGCGACCAGGAGCACCACCCCGCCTGCGGCGGTGAGCATGCCTGCCCCGCGGACGAGGCCGAGCCGCTCGCCCGTGAGGAGCCCCGCGCTCACCATCGTGATCTGTACGAGCCCGAAGAGGAGCAGGGCGCCGACGCCGGCGGGGAGGGTCACGTAGCTCAGGCTGAAGGCGACGGCGTAGACAGCGAGGGCGATCACGCCGCCCCAGCTCGCGCCCGCCTCTCGCCAGCGGCCGCGGGCGGCCAGGAGGACGGGAGACAGGACGAGCGCCCCGGCGCCGAGGCGCACCGCCGTGAAGGAGAGGGGGTCGATGGGGGCGGGGCCCTCCTCCGGCGCGAGCAGCGCCAGGCGGCACAGGACGGAGTTCCCGGCGAACGCGGTCACGGACGCTATGGTCAGGAGCGCGACCTTCACCGCGCCCACGCCCCGTCCGTCGGCTGATTCCATCGTCCGAGCCTACCGCCCGCGGG
>CALLKX010000109.1 GCA_938083085.1 uncultured bacterium
GTGGACCCAGGGCAGGTGCAGGCCGCCGCTCCAGCGCGTGAACAGGTCCCGTTGCATCCACGGCCCACCATCGACTCGATAGTCGAGGGTCCCCGCGTCCGGCCCGGCGGCCACCCAGACGCCGACGGCGCGCCCTTCGAAGGGGAGCGAGAGCGCGGCACCCGGCTCCTTGCCCACGAGCATGGGGACCCCGTGGAACCCCGCGCGGACCCCGCCGCCGACCCCGTCCGCACGCGGGTCGCAGCGCTCTACCCGCTCGAAGCCGGAGAGGGCCTCGGCTTGGCCCAGCTCGATGAGCTCGCCGCCGTCGTAGCTGTGGGGGTCGAGGCGCGCGGGCAGGTCGCGCGCGGACGCGACCTCCGCGACGGGTCCCGCCCATGCGGCCGAGAGCAGGCGCCGCATGGACGCCGCGTACAGCCGCTGGCCAAAGGGGGAGGGGTGCAGGTCCCTGAAGTCCTCCTTCCACGTGAACTGCCCGGCATCGATGCGCTCGGTGACCTCGCGGGCGAGGTCCAGCGAAGGGAGCCCGTACGCCTCGGCCACCTCCTCGTGCCGCTCGATGACCACGGGCGTCCTCCCGCTCCGCAGCGTCCTCATCTTGGCCGGGTCGACGAAGTGCATGAGCACCACGTCCACGTCCGGGTTGAGGGTCCGCGCGTGGCGCACGATGCCCTCCTCGCCGCGGGTCATCTCCTCGGGGCTGCGCCCGTTGGTGGAGTCGTTCACCGCGGCCTCCTGGAAGAGCAGGTCCACGGGGCCGCCGCTGAACACGTCGCGCGCCATCCGGAACGCCCCGGGGGTGCTGCCCATGGACGGGATACCCGCCGCGATGAACTCGAACTCGGTCCCGGGGAAGCGCGCCTCAATGTCGGCGCGGACCTGGTCGCGCCAGCCGGGGTTGTGGGTGATCGAGCCGCCGAGGAACGCCACCCGGCCCCGGCCCGTCCCCTCGAACCGGGCGCGGCTGCGGTCGAGGCCTCCGCGGAGCTCGAAGAAGTCCGCGGCGGCTGGGAGCGCCGAGGCGTGACGCTCCATGAAGTCCGCGGGGTGCAGGGGGTCGGGGTGGGGAAAGTGGTGCCCCCCGGAGGCGGCGGTGCCCTCGGGGACCTCCATGATCTCGATGTCTCCGCCCAGCCCCCGGTACCGCTCGGCCACCACAAAGGTGTTCTCCTCGGGCGGCACGATCTCGTCGTTCAGGCTGACGATGGCGAGGATCGGGACCCCGGCGGCGGCGATGGGCTCGAGCAGCTCGGTCGGGTTGAGCGGGTAGTCACGCGCCTCGGCTTCGGTGAGGTCCAGCTCCCTGAGGAGGTGCGCCCAGGTGGGGGCGTGCCCGCGCCCCGCCCCCTCGCCCAGGGGCCAGCTCCGGATGTCGCACACCGCGGTGTCTGTGTACAGGCAGGCCACGCGCCCGGGGTGCCGGGACGCCCAGTGGTAGACAAAGAGACCGCCGCGGCTCACCCCCTCGAGGGCCGGCTTCGCCGCGAGGCGGTGCTCCGTCCGGAGGTGGTCGTAGAAGCGATCCCAGATCGCCATCGCCCTGGGGCTGCCCAGCATCCCGGCCGTGTCCACGTGGGCGACGTGGAACCCGCGCTCGAGCAGGATGCGGTCCGGCTCGGCGTGAAAGTCGGGGAAGCGTGCGCGCCACACCCACGGACGACCGGGGGCGGGGTTCGCTGGTACCACGAGCCGCGCCGCCTTGCCTGCCACCTCGAAGTCGAGGCGCTCGTGGCCGTGCCAGAGAGCCCGTTCGGGGGCCGCGGCCTCGACAGCGATCTGTGTGGCGGACAGGTCCTGGGGAGGCCCGGACCCCTGGCCCGCGGCGGGCGCGAGGAGCAGGGTCAGGCAGAGGGCTTGGAGAGGCAGAAGGAGGCGGGCCATGTGGTCGAGCATAGGGAGCCGCCTGGCCCCGCCCCTTCATTCTCCGCGGGTCATCAGGGGGGCGTGCCGTTGATGTACGCCGTGAGGTAGTCGTAGGCCAGGGTCCCGATCTGGTGGCCGATGGCCTGGCCGGCGGGCACCGCCGCGGGGAAGTGCACGCCCGCCCAGAAGCGGCTCATGCCGCACTCCTGTTCAAACTCGGTCCAGGTGGCCCAGCTGATGGTGAGGTTGGACTGGGGCGTGTACCCAGGCTCGATGCGGGAGCCCCCCTGCAGCACGTCGATGGACCACCCGAGGCTGTCGCTCCCCAGGTAGAGCCGGCTGGACTGCGCGTGCGCCGCGCAGAAGGCCGCGGACGCGGACGGGTACTCGGGGTGATCCGCCACGGGGAGATAGCTCTGCCACTGGTTGGCGGGCAGGTCGACCGTCCCCTTGCCCGGGCCGCCCCAGGCCGTGACCAGCTGGTCCTGGTACACGTGCCGGATCGCGGAGAAGGGGCGGACCGCGTCAAAGCGGCGCTTCTCCTTCCAGATCGCGATGCCCGTGTCGAAGGCGGCGATGTTGGTGAGGAAGTCGTAGTGCACGAACTCCTCGAGGGACATGCCCTGGGAGACGGTGATGAAGAGCGCGGAGAAGCCCAGGGAGGAGATCTTGTCCTCGAAGAGCTCGGCGATCATCTTCTGCCGATCGGTCATCTCCGCCGACGCCTTGAGCACGGCGTCGACCTGGCGCCGGTAGTACGACGGGTTCGCCGGGTCGCTCGCGATGGGGGGGGGCGCGGTGAAGACGGCGGGCGTCGCGTAGGAGAACGGCAGCACCAGGGCGTACTGGGGGGTGACGAACTGCTGCGTGCGGAAGATGCCGTAGCCGTTGTCCATGATGGCCGGCTGCCAGCGGCCGGGGTGGGCCAGCTCGTAGGGCGTGTTGACGGGCTGGTAATCGGTGTAGTCGGAGTAAGGCCGCCCGGTATCCGTGCGGACCTCGGTGGGGTCCGTGGGCCGGTCGCCCAGCTGGTTCATGCCGTCCTGCTCGCGGACGGCCACCACGGCGGCGCCCGTGAAGTTACCGATGCCGACCGCCGTGGAGAGGTCGGTGCTCGCGTCGTCGGGATCGAGCCCGACGCTCAGCATCATCGTGCGCCAGTCGGAGACGTAGGTCGGGTAGAGGCTGTTGAGCAGCCGAAGTGACGCGTAGAAGATCGCCGTGTTGCGGTTGGTGTCCGTGTGCTCTGCGGCGGGCCGGCGAGCGACCGTGGAGCAGATCCCGACCGCGGTCGTGTGGTACGGCGCGATGGCGTCGAACCACACGTTGTTGAGGAGCGTGGTCGTGCGGAGAATCAGGGGCGCGTCTCCGGGAGAGAGCACCTGGAAGATCACCGGGACGACGGCGGGGATGACCACATCCCGCGGAGCCTGGTCAGTGGAAAAGTTGAACGGGGACTGCGCGAGCGCCGGGGCGGCGCCGAGCAGGATCGCCGTGAGGGCGGACCGGATTCGCATGGCAGGCAGGGGAAGGAGGGGGCCTGCAAGGAGGCGGAAGGGGGAGGGAGAGGACCCAAACTACGTCCGCGGGCTGGATCGCGTAAGACCCGCGTGGTGGTGCCGCCTCACCGGGGGAATTCGAGGCCGCTCACGTCCAGGGCGAAGGCGCTGAGCCCGTGGGTCACGGCGACGAGGGTGGAGGTCTCGCCGTGTAGTCCCAGGTCGAGCACGGGGGCGGTCGGCATGCCGCGGGAGATGGACTCCCAGGTCGCGCCGTCGTCCCGGGAGACGTAGACCCCCAGGTCTGTGCCGGCGTAGATCAGCCCTTCGATCTGCGGGTCCTCGAGGACCACGTTGGCCCCGGCTGCGGGCAGGCCGTCTCCGATGGAGGTCCAGGTGCGCCCGAAGTCCAGGGAGCGGTAGATGTGGGGGCGGTGGTCGCCGCCGCCGGCCCCCGAGAGGCAGACGAGCACGCGCTCGGAGTCCCGGTGCCCGAGGGTCACGCTCTCGATGGAACGCCGGGGCAGGCCGTCGCCGGCGGGGGCCCAGGTCGCGCCCCCGTCGCAGGACAAGGACATCCGGCCTCCGTCGCCACCGGCGGCGAGGCGCTTCCCGTCGACGGGGGATTCGACCAGCACCTTGAGCGCGCCCCGACCTCCCGTGAGGTCCGGGCTGATGACGGCCCACGTGTCGCCTCGATCCTCGGATCGGTGGACGTACTGCGAGGCGCAGTAGAGGACGCTGCCTGCGTGCAGCGAGTGGAGCAGGGGCGTGTTCCACTCGAAGCGCAGGCGCGGCTCACCCTCTGTCGCCCGCGGGGTGATCCGCCGCCCGGAGTCCCGTCCCCAGCGGAGCGGTGCGCCCGGCCGTTTGCGGCGCATGTCGCCGTTCTGGTGCTCGTAGTAGACGGTGCCGTCGCCGGAGGGATCGGGGAAGGTCGCGAAGCCGTCGCCCCCGTCCCAGGGGTCGAGGTAGACGTAGCTCCAGTCATCGGAACGCAGGTCGGAGAGGCTCGCGCCACCGGGGGCCGTGAGGGACGCGTTGTCCTGGGTCCCGCCCCAGATGCTGAAGTCCTCCTTCCCGTCGAGGTGCACCGTGTAGAACTCGGCGATGGGCAGGTTGTTCAGGTGCAGCCAGGTCGCCGCGCGGTCCATGGAGACATAGAGCCCGCCGTCCGTACCGAGCAGGACCCGGTCCGGGTTCTCGGGGTCGATCCACAGGTCGTGCATGTCGAGGTGCATGCCCTTGCCGGGGTGGTCAAGGAGGCGGAACACCTCTTCCCCGCCGCGCGCGAAGGTGGCGCCGCCGTCGCGGGACACCATGAGCCGGAAGCCGCACACGTAGACCTGGTCCGCGTCGTCCGGCGACACCATCACGTCGCAGAAGTCCCAGCCGACGTAGGTGTCCACGTAGTCCTCCGCGGTTCGAGCCCAACTGTCCCCGCCGTCGTTCGAGCGGTACAGCGCGCCGCCCACGTC
This sequence comes from uncultured bacterium, assembly GCA_938083085.1. Taxonomy (GTDB): domain Bacteria; phylum Planctomycetota; class UBA1135; order UBA1135; genus Saltatorellus. The sequence goes on from CALLKX010000109.1 coordinate 4,841, forward strand.
GTAGCGCCCTTCCCCGGGCGGGGAGTGGTCGACCATCAGGGCGTAGACGACGTCTCGCTCGCCGGCCGCGGCGGCGATGGCCACCCGCCCGACGTCCTTGCCCTCCAGCAGATCGCCGCCCAGCTTCGTCCAGGTCGCGCCGCCGTCGGTGCTCCGGAAGACGCCGCCGTCGCCCTGGCGTCGGCGGTCCCAGCCCGCGGCCCAGAGGCGGTCCGGGTCGAAGGGGTCCCGCACGAGGTCAATGATCCCCACGTGCGGACCCGCGTGGAGCGTCTGTTCCCAGGTCGCACCGCCGTCGCGACTCACGTGGACGCCCCGGCCCTCGTGGGCGCCGCCCCGCGGCCCGATGACCGCCACGTGGATCACGTCCGAGTCCGCGGGGTGCACCAGCACCTTGCCGATCCGAGCGCTGTCCACGAGGCCCATGTTCTGCCAGCTCTCACCTCCGTCGCCCGAGCGGAACACGCCAGTGCCGTCGTAGGACATCCCCCCCAGGTGGGCCTCGCCCGTACCGACCCACACCACGTCGCCATTGCCGGGGTCCACGGTCACGTCGCCAACGGCGAAGGTGGACTCGTTGGCGAACACGTGCCGCCAGGAGAGCCCGCCATTCACGGACTTCCAGACGCCTCCCGAACCGATGCCCGCGTAGATCACCCCGGGCTTCCCCTTGGGAGAGTCCACGGCCTCGATCCGCCCGCCGCAGTTCTTCGGTCCGAGCGGGCGCCAGTCAGGGGCGCCCTGGGGGCTCTGCTCGGTCCTGGAGCGGTGGTCCTCCCACGCGGCGATGCGCGCCTCTCCCGACGGAGCGGCGATGGGATTCAGGGTGGAGGGAGCGAGCGGCGCACCCTGGGCGAGGGCGGTCAGGAGGAGAGTTGTGATCACGGTGCCCATGGTATCGATGCTCCGCGGACCTCTCCGTCGATCTCCGGGGCGGGTCTTCCGGGGCCGAGAGCCCTCGAGCCGGATGCTCCCGATGGGGAGACTAGTCGAGGAACTCGACCGAGCCCGTCTCCACGTCGTAGAGCGCGCCGATGAGGCGGATAGCACCTGACCGCTCGAGGGCCTCGAGCACCTCGCTGCGCTCCCGGATATCCGACAGGGCCATGCGCACGTTGCGGACGGTCACGTCTCGCACGAAGAGGCCGTTCGCCGAAGTCCTCTCCGCGGCCTCCACGGGGGAGCTGGTCCCCTCGACGGCCGGCTTGAGGCGTGCCAGCATGCCGGTGAGGTTGCCGAGCTCGACCCCGTCGCAAGCCCCCTTGATCGCACCGCATTGGGTGTGCCCCAGCACAACCACGAGCTTCGCACCGGCCAACTCGCAGGCGAACTCCATGCTGCCGAGGATGTCGCCATTGACGAAGTTGCCCGCGACGCGCGCGTTGAACAGGTCGCCGATCCCCGCGTCGAAGATCAGCTCGGAGGGCACGCGCGAGTCGATGCACCCCAGGATGATCGCGAAGGGCCACTGGCCGCCCCGCGTGGCGTTGACCTGGGCCATGAGCTCACGCTCCTCGCCGCGGCCCGCCATGAACCGTCGGTTGCCCTCCTTGAGGAGCTGGAGGGCTCGGCCGGGGGTGATCGCAGCCTGGCTGTTCTTGTCCTGGGTGGTCGTCATGGTTCTTATCAGGCTGCCGTCTCGCTCGGGGCGATGGAGGGTCGAGGGCGCAGGGTGCTGCTGAGGTGACCCGACCGGATGATCCGGATGCCACGCGTGCGGGCCGTGTTCTCGAAGTCTCCGATGATCTCGAGCACGTCCTCATCGACGAAGACCGAGCGGGAGGCGTCGATGGTCACGACCGAGCCCGAAGGGATCTCGTTCAACTCGCGGAGGATCGCAGCCTTGTTCAAGAAGGTGACCTCCTCTGCGAGCTCGACCCGCACGTGGTGGATGCCCTCGTCGTCGTCCCGCTCTTCCATGTGGAGACAGTGCGAGTTGAGGTAGTGGCTCCGCAGGATCACAACGACCGCGGTGAGCAGCCCGATCCCGATCCCGGTCAGGAGATCGGTGAAGACGATGCCGGCGATGGTCGTCACGAAGGGCAGGAACTGCCCCATGCCCTTGCGGTACAGCTCGCGGAAGAGCGCGGGGCGGGCCAGCTTGTAGCCGACGACCAGGAGGATGCTCGCCAGCGCGGCGAGCGGCACGAGGTTGAGCACCTGCGGGAGGACGGCGATGGAGATCAAGAGCAACGCGCCGTGGAGGATCGCGGAGAGCTTGCTCCTGCCGCCGGACTGGATGTTCGCCGAGCTCCGCACGATGACCTGCGTCACGGGCAGCCCGCCGATGAGCCCGGAGGCCGCGTTCCCGACCCCCTGGGCCAGGAGCTCGCGGTTGGTCGGGGTGACCCGCTTCTCCGGGTCTAGCTTGTCGGTAGCCTCAACGCAGAGCAGGGTCTCGAGGCTCGCGACGACGGCGATGGTGACGCCTGTGGCCCAGACGGCAGGGTCGCCGATCCTGGAGAAGTCAGGGTGCGTCAGCAGCCCGGCGAAGTCTCCGAGGCTCTCGGCCACGGGGACATTGACGAGGTGGCTCGGGTCGAGCGCCAAGCCGGGAGCGACCGCGGATGTGATGACCTGGTAGAGCACGCCGAAGGTGACGGCCACCAGCGGGCCCTGGATCAACTTGAAGATCCGGCCTCGCGGGGTGAGCACTCGCTCCCAGACGATCAGAATCGCGAGGCACGCGAGGCTGACCGTGATGGCGCCGGGCGAGAGATCGTCCACCATGGTCCAGAGAGAGCTGAGCGTGTTCTCTCCGTCGGGCTGGGCGAACGCGACGCTGCCCTCAGGGTCCGTGTCGTGGCCGACAGCGTGAGGGATCTGCTTGAGCACGATCAGGATCCCGATGCCCGCGAGCATCCCCTTGATGACCGAGGCGGGGAAGAAGTAGCCAATGATCCCCGCCCGCGCGACCCCGAGGGCGACCTGCACGGCACCTGCGATCACCACGGAGAGGAGGAAGGCCTCAAAGCTCCCCAGGGTCTCGATGGCCGAGTAGACGATCACCGCCAGCCCGGCTGCCGGCCCGGAGACGCCAAGCGGGGAGCCGCTGAGCGTACCGACGACGAGGCCGCCGATGACGCCAGAGATCAGGCCAGAGAACAGGGGCGCGCCGCTGGCGAGGGCGATGCCGAGGCACAGGGGAACGGCCACGAAGAAGACCACGAGGCTCGCGGGCAGATCGCGACGCAGGTCCATGGCGTTGGGGCTCGCTGTGGAGGGGCTGGAGGGGTCGTCGGAGTTGGTAGACTTCATAGGGTTGGGACGTGGCAGCGACTGTGGGGGCCATAATCTGGCGCCCTAGAGGCGAAGTTCAATACCTGAAAATGAGTTCATGCAATGAGTAGTGAATCGACCCGCGCATCAGATCCGGGGGCTGACTCCCCAAGCCCCTCGACCGGGCCCCGTTGGACGTTCCTCAGCAACCACGCCCATGTCCTGATCTCACTCGCCGAGGACTCCGACGTCCTGATGCGCGAGGTCGCCGCCAAGACAGGGATCACGGAGCGTGCTGTGGCGAAGATCCTGGTCGACCTCGAGCGCGAGGGGCTGGTGGAGCGGCACCGCGAGGGGCGCCGGAACTCCTACAAGCTGGACCTGGACAAGCCGCTCCGTCACCCGATTGAGCAGCACCGCACGGTTGGTGAGCTGATTGCCCTGATCATCCGGTAGGGCGGCGCTTCGGGAGCGGGTGGCGAGACCCGCAGCCCCCGTGTCCTTAGACGCGAGCTGGTGGAACACCTGGGGGACCCTCGTCTCCTGCAGCGGCGAGCTGCACTTCGAGTCTCCCAACTCGTCCGCGTCCAACCAGCCGATCGTCGTGGCCCTCGCGTTCACGGGTTCGTTCCAGGAGGGAGATCAGGTCTACGTGATCGGCGTGGGGGGCAGCGGGTCAACGAGCCCCTGTTCCGCCGAGCGGATCGACTACCTGACCATCAGTGACTTCCGGCCGATCCTGGTGACCTGCCCGTGTGCGCCCTCGATCTCCTCGCGAGTCGCTTACCGGCCAACAGCATCGGGGTCGTCTTCATGGGGGACGCTGGGGCACCGCCCTCGACGATGGGGGACGGCCTCCTCTGCGTGGGCGGGCCCCTCGTGCAGCACTTCCCGCCGCGGATGACCGATGGTTCGGGTCGGCTCGCAGAGCTCGACGTCTCCGGGACGAGCGCGGGCTTCCACCCCTCGGCCCGGATCGTGATCGGATCCACCTGGCATTTCCAGTGCGCTTACCGCGACCCGGGAGGGCCCTGCGGCAGCGGATTCAACGTGACCAACGGGCTGCAGGTCACCTTCCTCCGCTGAGGGCTCCGACCCCGCGCGCGGCTCATGGAGCGGGGCCCTTGATGCGGTCATCGCTCGCGGGGGGGGCCGCGAGCCGGCCCAGGGGATCGGGCCCCATGACGTCCACTCAGCGGATTCGACCCAGCAGAAGAGCTCGGCCGAGGCGCTCTCATCGGAGACTGCCCCGGACGGCCGATGGCTGGGGCTGCCGCATCCCGTCGGGCTCGCGGGCCGATCGCGTAGGCTGGGCCCGACCCTCGCTCACCTCACGCCGATCGCTCTTCCGCTCCATGACGCCGCTCACTCCCCTCGCGCTCGCCCTGATCTCCGCCGCTCCCTTCGATGCCCCGACAGGTGGCCAGGAGCCCTCGGCGCCGGGCGCCGAGGGCGTGGTGCTCGAGCTCTGGCCAGCGGGGGTTCCCGGCGCTCCCGTGGACGCGCCGGTCGAGGTGGTGCGGGACCGGGAGGAAGGTGGCGACCGGCACGTCTCCGGGGTCCACCAGCCCAACATCACCGCTTACCTGCCGGCGGAGGGCGGCGCGCCTCGGCCGGCGGTCGTGATCTGCCCGGGCGGCGGCTACGGCCTGCTGGCCCTCGACAAGGAGGGCCATGACGTGGCCCGTTGGCTCGCGGAGCGTGGGGTGGTGGGCGTCGTGCTCAAGTACCGACTCCCTCGCCCGAAGGGTCATGTCTACGGGCACGAGGCGCCGTTGGCGGACGCGGCACGGGCGATCGCCCTGGTGCGGGAGCGGGCGCAGGCCTGGTCGGTCGATCCCGCGCGAGTGGGGATCATGGGCTTCTCCGCAGGCGGTCACCTGGCGGCCAGCGCCTCGGTCCAGCTGGGCGAGGCGGGGCCGAACTTCAGCGTGCTGGTCTATCCCGTCATCTCCATGGTGGCCGGGGTCACCCACGGCGGTTCCAAGAAGAACCTGCTCGGCCCCGATCCAGAGGAGGCGCTGGTGGAGCGCTTCTCGAGCGAGCTGCAGGTCAACAAGGCCACCCCGCCGGCCTTCCTCGTCCATACGTCGGACGACTGGGTCAAGGTCGAGAACTCCCTGCGCTACTACTCGGCGCTGCGCGCGGCAGGGGTCTCGGCCGAGCTGCACGTCTTCGCTCGCGGCGGTCACGGCTACGGCATGCGCCGGCCAGACCTCCCGGTGGGGCGCTGGCCGGAGCTGCTCGACGCGTGGATCAAGAACGTGATCCAGCCGGCGGACTGAGCCGC
>CALLKX010000110.1 GCA_938083085.1 uncultured bacterium
GGCGCCCTTCGAGCTCCGCGATCCGCAGATCAAGCTCGACGATGGCCTCGTGGCGCGGGGTCATCTTCAGGACTCGAATGCCCTCGCTGCGCTGGGCCTTGAGGCGCTCCATTTCGTCCTCGGCCTGGTCGATGTCGGCGATCAGATCCAGGAACTCCGGATCCGCCGTCGCCGTTGAAACAAGCCCTTTGCCGTCGCTCACAAAGAGGCGCAGCACCTCCAGGTCCCCCCGGAGGAGCTCAGCCTCCACAAGCCGCGACCTCGCCTCCTCCGCGGCCCGCTCGGCTTCCACGAGGCGACCGCGGAATTCGTTGAGCTGCTGGATCTCGAACTGTCCTGCGCCCTCGGGGTCGAGGGCCACGATCGAGTTGGCCGCGAGAAAGGCGTCTCGATCGGTCAGAGCGTTCTTGAGGTCGTCATCAAGTAGAGCGCGCTGCTCTTCGAGGACCTCGAGCGACTTGCGGATCGAGCTCTCCCCGCGAACCCCGACCATGCGCCGGTACTCGCTGACCACCGTGTTCAAGATCACGCACGCCTCGGCAACGTCGCCGGAGGTCAACGACACCGTGAGGACGTCACTGTCAGTCCCAACATCCACGACGAGACCCGCGCGGAGGGCCGCGATCTTGTTCGGGGCCTCCGCCAGCATCACGCTCTGCGCCACCTCAGGCCGCGTGGCGACATTCTGCAGCAGCGTGATCGAGCGAAGGACGTCCGCCTGGGTACCAAGGAACTCGTACGTGCCCGAACCGATGAAACCCTGGGAATAGACCGGGGTCCGGCTCTTCCCATGGACGAACAGCCGCGCCTGGGCGCGCCAGATCTCCCCCTGCGCCTCGATCTTCCGGAACCCGGTCACGACCCCCAGCCCAACGCAGAGGAGGAGGATCCACCGGCCACGCCAAGCTGTCACGAACAGGCTACGGAGGGAGAGATCCGACTCCGGCCCGTCGTCAGCGATGGCGAGACGTGAGGCTTGCGGTTCTTGGGTCGTCATGGGCAATGCGGTTTCGGCGTCCGCCGACTCGTGGCCGTCAGGGAGGCCAGATGGGGTCTGGTGCGTCTCAGTCAGGCACCCTAGCGGGTCCCCAGGGCAGGACTGAAGCGCTGAAACGTATCACGCCCTCGGGGCCGAGGACTGGGTGATCAAGGGCTGGAGACGAGGGACCTGGCGGGCGGAGGCAAGCGGTCGAGCGGGAGTCAGCGACTTCCTTCCCTGTGGGATCTGCTTCATGCAATAGAGGCCACGACGCCGATGTTGTCCTCGCCGCCAGAGTTCCCCCGAACGCCCGCGAGAGCCAGCCGGACGGCGGCCTCCACGAAGACCTCGGGGCTGCGGCCCGCGCGAATCATCAACGCCTCCAGATCCTCCATTCCGATGGAGTCTTCCGGCGTCTCATACCGGCACTCATGAACTCCGTCGCTGCAGGCGACCACCCAGTCGCCGCTCTTGACCGGTACCCGGAAGTAGGCACTCGGCGGGATGCCGTGGGATCCCAGATCCCACGGAGCGGTGTAGAAGGTGTTCGGCGGCACCACCCGCCGGACGCCGCTCTCCATGTTCCCGAGGAAGATGCCGGAGTCGCCGAGGCACACGCCCTCCATGATTCCCTCGCCGCGGTCGATGGTGAGGAGCGCCAGCGTACATCGTGAGCCATCCTCTCCCTTGGACTCCGCGTCCGCCCAACGGGGGTGCAGCTGCTCGAGGGCCTCCTCGGGCGAGAGGAGGGTGCTCGACTCCTCGACGATGGCCGCCAAGAGTTCAACCGTCAGGTGACTCGCCTCGTGCCCGTGGTGTCCGTCGGCGACCGCTTGGATCACTCGTCGACCGTCGTCGAAGGCGAGCACACAATCCTCATTCAGGACGAGCGAAGGGCCCTTGCGCGTGAGGACGCCCTCGCCTCCCGCGCTGAGCCCGCAGGCCGTCGCAGAGGTGCCAGAGAGGGGCCCGCCGACGACGGAGAGCCCAAACTGGTCGGTGCTTCCGTGGTCCTCACCGAAGAGGGCCGCGATCGTGGAGGTCGTCATCAATGTGGCAGAGGGCAGGAGGCAGCCATGCCGGCCGCCTCGCCGAGACTAACAAACAGGCCCTAAACAGAGGTAGGACCTCCAGATGATGAGGTCCTACTCCGCTAGCACGGTGCGGGGTGAGCCCGTGCGAGATCATTCAACCCGACGGATCAGGGCGGGGGCGTGACGCCCGGGTTGATCACCGTCATCCGGGAGAGCGCACGGGGATTACCGCCGGTGATGACGCCGCCGTTTCCGCCGGTCGAACCGCCGGTACCGCCCGTGGCGTTGGACGTTTGGAATCGCAGCATCGCCTGGCGCAGATTCATGCGCGACAGGTTTTGCCGGGACTGAGCTTCGACGGCGGTGACGAGCAAAAGGGCGCCTCCGACGATCAAGGCGGACCGATGCAGGCGCCTGCGGGGCGCCGAGGTGGACTTCAAAGACATGGCAGTGAAAGGGGGGACACTCGCGGCAGAAATGAAAGGTGCGAGGTCCTAGACAGTACCCCGAACCAAGCTCGCCGAGGGGCCGCGGGCCTAATTTCATGAGTGAATTCCCTTACAGGCTCAATGTTAGACGCGCCGGATCACCCCCTATGTAAGGCAAATCGTCCGAGGGACCGACGGGCCTGAAGCGGGAGCCTCCGATATCTGCAGCCCGCGCTCGGGCCTGGCAGCCTTCCAGGGCACCCCCTGGTACTTTCGTATCACCTCCCACGCCCCCTCAACGTGTTCCTCGCCCCCCACCATGCCCTGCTCCTGCTCGCCGTACTGGTCTTCGGACCCCCGGTGAGCTGCCCGACCCCGGATTTCTCCAGGTCCGGTCCCCGCGTCGCGCCCGAAACCCTCCCCTTTCCGCTCCCTGTCTTCCGAGTCCCCCTGGTCGACGACGACTGCCCGATCCTCGCGGTCTTCGTGGATCTCACAAGACCCGAAGTGGCCGAGGTGCACGTGGTGACCGCGGATGAGGATCACCCGATCCCCGTGGTGGACCAGCTCTACGACGCCCAGCGCTGGTTTGGACTGGTGGAACCGGCCCGAACGTTCCCGTTCGTCCGCCGCTCGAGGGGTCGCGCGGGCTACCGCCGGATCGCGGACGTGGAGACCTTCGTGGTCGAGCTCGACACGGCCCCACTCGAGCCCCCCAAGGCGATCCGGTTCCCCGGCACCTACAGCGGCAACCAGCGCTGGGGCGTTCTCCTTGCGCGCCACCTCTCGGCGACGATTCCCTGGGAGCACTTCGACCTCGAGGATGGGCGGCCCGTGCTCCACGTGAACACCTGGAACCACCTCTTCTCCAACGAGGGAACCAACGGGTGCGAGCGCCATCGGCTGGTCACGGACTACCCGGTGTACCTGGGCTCAAGAGGCGACGTGCAGCGCCAGTTCGACACCGTCTGGACCAACTTCGGCCTGGACCTATGAACTCGCCGCGTGCGGCACAGGCCCCCTGAGCGCGCAAAGCCACGGGAGCTGGACCGTGGGGACGCTCATCGCCTGGGCCCCCCGTCCGGAGCTGAAGACCTCGACGCCGATCGCGGCCATGACCGTGGCGGCGCCCATGCCCTCCGCCTGCATCTGCCCGGCATATGCCCAGCCCCTGCCCTTCAACTGAGCGGGACCTGCCCTCTATCTTCGCGGGACCTGCCCTGCACCGTGGAGTTCGCTCTCCGTGACAGGCACCGCCGCCCGGCTCCAGACCATTCGGCCCCGGGCCCGCCGCAGAGGATCCCCACGAGCCACCCGAAACGATGAGGACCGCTCGGGGGGCCCCGCCGAACCTGCCCGTGGAGCGACCGCACCTGCGGCTCTACCTGGAGAGCGAGCGGAGCAGGCTCCCCGCCGCCCCAACGAGATCGCCCCCGCTCCATCCTCAAGGGGCGGAGCGGGGGCGAGCATCAGGCGCCGGAGCGCCTGAGGAGGCGATCACTGGAAGGTGATCTCGTAGCCGTCGGTGAAGTTCGACACGGCGACACCCATGACCGAGTCACGGTGCCAGGCCTGGAAACTCCAGGTCTCACCCGCGGCGACGGCCACGAAGCCGGTGGGCTGCGGAACCTGCGTGTTGTCGATGGCGAGGCTGATGGCGCCAGCCGCTCCAGAGTTCTGGATCTGACCGGTTCCGACGTAGCGCCCGATGGAGCCGCCGAGGCAAAGGTTGCCCACGCTACCGCCGGGGTTGGCGACAAAGCCCTGCGTCATCGACGTCAGGAAGAAGCCGAAGGAGCTCGTCGGGAGATCGTTGGCCTCCAGAACAAGATCGTTGTTACCGACGATGTTGGAACCGCTGGCCCCCATCGAGCTGGAGACACCCGTGGAGTTGGCGTTCGCCGTGCAGTAGTTCGTGCCCGGCGCGACAGGTCCACCGTGGCAGAGCTGCCCGTTCCAGACGCGGGGAGAGAAGACGGCGCTCGTGAAGGGCGTGTTCTGGCCCTTGCCAAGGTCGAGGGACACCACACCGTCCACACTGCTGAAGTTCTGGTTCGTTCCGTTGCCGTTGGTGTACCGGTGGTTGAACTGAAGCCCAGTGGTGAAGTTGTCCGCGACGATGCAGATTCCGTGCGTGCCTGCGGGCAGCGAGAAGGGCGCGACGAAGGTCGCCGGGCTACCGAAGTCAGTCCCAAGACTGATCATCGAGCCGTCGTCTTCCGCCACCAGCGTCCACGCAGCAGCGTTCTGCTCGTTACCCAGGTAGCTCGTGGCGCAGGTGTAGACCGAGACGCCGATGGGCAGACCGGACGTGACGCCCGAGTTGGTCAGAAGGCCCGAGAAGGACGAGGCTTGGGTCAGGGTCATGTCGAAGAAGGCCGCTCCACCAGCCGCGCCGCCGTTGTTGGCGGCGAAGATCGTCGTCGCGCAGGAGGGCGGGGCGGGCGGCGGCGGGTTGCCGACCTCGAGGTTGCCGGTGCCCTGGACACCGCCGAATCCACCGAGCTGGATCAGGAAGGTGTCGCCAGCGCTGACGCCAAGCACGTCGACGACGCTGCCCGTAGCGCACGCGTCATCGTTGCATCCCTGGGAGACAAGCGCTCCACAGGTGCCCGTGTACACCTCGATGGCCGTGTCGAAGCCCGATCCACACGTGTCGAAACGGAGATCGCCGGCGGCAGCGGCCGTGTACGAGTACCACACGTCCGCTCCGTCCGCGCCGCACGAAGAGCCGGAGGCGCTGGTGCTGGCGAACAGGTTCCCGATGACGTTGGAGCCGAAGTTGACGGGTGAGGCGTTCGCGCAGTCGTCGTTGGCCGGCGGCTGCGGTCCCGGGCCATTACCGAACGACCACTCGTCGATGCCGACCCCGCCGGACCCGTTCGGGAAGGTGATCCGGATCGTGTCGAAGGCCGAGGGGCCGCGCCAGTACACCACCGTTCCGAACCCGGTGTAGACGAACGTACCGGTACCGAGTGACGCGCCACCGGACAGCAGCTCGACGGCGTAGGTCATGTTGGTCTGGTCGGTCATGATGCACTGGAACTCATCCACGGGGCTCGCGAAGGAGATCTCCCAGCCGTCGTCTGCGCCGGGGTTCTCGATGGAGGTCCCCGCCGTGGCGCCTCCGACGGCGAGGCCACCGAGCTGCGTGATGAGGCCTTGCCCCATAACACCGGAGACGCCGGGCGAAGCCGTGTCACCCACGTCGGTCCAGCCCCCCTGGGTGATCAGGGTCACCTGGGAGATCCCGACGTTCGTGAACGCCGGGTCGGTGCCGGTGATCGGCCCGTCCGGGACGAAGGGGTTGTCGAAGTCAAGGTTGACCGTCGGCAGGTTGGGCGAGGGGCCCGTGTATTGCGTGACCTGGGCCCCGGCGCTGGCGACGAGCGCCGCGGCAGTGGCCGAATAAAGCAACGTTCTGAGAGTCATGGGTAAAGAAAAGGCTTGAGAAAGGAACAGAAAGCGATGAGGCGAGCCGCGTGTCGTCACCTTCAGAATCGAAGGAGCAGGAGCTCGGAAGAGCGCTTCAGGCCGACTCATCGCCAGACGCAGGAACGTCCGGTTCTTGGCATTACCAAACCTACCATCTCCCGCTGATCCTGCTGGCGAGCGCGCCTGGAGCGCTCTGCTGCGTGACCAAGCCTCACTCGCCCCCCCCTCAGCCCGGGGACGGCCATCGCCACCCAGGCAGCGAAGAACCGCTCAGGCAACCATGAGAGAGCGCCGGCATCGGGCCCTCACGACCACCCCTAAACCGTCCCGGTCAGGGGCAGACTTGGATCCGGAGGGCCGGGCTGAGGTTGAGCCCGACACCGCCGGCCTGGGGGTCCCGGTACGCGACCTGGAATCCCCACGTGGATCCGGCCAGCAGCATCACCTGATCCTGAATCGGCGTGGACAGGTCTACCACCGTCGAGGCGATACCGAAGATGTCGGCGACCCCAAGCGACAGGCGATAGCTTGGACGCCCAAGGCACAGGACTCCGTTGAAGCAGGGGGCCTGAATGAAGTTCTGCCCCGCCATGAAGACGACCGGCTGGAGACCAGGCAACCGCTCGACGAAGAGCGTGAACTGATTCTGGCCAACGCTCGCGCTCCCCGAGATGTAGTGCAGCGGCACCTGCCCGAGGCTGTTCGGGGTGGCCGGGCAAAAGCTCACCGCTCCCCCCCCCACCGGGTCGAGCTGGACGTCCAGCGTCGCTCCCCCGGTCGAGGGGACCTGGACCGAGACCGTCGCCGGCAGGAAGCCCGGCGCCTCGACGAGGATCGAGTGGTTGCCGCTCGGCAGGAAGCCGTGGAAGCGGCCCGCGTTGGAGGAGGTACGGATGACCTCCCCCTCGGTGAAGCCGAGGCTCTGGACCGTCAGGCTCGCCGCCAGCGGTAGGCCCGAACACCCGTCGGTGACCCGTCCCGTGAGCGGCAGCGGCTCGTCAAGCAACCACAGGACCCCGCCCCAGACCGCCGCCGCCTCCGTGACGGCCGAGGCATACGGCGGCTGGAACTGGTCATGGGTCTCGGTCAGGAGCGACATGGCGCCGTGCTCAGCGAACTGCCACTGGAAGTGCTCTCCGTCCGCGCTCGGCGGCCGCTCGTCACTGCCATAGCCAGACGCCTGACTCAGCTGGATCGCCTTGGCTCGCCACAGCGAATCCACCGGTGAGGAGGGACACGCGTACCCCCAGAGCGTCTCCCTCCCCCGGGAGTGGAGGTCGAGCACCTTCGCGAAGCGCCGGTCCACGGTCCACGCCAGCATGGTCGCGGTCTCCGCCTCCGATCCAGCGGAAGGGCCCTTGAACGTGCCCGATCCAGGATTCGAACTGCCGGAGCATCCCGACGTCCAGCCCGCAGGGTAGTTGCGGTTCAGGTCGACTCCGGTCCCACCGGAGAAGGGCCGACGGTTCTTCCTCCACAGGTTGTCCGCCGTGAAGACGTACTGATAGCCGTCGGGATTCCACACCGGGGCGATCCAGATCTCGTGCCCGTCCACCGCGTCACGCACCTGAGGGTCAGCGCCATAGCCGCTGAGCAAGCGCGCTGCAGTGTCGAGAGCGATGACCGGCGTGACGAGCTCGCGGGCATGGTGGGCCGAGACCAGGAGGAAGGCGGGCTCATCCTCATCCAGTGCCACGTTGTCCGAGATCTTGAGCGCGTAGAGGTGACGGCCTTCCTCGGTGGCGGGCGTTCCATAGCGCGCCGTGAGATCCACCAGCTCGGCGAGCTGGGGATGGCCCGCCGCGAGAGCTGTGAGCTCGGCCAAGACGGCGGGGTAGTCGAGGTAGCCCGCCGGGACGCCGTCAGCCGTCGCGTGCTCGGCCATGATCTCGGTGAACGGGCGCCCCTCCTCCAGCACCTCGAGATCCAGCCCACGGAGTTCAAGCCAGCGACGCTCCGCGGGGGTCGCGACGACCTCGAGGCCTCCACCATCGCGCGGCCCGCGGCCCAGCACCTCCAGTCCGGCTGCCCGCAGGCTCGACTCGAGCCCGACGCCGCCCGCTGGAGACCTCACGATCGCCCGAACGGAGGTCTGGTCCTGCGACCTAGGGACCGGGAGTCCCGCCGCGAGGTGCCCCGCGGCCAGGAGCGTTGGAAGCCCCAGGAGCGTGGAGAGCGAGAGAGGTACGAGCATCGGAAGGGCCCTGGAGAGAGGATGAGGGCTGGGCCCCAATCTGCCCGCCGAGATCGCCAGGCTCAACAGGGCTAGACCCCGCCAGCGGCGCTGCTCAGCTCGTCCGCCGGAAGCCCGTGAAGATCCCGAGCGTACCGGAAGCCGCCGAGGGCAGGCTCCCGGTGATGAATGCCTGTAGCCCGTCCGCCTGCTCTCTGGCAGCGGCCACGCCCACGTCCCAGAACTCCGTCAATCGGTCCCATTGGACCTCCCCGAGGAAGCCTGCGTATTGCAGCCCGAAGACGGCCAGGGCCGCGAGGCCCACAGTGAGAAAGAGGATCTTGAGCGCCGCGCGGAGGGCGTAGCCCACGCAGAAGGCCAGGAAGAAGCTCAGGCCGCCCTTGGCCAGCAAGGGGGCCCACATTCCGCGGGCCTCGGGCTCCTCTACTGGCCCTGCCGGATCCCCCCCCGAGGCTGCGAAGGACTCCATCTGGGGGCTCTGCTGCTGCGCGCCATCCGGGCCCGCAGCGCTCACGCCAGCAGGCTCGGAACCGAACCCGCCGAGGGCCAGACCGGCGAGGGTGCTCACCAGAGCGAAGACGAGGGCGACCTTCTGCCAGGCCGCTAGACCCGGGCGATCGAGGCCTTCGGGGTCTGTCTCAACTTGGGCTTCAAGATTCATTAGGTGGACACTTGATGGGAACAGTCAAATCCAGTTTATACCTACTGGCATACGGGTGATCCCCTAGCGGGTGATCCGTGTGCCTGCCACGCAACGTACTCTCGACGGCCTCTTCCCGGGGCCAGAATTGAAATGGTAACGACGAACATCCGTGTGCTCGTGGTGGAGGAGGATCCCCGCGAGCGCGCTGAACTCATGGACGCCCTCCGGAAAGAGGGGCACGACGTCGAGGCCGCCGTGGACCTCGAGAGCGCCCGCCAGGCGCTTGAACGCCACTTCGACGCGATCGTGCTCGAGCCAGCCTTGGCGGACGGAGACGGCATCGACCTCTGCCGCGAGCTTCGCACCGCCGGCCGCTCGATCCCGCTCGTCCTCGTGAGCGGACGGCGGGAGCCCGAGGCCCGTATCGACGGGCTCGACGCCGGCGCCGATGACTATGTGCTCAAGCCTTATCACCTCGGCGAGGTCGTCGCCCGAGTCAGGAGCATCCTGCGCCGCTCCGGCCGCAAGCCCTCCGGCGGGTTCGTCCGTCACCTCGACCTCTGGATGGACCTGGAGCGAGTGGTGGCTGGCCGCGGAGAGCGAGTGATGCGCCTGAAGCCGAGGGAGTTCGACCTCCTCTCCTTCCTGCTCCGCCACCCCGGTCGAGCCTGGACACGGGCGGAGCTCCTTGACCATGTCTGGGGTCACGACTTCAGAGGAGATGAGCGGACGGTGGATCTCCACGTTCGCCGGCTCCGGTCGAAGCTCGGCGACAGCGACGGGAACTCCGACCACATCGAGACCGTCTGGTCGGTCGGCTACCGCATGCGTCAGGAGATCGAGGTCTCCGAGCAGCGCGCCAGCTGAGCACGCCGCCGTGAAGGCGATCTTCAGCGCCCCTTGAGGGAACCAAGCTGCCCGCCGTCCCCATCCTGCCCGCCGTATCCCAGGGCATCGAGCTCTCTTAGCACGTGCTCGGGAAGCTCTCGCCGCGCCGCTGCTCCGCTGCCACGGACCTCGGCGCGGCGCTCCTCCAGGAGCGCCTCCATCCGCGCCCCTCGCTCAGGGTGAAGGCCGAGCACGTCGACCAACTCATCGGGGTCTTCTGCGGTGTGAAAGAGCTGGGCCGATTGACCTCGCCGTCGGACCACGAACTTCCACGGCCCCTCCACCAGCGCGAGCTGCGCCTCCCTTCCCGGCCGCGGATAACGAGAAGAGATCAGGAGCGGGCGGTCCTCGATCGGCCCTCCCCCCATCAGCTCGGGGACCAGCGAGGCTCCCGCCATCGGCTGGCCCGGACGCGGTAGCCCGAAGAGCTCCACGAGGGTTGGCGCGACATCGAGGAGCGACCCAGTCCCTGGAACCCGGCGCCCCGCCTCGATCACGCCTGGCGCCGAGAGGATCCACGGAATGCGGATCATGGGCTCGTAGCAGAACAGGTTGTGCCCCACCGCGCCGTGCTGCATGAAGGCCTCGCCGTGGTCCGAGGTGACGAGTATCACTGGCGGGTCGGAGCGTCCTGTGGACTCGAACGCCTGGACCGACCGCCGGATCAACGAGTCGGCGTAGGCGATGTGTCCGTCATAGAGCTCCAGCAGACGGATCACGTCTGGATGCGACGGGGCAAGCTCCTCGACCATCATGTCGGTGGTCTCGCGGATGGAGCCTTCCACCTGGCTGCCGCTGGCCCCCTTCGAGAAGCGCGAGCGGAAGGGCTCGGGCGGCTGATAGGGCATGTGGGGCGGCCCGAGGTGGATGTAGAGGAACAACGGTCGCTCCCGCTCGGCCGCGTCCGTGAGGGCGCGCACCTCTCGGATCAATCGCTCCGCGCCGTCGGCCGTGAAGGGAATGGCCTCGTACCGATCGAAGCCCCGGTCGAGCCCGGTGCCCTCGGCGATCACGGCGTTCTGGACCAAACCCACCGTCCGGTACCCCCGCCGCTGGAAGAGTTCGCCGAGCGTCGAGAGCCCCGATTGGGGGAGCGACTCGTCGATCTGCATTACGCCGTGCGCCTCCTGCTCGACGCCGGTCAACAGGCTGACCACCGAGGAGAGCGTCCAGGAGGTCTGGGAGATCGCCCTCTCGAGGAAGGCACCCGAGGCAGCGAGCTCGTCGAGAAAGGGGGTCGTCTCACGCCCGTAGCCCGCCGCGCCGAGATGACTGCCGTCGAAGGAGTCCGCGACCACGAGGATCATGTCCCGGCCACGCAGCGGCGCCGCCCCGAGGTCTCCCTCGGTTCGCCCGCTGCAATCGGGAACCAGCAGGGCAGCGACCACCAGGCTCAATCCGAGAAGGACACGCTTCACAACGCGGAGCGTAGGACGCCGGAGCAGGATCCCGAACGTCTGACCTGCAGGTTCCATGGGGGCCCGCCAACAGAAGGCCCTGCTGGCCCCGTTCAACATGTCCCTCGGCCGCCGAGCCCTCGGGTCACCCTGCTGTTCGGGTCACCCGACTGACGGGTCACCGTGTTCCCCGGTCATAGAGAGGTCTGCGCACCGTGCTCCACGACCCACACGTGATCCCGGCCACGTCGGACAGCGCGAACCGCAGGGCCGTGGGCCCCCACAAGGGCGCCGCCGCGCGGACCGAGGGGCAAAAAGGAGGGGGGCGCTGGCTTGACCAGCGACCCCCACCAACACTGCCTGTTCTTTGTTCCGCACGACCCTGCGGGTCGCTGTTCAGCCCTGCCAAGCTGGGGAGTCGCGCCTGCCAACGCTCGTCCCACGCAGAGATCAAAGAACCATCGAGACTATCCTCGAACTACGGGATAATGCCATGGCTCTCGGGAAAACCGGAACCCCGTGACCTGAATTCTGGGTAAATGTTTCCCTTGGCGGCTCAGGGCATTCCGCGCTGGCGCTCTGCCAGAAGGCCTCGATGTGGCGGTGCGCTCAACCGAAGAGGAGGTCATTCTCGGGAGCCCAGCAGACAAAATGTCGCAGGACCGTCAGCCTGGCCAGCTCACCGACGAGGTGACTCGGCAGGTCCGGAGTCAGGATGGTGTCCCTCATTGACTCCGGCACGGGCATCCGCTGCTGGACCGCGAGGAGGTGCTCCCCTGGCTCGTAGAAGCGGAAAAACTCCTCGAGCTGCTCGATCTCGAGCTGCCCGCAGATCCACTCCCCCTTCCAGTCGGAGAGCTGAAGCCGGAACCCCTCGAGTTCGTTGAGGAGCGAGAGCAGCGGCTTGAGGCCCTCCGCCTCGATCCTCCGGGTCAGATTTCGCCCGTCGAACCAGGCGTCGGGGTGGATCCGGAAGCTCACCTCGAGGACGTCTGCCTCCAGCGCGACGCAGAGGTATCCGTTCCGGTAGGCCTGGTCGAGGTCCTTGCCCAGGTCCGCCCCCAACTGGCGCTTGAGCTTGGTCTTGTGCGCCTTGGGGCGGGAGAGATAGGCCCAGAGCCGCTCGACGCTGCCCCCGTTGACCGGCGGAAATGGGTTGTGGATCGAAGTCCGCACCTCAAGCTTCGCCGCGTCCTTGGACGCCTTGGTGACCGCCTTGGCGATCGCCTCAAGGCGGCGGCGCGCGGCGAGTCGCTTCTCGTTGTATTCCGAGGAACGGCTTCGAGGTGGCCTCAGGGCCTCGAAGTCCCAGGCCTCGAAGGGTTCCAGCGCGGCTCTCTGGGCGCCCCGGGGGGCGGGAGTCTCTCCTGTCGGTGACATGGCCGAAATGTTGACGCTTCCAGCCCGCATCTGTTCAGGAATCCGTCCTCCTCGCTCGACCTTTAGGGCCAGCGGGTTTGCCGTAGCCGAGGGCCTCAGGCCTTCCTATATCGTCTGACGAGACCCTCGCCGTCCCGCATCCCCACCCCGATGAGATTCGCCCACTTCGAATTCGACCCTGAGAAGGACCGCCTCGGCGAGGGGCCCCTCAGCGAGGTCTATCGAGCGTTGGACACCAAGCTGGGGCGCACGGTCGCGCTGAAGATCCTGCGGGCCCACGCAGAGATCGACCCCGAGTCGGACCAGCGGTTTCATCGCGAGGCCAAGCACACCTCCAAGCTCGACCACCCGCACATCGCGACGATCTTCGACTACGACCAGTTCGACGGCACGTCCTACATCGCGATGGAATATCTCGAGGGCCGCACCCTCGACAAGATCATCAAGGATCAGACCCTCGGCTTCGAGGAGTGCCTGCGCATCGCCTCGCAGCTCTGCGCTGCCCTGGAGGTGGTCCACAACGGAGGCCTGATCCACCGAGACCTCAAGCCCGCCAATATCCTCCTGCAGGACGACGGGAACCTGAAGCTCCTGGACTTCGGCATCGCGCGAGCGGCGGACGAGGCGAGCATCACCCAGCACGGGATGCTCGTGGGGACGGTGCTCTACATGAGCCCCGAGCAGGTCCGCGGTGATGACCTCGACTCGCGGAGCGACATCTTCTCCCTCGGCGCGGTCCTGTACCACATCACCACCGGTCAGCTCCCCTACCCCGGCGACTCCTTCCCCGAGGTCTGCATGGCGATCCTGGACGGTGCACCCAGGAGGAGGCCCGCCGACGTCCGCCCGGGCTTCCCCGAGCCGCTGGAGAACTTCATCATCCGATGCCTCGCACCGGAGCCCTCCGAGCGCTTCGCTGACGCCGCGCAGGCCGTCGCAGAGCTCCAGCGCGTCGAGGGCGCGCTCTCCGGGACAGGGCAGCGGCGGGCGAGAGCCCTCAAGGGGCGGGTGCTCCTGCGGGAGATCCAGCCTGGGGAGGGCTCTTCAACGTCCGTGGCCGCCATTGCTCTGGGGCTGCGCAAGGACCTCGACGCCTCGCTCTCGCGGAATCGAGCGCTCCATATCGAGGGGGAGGGCGACGTTAGCGAATTCGACTTTGCCATCGCCTCGACCCTCACGATCGAGGAGTCCACCGCGACCCTCGTACTGGAGACGCAGGCTCACCGCGACGGTGAGATCCAGAGCTTCACCGACCACTGCTCCGCCACCGACTCGGACGAGTGGGCACTCCAGGATGAGCTCGGTCGGGTCGCCATGCGCGCCTTGAGGGCTCGGCTGAGCGCCTCAGGGCCCGTCCCGACGCGCCCCGTCAGCCGCCGGAGCGACGACGCGCTGCGCATCGTCACGAGGGCACGAGACCTGCTGCACCGAGGGCGATCCAAGCACATGATCTCCGCGACGAGCCTGCTCCGGCGCGCCATCGAGTTCGACCGCTACTGCGCGTCCGCGTACGGGATCCTCGGGGAGACCATGGTGCGCAAGTACCTGCTCTGGGACGGAGACCCCACATTCCTGGAAGAGGCACGAGAGAACATTGACCGCGCGCTCTCCCTGGACGGAGACAACGCCCTCGCGCACACCGCCCTCGGCTTCGCCCACCACCTCTCGGGTCACCTCGAGGACGCTCAGCGGGAGTACCGCACGGCGATGCAGAACGACCAGAAGGAGTGGTTCGCCCACCGCCTCCTCGGCTCCATCTACGCCCGCGAGGGCAACTTCAAGAGCGCCACCGGGCTCCTCCAGCGAGCCATCGGCATCAATCCATCGCACGTTGCCTCCTACGACCACCTCTACACCGTGCTCATCCGACTGGACCGCTACGAGGAGGCACTCGAGATCGCGGACAGCGGGATCGCCGCTGGCCGCGAGCGCCTCAAGGAGGTCCCCGACGACACGGACTGCCGGGTCCGCACGGCAACCCTCTACGCTCGGCTGGGCCGCTCCAGGGAAGCCCGGGCGGAGATCGGCGTCGCCCTTGAGCAAGCGCCACGGGACGGATTCACCTCGTTCCAGGCCGCGTGCGTGCACGCCCTGCTGGCAGATCCCGATGATCTCGACCGCGCCATCGAGCTCCTCCACTCCGCACGCGACCGCGGCTACTTCCTGTTCGGAGAGCTGGCCCGCAACACGGACCTCGACGTGCTGAGGAGCCTCCCAGGATTCCAGGCCATCGCGAACGAGGCCTGACGAGTTCTGACGGGGCGGCTCAGCCCAGGAAGCGCTGGGCGTCCTCGGGCTGCGGCATGAAGCAGCTCGCCGGTGGACGGAAGAGCCGGTGCCGATACTTCGCGATGAGCCGGTAGACCGTGTCCCGGAGCGGCCGCGGGATCCATCGAAGCACGGTGGCCCAGCGCCAGGGCCACCGGAGCTCCCCAGCCGCCGCGAGGGCCGCGTCGCTCCGAACGAGGACCTCCCCCAGCTCCGTGCGCAGCACCATGGTCCTGAGGTCCGAAGGGTCCAGGCCCTGCGCCGCCATGATCTCGCGGCCGAGCTCGGTCTGGAGCGCAGCGAACCGCAGGCGTCGCCGCCGGTCCCTCTTGAGGATGAACTGCACCGCCGCTGAGCACAGACCACACTCCCCGTCGAACAGGAGCAGGGG
Source organism: uncultured bacterium (assembly GCA_938083085.1). Taxonomy (GTDB): domain Bacteria; phylum Planctomycetota; class UBA1135; order UBA1135; genus Saltatorellus. Next base: position 15,038 of record CALLKX010000110.1, read on the forward strand.
AGCTTCGGAGGGAGCGGTCGGACGGGCCATCGCGGGGAGTCTATCGGCAGTTCCCGCTTCAAGGATCACCCGGCGCCCATTTCGCGACTCACTTCAGGCCCATCACCCCGCTCTAGCAAGCGGCAAATCAGCATATTGAGAGATGAGAGCAGGGCCACTAGAGTCCCCGCCCTCGCCGCGTCCGCCACACTGGCGCCGGGCGAGCCTGCTCTGCCACCACCGCTCATGCCGCTCGATCGTCCCATCGTCGTTGTCGACACGGAGACCGCGAACCTCAGCGGCGCCCCTCATCTCCTTGAGATCGGCGCCGTGCGCGTCGTTAGCGGCGAGGTCGTCGACTCCTTTGAGACCCTGGTGGCTCCGGCCATCGAGGTCGAGCCTGAGGCCACCGAGATCCACGGGATCACGAACGAGGACATCCGCTCGGCGCCCCTGACGCACTCCGCCATCGAGCGCTTCGCCAGCTGGGCCGGAGACGACTGGCTCTGCGCTCACAACGCCGGCTTCGACGCCCGGGTGTTCGGCTTCGAGCAGGCGAGGAGCCAGGTGGCTCTCCCGGCGTCTCCCTTCCTCTGCACGCTCAAGCTGGCACGCAAGTTCATCCCGGAGTCACCGGACCACAAGCTGGAGACGCTCTGCCAACACCTGGACCTCGAGGACGGGACGCACCACCGCGCCCTCGCCGATGCCGTCTGGTGCTGGCAGGTGCTCGAGGAGTGCGCAGATCGCGCCGAGACCGAGTCGGCTGCAGAGCTCCTGACTCACTGCGGCACCCCGGTGACCGTTCCCGGCTTCCTGCCCGGTCCCGCTCGAATGAAGCCGCGGCTGCGACCGCTCACCGAGGCGGTGCGCAACGGCGATGAGGTCACGCTGCTTTACGGCGGCAGCTCGGGTGCTCCCGCTCCACTTCAGGTCCTCCCGCGTCTGCTCTACGAGCGTCACAAGAAGAGCTACCTTGAGGCAGAGTGCATCCGGACCGGAATGCTGAAGACCTACCTGCTGGACCGGATCCAGAAGGTCGTCGAGCAGCCCGTCTGAAGCGCTGCTCCGCGGCTGAGCCACAGGCTGCAGCCAGAGCCACGGGCCCCGGACTAGCCTTGGACCCCGTGCTTGCCGGGCCGAACGAGGCGACGAACCACGGAGGGGCCAAAGTTCAGTCGCCGCCTCCCGGCCAGGCGCCGACCGGGTGCCGGCCCGATGGACGCCGCGCGCCTGACCCGAGCGGCGGGTCCACTCCCCCCCCACCCGGGTCCGTTGTTGGCACTAAGTCCGCGCCTGGCACGGGTTTGACGGCCTCATTGTGAGCGCGACTCCGGCAAGTAAATCGGCACCGAGTCGAGGTCCAAGGCGGGCCAGAGGGCCAGGCAAACCGCTTACCACAGCATCATTGAGCGCCCCTTAGACCTCAAGCGTCAGGAAATCGGCACCAGGTTCGGGAATAGTCCTAATGCGCTTCGACCGGGGGCGCCGATACCTTGCGATGGAGGGGCAAGAAGTGCCCCTTGCCAAAGAGCTCCCCCCAACGCCCTTCTCAGCCATGGATCTCGCAGGCCTCGCCTGGCCACTCTCCTTCGCAGCCTTCGGCGCCGCGATGTTCTCGGTATGCACCTATCGCCGCAACCGCGTGCGGGGCATGGCCGTGGCCGCTCTCGAGCAGGCCTATGAGACGATGCTGAGCATCGAGAAGGGAGACCTCAGCCGGATCCACGGGGGGCCGGACACTGGCCCCTTCGCGGAGCAGCTCGGCACCATCAGATCCATCGGTCACCACCTGGCGGCGAGGAGCCGCCACCTGAGCGCGATCATCGAGGCTCAGCCGGAGTGCGTAAAGGTGGTCGACTCGGAGGGCCGACTCGTGCACATGAACCCCGCGGGGCTACGCATGATCTCCGCGAGCTCCATGGCCAAGGTACGCGGGGCCGAGATCATCAACTTGATCGTCGAGGAGCACCGTGAGGCCTACCTCGAGATGCACGCCGATGTCCTCCAGGGCAATCATCGCACCATGACCTTCGAGGCCATCGGACTGAATGGCGACCGTCTTTGGTTGGAGACCAGCGCGGTCCCCCTCGCCGACTCCTCAGGCAACATCGTACATCTCGCTGTGACCCGCGACGTCACCGAACGCAAGCGCCAGGAGGCGGTGGTCCGGGAGGCCACGGCCAGGGCGGAATCGGCCAACCGGTCCAAGTCCGTGTTCCTCGCCAACATGAGCCATGAGCTACGGACGCCGCTGACGGCCATCATCGGCTATTCGGATCTCCTCTCCGATTCGACCGGCGTGGAAGAGTCCCACAAGCCTGCGCTCGAGGCGATTCAAGGCAGTGCCGAGCATCTCCTGGCGCTCATCAACGACGTCCTCGATGTCTCCAAGATCGAAGCTGGCCACCTCGAGGTGGAGACCATCCCCTTCGACCTGAGAGACCTTGTCCAGCGGACCATGCAGTCCCTGCGTCAGGGGGTCATGGAAGCAGGTCTCACCCTCAAGCTCACGTGGGATGAGGGCACCCCGCGCATGGTCGAGTCCGACCCGACGAGGATCCGCCAGGTCCTCACGAATCTCCTGTCCAACGCGACGAAGTTCACCACCGAGGGCGGGATCCACGTGAGGGTCTCCGCTGGGCCCAGACACCCTCAGACAGCAAAACTTGACTTCGCGATCGCGGTCAGCGACACGGGGATCGGGATCAGGAAGTCCGCGCTTGAGCGGGTCTTCTCCCCCTTCCAACAGGCCGAGGCCTCCACCTCCCGGCAGTTCGGGGGCACGGGGCTCGGGCTGACCATCTCCCGCGAGATCGCCGCTGAGATGGGCGGAGACCTGAGCGTCGAGAGCACGGTCGGCGCAGGGGCCTGCTTCACGCTCTCTCTCCCGCTCAAGATCAGCGACGCCGAGATTGAGGGTTCACCTCGCCGCGAGGAGGAATCGACCATCGAGGGTCGAGTGCTCGTGGTCGAGGACAACGCCATTAATCGTCGGGTGCTCTCCGAGCTCCTCACGCGCCGAGGCCTCGAGGTGGAGACCGCCATCGACGGGCTCGACGGGTCCAGGCGTGCGACAGGCCACCACGAACCGGAAGACGCCTTCGACCTCATCTTCATGGACATGCAAATGCCGGTCCAGGATGGATACGCCGCGACGAGGGAGTTGAGGGCCAAGGGGCTCACCATCCCCATCATCGCCCTCACCGCCTCAGCCATGGCTGAAGATCGGCGTCGCTGTACCGACGCCGGCTGCAACGCTCACCTGGCCAAGCCCATCGACAACGTCCTGCTTGACGAGCTGCTCTCGGAGTACCTCGGCCGGGTGTCGCCAGAGTAGCCCCTGGGGGCGAAGGACGACTCGCCGAGAGATGACGGGTACCTTCAGGTCCTTGTCGGCGGCGGTCCGGGTAGAGTCGCGCGATCGCAGGCAAAGGCCCTGAACCGCGCACCTCCCTTGAACTCCCAAGACCGCACCATCGCCATCGTCCGATCCCCCGGGGCGGCGCTCGCCGATTGCGAGCTGACTCACCTGGACCGGATCCGGATCGACGCGACGCTCGCTGCAGAACAGCACGCCGCCTACGCCCGGATCCTGGGAGAGGCCGGGCTCGAAGTCCTGACCCTGGAGCCTCTGGAGGGATTCCCCGACGCCTGCTTCGTCGAGGATCCCGCCATCGCGCTCCCCGGGCGCGCGGTCCTCACGAGACCCGGCGCTGCGAGCCGCCGTGGGGAGGTGGATGCGCTCGGCCGCGTCCTCCAAGAGCTCGTCCCCGTCGAACGCGTTTCCTTCGGGAGCCTCGACGGAGGGGATGTCCTGCAGCTCCCCGACCGCATCCTCGTCGGGCTCTCCACACGCACGAATGCGGCGGGGATCGAGTCACTGGCACAGCTCTCAAGCAGGCCCGTGTTCGGTATCCCTGTACGCGGCGCCCTCCACCTCAAGACCGCGATGTCCTGGCTCAGGGGCGACCAGGTCCTCGCGGACCCTCGCGCTCTAGACGTCCACGCGGAGGGCCTTGAGGGTCTCGAGCTCGTGGAAGCTGACCCCGACGAGCCGGCCGGCGCCAACGTCCTCAAGGTCAGCGACCAGCTCGTGGTCTCCAAGGCCGCCCCCAGAACCGCCGACCGTCTCCAGGCCATGGGGCTCTCCCTTCATCCCGTCGACATCAGCGAGTTCCACAAGGCCGAGGCGGGACTCACCTGTCTCTCCCTGCTGATTGGCCCGGCTGCTCACTGATCCGCCCGCTGTGTCGCCTGCTGTGTCGCCTGCTGGCCCGCCTGCTGGCCCAACGGCTGATATGCCGCGAACCTGCCCCTGAGGGCCCCCAAGACGCGCCCACCCGGCCCCCGGGAGCGATTGAAGCGGCAATCAAGCTTGTCGCTGGCACCAGCCACGGAGGGCCGAAAAGGGACGGAGCCTCGAGCCTCGACATCAAGATGGCCCGCCAGCGGTTCCGGTGTGAGGGTTGGATCCGTACCCTCTTTCCCCTTGAACACGGAGAAGCGGGCGCTCGCCCGTGCCTGGCGGGTCTGCTCCAGATCCCTCAGCCTCCCCAATTACAGGCCCCTGCCATGGGCGGCCTGGCCCCGCCTCCCCGTCCGGCCCGCGCCGGAAACGCAGCAACGCTACGCCGATGTCGACCGCTCCCGAGATCCGAAACCTGGCCATCGTCGCGCACGTCGACCACGGCAAGACCACGCTGGTCGACACGATGTTCCGCTACGCCGGTACCTTCCGCGATAACCAGGTGATCGCCGAACGCGCCCTCGACTCCAACGACCAGGAGCGCGAGCGCGGGATCACCATCCTCGCCAAGAACACGGCGATCTCCTATCAGGGGACGCGCATCAACATCGTCGACACGCCGGGGCACGCCGACTTCGGAGGTCAGGTGGAACGGACCTTGAACATGGCCGACGCCGTGCTGCTGCTAGTGGACGCCTTCGAGGGCCCGATGCCGCAGACGCGCTTCGTGCTGCGCAAGGCGTTTGAGCACAACCTCAAGGCGCTGGTGATGGTCAACAAGATCGACCGCCCCGACGCGCGCCCGGAGGAGGTCCTCAACGAGGTCTTCGACCTCTTCGTCGAGCTGGGTGCCAGCGACGAGCAGCTCGAATTCCCGGTGATCTACGGGTCCGGCCGCGACGGTTGGGCCTCCGAAGATCCCGCTCAGAAGACGGACGATCTCGAGCCGCTCTTCAAGCAGATCCTCGAGCACGTTCCCCCGCCTGCCATGGACGCCGCGGGGCCGGTCCAGTTCCAGGCCACCACCCTGGACCACGACGACTTCCTCGGCCGGATCGCCGTGGGTCGCGTGAGCCGTGGGAGCATGAAGATCGGCCGCCGCTACGCGCTGGTCCACCCCGACCGTGAGAAGTCGATCTCGGTCCTCCCGAAGAAGCTCTTCCGCTACGAGGGTCTCCAGCGCGTCCCCGCGGAAGAAGTCCTCTGCGGCGACATCGCCATCGTGACCGGCGTGGAAGAGCTAAGCATCGGGGACACGCTCTGCGACCCGGAGCACATCGAGGCTCTACCCTCCATCGCCCTCGACGAGCCCACCATCTCGATGGTGTTCTACGTCAACAACTCGCCCTTTGCGGGCCAGGAAGGCGACTACGTCACGAGCCGCCAGGTCCTCGCGCGCCTTGAGCGCGCCGCCACCCGGGACGTGGCCCTGCAGCTCGCCTCCACCAACAGCGCGGACGCCTTCGAGGTCAAGGGCCGGGGCGTCATGCACCTCTCGGTGCTGATCGAGACCATGCGCCGCGAGGGCTACGAGTTCGCCGTGGGCAAGCCCCACGTGATCCTCAAGGACGTGGACGGCACCCGCTGCGAGCCCTACGAGCGCGCCACGGTCGAGGTCCCCGGCGAGCACGCCGGCCGCATCATCGAGTACCTCGGCCGCCGTCGCGGCGAGATGCTCCACATGGACGCCGCCAGCGAGCTGACCCGCGTGGACTTCAAGATCCCCGCCCGCGGCCTCATCGGCGCGCGGACCGCGCTCCTCACCCTGAGCCAGGGCGAGGCCGTGCTGAGCCACGTGTTCGAGAGCTGGGAGAAGGACGGCGGCCCGATCCCGCGGCGCACCAACGGCGTGCTCGTCGCCGACCGCGGCGGCGACGTCATCGCCTACGCCCTCGACGGCCTGCAGGATCGCGGGCAGTTCTTCGTGCCCGTGGGCACGGCGGTCTACACCGGCATGATCGTCGGCGAGAACAACCGTGACGGCGACCTCGAGCTCAACGTGTGCCGCGCGAAGAAGCTCACCAACATGCGCGCCTCCGGCCGGGACGACAACGCCAAGATCGCCCCGCCGAAGATCATGTCTCTCGAGGAGTGCCTCGAGTATGTGGAGGACGACGAGCTCCTCGAGGTCACGCCCAAGAACCTCCGGCTCCGCAAGCGCCTCCTCGACGAGAACGAGCGCAAGCGCGCCAAGAAGAAGGCCGCCGCGGTCGTCTGATCCGTGCCCGGACGGGGCCCCACCTGTGGCCCCGCCCGGGAGGAGCGGCAAGCGGGCCAGACTCGGCGCGGTCAGGACCAAGCCAGGGCCCCCTCTGCGACCGCAGACCCTGCTCCCCTGGTCCGATTCTCCGTGGGCAGCTCTGCCCCGGGAGCCGCGCGTGTCGTTGAAGCTGGTGCCAAGCAGCACCTCCGCTTCACCGCGGCTCGAACCGGATCCCCGGCGGGAATCCAGCCAGAGTCGCAGATCGGCCTGAGCCTCGGCGCGATCCTTGGGCCCCGGACGGAAGGGGCAAGTCAAGTCCCCCTACGGCAGCAGCGGGACCGACTGGAAGGCCGCCCACTTCCTGTTGGACGGTGAACACCCTGCGCTTCGAGGAGCCCTTCGGCCGCAGCGGGAGGGCCCAGGTGATCGTGACCGTGGACGAGGTCGTGAGAGCTGGGTGGCCTGCGCGCGAACCCCGACGCGCTCGTGGACAGCCGGGAGCTCCTCAGAGGCATCCATTGGAGCCAGAACTCGCCCCACGCGGGGCTCGTCGAGCTGCGGGGCGCGCTGAACCGCATGGGCCAGCACGCCCTCAACTCCGGCCGGAGCTGGGGCGATGGCGCCCCCGACGGAGACCGCCTCCACGCCCACCGCCGGGTCGAATCCACAGGGCCACGCGAACAAGCGCGCGCCGCCATGACCCTCGACCAAGACCGCGACCCCCACTGCGCCTCCTGCGGACGCCGCATGACGCCCCGTCGCAGCACGAAGGACCAGGCGACCCCGGCGCGCTATTGCAGCGCCGCCTGCCGCAAGCGCCGGGTCCGTCCCGTGGACCTCGCCCTCGAAGCCGCCATCGAGACGCTCCTGGCGGCCCGCCCACAGAGCGCCAGCATCTGCCCCTCCGAGGCCGCCCGCGAGGTCGATCCCGAGGCCTGGAAGCCTCTCATGGAGCCCGCCCGCCGTGCGGCCCGCCGGCTGGTCCTCGCCGGTCGCGTGGAGATCACCCAGGGGAGCCGCCCCGTGGACCCGTCGACGGCCAAGGGGCCCATCCGCGTCCGACGAGTGCGCTGACCGGTACCCGGGCGGTCTCGCTTCGGGGCCGCCCAACGGGGCCCGAGCCTGGCCCGCGGCGAATCGTCTCTTCCGAAGCGCCCCCTCCTGTCCGACAATAAGCCCATGGCCACCGCGACCCCGAAGCTGATCTCTGCGCTCCGCACCACCGCCGCCCGCCTCCGGGAGGGCTCCAACTTCCAGTGGGGCCACATGGGCTCGTGCATCTGCGGCCACCTGGCCCAGACGGTGACCGAGCTCTCCCCCGCCGAGATCCATCGCCGCGCCATGGAGCGCCACGGGGACTGGTCCGAACAGTCCGTGGAGCACTGCCCCACCTCCGGCCTCGCCATTGACCATGTGATCGACGAGATGCTGGCCCTCGGCCTCCACATCGGCGACCTCCGCCACCTGGAGAAGCTCTCCGACCCGCGCATCCTCGCCCGCGTCCCAGCCCGCTGGCTCCGCCGCCAGGACCGGAACCACGCCGTCCAGTACATGGAGGCCTGGGCCGAGCTCCTCGAGGACGAGCTCCGCGCGGCCCCCGCCACCACCGAGCGCCGCGCCCCCGAGCTCGCCCCGAGCACCTCGGCCACCTCCCCCGTCGCGCCGGCCCCGGCCCCCTGAACCGCGCCTCCCGCCGGCCCACGCCGGACCGGCGCGGTCACCCCCACGCGGACCGCCTTCGCCCGTTGCGCTCCCGCACCCCCGCGCGTACCCTCTCGCCTCGCGAGCGGCCGTAGCTCAGTTGGTAGAGCGTCAGCTTCCCAAGCTGAATGTCGAGGGTTCGAGTCCCTTCGGCCGCTCCACTCGCGATCCC
>CALLKX010000111.1 GCA_938083085.1 uncultured bacterium
CGCCGGGACGACCGCGGAATCCACCGGCCGGAGCTGCTCCACCGGGAGCACCTGCACCGGCACCGGCGCCGGGAGCGCCGCCGCCGCGGTATCCACCGCCGCCGCCGCCGCGGTAACCACCGCCGCCGCCGCTGCCGCCGTCACCGTCACCGGGGGGCGTCGCCGGGCGAGCCTGCACGGCCCGGCCGCGCACCTGGACACCGGTGATCGAGCTGATGATCTGCTCGCCCTGCTCCACGGGGACCTCGACGAAGCTGTAGCGAGAGAAAATGTCAATCGAGCCGATCGAGGAGCCCTCGATGCCGGACTCTCCCGCGATGGCGCCGACCAGGTCTCCGGGACGAACGCCGTCCATCCGGCCGACGTTGATGAAGAGGCGAGTCATCCCCTCCTCCACCGGCTTCCAGCTCTGGCCTTCGCCCTGGTCCTGGTGGTCGTTGCCACGCGGGCGGAAGTCCGTCGTTCCCTGGCCACGGTAGGGCGTGCTGTCGTCGCCGGCTGTGACGGGACGAACCACCTTCGCGTCCGGGCGTGACTTCTGAAGCTCGTAGCCGGCGATGCGCTCCAGCACGCTGGGCTCTTCAGCCCTGCGAGTGAGCCGCGCGCAGGCAGCGGCGACCTCGACCGGGGTCTTCCCGGACTCGCTCGCAACCTCCTTGACGAGGTCCTCAAAGAGTTCGAGGTTGCCTTCCTCAAGGCTGAGGATCAGGGCGGACTTGAACTGCGCCAGAGGCGCCTCTTCAACGGCGTCGGACATCGTCTTGGCCCACCCTCTTCGGGGCGGGCTGGGGGGTCGAGTTGTGGAACTGGGAACAACGGGGCCAGGCCCCGGTCGCGCTTCGCGGCGGAAGAGGCTACTCGCGCACGGCTGCCGAGCGGGGGCATGGGCTCCCAAAACTCCTCGCGAGCCCGCACCGGGACCCGCTGCTGGGCCTCCCAGGGCCTCCTGGACGGCCTGAGCCCCCTCTGGCCGCCGAAGGACCTGGGCTGCCCCTCAGGGCCGGAAGGGGGCCCCTTCGAGGTTGGGAACGCCGCCCCCGGGCACGCGGATCCCTACTCGCTTGATCCAGCGAGCCAGCTGGAGCCTCAGGTCCGAGTCCGCGCCCGTCACTTCGGCGCCCCCGACCCAGCGCCCCTGGCCACCTTGCGCTCCCCGCGGCTCCCTCGACCGCACCAGCGCTTCCGCCGGCCCCGCCGCGAGGATAACCGCCCGATCGCCGTCGAGCCCCACGGCGGCGCAAATGCCACGAGAGGTGACGGCCCGGATGGGTCGTTCAGGAACCGCAGAACCCGGATACACGGACCTCCCGTCCAGATCGAGCCGCGGCTCGATCCCCAGGGCGAACAGCAGCGACGGCCCGAGATCCAGCAGCGAGACCGGCGCGCTCACCGCGCCCCGGAGGCTCTCCGCGGCCCCTCCGGCCGGCGCAGGCACCTGGAGCCAGAGCGGAACCCGAAGGTCCTCTGGCTCCATGGACGGTACGAGACCGAATCGCCCCGCCTCCCCCAGGGGCGACCGGCGAAGGCCGGCAATCGCGATGATCGGGGCCTCGACGCGGTGCGCCCGCGCTCCATCGATGAGCTGCTGGACAAAAGCATCCGCGGCAGCGACCTCTGTGGCGTGCAACGCCTCCAGGTAGGCGCGGTCCCGGGCATTGAGACTCGGGCCGACACGCAGCAGGTCGTCGTGGGCCATACCGGACTGCATCGGTCCGTCGTAGCCTGGGTCTGGGCGGTCGAGCTCGTCGGAGCCGCCCTGGTAGAGATCGTGCGGCGCCCGCGGGTCCGCGAGGGTCACCACCAGCAGAGCCGGCCGCTCGCTTTGTTCGAGCCAGCCCAGCGCGGCCTCCACCACCGCAGAACCCTGGGCTCCGGCGGGGTCGTCGATGCCTGCCGGAAGCAGCACCTCACCGAAGCCTGACGAGGCGGGAGCGCCCTCGGCGAGGACAAGAGCATGGCGCAGGTGGCCGGGGACCGCCGCCGTCCGGTATCCCTCATGCTGCAGCTCGTCCGCGACGCCCGGAGCCCACCCGGTCTCGCCAGCGGGGACCGGCTGGTACCGCCCGGTGACCATTCCATAGAGGGCCTCGCTGGCCCAAGGAGACGGGGCATAAGCGTCCCGATACGCAATCGACTCGGCGCTGAATTCAGCCAGGGAGGGCGTCCTCTCCACGCTCACATCTCGGACGCCCAGCCCGTCGATCGCGACGATAATCACGTCCGGCTCGGCCCTCTCGGGCTCCTGCAGACCTGCTGTGCTGCGGCCCGCGGCGCGGCTCGGGCCCGCCCCCGAGTGCGTGGCCATCGCAACGGTTCCGGCCACCAATAGCAGCGCAGAGCCCACCAGCAGGGCTCGGGGCGGCGACCGGTGCGCCTCGTCCTCATGGGGCGCCGGCTCCCCCGTCCGCGCCGACTCCTCCGTGTTCCCCTCGTGCATGGGGGCGAGACTAGCGACTCGCCCCGCCCGAACAAAGGACCCCTGCGGGAGCCCTCAGGCTCCGCCGCTGCGGGCCTTGAGGAGCACCTCGACCACGACGGTCTCTCCGCTGGCGCGGACCACGCCCACTTTGACCTTGTCGCCCGGCTTGGCGGCCTTGAGCTTCTCGCTGAAGCCCGCGAGGTCCACGGCCTCGCCGTTCCAGGTCTGGATCCGATCGTTCTTCATGAGCCCCGCTGCTGCAGCGGGCGAACCGGGGGTGATGCCCTCCACCACGACGCCCTCCTCGGTGTAGGAGGGGCGAATCCCAAACTGCACCGTGGCCGCCCGAGGAGCGCCGCCGCCGGAGGCCTCGGCCTCGGCTCCCGCCTCCGCCGGCGCCGTGTTCCGGCGGGCTCGGCGGCGGGTCCGCTGCTCCACGAACGGGAAGGCCTCCGGCCGCTGCGCGGCGGCCAGCGCGATCTCGTAGAAGAGGTTCGCCGCGTGCACGGCGTCCACCCTGTTGATGAGGCTGGAGACGTCCCGGGGCGTGTGATAGTCCGCGTGGAAGTCCGCGATGATCGCGAAGAGCACGGGCATGTCCTTGCGCATAAACGAGGTGTGGTCACTCGCTCCGCTCATGCGCTCGGGCTGGACGATTGCCAGGGGCGAATCCTCAATGATGGGGTCCAGAAACTCCTGCAGCCCGGCGCCCGTCCCCGCCCCCGACAGGGAGAGGCGGCGGTCCTTGATGCGCCCGATCATGTCGAAGTTCATCATCAGGACGTGCTTGCCGATCGGCGCGATCGGGTGGTTCGCGTAGTAGTTGGACCCGTTCAGCCCCGACTCTTCCGCGCTGAAGCCCATGAAGAGCACCGAGCGCAGGTTCGCTCCGTCACCAGCCGCCTCATAGTCGCGCGCCATCTTGTCGGCGATCAGGATGATCCCTGCGCTCCCGGAGGCGTTGTCGTCTGCGCCGGGGTGCAACTGGCGGCCTGCGTTCTCGCGGTCCCGCGAACCGAAGCTCCCCTGGCCGAGGTGGTCCAGGTGCGCGCCGACCACGATGTACTCGTCCGCCAGCGTCCCCGTTCCAGGCAGGAGCCCGATCACGTTCTCCGCGACCACGGCCCGGCGCTCGAGGCCCGCGACGATCCTGGCCGTACCCTGAAACTCCGTGACCGCTGCGCCGACGTTGGACTCGTCGCGGAGCCCGACCAGGCTCTTCGCGCCCCCAGTCCCCGCGGCGACGAGCCGCATGCCGGCCTCGGCGGAGAGGTGCAGCACCGGGATCTCGGCGATGGCACGGCCGCCGCCGCCCGCGGCGAGCAGCGTCCCGACCCTGGCGTCGTTGGCGCCTGGGGTGTTGAGAATGATCGCTCCGACCGCGCCGCGGTCGGCCACGGCCTGGAGCTTGCCGTTGAATCCAGCCCGGCGAGACCAGCTCCCGTCACGCTTGGTCCAAAGGCTGTTCCCCTCGGCGTCCATGGGCTCGAAGCGCAGGAGCACGGCGACCTTCCCGGTCAGATCCGTCTCCTCACCGAAGCTGGTGAACCGATCCCGGCCGTCCTCGATGCCGTAGCCCACGAAGACCAGGGGAGCGGCGATCTCCCCGCCCACGCCGAGCCCGGTGACCGTGAAGTCACGGTCCTCGCCGTGCTGGAACGAGGTCTCCCCCAGCGCCATGGAAGCCGCCGTGACCTCGTTCGTGGAGCCCAGGTTGAACGGCTGGCGAAAGCTCGCCGCCTCGCCGCCTGTCCCCACCGCGGGGAGCAGGCCGGAGGCGCGAAACTGGAACTCCATGTACTCCTTCGCGAGCTCCATGCCGCGGGTCCCGGGGAGCCGCCCCTCCATCCACGGGCTGGCCAGGATCGTGAGGTGATCGTTGAAGGTCCGCACCTCCCCGCTGACCCCCGCGAGGGCCTCCGCGATGAGCGCACGGCTCTCGGTAGCCGTCGAATCCTGGGTCGCGACGGTCTCCTGACCGAACGCGCCGCCTGCGAGCGCGGAGAGGCTCGCCAGCAGGACCGCACCACGGGACATGGGGCGGAGAGGGAAGGCGCGGGCGTCGAGGTGCGTCATGCGGTGAGGGTGGGGCTCGCCTGGGAGTGACGAGCGGTTGGGCGATCGACCGGGAGGGAAACGGCGTCGGGGACTCGAAGCGCCGTGTCAGGCGTCTATCGTATGCAAAGGCCATGGCAGACAAGCGCCGGGGGGCTCCTGGGGCGTAAGTTCGCCGTTCGGTCCCCACCGCCACCAAGCCATCGTGCGGTCAAGAGTCCCTCCCCCATGTCGATCCAGCACCCTCTCCGCGGCCTCGCCCTCGCGGCCCTCGCCGTCTGCGCCGCGGCGAGCCCGATCGGGGAGCCCGGCTGGCTGGACCCCAAGGACGGCCCGGACGTCGACCTGCGTATCGCCGTCGAGGACGACGAGGTGCGCTTCCAGATCATCACCAACCTCGCCTTCCTCGACGCCACCACGGAGGCCTACCGGGAGGACGAGTCCACCCTCGACCCGTCCGAGGCCCCGGCCGCGATGGACGCCCTGGTGGAGCTCTTCCGAGGGGACATCGAGGTCAGGGTGGACGGCGCCAAGGTCGCGCCCCTGGCTCCAGACCCCGACCGCGACTTTGAGTACGACCAGGGCGACCCCAGCCTCATCCCCCACTTCGTCAACTTCGGCGCCCGCGCAGTCGCCCGCACCCGGCTGACCCTGCGCTACCCGTGCAAGTCTCCGCCGGACCGGGTCTCCATCATCTGGAGCACCTACCCGGAGAACGTGACCCTCGCGGACGAGGAGGGCGTCGCGCCGCCCATCGAGCTGCTCTGCCGGCTCGCCGCGGGCGGCGTGGACCGGATCGTCCGCTTTCAAAGGGAGGAGCCGCAGTTCATCTGGCATCGGGCGGCAGAGGCCGACGGCGCTCGGATGGCGCCCGTGCCCCCGATCCGCGAGCAGAAGGACCCGCCGCTGCCCCTCGCCGGGCTCCTCATGTGCGGCGCCGCCGTCGCCGCGTTCGCCTTCGGCCCCGCACGGCTGCGGCGCGCGGCCACCGGGCCTCTGCTGGTCCTGAGCGTCGCATTCCTTGGCGTCCAGCTCGCTGGCCGCGGCGTGGACCTGCCGAACGAGGCCGAGGCCACCGCGGTCTTCGAGCCGCTGCACGAGAACATCTACCGCGCGTTCGACTACACCGACGAGAGCGACGTCTACGACGCCCTCGCGGAGAGCGTGGATGGACCGCTGCTGGAGCAGCTCTACGATGAGGTCTATCGGAGCCTCGTCCTCCAGGAGGCTGGAGGGGCCGTGAGCCGCGTCGCTGCGGTCCGCCACCTTGACCTCGCCGTGGAGGAGATCGGAGTGGTCGGAGAGCGCGAGCTGCCGGGCTTCCTGGTCGACGCGACCTGGCAAGTGGACGGCGCCGTATACCACTGGGGTCACGCCCACACCCGGACCAACGAGTACCGGGCGCGCTATACGGTGCACGCGGCGGAGCAGGGCTGGCGGATCGCCGCCAGCGAGGTCCTGGACCAGCGGAGGGTGGACGCCGCGCCCCTCACGGACGTGGACATGGCCGGCGCCGGGCGCTTCGGCGAGCGCGCGGCGCCCCGATTGGAAGACCTGCTGGAGGCCCCCCAGGAGGAGCTCCCCGATGAGTTCTGACGCCGCCTCTCCCCTCCGGACCGGCGCCGACCTCCGCGGCGTGTCCTTCGCCTACTCCCGGACGGACGGGACCCGGCCCTTCCGCCTCGAGATCGAGGAGCTCTGCCTGGCTCCCGGCGAGGCAGCAGCGGTGATCGGTCCCAGCGGCTCGGGCAAGACCACGCTGGTCCACCTCTGCGCCGGCATCCTCGTCCCCAAGACCGGCGAGGTCTCCGTGGGCGGGGTGCGGCTGGACCGGCTCAGCGACGGCGAGCGCCGGCGCGAGCGCGCCCGGCAGGTTGGCCTGGTCTTCCAGGAGTTCGAGCTCCTCGACTACCTGAGCGCCCTCGACAACATCCTCGTCCCGCTCCGGATCCGTGGGGCGAATCGAGCAGAGCTCCGGTCAGGGAGGGCGCGGGCCACCGAGCTCGCCGCCGCCGTCGGCATCGCGGACCTGCTGGGCCGGCTCCCAGCGCAGCTGAGCCAGGGAGAGCGGCAGCGGGTGGCGATCGCCCGAGCCCTGGTCACCGACCCCGCGCTGGTCCTTTGTGACGAGCCCACCGGCAACCTCGACCCCGAGGCGGCCTCCCACGCGGTCGACCTCCTGCTCCAGCAGGCCCGGGCGCGCGGCGCCGCCCTCCTGATGGTGACCCACGACCACGGGCTCCTCGACCGCTTCGATCGCGTGATCGACGTGACCACCCTGGCGCGGGGCGCAGGGTCGGGGGGGCCGAACGAATGAGCGGCATCCTCTATCTCGCGTGGCGCCACGCCGCCGCCCATCGCGCACGCACGTCCCTCCTCGTCGCGTGCGTCGCGCTCGCGCTCTGGGTGCCCTGGACCGCCGGGGCACTCGCCGGCCAGTACGACCAGGCGCTGCGGTCGCGCGCCGCGGAGACGCCGTTGATCATCGGCGCCCCTGGGAACCGCTACGACCTGACCCTCGCGGCGCTCTACTTTCGGCCAAGCCAACTGGAAACCATCCCCTACCAGGAGCTCGAGCGGCTCCAGGAGGGAGGCCGGGCGACGTTCATCCCGCTCCACATGCGCTTCACGGCCCGCGGCTATCCCATCGTCGCCACCAGCGTGGAGTACGCGGAGTTCAGGGGCCTCCAGCCAGCGGAGGGCCGACACGCCCTGCGGCTCGGCGAGGTCGCCCTGGGCGCCGACGTCGCCGCAGCACTCGGGCTCCGGGCGGGGGACGCTCTGCTCTCGGACCCCACCGAGCTCTACGACATCAGCCGGCCGCCGGCGCTGAAGATGAGAGTAGCGGGGGTCTACCCTCCCGCAGGGACGCCCGACGACGGGGCGGTCTTCTGCGATGTCCGCACGGCCTGGGTGCTCGAGGGAATCGCCCACGGTCACGCGCCTGCGGAGGAGATCGACGAGGCCCTCGTGCTGAGCCGAGCGGACGAGTCCGTGGCGGTGAGCGGCGCGCTGATGGAGTACGCCGAGGTCACCGAGGAGAACGAGGGCTCGTTCCACTACCACGGCGACACGGCGCTCCTACCCCTCAGCGCCGTGCTCGCGCTGCCCGCGAGCCGCAAGGACGGCACGCTGCTCAAGAGCGCGGTCAACGCCGAGGGGAGCTTCCAGGCGGTCACCCCCGCCGCGGTGATCGGCGACCTCCTCGGGGTCGTCTTCCGGATCAAGGCCTTCTTCGATCTCGTCGGCGTCTTCCTCCTGGGGACCACCGCGCTGCTGGTGTCCCTCGTCTTCTTGCTCTCCTCTCGCCTGCGTGGCGCAGAGATGCGCACCCTCGACCGGATCGGCGCGCCGCGGCGGGTCGGCGCCGGCCTCATCGGGATCGAGGCGGCCCTCGTCCTGCTCCTCGCCGGGGCGCTCGCCGGGGGCGCCACCGCCGCCACGCTCCGCTGGCTGCCCGACCTGGTGTCCACCTTCTGAGCCTGGCCTCCGCCCCGTCGGCCGGGTGCACCCCCCCAGCTGGATACCCGGCCAGCCAGAAGCCTGAGCCCTGATCCACCGGAGACCTGCTGGTCTGGTGCGCTCTCCTGCGAGGATCTCTCCTCTTGCGTCCACCGCTTTGAGCTTCCGCTCTTCCTGAGCGCCCCTCTTCCGAGTCTCTTGTCCCGAGTCCCCCGTCCGAATTCCCCCGTCCGAATTCCCCCGTTCGGGGCTTCTGGTGTGGGGCCCTCCACCCGAGTCCTCCCTCCTGGATCCGCCGCCACACCTGATGGGCACCGCACACCTCGTCCTCATCTCCGCCCTGCTCCTCGCTGGCTGCTCCGACCATGGGGCGACAACCTCTTCTCCCACCGGCTTCCCCTCTGGCGGTGGCGAGTTGCGACCGGTCGTGGCGGTCGCCTCCGGGCCCGCCGAGCTGCTGGCGGCGGCCGCCGTGGGGCCGGAGCGAGTGGAGCGCGTGGCTCCGGAGGGTGCGCCCCTGGACCGCTGGCGCCCTGACGATGACGCCCTCGATGCCATGGTCTCGGCCCGGCGCGTGCTTGTGCTGGGCGACGAGGCAGAGCCCTGGCTCCAGCGAGCCGGACTCCCGCCGAGCCGGACCGTGCGCCTCGACGCGGCGATCCCCGAGGCCAGCTGGATCGAGGTCGGGAGCTTCGCCCACACCCACGGCGGAGGAGAGTCGCACACCCACGGCGGCGTCGTGGCCGAGGCGTGGACCGACCCTGCGCTGCTGCGCGCCATGGCCCAACGGACCCGGGGGCAGCTCGGCGCTGTCCTCGGCGAGGGAGAGGCCTCGGCGCCGGCCTGGACCCTCGGAGCCCGGATCGACGCCTACGCGGACGAGTTGGACGCGCTGGCCGAGGCCCTCGACGGACGGGCGCTGATCGCCACCCACCACGGCATGGAGTACCTGTGCCGGGCGGCAGGGATCCGCCTCGAGGTCACAGAGCTGGAGCTCGACGGGGGCGGCAGCCACCCCAATGACGATGCCGTGCGCCGCCTCGCCGAGCTCGCGGGGCAGGAGGGTGCCCACGCGGGGGTCCTGGTGTGGCCGGGCCCCCTCGATTCGGCCTTCGCGGAGAAGGCCCGGCAAGAGCTGGGCCTCAGGTCCGTAGACTTCGACCTGGGCGCGTCCCTCGCCGGGAGCGACACCCTCACGCGCCTGACCCAGAGCACCGCGCGCCTGCGCGCAGCGATCGCCCCTGAATGAACCGATGAGCACGATCTTCGATGCGATCCTCGATGGGGAGCTCCCCTGCCACCGCGTGTTCGAGAACGAGCACGTCCTCGCCTTCCTGGACATCGGGCCGCTCTCGCGCGGCCACGCCCTCGTCATCCCCAAGGAGCGCCGCGCCCAGCTCCACGAGCTGAGCGACGACGCTTCGGCGGAGCTCGGCCGGGTCCTCCCGCGGATCGCCCGGGCCGTGCTCTCGGCGACCGGCGCGACCGCCTACAACGTCCTACAGAACAACGGCTCCGAGGCCCATCAGGCCGTCTTCCACGTGCACTTCCACATCATCCCACGCTTCCCCGACGGCTCCGGGCTCGGCCTGGACTGGACCCCAGGAGAGCTCTCCGATGGCGAGGCCCTCGCCGCAGCCGTGGCCAGCGCGATCCAGAGCGAGGAGGGGTCACGATGAGCGGCTCCATCCTCATCCACGGAGGGACGGTGGTGGGCCGTGACGGCTCCTCCGCCGCCGATGTCCTCATCCTCGACGGCGTGGTGTCCGCGGTTGGTGAGGGCCTCGCAGCCGAGGCTCCAACGCCTGGCGTGGAGCGCCTCGACGCGTCAGGGCACCTGGTCTTTCCCGGCCTGACGGACCCGCAGGTCCACTTCCGAGAGCCAGGGATGCCCCACAAGGAGGACCTTAGCTCGGGCTCCCTCGCCGCCATCGCGGGCGGGGTCACGGCGTTCTACGAGATGCCGAACACCAAGCCGAACACCGACTCGCCGGAGCACCTGGAAGACAAGCTCTCGCGCGCCTCGGGACGCTGCCACGCGGACTACGGCTTCTTCATCGGCGGGACACGCGAGAACGCGGATCGCCTCGGGGAATGGGAGACCCTTCCCGGCTGCGCCGGGATCAAGGTCTTCATGGGCTCGTCGACGGGCTCCCTGCTCGTGGCGGACGACCCGACCCTGGAGCGCATTCTGCGCTCGGGCGAGCGCCGGGTGACCTTCCACAGCGAGGACGATTATCGGCTGAAGGACCGCTACGCCGAGGTCCAGCCGGGCACGCACGTGCGGGAGCACCCCCACATCCGTGACGTGGAGTGCGCGGTGCGGTCCACCCGGAGGCTCCTGGACCTCGCCGAGAAGACGGGCCGCAAGATCCACATCCTGCACGTCTCAAGCGCAGATGAGGTCCACATGGTCCGGGAGCGAGACCTGGGCGACCTCGTGACCATCGAGCTGACCCCCAACCACCTCTTCCTCGCGGCGCCGGACTGCTACGAGACCCACGGGACCTGGGCCCAGATGAACCCGCCCGTCCGGGACCGAGCGCACCAGGAGGTCCTGCGCGAGGCCGCTGCGGACGGAACGGCGGCCTGCATCGGGTCGGATCACGCCCCGCATACGGCCGAGGAAAAGGCCCAGCCCTTCCCGGTCTCCCCGTCGGGGATCGCCGGGGTCCAGACCACCCTGCCGCTCCTGATGACCGCCGTCAGGGACGGTTGGCTGCGCCTTGAGGACATCGTGCGCCTCTGCGTGGACGGCCCGGCGAGGGTCTACGGGGACACCGGGCGCGGTCCATTGTCGCCTGGCGCCCTCGGAAACGCCGTGCTGGTGGACCCCCATGCGGGCGGGCGGGTCGACGAGCGTCCGTTCCACAGCCGGGCCGGCCGCACGCCATTCGCCGACGTGGCCCTCGCCGGATGGCCGGTGGGGACCGTCCTCCGTGGCAACGTGGCCTACCTCGAGGGCAGCGCCCGGGGTCCCTCAGCAGGGCGAATGGTCACGTTTCCGGGCTAGCCGGGATCCCGGGCTGGCCCCCGCCCGAAAGATCAGTGGCGGGAGATCGCCTGCGGAGGGGGACCGTGGATAAGATGCGCGCCAAAATTCGTGGTGGGCTCTGCTCTCACGGCCCATGAAAGGGCCGCGGGGTCCACACGGAAGGACCTCCGCTTGTCCACTTCCCAGCAGCCCTCGCGCCGCCTCCTCTGTCCAAGCCGGGCAGAGGCCACCGTCGCGACCTGACCCCCAACTCATGGCAACGATCAAAGCCAGACGAGGCCTCGATCTACCGATCCACGGCGCGCCCTCTGACGCCGCCGTCGTCGATCGCCTCGACGTCAATCGAGTCGCCCTGCTGCCCCAGGAAGTCCTGGGCGCGAAGGTCCGTCTGCTCTCCCAAGAGGGCGACACCGTCCAGGTCGGCACCCCGCTGATGTGCGATCGCCGCGACGAGGCGGCGCTCTTCACGTCCCCCGCCGCCGGCAAGATCACCGCGATCCACCGCGGCAAGCGGCGGGCGGTCCTCTCCATTGTGGTGGAGGCCACCGGCTACGACGACGCCGTCCCCTTCCACCCCGTTGACGTCAGCGCGGCGACTCGCGACGAGGTCAAGCAGGCGCTGCTCGGCTCGGGCCTCTGGCCGACGATCCGCCGGCGGCCCTTCGACCGAGTGGCGATCTCCACGGACGAGCCGGCGGCGATCATCGTGCAGGCATATGACTCCAGCCCGCTCGCTCCTGACCTGACCGAGGTCGTGGCGGGACGCGACTCCGACCTCAAGGTGGGGCTCGCCGCGCTGCGCAAGCTCACCGACGGCCTGGTCCATGTCGCCGTCAAGGACGGCGTCCGCTGGGGCCGATTCCTCGACGACGGCATCCAGGTCCATCAGTTCCGCGGGCCGCACCCCGCCGGCACCGCGGGCTTCTCGATCCACAGCCTGTGCCCCGCCGGCGCCAACCGCACGGTCTGGCACGTCGGCGTGCAAGACGTGGCCGACATGGGCCGGCTCCTCCGGGACGGAAAGCGCCCCACAGAGCGCATCATCAGCCTCGGCGGCCCGGCCGCACGCTCGCCGAAGATTGTCAGGACGCGCCCCGGCGCCGATCTGGAGCAGCTCTGCCTCGGTGAAGTCGAGGCCAGCCAGCCCCGCTTCGTGAACGGCTCCGCGATCTGGGGCAACACCGCCAGCTTCGAGGAGCACACCGGCTTCGTCGGCCGCTGGAACACCCAGGTGACGGTCCTCGAGGACGGGGTATCCCGCGATCTGATCGGCTGGGCCCTCCCCATCAGCGGGCGCTACACCCAGACCAACACGGTCTGGGACAAGTTCTTCCGCAAGGCCTTCAAGTACGACACGGACACCAACGGCAGCCTGCGCGCCATCGTCCCGATCGGCCAGTACGAGTCGGTCATGCCCATGGACGTGCTCGCCACCCAGCTCATCAAGGCCCTCGCGGCCAAGGACCTCGAGTCCGCCGAGAAGCTCGGCGTCCTCGAGCTTTCAGAAGAAGACCTGGCCCTCTGCCAGGTCGTGGACCCCTCCAAGGTGCCGATCACCGACTGGCTCCGCGACATGCTGACCACCATCGAGAAGGAGGGCTGAGATGAAGATCCTCAGAGACACCCTCGACAAGTTCGAGCCGCTCTTCACGAAGGGCGGGAAGCTCGAGAAGCTGTACCCGGTCTACGAGGCCGCGGACACGTTCCTCTACACACCCGGGCACCGCACCGCCTCCGGGCCGTCTGTGCGCGACGGCATCGACCTGAAGCGACTGATGATCATGGTCGTCATCGCGCTGGTCCCCGCCACGCTCTTCGGCATGTGGAACGTGGGCTTCCAGCACCTGCGGGCCACCGAGGACTGGAACCTCGCCCCCACCGCGGCGCCCTTCTTCGAGTGCCTGCTCTACGGCGCGATCAAGTTCATCCCCGTCTACGCGGTGACGATCGTGGCGGGAGGAACGGCCGAGGCCATCTTCTCGATCATCCGCAAGCACGAGATCAACGAGGGCTTCCTCGTCACCTCGCTGCTGTTCCCCTTGACCCTGCCGCCGGACATCCCGCTCTGGCAGGTCGCCGTCGGGATCATCTTCGGCGTGGTCATCGGCAAGGAGATCTTCGGGGGCACGGGGATGAACATCCTCAACCCCGCTCTCACGGCGCGGATCTTCCTCTACTTCGCGTACCCGGTGGACATCTCCGGAGACCGCGTCTGGGTCTCGGGCAGCGGCTCG
The DNA here is from genome assembly GCA_938083085.1 of uncultured bacterium. Classification (GTDB taxonomy): domain Bacteria; phylum Planctomycetota; class UBA1135; order UBA1135; genus Saltatorellus. The sequence goes on from CALLKX010000111.1 coordinate 13,166, forward strand.
GGTGAGTGGATCGACGGCGCGACCGGCGCGACCCCCCTGGCGTTCTTCTACTCCAACGGCAACGCCCCGGAGGCGATGGCCGCGGCGGATTCCCTGAGCATCGGCTGGTTCGACGCCTTCATGGGCTGGATCCCCGGTTCGATGGGCGAGACCTCGACGCTGATGTGCCTGCTCGGCGCCGGCATCCTGATCTTCAGCAAGGTCGGCTCCTGGCGGATCATGGCGGGCTGCGGCATGGGCATGCTCGCCTTCACGCTGCTGCTCAACTTCGTCGCCTTCGCGGCGGGCCTCGGCGCGGACCACTACACGGCCGTCTCGCCGGCCTGGCACTTCGTCATCGGCAGCTTCGCCTTCGGCTCCATCTTCATGGCCACCGATCCCGTGTCCGCCGCCCAGACCAACACTGGGCGCTGGATCTACGGCTTCATGATCGGCGCCCTCACCATCCTCGTCCGCGTGCTGAATCCGGCGTACCCCGCCGGGATCATGCTCGCCATCGTCTTCATGAACGTGTTCGCACCCCTGATTGACCACTACGTCATGAAGGCGAACATCCGCCGCCGGGAGGTTCGTCTTGGACTTCAGTAACAAGTATGTGCTCGGGTTCGCCCTGGTCCTCTGCATCGTCTGCTCCGCGCTGGTCTCCTCCACCGCGGTCGCGCTCAAGGAGCGTCAGGACGCCAACAAGGAGCTCGACCAGCGCCGCCAGGTGATCCGCGTGGCGGGCCTCGCGCAGCCGGGCGAAGCGCTCCCCAAGGAGACCGTCGACACGCTCTTCGAGAACATCCAGGGCCGGGTCATCGACCGCGAGACGGGCGACTACATCGACGTCCCCGTGGCATCGGTGAACCCCGTCAAGGAGTCGAAGGACCCCTCGATGTCGTCCTCGACCCCCTCGGAGTTCAAGGCCGCGCAGGTGTCACGCCTGTCGAACCGCCTCCAGGTCTTCGAGGTCAAGACCCCGGGCAAGGAGTGCCTCGTCCTCCCCATTCACGGGAAAGGGCTGTGGTCCACCATGTACGGCTACCTGGCCCTCAAGAACGACCTCTCTGAGGTCGTCGGCATCACCTTCTACGCCCACGGGGAGACCCCCGGCCTCGGCGGTGAGATCGACAACCCCTCCTGGAAGGACCAGTTCCCCGGCAAGGGCGTCTACGGCACCGACGGTGTGGGCCTGGGCGTCGTGAAGGCGAGCGCCCCCCGCGACAAGGCCTACGAGGTCGACGGCCTCTCCGGCGCGACCATCACCACCAAGGGTGTCGACGCGACCATCAAGCTGTGGCTCGGCCCTGCCGGCTACGGACCCTACCTCGAGCAGTTCAAGACTCAGGGCTGAGCCCGAGACCCGACTCTTCCCATGGATAAGGCAACACGGGGCATTCTCCTCGACCCCCTTCACGAGAAGAACCCGATCACCCTCCAGGTGCTCGGGATCTGCTCGGCCCTCGCGGTCACGACCAAGCTGGAAACGGCCTTCGTGATGAGCGCGGCACTGACCTTCGTGCTCGTGTGCTCCAACACGACCATCTCGCTGCTGCGGAACAAGATCCCCGGCAGCATCCGGATCATCACCCAGCTGGCGATCATCGCCTCCCTGGTGATCGTCGCGGACCAGGTGCTGAAGGCTTTCCTGTTCGACACGTCGAAGGCCCTCTCGGTCTTCGTCGGGCTGATCATCACCAACTGCATCGTCATGGGGCGCGCCGAGGCCTTCGCCATGGCGAACCCGCCCATGGCCTCCGCCCTGGACGGCTTCGCCAACTCCATGGGCTACAGCGTGGTGCTGATCTACGTGGCCCTGTTCCGCGAGCTCCTCGGCTCCGGCAAGGTGCTCGGGAGTCCGGTCTTCGCCAGCGTGAGCGACGGCGGCTGGTACGTCCCCAACGGCCTGATGGTCCTCTCCCCCGGCGCCTTCTTCCTGATCGGAATCCTGATCTGGATCCAGCGTTCGATGACCCCCACCCTCCAGGAGGCGGACTGACGCCATGGACCTCATCAACCTCGCGCTGAAGGCGATCTTCGTCGAGAACATCGCCCTGGCCTTCTTCCTGGGCATGTGCTCCTTCCTGGCGGTGTCCAAGAAGGTCGACACGGCCATGGGTCTCGGCCTCGCAGTCGTCTTCGTGCTCACGGTGGTCACGCCCCTCAACGCGCTGATCAACAACTACATCCTCAAGGACGGCGCCCTTGCCTGGGCCCTCGGCGAGGAGAAGGCGGCCGGCTACGACCTCAGCTTCCTCGCGTTCATCACCTTCATCGCGACCATCGCGGCGGCGGTTCAGATCGTGGAGATGTCGATCGACAAGTTCGCCCCCGCGCTCTACTCGGCTCTGGGCGTGTTCTTGCCGCTGATCGCGGTGAACTGCGCCATCCTCGGCTCGTCCCTCTTCATGGTCGAGCGCGAGTACACCGTGATGCAGTCCACCGTCTTCGGGTTCGGCAGCGGCGTCGGCTTCTGGCTCGCCATCGTCGCCCTCGCGGCCATCCGCGAGCGGCTCAAGTACTCCAACGTGCCCCCCGGCCTCCGCGGCCTCGGCATCACCTTCATGATCACGGGCCTCATGGCCATGGGATTCATGATCTTCGGCGGCATCCAGCTCTGAGACCCTGCGGCGGGCCGTCGCCTGCGCACAAACGCACACTCGAAACCGTCAACGGTTCGGTTCAGACTTCTATCCATGGACACCTTCATCTTCGGTGTGGCCGCGTTCTCGCTGGTCGGACTCTTCATCGTCGGCGTGCTGCTGATCGCTCGTTCGCAGCTGGTGAGCAGCGGCTCGGTGCGGATCATCGTCAACGGCGACGAGAGCCAAGCCATCGAGACCAAGGCGGGGGGCACCCTCCTCGCCACGCTCGCGGACCAGAAACTCTTCATCCCCTCCGCTTGCGGCGGCGGCGGGACCTGCGCCCAGTGCCTCGTCAACATCGACGAGGGCGGCGGTGAGCTCCTCCCCACCGAGGAGGGTCACATCACCCGCGGGATGGCCAAGGAAGGCTGCCGCCTCTCCTGTCAGGTGAAGGTGAAGAACGACATGCGCATCCGCGTGCCGGACTCCGTCTTCTCCGTGCAGAAGTGGGACTGCGAGGTCGTCTCGAACGAGAACGTCGCCACGTTCATCAAGGAGTTCAAGGTCCGCCTCCCCGAGGGGAAGAAGATCGACTTCACGTCGGGCGACTACATCCAGATCGAGATCCCGCCCCACGACGTCAGCTACAAGAACTTCGAGGTCGAGACCGAGTATCGGGAAGACTGGGACAAGTTCGACCTGTGGCGCTTCCGGTCCAAGACCGACGACACCGTCGAGCGCGCCTACTCCATGGCCAACTACCCGGCCGAGGGTGACGACATCGTCATGCTCAACGTCCGGATCGCCTCGCCCCCCCCGCGTCTTCCCGACGTGCCCCCGGGCAAGGGCAGCTCGTACATGTTCGACCAGAAGCCTGGCGACAAGGTGACGATCTCCGGCCCCTTCGGTGAGTTCCACATCAAGCCCACCGAGCGCGAGATGATCTTCATCGGCGGCGGCGCCGGCATGGCCCCCCTGCGGAGCCACATCATGCGCATGCTCGAGACCGAGAAGACGGGTCGCCAGATGTCGTACTGGTACGGCGCCCGCTCGCTGCGCGAGATGTTCTACGTGGAGGACTTCGACCGCCTCCAGTCAGAGAACGACAACTTCAAGTGGCACGTCGCCCTGAGCGAGCCGCTCCCCGAGGACAACTGGGAGGGCCACACGGGCTTCATCCACCAGGTCGTCCTCGAGAACTACCTCAAGAACCACGCGGCCCCCGAGGAGTGCGAGTACTACCTCTGCGGCCCGCCGATGATGAACCAGGCCGTGCTCCAGATGCTGGACGACCTGGGCGTCGACCCCGAGATGATCGACCTCGACGACTTCGGCGGCTGAGCCGTCCGGCCCCACCTGGGGAGCGGCGTGGCGAGCCATCGCCACGCCGCTCCTGTCATTTCCATGCGAACCATCTCCCTCCTCCTCGCCCTCGTAGGGCTCTCCATCGCGGCCTCCATGGCCTCCTGTGGACCCAGCGGCGTCCAGGTCCCCACCGCCGTCCGGATCGGCGGGCAGTGCATGGGGACGAGCTGGTCCGCCGTGGTGACCCTCCAGCCGGGCGAGAGGGCCGAGCGGGTAGGCGCCCTGGTCCAGGACCGCCTGGACGAGGTCGACCGCGCGCTGAGCACTTGGAAAGAGGAGAGCGACCTCTCGCGGCTCAACCGCGCCGCGCCCGATGCCCGGGAAGGGGCGGCCGCAGACACCCTGGAGGTCCTCCGCCTCGGCCGCGAGCTGTGGAAGGCGACCGGGGGAGCCTTCGACCCCTCGGTGGGACCGCTCACTCGCCTCTGGGGGTTCGGCTCCTACGAGGTCGAGCAGACGGCGCCCACGCCAGAGCAGGTCGCCACCGCTCTGGAGCAGGTCGGCCTCGACGACCTCCACATGGGAGAGCCCGGGCTCGCGGTCCCGGGAACGGAGGAGCCCGAGGTCACGGCGGGCTGGATCGCACGCTCACGCGAAGACCTCGAGGTCGACGCGTCGGCCGTGGCCAAGGGATACGGCGTCGACGTCGCCGCCGCCGCCCTGCTCGAGTCCGGCCACGATGAGTTCATGATCGAGGTGGGCGGTGAGCTCGTGCTCAGCGGCCGTAACCCCGAGGGCATCCCCTGGCGCATCGGCGTGGACGACCCGCTCCCGCCCGCCGGCAGCGACCCGCTCTCCCCCATGGCGCTGGCGCCGAGGCCCCCCATCGCCCGCCTCTCCATGACCAGCGGCGGCGTGGCCACGAGC